>JAUXUK010000105.1 GCA_030680805.1 Sulfuritalea sp. | reverse complement strand
GCCTTGAGGTTGAGCGAAAGGTCCATCAATAGCTGCGGCCGCCGCTCTTCGGGAAAGA
Organism: Sulfuritalea sp.; assembly: GCA_030680805.1. Classification (GTDB taxonomy): domain Bacteria; phylum Pseudomonadota; class Gammaproteobacteria; order Burkholderiales; family Rhodocyclaceae; genus Sulfuritalea. The sequence continues at coordinate 72,935 of JAUXUK010000105.1, read as the reverse complement.
AGTTGATGATCCGGTCGATCGCCTGATTGGCGTTGTTGGCGTGCAGCGTCCCCATCGCCAGATGGCCCGTTTCGGCAAAGGCGATGGCGTGTTCCATGACTTCCCGGTCACGAATTTCACCGATCAGGATGACGTCGGGCGCCTGGCGCAGGGTGTTCTTCAGCGCGATTTCCCATGAATCGGTATCGACGCCGACCTCGCGCTGGGTGATCACGCAGTTGCGGTGATCGTGAACATATTCGACCGGGTCTTCGATGGTAATGATGTGGCCGTAACTGTTCTGGTTGCGATAACCGATCATCGCCGCCAGCGAGGTTGATTTGCCGGAACCCGTGCCGCCGACGAACAGCACCAGGCCGCGCTTGGTCATCACCACGTCCTTGAGCACCGGCGGCAGCTTGAGATCCTCCATTTCGGGAATCTGCACGTTGATGGTGCGCAGGATGATGCCCACGCGCCCCTGCTGCATGAAGGCATTGACGCGGAAGCGGCCGATGCTGGCCGGCGAGATGGCGAAATTGCACTCCTTGGTCGCCTCGAATTCGGCGGCCTGCTTGTCGTTCATGATCGCCCGCGCCAGTTCCTGCGTGTGCTGGGACGACAACGGCTGCGTGGTCGCCGGCGTCATCTTGCCGTCGATCTTCATGGCCGGCGGGAAACCGGAGGTAATGAACAAGTCCGAGCCCTTCTTCTGCATCATCATCGTCAGAAGCTGGTACATGAATTTCAAACCTTCATCGCGTTCCATGGTGCAAATCTCCGGTCGTTTCTTGCTACTCAAGCCGCGTCAGCGGCTCCAACTTAGTCACCTCCCCGCGAGGGGGCGGAGACGGGGTTTCGCGAAGCACCGCTTCGCGCCGTTGCAGCCGGCAGGCTGTGCAAAGCCTGCCGTGGGGGATGGGAGCCAGCATTTTCCCGAAGGACAATTTCCCCGGCATCAGCCGGGGAAATTGTCCTTGTTGGCGGCCTTGGCGCGCGCTTCGCTGGGCGCGATGATTTTCCGCTTGACCAAGTCCTGCAGATTCTGGTCCAGCGTCTGCATGCCGAACTGCTGCCCGGTCTGAATCGCAGAATACATCTGCGCCACCTTGGCCTCGCGGATCAGGTTGCGGATGGCCGGCGTGCCGACCATGATTTCGTGTGCGGCCACGCGGCCCGTCCCGTCCATGGTCTTGCACAGGGTCTGCGAAATAACCGCGCGCAACGACTCCGACAACATGGCGCGGATCATTTCCTTTTCAGCCGCAGGGAACACGTCGATGATCCGGTCGATGGTTTTCGCCGCCGAAGAGGTGTGCAGCGTACCGAACACCAGGTGGCCCGTCTCGGCGCCGGACATGGCCAGCCGGATGGTTTCCAGGTCGCGCTTTTCACCGACCAGAATCACGTCCGGGTCTTCGCGCAGGGCGGAGCGCAGGGCGTTGTTGAAGGACAGGGTGTGCGGACCGACTTCGCGCTGGTTGATCAGGCACTTCTTGGACTCATGCACGAATTCGATCGGGTCTTCGACGGTCAGGATATGGCCGTATTCGACATTGTTCTTGTGGTCGACCATCGCCGCCAGCGTGGTCGACTTGCCGGAACCGGTCGGCCCGGTCACCAGCACCAGGCCGCGCGGATAGTCGGCCAGCTCTTCAAAAATCTTGGGCGCCTTGAGATCCTCCAGCGAAAGAATCTTGGACGGAATGGTCCGCATCACCGCTGCCGCACCCCGGTTCTGGACGAAGGCATTGACGCGGAAGCGCGCCAGGTTCGGCACCGCAAAGGAAAAGTCGCACTCGAGATTTTCCTCGTAAACCTTGCGCTGCCCGTCGTTCATGATGTCGTAGATCATGGCATGCACATCCTTGTGCTCCATGGCCGGCAAGTTGATGCGCCGCACGTCGCCATGGACGCGAATCATCGGCGGCATGCCGGACGACAGGTGCAAGTCGGACGCCTTGTTCTTGACAACAAAGGTGAGCAGTTCGGTGATGTCCATGAGCGCTTTCCTGTAGAGGGGGTGCGATATACTTTAAAGACGCTATATGACAACAATCGCCGCCAACTTGCAAGCTGTGCGTGCACGCATGGCCGCTGCCTGCATTGCCGCCGGGCGACCGGTGGAGTCGGTGCGGCTGCTGGCCGTTTCGAAGACCTGGCCCGCCACCAGCGTAAGGGCGGCGATCGCCGCGGGGCAGCGCGCTTTTGGCGAGAATTATGTGCAGGAAGCGATCGACAAGGCGGCCGAACTGGCCGGACTCGACCTGGAATGGCACTTCATCGGCCCGCTGCAGAGCAACAAGACACGCCTGGTTGCCGAAAACTTTGCATGGGTACACTCGGTGGACCGCCTGAAAATTGCCGAACGGCTCGCCGCGCAGCGCCCGCCGGACATGGCCCCGCTGCAGATATGCCTCCAGGTCAATGTTTCCGGCGAGGCGTCGAAAAGCGGCTGTCTGCCGGCGGAAGCAGCTTCGCTGGCACGTGAGGTCGCGGCGCTACCCGGGCTGAAGCTGCGCGGCCTGATGGCGATTCCCGAAGCCAGCGACAACCCGTCGCGGCAGCGCGAGCCGTTTGCCGTCCTGCGCCGCCTGCGCGATTCGCTGGACATGGGACTCGATACCCTGTCGATGGGCATGAGCCACGATCTGGAAGCGGCGATAATGGAAGGCAGCACCCTGCTGCGCGTCGGAACGGCAATCTTCGGACAACGGAATTACACGACATGAAAATCACATTCATCGGCGGCGGCAACATGGCCGTCGCACTCATCGGCGGCTTGCGCAAGCAGGGCTTTTCGGCCGCCGGCATACAGGTGGTCGAACCGTTCGAGGAATCGCGCGACAGGCTGACCGAGGCCTTTGGCGTGCGCTGCGCAGCGGCGGTTGATGCGGCAGCGCTCAACTGCGAGATCCTGGTGCTGGCGGTCAAGCCGCAGCAGCTCAGGGACGCTGTCGCGCCGCTGTGCGGCAAGCTCACCGATCAACTCGTGGTGAGCATTGCCGCCGGGCTGCGCATGGCCGACATTGCGCGCTGGCTGGGCAACTACAACAGGCTGGTGCGAACCATGCCCAACACGCCGGCCCTGATCGGCGCCGGCATTACCGGCCTGTGTGCCGACCCGAGCGTAGACCTCGAAGGGCGCACCACGGCCGAAAAGATACTCAAGGCCGTCGGCAGCACGGTGTGGATCGACAACGAAGAGAAAATGGATGCCGTCACCGCGGTGTCCGGCAGCGGTCCGGCCTATGTGTTCTATTTCCTCGAAGCCATGGAAGCTGCCGCGCTCAAACTGGGTTTCGATGCCCGCAGCGCGCGACAGCTGAGCGTTGAAACCTTCCTGGGCGCAACCCGTCTGGCGGAGCAGAGCAACGAGTCGATCTCGACCCTGCGCGAGCGCGTCACCTCCAAGGGTGGCACCACCGAAGCGGCGCTGCTGTCGTTTGGCGCCAGCGGCATTGCCAGCGCCATCGAACACGGAATACTGGCTGCCGAAGCGCGCGGCCGGGAACTCGGCGAACTTCTGGGCAAAGACTGATGTTGGCGCAAATCCTCCTTTTCGTCCTCGATACTGTCTGCGGCTTCCTGACCCTGGCCCTGCTGGTGCGCTTCGCGATGCAATGGGCGCGCACGCCGTTCCGCAACCCGCTGGGGCAATTCATCGTTGCCGTCACCGACTGGATGGTGCGCCCGGTGCGGCGGTTTGTTCCAGGGCTGTTCGGCCTGGACATGGCGAGCCTGCTGCTGGCCTGGCTGTGGCAGGTGGTCTATCAGGGGATCGCACTGGGCCTCTCCGGGGTGCTGCTCGCCGTGTCGCCAGCGCCGACTTTTGTGGTCGCCGTGCTGGCGCTGCTCGAGGTGGCGAAGATCAGTCTGTATCTGGTAATGGGCGCCGTACTGGTGTCGGCGGTGTTTTCCTGGGTGAACCCCTACGCGCCGCTGGCCGAGGTGTTCAACACGCTGACGCGACCGCTGCTGCGGCCGTTTCGCCGCGTCATTCCTCCGATTGGGGGCGTGGATCTGTCGCCGCTGGCGTTGCTGCTGCTGTTGCAGATCGCCTTGTTCGTGGTCGCCAGCCTGCGCAACAACGTGCTGCCAATGATTCTTATGTCATGACCTGGCTGGTCGCCGACGACCAAGGTGTGACGCTGCGGCTGCACATCCAGCCGGGGGCGAAGAAAACCGAAGTGGTCGGCCTGCACGGCGAAGCGCTGAAGATTCGCCTCGCCTCGCCGCCGGTGGATGGCAAGGCCAATGCCTGCCTGATCGCATTTCTCGCCGACCAGCTCGGCGTGGCCAAGGCGTCGATCAGTCTGGTGAGCGGCGACACGTCGCGCGCCAAGCGGGTGCGCATCGACGGCATGGATCCGTCCGTGGCAAGAGGCTGCCTCGCGGGCCGTTAAGCGAGCGTGCCGTCGAAGGCCAGATGGCCGTCGATCAAGGTGTAGCGCACCCGGCCTGGAAATTCCATGCCGAGGAAGGGCGTGTTCTTGCCTTGGCTTCTGAGATTCTGGCGGCTGACCTGAAATTCGGCGATGGGGTCGAACACGCAGATGTCGGCCGCCGCGCCCAGCGCCAGGCTGCCGGCCTTGACGCCGAGGATGCGCGCCGGGTCCGACGTAACACGGGCCAGTGCAGTGACCAGTGGCAGCTTCATTTCCTGCGCCCACTTGAGCATCAGCGGCAGTAGCAGTTCGAGCCCGGTAGCGCCGATTTCGGCTTCGTCGAAGGGCATCTGCTTGCCGTCGTCATCGACCGGGGTGTGGTCGGAACACAGCGCATTGATCGCGCCGCTGGCCAAACCGGCACGCAAGGCATCGCGGTCACGCTGCGAGCGCAGCGGCGGGTCGAGCCGGGCGTGGGCATCGAAGAAACCCAGGTCCATCTCGCACAGATGCAGATGATGTATCGCCACGTCACAGGTCACCGCGATGCCGGCGGCGCGCGCGGCGACGATCATGTCGACACCGGCGGCGGATGAAATGCGGGTTACGTGCACCCGGGCGCCGGTCTCGCGGGCAAGGTGCAGGATGGTGGCCAATGCGATGGTTTCCGCCGCCACCGGAATTCCGGCAAGACCGAGGCGCGCAGCGACTTCGCCGTCATGGGCAACGCCCTTGCGCGCCAGGAAGGGGTCTTGCGCCTGCAACCAGACCGGGAAGTCGAAGGTCGCCGCATACATCATGGCGCGCAGCAGCACTTGCGTATCGACGATCGCGCGATTGGCCTGACCGAAGGCGACGCAGCCCGCTTCCGCCAGTTCGGCCATTTCGGTCAGCGCCTTGCCGTCCAGTTGCACGGTGAGGGCGCCCACCGGATGCACATGGGCAAACTCGGGCAGGCGCGCCCGATGCGTCAGCATTTCCACCAGACCCGGCTCGTCCAGTACCGGATCGGTGTCAGGCGGGCAGGCCAGTCGCGTCACGCCGCCGGCAGCCGCGGCGGCCATTTCGGATTCGAGCGTCGCCTTGTATTCGAAGCCCGGCTCGCGCAGCCGGGCCGCAAGGTCGACCAGCCCGGGGCAGACGATGCAGCCGGTGGCATCGAGCACGCTGTTCGCTTCGAAGCCGGCCGGCGCGTTGCCGATGCCAACTATTCGCCCCGCGGCAATGAACAGGTCGAGCGGCTTGTCGGTCTTGCTCGCGGGGTCGATCAGGCGACCGTTCTTGATATGTATCTTCATCTCAGTTTCCAGCGAGCATGGCCATGACCGCCATCCGCACCGCGATGCCGAAGGTGACTTGCGGCAGGATCACGGCTTGGCCGCCATCGGCCACCGCCGAATCGATCTCGACGCCGCGATTCATCGGCCCCGGATGCATCACGATGGCATCGGGTTTGGCCAGCGCCAGCTTCTCCGGGGTCAGGCCGTAGGACTTGAAGTATTCCTGCGTCGAGGGCAGCAGTGCGCCCTGCATGCGTTCGTTCTGCAGGCGCAGCATCATCACCACATCGACGCCGCGCAGGCCTTCGCGCATGTCGTTGAAGACCCTCACGCCGAGGCGCTCGATGCCGGTAGGCAGCAGGGTCTTCGGTGCGATGACGCGCACTTCGGGCACGCCCAGCGTGGTCAGGGCATGGATCTGGCTGCGTGCCACGCGCGAGTGCAGCACGTCGCCGACGATGGCGACGGTGAGCTGGGTGAAATCCGCCTTGTAGTGACGGATGGTGTACATGTCGAGCAGGCCCTGCGTCGGGTGCGCGTGGCGGCCGTCGCCGGCGTTTACCACATGGATGTGGTCGCGCCCGGTGGCCGCCATGTGCTGCGCGATCAGGTAGGGCGCGCCGCTTGAAGCATGGCGCACGACGAACATGTCGGCCTGCATCGCGGCGAGGTTGTCCGCCGTGTCGAGCAGGGTTTCACCCTTGTTCGCCGAGGACGTGTTGATGTTGAGGTTGATGACGTCGGCGGAAAGCCGCTTCGCGGCGATCTCGAAGGTGGTGCGGGTGCGCGTCGAATTCTCGAAGAACAGGTTGAACACGCTCTTGCCGCGCAGCAACGGCACTTTCTTGACTTCGCGTTCGGCGACTTCGGAAAAGGGCGCGGCGGTATCGAGGATGCGCGTCAGCACGTCGCGCGGCAAACCCTCGATGGTCAGCAGGTGTTGCAGTTCGCCGTGGCTGTTGAGTTGCGGATTGCCGCCCGTGTTCATCACGCTCATTTCTCCATCAGCCGGAAGGAAAGTTTTCCGCCTTCGGCACGCTCCAGCGCCAGCATCTGCGACGCGGGCAAGCTCAGCGAATGCGGACAGAAACTGGGAGCGATGGGGAGTTCGCGGCCGCCGCGATCAGTCAATACGGCAAGGTCGATCTTTGCCGGCCGGCCATAGTCGAACAACTCGTTCATCGCGGCACGGATGGTGCGGCCGGTGTAGAGCACGTCATCGACAATAACGATGTGCGCCCCTTCGATATCGAAGGGAATCTGCGAAGTCCTGGCATTGGCATGCAAACCGCGCTGGTTGTAATCATCGCGATAGAAGGACACGTCGATCGAGCCCGACGGAATTTTCAGACCCAGCGCGGCATGCAAGCGCTCCGCAACCCAGACGCCGCCGGTGTGGATGCCGACCAGCGCGGTGCGGGCAGGATCGACGTGGCCTCGCATGGCGTCGGCGAGGGCGGTGCAGAGCGCTTCGGCGTCAGGCAGCTGCATGGGTTGCGGTGTGGCCATGGGCATCGAACCAGCTTTGAAGGATTATGAGTGCGGCTTCGGCATCGATCCGTGCCTTGCGCTCCTGCCAGGAAAGCCCGCGTTCGCGCAGGCCGGCATCGGCTTCGGTTGAACTGAAGCGCTCGTCGACTTCATCCACCGGCAGGCGAAAGCGTCCGCGCAACTGGTTGGCGAAGCGCTCGCAGCGCGCCGTCATCTCGTGCGGCGTGCCGTCTTCGTTCAAGGGCCGGCCCACCAGCAGGTGAACCGGCTGCCACTCCGCAACCAGGCTGGAAATCGCGGCGAAGCGTGCGTCGTTGGTCTCGCTGTCGATGGTCGTCAAAGCGCGCGCTGAACCCAGCCGCCCCCCTTCCAGTTGTGTACCGATCGCAATACCGATGCGTTTGATCCCGAAATCGAAAGCGAGCACGGAGCCGTCATGCATGGCCGGCCACTTCGGAGAGGTTGGCGAAATCGATGCCGAGCAGCTGCATCGCCGCCGGCAGGCGTTCTTCGGCGGGCACATCAAAAATGATTCCGGCGTCTGCGGCCACAGTGAGCCAGGCGTTTTGTGACAGCTCCCACTCCAGTTGTCCCGCCGTCCAGCCGGCATAGCCAAGGCTGACCAGCACTTCGGCCGGCTCGCCGGTGCTGCCCATGGCCTGGAGGATGTCGCGCGAACTGGTCAGCGCGATTTCGTCACTGACATTCAACGAGGACTGCCATTGCCCCGCCGGTCGGTGCAGCACGAAGCCACGGTCGGTTTGCACCGGGCCGCCGAAATATACCGGCAGCTCGGCGAAGCGCGCCTCGGCTTGCTCGTCGTCGAGGGGAATGCTGACCCGATCGAACAGCCCGGCCAGCTTCATGTCCATCGGGCGATTGACGATGATGCCGATGGCACCTTCTGCGTTGTGCTCGCAAATGAACGTCAGCGTGCGGGAAAAATTCGGGTCGGCCATGGCGGGCATGGCGATCAGAAAGTGGTTGGCGAGACTGACGGTGTCCATGAAAGTGCCGCTATTGTAATCTGTCAGTCCGTTCCCGAGTATCCCCGCGTCAATCGTCCATGTCCGCCGCCCTCGTCTGGTTCCGTCGCGATCTGCGCGTGCACGATCACGCCGCATTGCATCATGCGCTGAAGGCTCATGCGCGAGTGCATTGTGTCTTCGTCTTCGACACGACGATTCTCGATAGGCTGCCGCGCCGCGACCGGCGCGTCGAATTCATCCTCCGCGCGGTGGAGGAGGTCGACGCCACGCTGCGCGAGATGGGCGGTGCGCTGATCGTGCGTCATGGCGATCCGGTCGTCGAAATTCCCAGGCTCGCCGCCGAACTCGGGGTGGCGGCGATCTACACCAACCGCGACTATGAACCGGCTGCCGTTGCACGCGACGCAGAAGTAAAACGCCGTGTCGCCAGCGCCGACTTTGTCGATTTCAAGGACCAGGTGATTTTCGATCACAGCGAGGTGATGACTCAGGGCGGCACGCCCTTCTCGGTATTCACGCCCTACAAGAATGCGTGGCTGAAACGGCTCGCCACCGCGGACCTGCAACCCTGCCCGGTCGAGGACTACGCCGCCAAGCTCGCGCCGCCACGCGACAACTCGCCGCTGCCAACGCTGCAGCAGCTCGGCTTCGAAGCCACGGACCTCGCCGAACTGAAGCTGCCCACCGGCATGAGCGGGGCGCAAGCCCTGTTCCGCGACTTCACGGAACGCATTGACGACTATGCTGCGCGGCGCGATTTCCCCGCGGTCAAGGGCACGTCTTACCTCTCGGCGCATCTGCGCTTCGGCACCATTTCGATCCGCCAGCTTGCCGCCCATGCCCAGGCCCAGTCCGGTCGCGGCGCGGCGACCTGGCTTTCCGAACTGATCTGGCGCGACTTCTACCACGCCATCCTCTGGCACCACCCGCGCGTCGCCACGCAGTGCTTCAAGCCGGCCTTCGACGCTCTGCGCTGGGACACGGCGCCCGATCTTTTCAACGCCTGGTGCGCCGGCCGCACCGGCTATCCGCTGGTCGATGCCGCGATGCGCCAGCTGGCCACCACCGGCTGGATGCACAACCGCCTGCGCATGGTCACAGCTTCATTTCTGACCAAGGATCTCGGGCTGGACTGGCGGCAGGGCGAGGCATGGTTCGCCGAGAAACTGCTCGACTTCGATCTCGCCGCCAACAATGGCGGCTGGCAATGGGCGGCCTCCACCGGCTGCGATGCGCAACCCTGGTTCCGCATTTTCAACCCCGTCACGCAATCGGAGAAGTTCGACGCGGAGGGAAACTTCATCCGCCGCTATGTGCCGGAACTTTCGCGGATACCGCGAAAGTTCCTCCACGCCCCGTGGCGGATGAGCGCCGCGGAGCAAGCCGCCGCCGACGTTCGCATCGGCCACGACTATCCGACGCCGGTGGTCGACCACGCTGCGGCGCGGGCGCGCACCCTGGCAAGATTCCAGGCGATTCGGGAATAGGGAGGAAGAAATTGGCGCGCTCGGCGGGGATCGAACCCACAACCCCTGGCTTCGGAGGCCAGTACTCTATCCATTGAGCTACGAGCGCGCGAGGGGGCGAAGGATAGCGCGTTCAGGTGCCGGCGTCCATTGCGGGATGGGCGAATCCACTATAATTCGACACTTCGCATGACTGTTTTTGAAAGCGCGTCCATGTTCCCTTTGAATATCCGCACTCTCGCCGCCGTGGCAGCGCTCACCGCATCCGTGGCCGCACTTGCCATGGGAGGCCGGCCCAAGGGCGACGATGAAGCCGCCAACAGCCGCATTGCGCCGGTGGCCCGCGTCGAGATGGCTGCCGCCTCCGTCGGCGCCGCAGCCGGCGCGCGCAGCGGCGAGCAGATCTACAAGGGCGCCTGTGCGGCCTGCCATGACGCCGGCGTGGCCAACGCGCCCAAGCTGGGCGACAAGGGTGCCTGGGCGCCGCGTCTGGCGCTGGGGCTCGATGGCTTGTTGAAGTCCGCCATCGTCGGCAAGAATGCCATGCCGCCCAAAGGCGGCTCGGATGCCAGCGATACCGAACTGGCGCGCGCCATCGTCTATTTGGCGAACAAGTCCGGCGGCAGTCTCAAGGAAGCTGCGGCGAAGTAATCCTCGACCGCAAAGCCTGCGCCAAACCGGAAAGGGACCGCTTGCGGTCCCTTTTGCTTCATGCCTTGCCGGAAAGCATCGCCCGCAATTGAGCGGCCTTGGCGCGGGCAGTGCCGGCATCGGGCACGGTGTTTCGTTGCTCCGAGGCCTTCTGTGCCGCCTCACCCATTTCAACGATGAAACGCGACGGCTCGCGCGGCATCCATTCCCGGCCCTGTTTGCGCCGCTCGCACCAGGTCACCGTCAGGCTGGCTTGCGCCCGGGTGATGCCGACGTACATCAGCCGGCGCTCCTCTTCCAGCTTCGCCGGATCGAGCGAGTCGCGGTGCGGCAGCAGGCCTTCCTCGACGCCGACCAGGAAGACGTGGCGAAACTCCAGGCCCTTCGCCGCATGCAGGGTGGCGAGCTGCACGGCATCCTGCTCGTCGTCGTTCTTGTCCAGCATCGACAGCAGCGCCACGGATTGGGCCAGTTCGAGCAGGGTCTTGCCTTCCTCCTCGCCCTTCCTTCCCAGCCACTCGACGAAGTCGCAGACATTGGCCCATTTGCCTTCCGCCTCGCGCACGTCCAGCGATTCGAACAGCCAGCTCTCGTAACCGATGGCCTTGATCAGGTCATTCAGCACCTGGCCGGCCGACTCCCTGGCGGCGCGGGCTTCGATGCGATTGATGAAGTCACCGAATTCGCGCAAGGCCGTGCGCTGCTTGGTGTTGAGATCGGCATCCAGACCGGGAGCGTAAATGCCGGCGAACAGGCTCTGGTGGCTGCGTCCGGCCGCGCGGCCGAGCCCCTCCAGCGTGGTGCCGCCGATGCCGCGCTTGGGCGTGGTCACGGCGCGGATGAAGGCCGGATCGTCGTCCTGGTTGGCCAGCAGACGCAGATAGCAGGTGATGTCCTTGATTTCGGCGCGGTCGAAGAAGGATTGCCCGCCCGAGATCACGTAGGGGATGCGCTGCGCGCGCAACTGCTGCTCGATGGCGCGTGCCTGATGATTGCCGCGATAGAGGATGGCGTAATCGGAAAACTTGGTGCGCCGCTCGAAGCGATGGGCGGACAGGCGCGAGCCGACCCATTCCGCTTCGTGGTCGCCGTCGCGACAGGTTTGAATATGGATCGCATCGCCCTGCCCGTGTTCCGACCACAGCTTCTTTTCGAACAGCTTGGGGTTGTTGGCGATCAGCGTGTTGGCGGCGTTCAGGATGCGCGCGGTGGAGCGGTAGTTCTGTTCCAGCTTGACCACTTTCAGCGCCGGATAGTCGTCCTTCAGCAGCCGCAGGTTTTCGCTGTCGGCACCGCGCCAGGCATAGATCGACTGGTCATCGTCACCGACTGCGGTGAAGGAATCGCGCCCCTGCGTCAGAAGCTGCACCAGGCGGTACTGGCCGCGATTGGTGTCCTGGTACTCATCCACCAGCAGGTGCCAGATGCGGCTACGCCAGCGCTGCGCGACAGTCTCATGCCCGGTGAAGAGCTTGACCGGGAGGCGGATCAGGTCGTCGAAATCCACCGCCTGGTAGGCGCGCAGGGTGCGTTCGTAATCCGCGTAGAGTTTCGCGGCGGTGGCCTCGATCTCGTCCGCCGCATCCTGCTGCGCAGCCTCCGGATCGACGAGCAGGTTCTTCCACAGCGAAACGCGTGATTGCAGGGCGCGCAGCCGGCCCTTGTCGACGCTGCCGGCGAGCTCCTGAAATAGCGCCGTGGTGTCCGCGGCGTCAAGAATCGAAAAGCCCGGTTTGAGACCCACTGCAGCGGCTTCCTGGCGCAGGATACGCACGCCGAGGGCATGGAAGGTGCTCACGATCAGGCCTTCGGCGCGACCGCCGATCAGCTTGCCGACGCGCTCTTTCATCTCCTTCGCCGCCTTGTTGGTGAAGGTGATGGCGGCGATATGCGAGGGCGCGATGCCGTAGTCATCCACCAGCCAGGCGATCTTGTGCGTGATGACGCGCGTCTTGCCCGAGCCGGCGCCGGCCAGCACCAGCAGCGGGCCGTCGAGGTGGCGCACAGCCTCGAGTTGAGCCGCGTTGAGTTTAACCATGGAAGAATTTACCGCGACGCCGGATCGCCGTACCGCCAGCGCCGAGTTTTTAGGGTCAGCGCAGCTTGCCGCGCAGCGGTTTCACCTTCTCGGGTGATTGAATCGTGACGCTCCCCTGCCCCCCCGCCACGTTGCCGCACTGGCAGGCCGCCTTGATGAAACTGACGGAGCTGACGATGTCGCCGCATTCGCATTCGTAATACACGTCGCCGCCACTGGGCAGGGCGCCTGAATACTCGATTGGCTGAAAGCGGTAGATGGTGCGCAAGTCTATTTTCATTTTCAATTCCACTCAGTTCAGTGCGCCGAACACCTTCTTCGCCAACTTGCCGACGGCCTCTGCGGGGTTCTTGCGGATCGCCTTTTCTTCCTCGGCGATCATCAGGTAAAGCCCATCCAGCGCCTTTTGCGTAACGTAATTCTCCAAGTGCGCATCCTGCTCGCGCACCAGACCGAATTTGGCCGCCTTGCCGGCGAACTGATCATACTTTTCCGCCAGTTTGACGCGGGCCATGGCAGTGCGGACCACGGGCTTGAACTTCTCCGCCAGCGGGCCGGAGGTGGTGCGACGAAAATACTGGGTCGCGGCATCTTCGCCGCCGGACAGGATTCCCTTGGCGTCTTCCACCGACATCTGTTTGATCGAATTCACCAGCAGGACCTTGGCCTGCGGCACGGCCGCCTCGGCCGCCCGATTCATGGCAGTGAGCAGTTCATCGGCCTGTTTGCCCATGCCGAGCCCGCGCATCAGGCCCTCGACCTTCTGCACGCTTTCCGGCAACGGTATCTTCACTTTCGGATTGCCGAGGAAGCCATCCTGCTTTCCAAGCACCTCGACGGCCTTGCCGGCACCCTGGGTCAGCGCTTCCTTGAGGCCGCCGCTGGCGTCCCTGCCCGAAATATCGGCCAGGGACAGCGCGTGAGCAACACCGGCCAGAAACAGTCCGGCCAGCAAAGCGACGACAAAGCGCATGTCAGGCCTTGGGGCGAAGTTCGCGGCGCAGGATCTTGCCTACCGGCGTCTTCGGCAAATCGGCGCGGAACTCGATGTACTTCGGCCGCTTGTACCCGGTGAGGTGTTCCTTGAGGAAATCCTGCACGGCCTGCTCGGTCAGGTTCGGATCCTTCTTGACGATGAATATCTTCGGCACCTCGCCCGAGTGCTCATCGGGTACGCCGATCACCGCCGCCTCCATGACGCCCGGACATGACATGGCGACTTCTTCGATCTCGCTCGGATAGACGTTGAAACCGGAGACCAGCACCATGTCCTTCTTGCGGTCGACGATGCGCGTATAGCCGCTCTCGTCCATGATGCCGACGTCGCCCGACTTGAAGTAGCCGTCCGCGCTCATCACGTTGGCCGTCTCGTCCGGGCGCTGCCAGTAGCCGGCCATCACCTGCGGGCCGCGGATGCAGATCTCGCCGGATTCGCCCAGCGCCACGTCCTTGCCGTCATCGTCGCGGATGGCGATCTCGGTGGAGGGCATGGGCAGGCCGATGGTGCCGGTAAAGCCCTTGAGGGTGGCCAGGTTGCAGGTCGCCACCGGCGAGGTCTCGGACAGGCCGTAGCCCTCGACGATGCTGCTGCCGGTGATCGCGGTCCATTTGTCGGCCACCGCCTTCTGCGTCGCCATGCCGCCGCCGAGGCTGATCTTGAGGCTGGAAAAGTCGAGCTTGGCAAACTCCGGGTTGTTGGCCAGGGCGTTGAACAGGGTGTTGAGGCAGGGGAAGATGTGGAACTTGAAGGTCGACAACTCCTTGACGAAGCCCGGGATGTCGCGCGGGTTGGGGATCAGCAGGTTGCAGGCGCCGATGCGCGTGCCGATCATGTTGCACACCGTCAGGGCGAAGATGTGGTACAGCGGCAGGCAGCAGACGAAGTTGAGCTGCACGTTGGCGGTCCGCGTGTTGATCGCCGGCTGCAGCCATTCCTCTACCTGCAGCATGTTGGCCACCAGATTGCGATTGAGCAGGGTGGCGCCCTTCGACACGCCGGTGGTGCCGCCGGTGTATTGCAGGAAGGCGACGTCCTCGCGCGTGCGCGGCACGCTTTTCAGCGTCATGCCAGCGCCCTGCGCCACCACGTCGTTGAAGTGGAAGGAACCAGGCAGCGAAAACGCGGGCACCATCTTCTTGACCTTGCGCACGACGAAGTTCACCAGCGTGCCCTTGAGACCGCCCAGCAGGTCGCCCATCGCGGCGACCACGACATGCTTGACCGGCGTGTTGGCAATCACCTTTTCCAGCGTGGTGGCGAAGTTCTCGATGATGATGATGGCCTGGGCGCCGCTGTCCTTGAGCTGGTGCTCGAGTTCGCGCGGCGTGTACAGCGGATTGACGTTCACCACCACGTAGCCGGCGCGCAGGACGGCGGCGACGCAGACCGGGTACTGCATGATGTTGGGCATCATCAGCGCCACCCGGCCACCCGGCTCGATGCCGCGCGATTGCAGCCAGGCGCCGAGCTTGCGCGAGGCGGCATCGAGTTCGCCGTAGGTGATCGACTTGCCCATGCAGATGAAGGCTGTGCGCTCGGCGTATTTCTTCATCGATTCCTCGAGCATTGCCGCCACGGTTTCGTACTGGTTGACATCGATTTCGGCCGGTACGCCGGCGGGGTAGTTCTTGATCCAGGGCTTTTCCATTGCGGTCTCCTCCGTTTGGTTTCCGTCCATTATTGCATCTGGTTCGCCTGCCGTCAGCAGCGGCATTGACCGGCGGAGTATAGTCATTTGCCGCCGCCCGGTAGCGACAGAACGGAGTAGCGCCAACCGATACTCCCGGTGGCGGCTGCGGCAGCTTCGACAGTATGGCTTTGCCTGGCCGCGGCATGGCTGCATTCTGGCTTCACCCTTTGCTCCGGAGAACGCCATGAAGTCCTTTCCGCATTACCTGCCGTCAGCCGTGACACTGCTGCTCGCCGCCGCCGCCCTGTTCCACGGCCCGATCCACCAGCCCGCTGGCTACCACGACTTCGCCGACCAGTCGCTGATCTGGGGCGTGCCGCATTTCTGCGACGTGAGCTCCAACCTCGGCTTCGCCCTGGCGGCATTCTGGGGCTGGATACGGCTGGCGCCGAAGCGCGAGCATCCCGAGCTGTGCCATGGCTGGGCCGGATATCGCCTGTTTCTGGCCGGACTGTTCCTCACCGCGCTGGGCTCGACCTGGTATCACCTTGCGCCGGACAATGCGCGCCTGGTCTGGGACCGGCTGCCGATCGCCCTGGCCTGCGCCGGCCTGCTTGCCGGCGTGTTGGGTGACGTGCGCAAGCGCGACAGCGGCGGCATGGCCGGCCTGCTGGCGCTGCTGGCTGTCGCCAGCGTCGCCTGGTGGGTTTTCACCGACCTTGCCGGCGCCGGCGACCTGCGCCCCTACCTGCTGCTGCAGGGCCTGCCCATCCTGCTGATCCCGCTCTGGCAATGGATTTACAGGATGCCTGTCGCCGACCGCCTGGCCTTCGGCGCCGCCCTGGCAATCTACGTGGTCGCCAAGTTCGCCGAACTGGGCGACCATGAAATCGCCGCCACACTGGGCGCCGTCAGCGGGCATACGCTCAAGCACCTGCTCGCCACCGGCGCGGCGGCTCTGATCGTGGGACGGCTGGTCTGTCGGGTGCGTGCCCGACTCAAGGCTTGCACCGATGCATGTCCGCCAGCGCCGACTTTTTCAGGTCACGATCAGCCTACACCGGCGCCATGAGCCTGCAGGTCGGCATGGTAGCTGGAGCGGACCAGCGGCGCCGAGGCGGCATGGGTGAAGCCCATCGCGGTGGCCTCACGGGCGTACATGGCGAACACGTCGGGATGCGCATAGCGCAGCACCGGCAGGTGGTGGCCGGAGGGCGCCAGATACTGGCCGATGGTGAGCATTTCGACGTCGTGGGCACGCAGGTCGCGCAGCGTCTCAAGGATTTCCTCGTCGGTTTCGCCCAGGCCCACCATCAGGCCCGACTTGGTCGGAACAAGGGGCACGCGCGCCTTGAAGGCCTTGAGTAACTGCAAGGAGTTTTCGTAGTCGGCGCCGGGGCGCGCCTGCTTGTACAGGCGCGGCACGGTTTCCATGTTGTGGTTGAGCACGTCCGGCGGGCTCCGGGCGAGGATGTCGAGGGCGATCTCGAGGCGGCCGCGAAAATCCGGCACCAGCACTTCGATCTTGGTGCCCGGCGACAGCTCGCGCACTTTCGCGATGCAGTCTGCGAAGTGCTGCGCCCCCCCGTCGCGCAGATCGTCGCGATCGACGCTGGTGATCACCACGTATTTCAGCTTCATCGCGGCGATGCTGCGGGCGAGCTTTTCGGGTTCCTCGGCATCCGGCGGCAGGGGCTTGCCATGACCGACATCACAGAAGGGGCAGCGCCGGGTGCACAGGTCGCCAAGGATCATGAAGGTCGCCGTGCCGTTGCCGAAGCATTCGCCGATGTTGGGGCAGGTGGCTTCCTCGCACACGGTATGCAGATGGTGTTCGCGCAGGATCTGCTTGATCTCGCCGAAACGGCCGGCGCTGCTGCCGGCCTTGACGCGGATCCAGTCGGGCTTTTTCAGCACGGTCGTCGCCGGCACGATCTTGATTGGGATGCGGGCCGTTTTTGCTTCGCCTTTTTGCTTCGTCGTCATGTCTTTCTATCCAGTTGCCGGACCAGATGTTCGGCGAGAGCTTCGCCCACCTTCACTGTATCGCATTCGCCCGTCAGATCGCGCAGTTGCGTCACCGCCATTCCCTCGTAGCCGCAAGGGTTGATGGCATCGTAGGGCGCGAGATCCATGTCGACGTTGAGCGAAACGCCGTGATAGCTGCAGCCATGCTTGATGCGCAGGCCGAGGGCGGCAATCTTGGCCTTGCCGACATAGACGCCGGGAGCGCCGGCCAGACGCGCCGCCGCAATACCGTAGCCCGCCAGCAGCTCGATCACCGCCTGCTCGATGCGATCCACCAGCCCGCGCACCGTCAGCTCGCGCCGCCGCAGATCGAGCAGCAGGTAGGCCACGACCTGGCCGGGACCGTGATAAGTGATCTGGCCGCCGCGATCGATCTGCACCACGGGGATACCGATGTCCCTGAGCAGGTGCTC
The DNA here is from genome assembly GCA_030680805.1 of Sulfuritalea sp. Lineage (GTDB taxonomy): Bacteria > Pseudomonadota > Gammaproteobacteria > Burkholderiales > Rhodocyclaceae > Sulfuritalea. The sequence continues at coordinate 55,582 of JAUXUK010000105.1, read as the reverse complement.
GGGCTTGCCCGACAGGCCCTGGGTGAATACGGACGGATGTTCGCAGAGCCAGAGTTCGTCGGGCGTCTCGGCGTCACGCGCCGCAGTGAACGCCTGCATCGCGGCGAAGGTCGCTGCGTAGTCGACGCGGCCCAGCCTTCTTGCGATCACAATACGACTTTGACCGCGGGATGGCTGGTCAATTCACGGTACAGCGTGTCGAGCTGTGCCTGCGAGGTGGCGCGCACCGTGCAGGTCAGCGACAGATAATTGCCGGCTTTGGAAGGTCGCATTTCAACCGACGCGGGATCGAATTCCGGTGCGTGTTTCAGTACCACCTCGACGATGGCCTGGGCAAATCCCTCATCGGCCGCCCCCATGATCTTTAGCGGAAAGTCGCAGGGAAACTCGAGCAAGGTCGGGCGTGTCATGCTGTCGCCCGCATCACCTTCGCCTTGAACTCCTGGTACCAGTCGTACATCCGCGCGAAAGCCGGACCCGGCGTGCCGTCACCGACTGCGCGGCCATCGAGCGTGACGATGGGCAGCACTTCCTTGGTCGATGAACACATCCACAGCTCGTCGGCGTCGCGCGTTTCCGCTTCGGTGACGTCGCGCACTTCATGCGGCAGGCCATGCTGCGCCGCCAGTTCCAGCACGACGTCGTAGGTGATGCCGGGCAGCATCAGGTGGTTCTTGATCGGCGCCAGCAGCACACCGTTCTTGACGACGAAGATCGATGAGGCGGAACCCTCGGTGAGAAAACCGTCGCGAAACAGCACGGTTTCGACGCAACCCGCCGACACCGCCAACTGGCGCAACAGGCAATTGGCCAAGAGCGAGGTGGTCTTCAAGTCACAGCGCAGCCAGCGGATGTCGGCGGCGGACACGGCGGCGATGCCCTGTTCGCGCTGACTCGCGGGTGGCGTGCTCATGGCTTCGGCCAGCAGCAGCGCGGTCGGCGTCACGTCCTTCGGGAAAGCATGGTTGCGCACCGCCATCGGCCCGCGCGTGACCTGGATGTAGAGCGACTGGTCTTCCCACTCGGCCTCGCCCGCCAGTTGCGTGACGAATCCGATCCACTCGTCCAGCGAATAGGGATTGGCCAACTGGATGCCGTCGAGGCTTTTCTGCAGGCGTCCCAGATGCTGTTCAAGGCGGAAGGGCTGCCGCGAATAGACCGGGATCACTTCATACACGCCGTCGCCGAACAGGAAGCCGCGGTCCATGACCGAGACATGGGCGTCTTGCGGCGCCAGCCACTGCCCGTTGAGAAAGACCCGCGCCGTCATTGGAAGAACAGCCGGATGTCGTCCCACAGGCGGCCCAGCAAACCGGCCACGGGAACGGCCTCCTGCGCCACCACGGGATATTCGCCCCAGGCCTGGCCGGCCACCGCCAGCTTCAGCGTACCGATCACGGCGCCCGCCGCCACCGGCGCGATCAAAGGCTGCTGGCTGACCAGTTGCACCGAGAGCTTGTCGGCCGAACCGCGCGGCACCGAGACCACGAAGTCTTCGGCGAAGCCGGCCTTGACCATGTTCTGCGCGCCCTTGAACACCTTGAGCTGGGAAATCGCCTGCCCCTTGTCGTAGAGCTTCACCGCGTCGAAGCCGGTAAAGCCCCAGTTGAGCAGGTTCAGCGAATCGCGGGCGCGGGCTTCTTCCGACGCGGTGCCGAGCACCACCGAAATCAGCCGCCGCGGGCCGCGCTTGGCGGTAGCGATGAGGCAGAAGCCGGCGGCACTCGAATGCCCGGTTTTGAGTCCATCTACCGTGGGGTCGGCCCACAGCAGGCGGTTGCGATTGTGCTGGCGGATGCCGTTGTAGGTGTATTCCTTGGTCGCGTGCAGGGCATGGGTTTCCGGATGGTCGCGAATCAGCGCGGCGGCCATTTTGGCGAGATCGCGCGCCGTCGAATAGTGGGTCGGCGCCGGGCCTTCAAAGTAGCCGCTGGCGTTGAGAAAATTCGTGTCCTTGAGGCCCATGCGCTGCGCCGTGCGGTTCATCATGGCGGCGAAGGCATCCTCCGTACCGCCGATCGCCTCCGCCAAGGCTACCGAGGCATCGTTGCCGGACTGGATCACCATGCCCTTGAACAGCTCGTCGACGCTGACGCCCTTGTTCACCGGGACGAAGCTGCGCGAACCCTGGGTGCGCCAGGCGCGTTCGGACACCGTCACGGGCTGTTGCAGGGTGAGCGTCTTCTGCGCCAGCGCATCGGCCACCAGGTAGGTGGTCATGACCTTGGTCAGGGAGGCCGGTTCCAGCCGCGTGTCGGCTTCCTGGGAAGCGAGCACCTGGCCCGTGGCGTAGTCCATCAGAATCCAGGAACGAGCGGTCAGAGTCGGAGCCGGAACCGGCTGCGCGAGGCTCGCGGCGTAGGGCAGCAACGCCAGAATCAGGGCAAGAAATCGCATCGGTAATTCGGGACAGGCAAAGACGCGGATTATAGTCGGCCGAATCCCGGCTCTAGCGCTGCACGACCACTGGCGCCATACCGAAGCTCTCGCGCAGACGCCCGCCCGCCAGTTGTGCGGCGGCAGCGTCGGGCCACGGCCCGAGCTGGACGCGGAACAGGCCACCGTTGGCCTGCACCACCAGCTTACCCGACAGTTCTCCCAGTTCACGCGCCAGCCGCATGCGCAAAGCCTCGGCGTTGTCGCGATTGCCAAAGGCGCCCAGCTGGAGGAAATGTCCTCGCCCGTCCTGCACCTGCGGCAGCGACGGTTCGGGTTCGGCCGCGGCCAGCGCCGCGATCGGATCCTCGGTAACAGTCGGCGCTGGCTCGCTCTGCGTGCCTGGGTTTCCGCTTCGCGGGACGGCAGCGGCGAGCGCGTGCCCGGGCAGGACGCTTTCGACCTCGACCAGCGTGCTGCCCTGACCGATGTAGCCGAGCTTGTAAGCCGCCGTCCAGGAAAGGTCGATTTCGCGTCCGGCGTGAAACGGCCCGCGATCGTTGATCCGCACCACCACCGATTTGCCGTTGGCCGGGTTGGTAACGCGGACGTAGGACGGGATGGGCAGGACGGGGTGCGCCGCGGTCATCGCATACATGTCGTAAATCTCGCCGCTGGAGGTCTTCTGCCCGTGATAGCGGCGCCCGTACCAGGATCCGATACCGCGCGCCTTGTAGGGCTTGAATTCGCGCTGCGGCACATAGTGGCGGCCGAAAACGGAATAGGGATTGTTGGCAAAGCGGTGCAAGGGCTCGGGCCTGGGCACCGCATCGGGAATCGTGTCCGGATCGATGGCCGGACCGTCGCCAGGACCGTCGTCCTTGTAGCCGCCGCCGAACTTTGCCGGCGGCACGGGCTTCTTGCCATCGCTGCGAAAAGTCGGCGCTGGTGATACGGCGGTTGGTGGCGCTTCGCCGCGACCTTCGACCGGGCGCGGCGCCTGCGTGCCGCAGGCGGCGAGGATGAGCGTAGAAGCCAGAACCGAAAAAACCTTACCGCAGCGGCGCAGAGGCGCAGAGGAAAAGCAAGGCGAGAAGATCGAAACAATTGCCTTTGATTTCCTCCGCGTTTTCTCTGCGCCTCTGCGCCTCTGCGGTGGAAGATTTTGAATCACTTCTGCACCAGCATGCGGTTGCCGTGGATGGACATCAATATTCCGATGCCGACGAGCAGCGTCACCAACGCCGTGCCGCCATAGCTGACCAGCGGCAGCGGCACGCCGACCACGGGCAGGATGCCGGAAACCATGCCCCTGTTGACGAAGGCATAGGTGAAGAAAATCAGGGTGATCGCGCCGGCCAGCAGGCGCGAGAACAGCGTCGCGGCATTGGCGGCGATCATCAGGCCGCGGCTGATCAGCAGTGCGTAGAGCACCAGCAGCAGCAGGTTGCCGAAGAGGCCGAATTCCTCGGAGAACACGGCGAAGATGAAATCGGTATGGCGCTCGGGGATGAACTCCAGCTGGGCCTGGGTTCCGCCCCGCCAGCCCTTGCCGAAGATGCCGCCGGAACCGATGGCGATGGTGGACTGGATGATGTGGAAGCCCTTGCCCAGCGGATCCTTTTCCGGATCGAGCAGCATCAGGATGCGTTGCCGCTGGTACTCGTGCAGCAGGGTCCATGCCACCGGCGCGGCGGCCAGCGCCGAGACCGCCATGCCGATCATGACTTTCCATGGCAGCCCGGCGAAGAAGATCACGTAGAAGCCCGCGGCGAAGACCAGAATCGAGGTTCCCAAATCGGGTTGGCGTGCGATCAGGGCGACCGGCAGCAGCAGCAGCAGCGCCGCGGCGACGTAATGTCGCGGCCGCAGCAGGGCTTCGTGTTTCTGGAAGAACCAGGCGAGCAGCAGCGGCACGGCGATCTTCATCAATTCCGAGGGTTGCACGCGAATCACGCCGAGATCGAGCCAGCGTCGGGCGCCCTTGGTAATGTCGCCAAACAGCGCGACGCCGATCAGCAGCAGGATTCCGACCAGATAGAGCGGGACGGCGAGGCGCAGCAGCTGCTGGGGCGGCACCTGCGCCGCGACGCGCATGACCGCCAGCGCGATGCCGATATGCATCAGCTGGCTTCCTACCCGCTCCGGCGAAGCGCTGGCCATCAGGCCTGTCGCAGTCGCCAGCAGCAGACCGACGATCAGCATGAGAGTCGGATCGATGGGACCGACCAGTCGCCGCCACCATTCCCGCAGCAGCATCATTCGGCGTCTCCCTCGATGGCGGCTTCGTCAACCGGCGCCGGCGCATTGGGCCGCTTGCCGAGCAGGTAGTAGTCGAGCACCAGGCGCGCGATCGGTGCCGCCGCCTGGGCGCCGAAGCCGCCGTTTTCCACCAGGATGGCCATCGCGATCACCGGCGCGTCGGCCGGCGCGTAGGCGATGAACCAGCTGTGGTCGCGCAGCTTCTCCTGCAGGTGGCCGGTCTTGACGTCGCTACCGCGCAGCGAGAAGGTCTGTGCCGTGCCGGTCTTGCCGCCGGCGGTATAGCCGGCACCGGCAAATGCGCGGGCGCCGGTGCCTTCCTTGATTACGCCGGCCATCGCCCCGCGCACGAAATCGATGTGCTCCTGCTTCCAGGGCAGGGTCGCCGCCGGCTGCGTCTCTATCGGACGCTTCTCGCCGCTGCGCGTGTCGGTGACATACTTCACCAGGTGCGGCCGGAACACCACGCCGTTGTTGGCCAGCGTGGCCGTGGCCAACGCCATCTGCATCGGGGTATAGGCGTTGTAGCCCTGGCCGATGCCGATCGAAATGGTCTCGCCGGCATACCATTTCTGCTGCTCGGGCTTCCTGAAACGCTTCTTCTTCCAGGCCTGCGAGGGCAGCACGCCCTCGGCCTCGCCCGGCAGGTCCACGCCGCTGCGGCGGCCCAGCCCCAGCTGGCCCATGAAGCCGGAGATGTTGTCGATGCCGAGGTCGTTGGCAAGGATGTAGTAGTAGGTATTGCAGGACTGCACGATGGACTTGTACATGTCCACCCTGCCGTGGCCGCCCTTCTTGTCGTCGCGGAAGAAGTGGCCGCCGAAGTTGAAACCGCCGGCATCGTTGATGGCCTGCTCCGGTGTGCGCTTGCCCAGTGTCAGCGCGGCCATGGCCATGAAGGGCTTGAAGGTCGAACCCGGCGGGTAGGCGGCATTGATGGCGCGGTTGATCATCGGCTTGTCCGGCGACTCGTTCAGTTCTTTCCAGCTCTGCGTATCGATGCCATCGACGAACTGGTTGGGATCGTAGTTCGGCATCGCCACCAGCGCCAGAATCCCGCCGCTCGCCGGTTCGATGGCGACCAGGGCGCCCTTGCGATCGCCGAACGCCTGCTCGGCGATGCGCTGCAGTTCGGCGTCGATGGTCAGCGTCAACTGATTGCCGGCCAGCGGCGGCGTATGCGCCAGCGTGCGCACGGCGCGGCCGCCGGCGTCGACCTCGACTTTCTCGAAACCCGAAGTGCCATGCAGTTCGAATTCGTAATGCAACTCCAGCCCGGCTTTGCCGAAATGGTCTGTGCCGCGGTAGTTGGCATCCGCCTCGCGGTCTTCGACCTTTTCCAGGTCGCGATCGGTAATGCGGCCGATGTAACCGAGGATGTGCGAGGCGAAAGCGCCATTCGGATACTGGCGGAACAGGCGCGCCTTGATCTCGACGCCGGGAAAGCGGTAGCGGTGGGCGATGAATTTCGCGACCTCCTTGTCGGAGAGACGGGTGCGGATCGGCAGCGTCTCGAAGCTTTTGCTCTCGTCCATCAGCTTCTTGAAGCGGCGGCGATCCTTGGCTTCGATTTCGATGATCGTCGCCAGGCCGTCGATGGTCTTCTCCAGGTCGCCGACGCGCGAGGGCGTGATCTCAAGGGTATAGGCCGAGTAGTTGCGCGCCAGCACCACGCCATTGCGGTCGACGATCAAGCCGCGGTTGGGCACGATCGGCACCAGCGAAATGCGGTTGTCTTCGGCGCGGGTCTGGTAGTAGTCGTGCTGCACGATTTGCAGCCAGACGAAGCGAATGAACAGCAGGGCGAAGCAGACCAGCACGAAGCCGCCCGCCACGGCCAGCCGCTGGCGGAAGCGTTCGAGTTCTTCCTGGGGGTTCTTGAATTCCATCCGGGTCTACGCCGGTATGGGGGGAAGTGGAAAAGGCTTTACCGCAGAGGCGCAGAGGCGCAGAGGAAACGCGGAGAGCCCCAAAAGCAAGAGATGCTTGGTCTCCGATTTCCGCTTTTCTCTGCGCATTCTCTGCGCCTCTGCGCCTCTGCGGTGAAAGATTCTGCCTCCAAACCTGCTCATATCGGCCGATGCACGTCTTTGTCTTCGGAGCGGAACTGCGGGATCAGCAGCAGGTAGGTCACCGGATGCCAGAGCAGCGCCGCCGTGAAGCTGGACAGAAACCACAGCAGGCCGGGAAACTCGGCGCCGGTGATCATGCGCACCAGCATCATCACCAGCTGCATGCCAAGAAACAGCGGCAGCACGTGCAAGGCCTGATGTGACAGCGGGAACCACAGCACGCGTCGCGACAGGCCGGCGGCGGCAAAAGCCAGCAGCACGTAGGCCAGTGCATGCTGCCCCATCACGCTGGCATCGGCCACGTCCATCGCCAGGCCAAGCACGAACCCGGCCGCCATGCCGACTTTCAGGGGCTGATGCACGCACCAGAACGCCAGCACCAGCGCCACCCAGTCCGGAATTCCCGGCAGCCGGCCGAAGGGAATCAGGTTCAGCAGCAAGGCCGCGAACAGCGTCATCACGATGAACCAGTTCTTGACCGGCAGCAGGATGCGGCGCGAGGAATGGGTGGGTTGGGTCATCGCGCCTTTTCTTTCTTCTTGACCCGCTTGCCGCGGCTGGGCTGGTCGGCGCCGGTCGGCGCGTCATCCGGCTGCGGCGGCAAGGCAGTTCGATCGCCCAGCACCAGGGCCAGGCCATGGCGCTCGACCCCGGCCAATGGCGCACAGGTGATGCGGGCAAAGGAATAGGAACTATCGCGGTCGATCTTGACCACTTTGGCCACCGGCAAGCCCGGCAGATAGACACCGTCGAGTCCCGAGGTCACCAGGATGTCGCCAACCTGCACTTCGGCGTTCGCGGCCAGGAAGCGCAGCTCCATCATGCCCGCGCCGGCACCGGCCAACACGGCGCGCAAACCGTTGCGCTGCACCTCGACCGGGATCGCCTGATCCTTGTCGGTCAGCAGCAGGACTTCCGAAGTCAGCGGGAACACGCGGGCCACCTGGCCGATGATGCCGATGTCGTCGACCACCGCCTGACCGGCGCTGATGCCATGCTGGATACCTTTGTCGATGATCACCCGGCGCGAAAACGGATCCCGCGCGGCATAGAGAATCTCGGCGATGCGTCCTTCCACCGGCAGCCGCGCACGCATGTCGAGCAGCGCGCGCAGCCGCTTGTTCTCCTGCTCCAGATGCTGCTGGCGCAGCAGCAGATTGGCGGTGCCCAGCTGGCGTCGACGCAGTTCTTCGTTCTCTTTCAGGATAGTGGATTGCCGCGTCAGATAACTGCCGGCATCCCCCGCGGCGTCGATCGGCATCCAGGTGATGCGCTGCAATGGCCAGGCCACCGTGGCCACCGCCAGGCGTGCCCATTCCAGGGTATGGAAGCGCAGATCGGCGACCAGCAGGATCAGCGAAAGCGAGACGAAGAAGGCCAGCCGCACAAGCGGCGCCGGACCCCGCTTGAAGAAAGGGGGCGGAGCGTGGCCAACGACAGACATCAAGGCAGGTATGCCCTCGAAAAAAGATGGGACCCGATGAAGCCCCGCGTTCAACCATCACGGGGCCAGCTTGCAAGCTACACGGGGCGGGACCTACTCGTTGGCGAAAATACTGCCTAGTTTGTCCATCTTTTCAAGTGCCATGCCGGAGCCGCGCACGACGCAGGTCAGCGGATCATCGGCCACGATCACCGGCAAGCCGGTTTCTTCGGTCAGCAAACGATCCATGTCGTGCAGCAGCGCGCCGCCGCCCGTGAGCACCAGGCCGCGCTCGGCGATGTCGGCGCCGAGTTCGGGCGGCGTCTTTTCGAGCGCGTCCTTGACTGCCTTGACCACCTGGTTCAGCGGCTCGGAGAGCGCTTCGAGGACTTCGTTGGAAGAAATCGTGAACTTGCGCGGAATGCCCTCGGCGCGGTTGATGCCGGAGACCTCCATCTCGCGCACTTCGGCGCCGGGGAAGGCGGAGCCGATCTGCTTCTTGATGTTCTCGGCGCTGTTGTCGCCGATCTGCATGCCGTAGTTGCGACTGATGTAGGAGATGATCGCCTCGTCGAACTTGTCGCCGCCGACGCGCACGGAGTTCGCGTACACCATGCCGCCGAGCGAAATCACGCCGACTTCGGTGGTGCCGCCGCCGATGTCGACCACCATCGAACCCGTGGCATCCGAGACCGGCAGGCCGGCGCCGATCGCGGCGGCCATCGGCTCCTCGATCAGGTACACCTGCGAAGCGCCGGCGCCGAGCGCGGATTCGCGGATGGCGCGGCGTTCCACTTGGGTCGAACCCGAGGGCACGCAGATGATGATGCGCGGGGACGGCGAGAACAGGCGCGACTCATGCACCCGCTTGATGAACTGCTTGAGCATCTGCTCGGTGACGGTGAAGTCGGCGATCACACCGTCCTTCAGCGGCCGGATCACCGAAATCTCTTTCGGATTGCGGCCGATCATGGTCTTGGCCTCGCGGCCGACCGCCTGGATGGTTTTCTTGGCGTTGGGGCCGCCTTCGATGCGAATGGCGACGACCGACGGTTCGTCGAGGACCACGCCCTTGCCACGCACGTAAATCAGCGTATTGGCGGTACCGAGGTCAATGGCAAGATCGTTTGAAAAATAGGAGCGGAGAAAGCCGAACATCGTGGTTCCAGTGTTGAGGCCCGCCCGGCGAGGGCTGCGGCGGAAAAGGTCGCTTATGATACCCTATCGCGCCTCTCAGATTAAGCACCGATCAGGCCCTCTTTCACCCGGGTCCAACATCACTTGCCCCCACTTGTCATCATGTCCCTGAACCTGGAAGACGTCGCCCGCATCGCCCTTTTGTCCCGCATTGAACTTTCCGCCACGGAGCGCGAAACCACGCGCGACCAGCTGAACGGCATTCTGGGCTTTCTCGAACAACTGCAAGCGGTTGATACCGCGGGGATTGAGCCGATGGCGCACGCGGTCGACGTGGTCCAGCGGCTGCGCCCGGATGTCGTCACCGAAACCGATCGCCGCGCCGAGTTCCAGGCAGTGGCGCCGGAAACCGAGGCCGGACTCTACCTCGTGCCCCGGGTGGTGGAATGAGCGCAATGATCAATTCATCGCTGCGCGAGCTGTCGGCCGCGCTGGCGGCGAAGAAGGTTTCCGCCGTTGAGCTGGCCGGCCTGTTTCTCGACCGCATCGAGAAGTTCAATCCCGCGCTCAATGCCTTTATCACCACGGATCGCGAAAAAACGCTGGCGCAGGCCCGAACTGCCGATGAAGTACGAAAAGTCGGCGCTGGCGACGCGGCGATTTCCGCCTTGTGCGGCATCCCGCTCGGGCACAAGGACATCTTCTGCACCCAGGGCTGGCGCACCAGCTGCGGCTCGCAGATGCTGGCCAACTTCGTCTCGCCCTATGACGCCAAGGTGGTCGAGAAGCTCGCCGCCGCCGGCATGGTGACGCTGGGCAAGCTGAACATGGACGAATTCGCCATGGGCTCGTCGAACGAGTCCTCGTTCTTCGGCCCGGTGAAAAATCCCTGGGATGTTTCCCGCGTCCCCGGCGGTTCTTCGGGCGGTTCCGCGGCGGCCATCGCGGCGCGCCTGACGCCGGCGGCCACCGGCACCGACACCGGCGGCTCGATCCGCCAGCCAGCGGCCTTGTGCGGGCTCACCGGCCTCAAGCCGACCTACGGCGTGGTCTCGCGCTACGGCATGGTCGCCTTTGCCTCCAGCCTCGATCAGGGCGGACCGATGGCCAAGAGCGCGGAAGACTGCGCGCTGCTGCTGAACGCCATGGCCGGTTTCGATGTGCGAGATTCCACGTCGCTGGAACGCCCCGCCGAGGATTACGGTCGCGATCTGGAGCAACCGCTGGCCGGCCTGAAAATCGGCCTGCCGCAGGAGTTCTTCGGCGAAGGCATGGATGCCGACGTGCGTGCTGCCGTTGAGGCTGCGCTGGCCGAGTACCGCAAGCTGGGCGCCGTCACGGTGGACGTGCAACTGCCCAACTCCGGCCTGTCGGTGCCGGCTTATTACGTGATCGCCCCGGCCGAGGCCAGTTCCAACCTGTCGCGCTTCGACGGCGTGCGCTACGGCTATCGTGCCCCGGAGTACGACGACCTGACGGAAATGTACTCGCGTAGCCGGGCGCAGGGCTTCGGCGCCGAGGTAAAGCGGCGCATCCTGATCGGCACCTATGTGCTGTCGCACGGCTACTACGACGCCTATTACCTCAAGGCGCAGAAGATCCGCCGCCTGATCGCCGCCGACTTCGTCGAGGCCTTCAGGCAATGCGACGTGATCATGGGCCCGACTTCGCCTTCGGTCGCCTTCGCCTTCGGCGCCAAGAGCGCCGACCCGGTGCAGATGTACCTGTCGGACATCTACACCATCTCCACCAACCTCGCCGGCCTGCCGGGCATGTCGCTGCCCTGCGGCTTCGGCGCGAACAACATGCCGGTGGGATTGCAGATCATCGGCAACTGGTTCGGCGAAGCGAAGATGCTCAATGTCGCGCACCAGTACCAGAAGGCCACCGACTGGCACACACGGATGCCGGAGGGCGTGAAATGACACGGGGAACCCAGTGGGAAGTGGTGATCGGGCTGGAAACCCACGCCCAGTTGCAGACCAAGTCGAAGATATTTTCCGGCAGCAGCATCGCCTTCGGCGCCGAGCCCAACGTGCAGGCCAGCGCAGTGGATATCGCGCTGCCCGGCGTGCTGCCGGTGCTCAACCGCGAAGCCGTCGTCTGCGCCATCAAGTTCGGCCTCGCCGTCGGCGCGCAAATTGCACCGCGCTCGATCTTCGCCCGCAAAAATTACTTCTACCCCGACCTGCCCAAGGGCTACCAGATCAGCCAGTTCGAGATTCCCGTGGTTCTGGGCGGCGGCCTGAACATTAGAACCGGCGCAGGAGAGACCGCAACGGAAAAGTTCGTGCATCTGACGCGTGCGCATCTCGAAGAAGATGCTGGCAAGTCGTTGCACGAAGATTTCCACGGCAGGACCGGCATCGACCTGAATCGCGCCGGCACGCCGCTGCTGGAAATCGTTACCGAGCCGGAGATGCGCTCGTCGGCCGAGGCGGTGGCCTACGCCAAGGCGCTGCATGCGCTGGTGCAATGGATCGGCATCTGCGACGGCAACATGCAGGAGGGTTCGTTCCGCTGCGACGCCAACGTTTCGGTGCGCCCGATGGGGCAGAAGGAATTCGGCACCCGGCGCGAGATCAAGAACCTCAATTCCTTCCGCTTCATGCAGCAGGCGATCGACTTCGAGGTGCAGTGGCAGATCAATGAAATCGAGGAAGGCCGCGCCATCCGACAGGCCACCGTGCTGTTCGATCCCGACAGCGGCGAAACGCGCTCCATGCGCAGCAAGGAGGACGCGCACGATTACCGCTACTTCCCCGATCCCGATCTGTTGCCGCTGGAAATCACGGCGGACTGGATTGCGCAGGTGAAATCGGGGCTGCCGGAGTTGCCGCAAGCGATGCAGGCGCGCTTCCAGGCCGACTACGGGCTATCCGCCTACGACGCGGCGGGCCTGACCGCATCGCGGGCGATGGCTGATTTCTTTGTTGCTGCCGTCGCCGAAGCGGGGTCCGCGAATGCCAAGGTAGCCGCCAACTGGATCATGGGCGAACTCGCCGCGCGGCTGAACAAGAACGACCTGCCGGTCGAAGCATCGCCGATCACGGCAATGCAACTGGCCGGTCTGATAAAACGAATCGCCGACAACACGATCTCGAACAACATCGCCAAGAAAGTTTTCGAAGCGCTCTGGAACGGTGAGGGCGGAGGCAAGCCAAATGCGGCCGACGAGATCATCGACAAGCAAGGGCTGAAGCAGATCACCGATACCGGCGCCATCGAGGCACTGGTCGACGAAGTACTCGCCGCCAACCTGAAATCGGTCGAGGAATACCGCGCCGGCAAGGAAAAGGCTTTCAACGCGCTGGTCGGCCAAGCCATGAAGGCCACCAAAGGCAAAGCCAATCCGCAGCAGGTCACCGACCTGCTGAAGAAGAAACTCGGCGGCTGATTACTTCCTGACTACTTCTTCTCGCCGGGTTTGGCGGGGGCCGAGGCCGGTGCAGCCGCTGGTGCGGCGGCGGCGGGCGCCGGAGCAGCTGCAGGTACCGGAGCCGACGACGCTGGCGCAGGAGCCGCTTCAGTCGACTTCTTGCCGGTCAGTTCCAGATAACGCCTCTTCTCCTCGGCGAAACGAGCGCGGACTTCTTCCATCTCCTTGAGCCTGGCATCGACAGCGGCCTGTTGCGCCTTGAGCTCTTTCTCGTTGTCGCGGATCTGCGCCTTGACCTGCTCAGGGATGGCCTTGCCCTTGTAAAACTCCTTGTCGGCGTCAAGCGCCAGCTTCTTCTTGTTGGCCTCGTCGAGCCGCTGCTGCGACTCTTTCCTGTTCTTTTCAATTTCCGCCAAAGAACGATCCCGGGCGAAGTTGATGTCCTTTTCACTGGAGTAGGTCGACAGCAAGGCCAGCGTACGCCGACGTTCCTCACCGGCCTTCTTCAGCGCTTCTTCCTTCTTGGCCTTCTCCGCATCGCGCCGCGCCTGCTGCGCCTCGGTCAGCGGAGCTTCAACTGTCTTCGAGACAAAACCGCGATTGTCGCGCTCTTCATAGGCCCGGCCCTGGCAAGCGGGGGGCAGAAAGTCGCCACATACCTTGCGCCCCTCTGCGTCATCGCAACAATAGATGCGTATCTGGGCCGCGGCATCGAGGGCAAGCAAGGTGGAAGAAGCAAACAAGAGGGCGGAAATCAGGCGCATGGGTTATCTCCCCGAAAAGGTTTCATGGGCATCAGTCGACGCCGTAACGAACGCGGTATTCGCGCACGGCGGCAAGCTTGTTTTCAAGTTCCGGATGGCCGGAAAGATAATCGATCAAGTCGGTCAGGCTGGCAACACTGATCACGGGAATGCCGAAGCTCTTTTCAACCTCCTGCACTGCCGACAGCTCTCCCTGGCCCCGCTCCTGGCGATCGAGCGCGATGAGCACCGCCGCGGGAGTCGCACCGGCGGCGCGAATCAGTTCGACCGATTCACGCACCGAGGTGCCCGCGGAGATCACGTCGTCGATGATCAGCACGCGTCCCTGGAGCGGCGCGCCGACCAGGGTGCCGCCCTCGCCGTGATCCTTGGCTTCCTTGCGATTGTAGGCATACGGAACATTGCGGCCCAGGCCCGCCAGCGCCATTGCCGCGCCGGCTGCCAGCGGAATGCCCTTGTAGGCCGGCCCGAACAGCACGTCGAAGCCGACCCCGGCCGCCAGAATGCGGCGTGCGTAGAATTCGCTCAGACGCGACAACGAGGCGCCGTCGTTGAACAAGCCGGCATTGAAAAAGTAGGGACTCAACCGCCCCGCCTTGGTCTTGAATTCCCCGAAGCGCAGCACGCCCTGCTCGCAGGCGAAGGCGATAAACTCGCGGCTCAGTTCGCTGGTGATGGCGCTGGCGGCAGTAAGGGCGACGTTCGCATTCATCAAAGGCATTCTACATGCTCAGGCACAAGCTCCGAATACTCAGTCTGAATCTGAATGGTATCCGTTCCGCCGCCAGCAAGGGGTTTTTCGACTGGCTGGCGACGCAGCAGGTCGACATCGTCTGCGTCCAGGAACTCAAGGCCCAATTGCCGGACTTGACGCCCGCATTGCGCTCGCCGGCCGGGTTCAGCGGCTGCTTCCATGCCGCGGAAAAGAAGGGCTACAGCGGTGTCGGCATCTATGCCCGGCGGGCACCTGACCGAATTGTCGAAGGCTTTGGCAACCCCGAGTTCGATGCCGAGGGCCGCTACCTGCAAGCCGATTTCGGCAAGCTGTCGGTGGTCTCCCTCTACCTGCCGTCGGGTTCCAGCTCAGACGAGCGGCAACAGGCCAAGTTTCGCTTCCTCGAACAGTTCCGGCCACAGCTTGAACGTCTGGCAAATGAGGCCCGAAGGGATGGCCGCGAGATCCTGCTGTGCGGCGACTGGAACATCGCGCACCAGCCGATCGACCTCAAGAACTGGAAATCCAACCAGAAGAACTCCGGCTTCCTGCCCGAAGAGCGCGCCTGGCTGTCTGCCGTATTCGCCGACCTGGGCTGGGTGGACGTGCATCGCCGGCTCTTGCCTGAGGCAACCGGCGAGGCTTACACTTGGTGGTCCAACCGGGGCCAGGCATGGGCCAAAAACGTGGGCTGGCGCATCGACTACCAGGTCGCCACCCCGGGATTGGCGGCAGCAGCGCGCCGAGTGGCTGTTTACAGGGAGCAGCGCTTCTCCGATCATGCGCCGCTGACGGTGGATTACGAGTTCGCTTCCGTATGACATAGATCATTGCGGCGCAACGACAAAATCGGTAGCCTTAGTCTGTAGTTATTCAATTTAGGAGATAAGCATGAGCGATATGACCGATGTCACCAAGGACAAACTGATTGCCGACGTAAGACTGGTAATCGCCGATACCGAAGAACTGCTGCGCGTCACCGCCGGACAGGCGGGTGACAAGATCGCCGATATCCGCGCCAGGACTCAGGATCGCCTTTCGGCCGCCAAGATCAAGCTGGCCGAAGCCGAGGCTGCCGTGGTGGACAAAGCCAAGCAGGTCGGCCGCGTCGCCGACGACTACGTGCATGACAATCCCTGGCGTTCGGTCGGCGTAGCCGCCGGATTCGGCTTCATCGTCGGCCTGCTGATCGGCCGTCGCTGAGCCTGGCAATGGGCGAAGGGGCCGCCAAGGTGTCTGCGCAGCACGGGTTGTTCGCTTCGGCGAAGGGTTTACTCGGCACCGGCGTCACCCTGATTCACAATCGCCTCGAACTCCTCGGCGTCGAATTGGCCGAGGAGCGGGTGCGATTGCTTTCCCTGGTCGCCTATGGGGGAGCTGCCTTTTTGTGCCTCTCTGCGGGGCTGGTCTTTCTTGCCGTCTTTCTCACCGTGCTGCTGTGGGACAGCAACCGGCTGCTGGCGCTCGGCGTGTTTTCCGCGCTGTTCATCGGGGCCGGTATCGCCAGCCTCATGCTGGCGATGAGCCTGGCGCGCTCCGGGTCCAACCTGTTTTCCGCGAGCCTTGCCGAGCTTCGCAAGGATCGCGACGCTTTGGCGCCCGAAGCAGCCGCGAAGTCGCAGTGAATCCCACCACGCTTGAACTTGCGCTCAAGAAGCAGCGGCTTCAGATCGCCAGCGACGCTTTGCGCGCCGACTTTGGCCGTTACGCGGCAGGACTGGCTCCCGCCTTCACGGGAGCCGACTTGGCTGTTGACGCCGCCCATTGGTTGCGCCGCCATCCGCAAGTCGTCATGGGGGCGGCTGTCGCCCTGGTCGTGGCCCGGCCAAAACGCGTGTGGCGCTGGGCGCGTCGTGCCTTTTTTGGCTGGCAGGCGTGGCGCAAGTTGAGCGATCTCCTGGAGCGCCGACTGCCGGCCTGATCCTGCAATGGTTCGTTTCAGACCGCGCGGCGACATCAAGCAAGCCGATCTGCAAGTCTCCGCCGCAACAGGTGTTCGCTTTTCGCCCAGCCTGATACAGAAAATTCTGGCAGCGCAGGACCGCGAACGCAAGCAGTTGCTCGGCAAAATGGTGCAGTTGCGCGGCCTCATGCCGCTTCTGATGAAATCCCGCAATGGCGAGCGCTGGACGGCGGCCGAACGAGCCAGCCTGCGGGATCAGGTGCGGGCGCTGGCGCATCTTTCCCCCTATCTTTTCGTGATGGTGCTACCCGGTTCCTTCGTCGCCCTGCCGGTGCTTGCCTGGTGGCTCGACCGTCGCCGCCAGCAACGCGACGCCTAGCCGGGTGAACGGGTTCCGATGAATCGGGCGTTTTCGAACAGGGACGCGATTTTGACCTGCCGCACCTCGGGGTGGTCGGGCACCAGGTAGATTACCGGCGTCAGCATTTCCTCGAAAATTCCGCGCAGACTGCGCGCACCGACCCGGTATTCCATCGCGAGGTCGGCAATCTGCTCGAACACCAGCGGTTCGATGATCAGTTCCACCCCGTTGTTTTGCAGAATCTGGCAGTACTGACTATAGATCGAGTTGGTTGGCTCGGTCATGATCCTGACCATCATCTCGCGCGAGAGCGGCTTCAAGGACGCGACGATCGGCAGGCGACCGGCGAATTCCTGGATCAGCCCGTACTCGAACAGGTCGGTCGGCTTGACGCGTGCGTTGAGGCGATCGAGCAGCTTCTGGTTGTCGTCCTCCGACGTGGAAATGAAGCCAAAGGAACGGGTCTTGGCGAGAATGTCTTCGAGTCCGACGAACGCGCCGCCGCAGATGAAAAGAACCTGCGTGGTGTCGATGTAGTGCGAGTCCTTGATCTTGACCGGCACGCCCTCCATGATCTTCAACAACGCGTGCTGGACACCTTCGCCGGAAGTACCGCGACCCTGCCCGCTCTGGCTGCTGATGGCTTTCAGCTTGTCGATTTCGTCGATGAATACGATGCCGCGCTGGGCGCGCCCGATATCGCCCTCGGCCTTGTCGATAAGCCGCTGCAGGATCGCCTCGATTTCTTCATTGACGTATTCGCTCTGCGCCAGCGAGGTGGCATTTGCCGTGACGAAGGGGACCTCGAGCACCCGGGAAAGCGTCTCGCACAGCAACGTCTTGCCGGTGCCGGTCGGGCCGACGAGGAGGACGTTGCTCTTGACGATTTCCACCCTGTCGGGCGCGGCGAGCTCAATCTTCTTGTAATGGGTGTAGACGGCGACGGCCAGCTGGCGCTTGGCTTCATCCTGGCCGATGACGTGCTGGTCAAGAAATTTGACGATCTGGCTCGGGGTCATGATGGGAATCTGTGGTCATGGGTGAACAAGGGGCAGGCGCTAGATTACCAGCATGGGTCAAAGTTCTGCGAGCCCATTTCAGTCCGCCGACAGGCCCGCCACTACGCCGGATCGCCCCCCACCGGTTAGATGGGCGGCATCAATGTCGACCAAGGGCTATTGCGGGTTGCCGATAGGGACGGTCCCGCCAGAGTCCCGCGAGATGGAAAAGAAAAACGGCCTCCATCGCTGGAGGCCGCTGTATGACTGGTGGTGATGAGTGGACTTGAACCACCGACCCCCGGATTATGAATCCGATGCTCTAACCGACTGAGCTACATCACCGCAGAGGGGCCGAATTATCCCCGCCGCACGCTTGCCTTGTCAAGGCAAGCCCCTGTAAGCGACAATTGCATGATGGACGTTGATGTCGCGATTGTAGGGGGTGGCTTGGCCGGCTTGGCGCTGGCGGCGGCTTTGCGCCGCTCGGCCTTGTCGGTGGCGTTGGTCGAGGGCAAGACGCCGGGCTTCTCCGAAGGATGGGATTCGCGCGTCTATGCGATCAGCCCGGCCAACGCGCGCTTTCTCGATGCCTTGGGCACCTGGAACCACATGGATGCGGCGCGCATGGAAGCGGTGCGGACCATGGAAATCCATGGCGATGCCGGTGGCCGGCTGGACTTCACGGCCTATGGCAGCGGCGTGTCCGAACTGGCCTGGATACTGGAATCCTCGCTGATGCAGCGGGAGTTGTGGGAGACGGTAAAGCGCCAGGGCAATCTGACCCTGCTGTGCCCGGCGCGCCCGCAAGCGCTGTCATTGGAACCCGATGCAGCCCGCTTGACGCTCGACGACGGCCGTACGCTCGTCGCGCGACTGATCGTTGCGGCCGATGGCGCCGAGTCCTGGACCCGCTCGGCGGCGGGTATCGAGGTGCGCTTCGACCCCTACGACCAGTTGGGCGTAGTGGCCAACTTCGCCACCGAACTGCCCCATCGCGGCACGGCTTTCCAGTGGTTCCGCCAGGATGGGGTGCTGGCCTGGCTGCCGCTTCCCGGCAATCGAATCTCGATGGTGTGGTCCGCCCCGGAAGACCGCGGGCGCGAGTTGCTGGCGCTGGACCCGGCCGCGCTGTGCGCCCTGGTTGCCGAGGCTGGCAACCAGCGACTGGGTGCGCTGGAATTGATTACCGCGGCGGCGGGCTTTCCGCTGCGCCTGATGCGCGCGCCGAAAACGGTAGCGCCGCGACTTGCATTGATCGGCGATGCGGCGCATACCATCCATCCGCTTTCCGGTCATGGCATCAACCTCGGTTTTCGGGATGCGCAGGTTCTGGCCGCCGTGCTGTGCGACAAACCGGGTCACGTAGACTGCGGCGATCTGGCACTGCTGCGCAGCTACGAGCGCGCGCGCAAGGAAGAAGTAGTGACTTTGCAGACAGTGACTGATAGCCTGCACGACCTTTTTGGCCCTGCCGCAGGCTCATTGCTGCGTTTGCGAAATTTTGGATTGAACCTCACCAACACTTTGCCGGTCGTAAAGAACTTGCTGGTTCGCTATGCGCTAGCATCCTGAATCGCTGGCGTCCTGATTTTCCCTGGAGATCTCATGAAACTACCCCTGCTTGCCGCCACCCTGGCTTGTGTGTCCCTCGCCGCTTTTGCCGACGAGGCCGATGTGAAGAAAGCCGTCGAGGCCAAGCTGGGCAAGGTCGAAAAGATCGCCAGGGCGCCGATGACAGGCATCTGGGAGGTTACGGTCGACGGCCAGATCTTTTACGCCGACGACAAGGGCGCCTACCTGATCTTCGGCAACCTGCTGGAAATGAAGACCGGCAAGAACCTGACTGCGGAGCGCCAGTTCAATTCCCTGCCCCTCGAACTGGCGGTGAAACAGGTGCGCGGCAGCGGAAAGAACGTCATGGTGACCTTCGAAGACCCGAACTGCGGCTACTGCAAGAAACTGGCGAAAGACGTCCTGACGCTGAAGGACGTGACCGTGTACACCTTCCTCTATCCGGTACTGGGTGACGACTCCTACGAAAAATCCAAGGCGATCTGGTGCGCGCCGGACAAGGCCAAGGCGTGGATCGACTGGATGACGGCCGGCAAGGCTTTGCCCGCCATCCCCGCCAAGTGCGACATGAGCGGCCTCGAAAAGTCCGCGCAACTCGGTCGAAAACTGCGCATCAATGGCACGCCGGCAATCTTTTTCGCCGGTGGCGAGCGAGTCGGCGGCTATATTCCGGTAGCGGAAATCGAGAAGCGCTTCGCGCCCGCCGGCGGCTGATCAGCTGCTTCAGGCCGCGGTCACCTCGACTGACGTCTCGTTGGGCAGCCACACGGTAAACACCGAGCCGCCAGCGGGCGGGCAGGCTGCCTCGATCCTGCCCGCATAACGCTGCACCAGGCCGAGGCTGACCCACAGGCCAAGGCCGGTACCGTCGCTGGTCTTGGTGGTAAAAAAGGGATCGAACAGCCGCTCGCGGTCTTCCGGCGTGATGCCGGGGCCGCTGTCGCCGACGGCGACAAAGCCGCCCGGGACACCGCCTTCTTCGCGGTCGCCGCTGACCAGCCGCAGCGTGCCGCCCTCGGGCATGGCCTGCAGGGCGTTCACCATCAGATTGATCAGCACCTGCTGCAGTTCGTTGCGGTTCACCGACACGGGCCGCGTCGCGCGCATTTCCTGCGTCACGGCGACATTGGTCTTCCTCATCTGGTGGGCCACCAGTACCAGGCTGTCCTGCACCACCTGATCGAGCGCCACGGGCTCCAGATAGCCGGCGTACTCGGCCGGCCGCGCGAACTGCAGCAGTTTGGTGACGATCAGGCGGATGCGGAACACCTGGTCCTGGATCAGGCGGATCTCGGGCATCGCCGGTTCGGCCGCATCGCCCAGGGTTTCGCGCAACACATCGAGATTGCCCTGGATCACCGCCACCGGATTGTTGATTTCATGCGCCACGCCGGCGGCGAGCTGGCCGATCGCGGCGAGCTTCTCCGACATGACCAGCCGCTGCTGCGCCGAGCGCAGCGTCTGGTTGGCCGTGGCGAGTTCCTGCGTGCGCTCGGCCACCTTGCTGTCGAGTTCGCTGCCCCAGCGTTGCAAGGCGTCCGTCTGCGTCTCCAGGCGGTCGAGCAGGCGATCGAAGTGGGCGGCCAGTTCAGCCAGTTCGTCCGCGCCGGCCAGGTCCGGCAAATGGGTGCCCACGCGCGCCTCGGTCTGCCCGGATTCAATCGCGCTCATGGTGCCGTGCATGCGCTCCACCGGCTGCGAAACATGCCGTGCCAAACGCAGGGAAACAAATGCCGCGACGGCCACGGTCAGCACGAACAACAGGGCCACCGCCGCCAGTGCCAGTTGCCGCGCGTGCTGGAAGGGCCCCTCGAGGAAGCCGACGTAGAGCATGCCGACCCGCTGGCCGCGACTGTCGATGACAGGTTCATAGGCCGAGACATACCAGTCATTCACCACAAAAGCGCGATCAAGCCAGGTACGGCCCAGATCAAGCACGGTATGCCGCACCTCGGCTGAAACCCGGGTGCCGATGGCACGCACGTTCTCGAAAAGGCGGACGTTGGTGGCAATCCTCACGTCATCGAGGAACAGGGTCGCAGTGCCGACGCTGCCCAGCGGCAGCGCGCCTTCCGGGTAAACGATGTCGTTGATGCGATCGACAAACTCGAGGTTCTTGTTGAGCAGCAGGCCGCCGACCAGCACGCCCACGCTGGCGCCGCCCTCGCGTGCGGCAGAGACGATCGGCGCTGCAGCGTGCATCACCATGCCGCGGGTTTCCTCGTTGCGCTGGGTGGTTTGTGCGTTGCGCGTGGCAATCAGGGGCGTGCGTGCCTTTTCAGCCAGCGCCGGATCAATCACCGCCAGCTGGACGGCATCGAGGATATCCACCTCCGTCTCGGCGTGACCGGAGAGCGCGCGACGCACGACTTCCCACTCGGAATAGCTGCTGCCGATGGCCGGGCCGCCCGTGGCGGCGCGCACCCGTCCGTTGCTGTCGAGCAGGATCAGGAAATCGATCTTCAACTGCTGCTGCATCTCGCGCAGCAGCTCGCCCAGGGCCACGGCCCCCGGCCGCTCGCGCAGCGCGCGGGCAAGCCGCTCGGAACCGGCCAGGGTTTCGACACGGCGGCCGACGCCCTCCCTGACCTGGTCGAAATAGCCATGGGCCACGGCGAGATCGCTCTGCACCTTGGTGATCAGCAGGCGGTCGTAATACACCGCGCCCCAACCGGCGAGGATGCCGATCAGGATCGGCACGGCCACCAGCAAGGGGCCGAGCGCCAGCGCCAGCAGCTTGAAGCGCAGCGAACCGCGAAAGCGCGCGGCGATACCGGTGAAAATTCCTAGACCCCCCACGCGGAGCACTTGCGCTCCAGCGTCTTGCGCGAGACGCCGAGCTTTCTTGCCGCCTCCGACTTGTTGCCTTTGCAGACATCCAGCACGCCAAGAATGTGGCGGCGCTCGATGGTTGCCAGCGACTCCTCGCCGCTTGGTTCAAAAGTTATGTCTCCGGCACAGCCGGAGACGGTATCCCCTGCGGACGGCGCTGCGTCGCTTTGCGTACCTGGGATGCCGCTTCGCGGGCAGGTAACGGCGGCTTCTTCATTCGGCGCGAAATCATCCGCGTAGTAGCCGAGGATCAGCGAGCGCTCGATCAGGTTCTTCAGTTCGCGCACGTTGCCCGGCCAGCTGTAGCGCGCCAGACGCGCCAGCGCGGCTTCGTCGTGCGCCAGCTCGGCCACGCCCAGGCGCGCGGCCAGCTGGCCGATGAAATAGTCGACCAGGTCGGGCAGGTCTTCGATCCGCTCGCGCAACGGCGGCAGGACGACTTCGACCACCTGCAGCCGGTAGTAAAGGTCGCGGCGGAAACGGCCGGCGGCAATCTCTTCGGCCAGATTGCGGTTGGTGGCGGCGACCACGCGCACGTCCACCGGCACTTCCTGCTCCGACCCCACCGGCCGCACTTTGCGTTCTTCCAGCACGCGCAGCAATTTGGCCTGCAGCGGCAAGGGCAGTTCCGAGATTTCGTCGAGAAACAGCGTGCCACCGCTGGCGTAATAGAACAGGCCCTCGCGGCCCGCGGCGGCGCCGGTGAACGCGCCTTTGACATGGCCGAACAATTCGGATTCGATCAGATCTTCGGCGATCGCGGCGCAGTTGATCGGCACGAAGGGGCCTTCGGCGCGCAGGCTCATGCGGTGCAGCGCACGCGCGGCGAGTTCCTTGCCGGTGCCGGATTCGCCGTGGATCAGCACCGTCGAGGGCGTCGGCGCGATGCG
The DNA here is from genome assembly GCA_030680805.1 of Sulfuritalea sp. Taxonomy (GTDB): domain Bacteria; phylum Pseudomonadota; class Gammaproteobacteria; order Burkholderiales; family Rhodocyclaceae; genus Sulfuritalea. Next base: position 32,895 of record JAUXUK010000105.1, on the reverse strand, counting down.
CTTGATGCGCGCGCAGACGTCGCGGATCACGGCCGACTTGCCGACCATGCCCTCGACGCTGTCGTCACGCTGATCCAGTTCGCGACGCAGCACGAAGTTCTCGCGACGCAGCGAAGATCGTTCGAAGCAGCGCTTGATCGCGTTCAGCATCTGCGCTACCGAGAAGGGCTTCAGCAGAAAATCCGAGGCGCCGGCACGCAAGGCATCAATCGCGGTTTCGAGATCCGCATAGGCAGTCATCAGCACCACGTCGCCGGCGAAACCTTGAGCGCGAAGGTCATGCAGCCACTCGACCCCCGAGCGTCCGGGCAGCGCGATGTCGAGTACGATCAGATCGAAGTGGCGACGGCTGAGCAGTTCCGCCGCCTCTTCGACGCTGCCGGCGGTCGCCACCCAGCCGCAGCGCAGGGCCAGCGAGCGGTGCAAAAAACTCACCATGCCCGGCTCGTCATCGACCACCAGCACCGACTGATGCTGCCATGGCAAAAGCTCGACGGTCGCGACCGCAGGAACGGAACTCACGTCTCCCCCTTGTTGAAATGCTCTTATGGCCGCAATGATCGTCAATTCGGAAGGGCTTGGCAATGAGCATCGACGCCAACGACAAAATGTCCCATCTGCCCCAATCCGGTTTGGACATTTTGTCCCATCCGGATTGCTGCGGCGCGGTAAGTACTTGTCCTTACTCGCCGCATTGAATTGGCGCATAAATTGCATTGATTGTCCCTTGGTATACAAAAAAGGAGGAGTCAAAAAATGCAAGTCACACGGCGACAGTTCTTCAAGGTCTGCGGCGCCGGTCTGAGCGGGTCTTCCATCGCACTGATGGGATTCTCACCCACATCGGCCCTGGCGGAGGTGCGCAGCTACAAGCTCGCCCGCGCCACGGAAACCCGCAACATGTGTCCCTACTGCTCGGTGAGCTGCGGGGTCCTGATCTACACCACGGGCGACAAGTCCAAGAATTCGAAGGCGGACATCATCCACATCGAGGGCGATCCGGATAATCCCGTGAATCGCGGCACGCTGTGCGCCAAGGGCGCCGGCCTGCTCGACATGGTCAAGAGCACCAACCGGATCAAGTTCCCGGAAGTGCGCGAAGCCGGCAGCAACGAGTGGAAGCGCATTTCGTGGGACGAGGCGATCACCCGCATCACCACCCACATGAAGAAGGACCGCGACGCCAACCTCATCGAGAAGAACGCCGACGGCGTCACGGTGAATCGCTGGAACACCACCGGTTTCCTCGCTTCATCGGCCGCCAACAACGAGTCCGGCTATATCACGGTAAAAACCCTTCGCAGCCTCGGTATCGTCGCACTAGACACGCAAGCACGTATTTGACACGCCCCCACGGTATCCAGTCTGGGTCCGACATTTGGGCGTGGTGCAATGACCAATCATTGGGTCGATCTGAAGAATTCAGACCTGGTGATCGTCATGGGCGGCAATGCCGCCGAAGCGCATCCCTGCGGTTTTAAATGGGTCATCGAAGCGAAGAAGGATCGCAAGGCCAAGCTGATCGTGGTCGATCCGCGCTACACGCGGTCCGCCGCCGTTTCAGATTTCTACGCGCCGATTCGCGCCGGTAGCGACATCGCCTTCCTTGGCGGCGTCATCAACTACCTGCTGTCGAAAGACAAGATCCATCACGAGTACGTCAAGAACTACACCAATGCCGCCTTCCTGATCGACGAGGGTTTCGCGTTCGATGACGGCCTGTTCTCCGGCTACAACGCCGAGAAGCGCAGTTACGGCAAGGACACCTGGAAATACCAGATGGGCAAGGACGGGTTTGCGATGATCGACCCGACCCTGGAAAGCCCGAACTGCGTCTTCCAGTTGATGAAGAAGCACTACAGCCGCTACACGCCGGAACTGGTGAGCAAGACCACCGGCACGCCGCAGGACGCCTTCCTCAAGATCTGCGAAATGATGGCGGAGACCGCGGCGCCCGACAAGACCATGACGATCTGTTATGCGCTGGGCTGGACGGAACATTCGGTCGGCTCGCAGAACATCCGCACCATGGCCTTGATCCAGCTGCTGCTGGGCAACATGGGCATGGCGGGCGGCGGCATCAACGCGCTGCGCGGCCACGCCAATGTGCAGGGCATCACCGACATGTGTCTCTACTCGGAAGTGCTGCCCGGCTACCTGTCGGCGCCGACCGACCAGGACGTCGATCGCAAGACTTATCTGGAAAAGCGCACGCCCAAGGCACTGCGGCCGAACCAGATGAACTTCCCGCAGAACTTCCCGAAGTGGTTCACCAGTCTGCAAAAGGCCTGGTACGGGGCGGCGGCGACCGACAAGAACGACTTCGGCTACGACTGGTTGCCGAAGAAGGATGGCGCCTACGACACCCTGGCGATGTTCGAGCGCATGCATCAGGGCAAGATGAACGGCTTCTTCTGCCAGGGCTTCAATCCGCTGGCCTCGGTGGCGAACAAGAAGAAGGTCGGCGACGCGCTGGCCAAGCTCAAGTTCCTGGTCATCATGGACCCATTGGCGACCGACACCTCCGAGTTCTGGAAGCCGCACGGCGAGTTCAACGAGGTCGATCCGACCAAGATCCAGACCGAAGTGTTCCGCCTGCCGGCCAACCTCTTCGCCGAAGAGTCCGGCAGCTTCACCAGCTCGGGACGCGTCATCCAGTGGCACTGGAAGGCGGCCGATGGTCCGGGCGAGTCGAAGGGCGACATCGAAATCATGGCGTCGATCTTCCTCAAGCTCAAGGCGATGTATGCCAAGGACGGCGGCAAGCTGCCCGAGCCGATACTCAACCTGACCTGGCCCTACCGCATCCCCGCCAAGCCCGCGCCGGAAGAGCTCCTCATGGAAATCTCCGGCAAGGCCCTGGGCGAGGTGCTCGATCCGAAGGACAAGACCAAGGTGCTGGTCAAGCCGGGTGAGCAGATCGCCGGCTTCGCCCAGTTGCGCGACGACGGTTCCACCCAGTGCGGCAACTGGATCTACGGCGGAAGCTGGTCGCAGGCGGGCAACCTCACGGCACGGCGCGACAACTCCGATCCTTCGGGATTGGGGCAGACGCTGAACTGGGGTTTCGCCTGGCCGGCCAACCGGCGCATCATCTACAACCGCGCCTCGTGCGACATGGCCGGCAAGCCGTGGGATCCGAAACGCGCGGTGATCCGCTGGACCGGCACGGCCTGGGGCGGCAACGACGTGCCCGACATGCGGCCCGACGCGGCGCCGGAAGAAGGGGTGATGCCCTTCATCATGACGCCGGAAGGCGTGGCGCGGCTGTTCGCGCCGGCCATGGCCGAAGGTCCCTTCCCCGAGCACTACGAGCCCTTCGAGACCCCGCTGGACAGGAATCCGTTCCACCCCAACAACCCGAAAGCCATCAGCAATCCGGCGGCGCGGGTGTACAAGGGTGACATGGAAACCTTCGGCAAGGCCAAGGACTTCCCCTACGTCTGCACCACCTACCGCCTGGTCGAGCACTTCCACTACTGGACCAAGCACGCGAAGATCAACGCCGTGCTGCAGCCGGAACAGTTCGTCGAGATCAGCGAGATATTGGCCAGGGAAAAGGGCATTGCCAACGGCGACCGGGTCAAGGTGCGCAGCAACCGCGGCTTCATCAAGGCGGTGGCCGTCGTCACCAAGCGCATTCCGACCCTGGATGTCGACGGCAAGAAAGTGCATACCGTGGGCATCCCGATCCACTTCGGTTTCAAGGGGGTCACCAAGCCGGGCTTCATCACCAACACGCTGACGCCGTTCGTCGGCGACGCCAATTGCCAGACGCCGGAATTCAAGGCGTTCCTGGTCAACATCGAGAAGATCTAAGGAGACGATGATGACCCCCACGCTCACTCTGTTCGCTGCCCCCCAAGGGGGCGATGCCTCCTTCGGGACGGCCCTTCAGGAGGCATGACATGGCATTGCAATCGCTAGATATCGCCCGCCGCTCGGCGACGACCACCCCGGCACCGGGCATTCGGCAGACCACGGCCGTGGCCAAGCTGATCGACGTGTCCACCTGCATCGGCTGCAAGGCCTGCCAGGCCGCCTGCATGGAATGGAACGACATCCGCGACGAAGTCGGCAGCTGCTCCGGGATCTATGACAACCCCGTGGACCTGACGGCCAAATCGTGGACCGTGATGCGCTTCGCCGAAGTGGAAGAGAAAGGCAAGCTGGAGTGGCTGATCCGCAAGGACGGCTGCATGCATTGCGCCGATCCAGGCTGCCTCAAGGCCTGCCCGGCGCCCGGCGCCATCATCCAGTACGCCAACGGCATCGTCGATTTCCACCAGGAAAACTGCATCGGCTGCGGCTACTGCATCACCGGCTGTCCCTTCAACGTGCCGCGCATTTCCGAGGCGGACAACAAGGCCTACAAGTGCTCGCTGTGTTCCGACCGCGTCGCCGTCGGCCAGGCTCCCGCCTGCGCCAAGGCCTGCCCGACCGGCGCGATCCAGTTCGGCTCGAAAGAGCAGATGACGGATTACGCCGCCAAGCGCGTCGTCGACCTCAAGTCGCGCGGCTACGACAAGGCGGGGCTCTACGATCCGGCCGGCGTAGGCGGCACGCATGTCATGTACGTGCTGCACCATGCCGACCGGCCGGAGCTGTACAAGGGCCTGCCCAAGGATCCCAGCATCAGTCCGCTGGTGTCGCTGTGGAAGGGCTTCGCCAAGCCGCTGGCGAGCGTGGCGATGGCTGCCGTCGCACTGGGCAGCCTGTTCCACTACGTGATGAAGGGTCCGAACGAGATATCCAAGGAACTGGAAGACGAGATGGAAAAGGAGGATAGATGAATACGACCTTTCCCCCGGCCCCTGTCCCACGGCTGGCTTTGCACAGCCAGCCGGCTACGGCAGCGCGGAGCAGTGCTCCGCGAAACCCTGCCTACGCCCCATGGAAAGGGGTGACGTCGGTTCAGCCGCGTTGCGGCTTCCATTTTGTTGACTTGCTGCCCCCTCGGGGCGGCCCATCGGAGGCATCATCATGATCCGCAATCCGAAAGACCTGCAACGCTACGATGCGCACGAGCGGGCCAATCACTGGGCGGTGGGCATCAGCTTCATCCTGCTCGCGCTCTCGGGACTGGCCTTTTTCCACCCGGCGTTCTATCCGCTGGTGCAACTGTTCGGCGGCGGGGTCTGGGCGCGCATCCTGCATCCCTTCCTTGGCGTGATCATGGCGCTGGCCTTCGTCGTGATGTTCTTCCGCTTCAAGGCGCTCAACGTCATGACGCCGGCAGACAAGGAATGGCTGTCGCGGGCGGGCGAGATGATGAGCGGGAACGACCACAACATGCCGGAACAGGGCAAGTACAACGGCGGCCAGAAGGCGATGTTCTGGGCCATGGCCTTGTGCATGCTGCTGCTGTTCGTCTCCGGCATTTTCCTGTGGCGTACCTACTTCAACCTGCCGGTGGATGTGGTGCGCCTCGGTGCCGTGGTGCATTCCGCGGTGGCCGCCTTCATGATCGCCATGATCTTTGTGCACGTCTATGCCGCACTCTGGGTCAGGGGTACGGTGCGCGCCATGGTGTACGGCACGGTCACCCGCGCCTGGGCCAAACAGCATCACCGGGCGTGGTATCGTCAGGTTATGGGCAAATAGGCGGCAAGTCGTAAGTCGCAGCGCCTGCCTTTCCGCCAACCCAACACCCGCGGGCTTCGGCCCGCGGGTTTTTTGTCTCCCACGGATTGTCCGAAAACAATGAGCGCCACAGCACAAACCCCCATCATCCCGATCAAGTCGAGCAGCGAGCCGCCGCACGTCATCGCCCCCGACGCAAAGACGATCTTCGCCACCCGTGCGCAGCGCTTCGAGCAACTCGCCGAAGGCCACACCCTGGCCGACTGGCTGCGTTTTCTCGCTGCCATCACCCGCGCCCAGCATGAGGCGCTGCAATCGCTGCCGGCGCTGGCGCTGCCCGATGCGGCCGAACTGGCCCGCGCCCGCGAGCATCGCATGCCGCCGCTGCCGGCCCAGTCCTGGCCGCGCGATCCGGCCTGGCGCCAGAGCCTGCTGCAAATCATCGCCGCCGTCTCCCCTGCCGCGCCCGAACCGGCCCGCAATGACCTGGCCCGCCTCGCGGGCATGGATGCCGAACGCATCGAGGCGCTGGCCGAGCGCGTGCTGCACACCGAACTGTATGGCGAAGACGCGGCCCTGTTGCCCTACGTCGCCGCTGCCCTGCAGGTGCTGTGGACGGCCGGCGCGGCGCGCCTCGGCGACCGCGACGTCGTCTCGCTCGACGTCCCCGGCGTCTGCCCCTGCTGCGGCTTTCTGCCGGTCGCCAGTATCGTCCGCGGCGCCGGCGAGACCAGCAACCTGCGCTATCTCCACTGCGCCTTGTGCAATACCGAATGGAACCTGGTGCGCGTCAAATGCAGCGCCTGCGACGCCAACGAAGGCATCAGCTATCGCCATCTCGAAAGCGACGACATCAAGACCGCCGGCGCCGTGCGCGCCGAGACCTGCGAGTCGTGCAAGAGCTATCTCAAGATCGTCTATTCCGAAAAGGATACCGTTGACCCGGTGGCCGACGATCTCGCCACGCTGGCGCTGGATATTCTGGTTGACGAAGCGGGTTATGCCCGCAGCGGGCCGAACCTGCTGCTGGTGCCGGGAGGCTGAGAGTTCCGTGTCTGGACGCAGAGCGCTGGCGCCGGCGGCGCGGTGACCCCGGTCATCGCGCCGCGGAACCAATTCCCGCTTTACACTGTCTGCGAATATGTCCGACTGCAACAGACAACCCGAGGAGACCCCGATGAGACACCTGCTTTCCCTGTTTGCCATCGCCGCCGCGCTGAGCCTGCCGGCGCATGCCGCCGACCGGCTCGACGGCGTGCTGACCCTGGCCGCCGACGACAAGGCAGCGCTGGTCCAGATCGCCAAGACGCCGGAGCGCCACGTGATGCTCTACTTCGGCGACTACCAGCACTGAGGGGCCTGCCGCTACACCGTGAGTGTGCTCAGCCAGCCCGACGTCAGCCGCCAGTACGCAAAGAACTATGTCAGCACCCATGTCGATTTCAGTGAGCTTGCCGCAAAGGATCCCAAGCACGCCGTGATCGCCCGCCACAACAGCAGCGGCATCCATCCGGTGCTGGTCTTCCTCGATGCACAGGGCAAGGAAGTCGCCCGCGTTCGCGGCGGCTTCAGGAGCCCGGAAGACGCCTTGCTGCTTGACCGCTTCGTCTCCGGCAAGCACTACCGCAAGATGGACTTCCCCGCCTTCAAGGCGGCGCAGAAGAGTTGACGGTGCGGGCGGCTGCGGCCGCCTGCTCTTCCATCTCGCGGTGCCTTCCGGTCGCCAGGCCGTAGATGCGCAGCAGGTCGTCTTCGGAAACATCGATGAAGGAATCCATCTGCGTCAGGGCAAAGACGAAGTCCCCGTGCGAAATCGCCGCATAGCCGACGGCGGCTTCCGGCACAGCGGGTTGGCGGGCGAGGAAAGCGGGGTAGCGGCGCCAGGGAAAGAACGCATTGAAGGCGACCCCCGCCGCCAGCAACAACAGCACATTGAGCAGCACCGGCGCCAGCACGAAACCGAAGCCCAGCGCCTGCACCGAAGGGCCGCCGAGCACGGCCACCAGGGCCGTTGCCCCGCCGGGCGGATGGATGCAGCGCAGGTAATGCATCGCGACAATGGTCAGGCCCACTGCCAGCGCCGCGGCGAGTGCAGCGTTCGGCACCAGCCGGGCGCAGGCGACGCCGATCAGCGCCGCAACCAGATGCCCGCCGAACACCGGCCAGGGCTGGGAGAGCGCCCCGTGCGGCACTGCGAACACCAGGATGGTCGAGGCGCCGATCGAAAAGATCAGCAGCGGCGCCGACGGCGGGCCGCCCACGGCATGGCTGACGAAATAGATCACGAGCAAGCCGACAAAGCCGCCCAGCGCCGATACCCACCGTTCGCGATGGCTCACCGGGCTGAATTCAATACCCAGCATCTGCTGCCACGGCGATTGCGTCGCCGGATTGCTCATGGTCATTGCTCGCTCCCCTTTAGACCCGCGCAAGGTCGACTTTCGACGTGCAAAGCGCGGGTGAAGCCAATAGAATAACGCCATCTCGTTTCTGCCCGGTCCGGGTGAAATCATGAACCCACTTTCCCAGCTTCCTTCCGTCGACCGCCTGCTGTCTTCTGCGGCGCTCGCCTCCCTGTCCGACGTTCACGGTCGCGCCGTGGTCGCCGACACCATTCGCGACGTTCTCGCTGCAACGCGTACCGCTGTCAAGGACGGCGGCACCTTGCCGAATGAATCCGCGCTGCTGGAAAAAGTCGGCGCTGGCGTTACGGCGAAAATGCGGCCGAAGCTGCGCCCGGTGTTCAACCTCACCGGCACCGTGCTGCACACCAACCTCGGCCGCGCGCCGCTGCCCGAGGAAGCGGTGCAGGCGCTGGTTGCCGCTGCACGCAGCCCTTGCGCACTGGAGTACGACATCGAATCCGGCGGTCGCGGCGATCGCGACAACGTGGTCGATGAACTGCTCTGCGAACTGACCGGCGCCGAAGCCGCCACCGTGGTGAACAACAACGCCGCCGCCGTGTTCCTGCTGCTCAACACGCTGGCGCAGAAGAAGCAGGTGATCGTCTCGCGCGGCGAACTGATCGAAATCGGCGGTGCCTTTCGCGTGCCCGACATCATGAGTCGCGCCGGAGCGAAACTGGTCGAAGTCGGCACCACCAACCGCACCCACCTCAAGGATTTCGCCGAGAGCATCAACCCGCGCACGGCGATGCTGATGAAGGTGCATGCCAGCAACTACGCCATCCACGGCTTCACCCATGCGGTACCGGAAGCCGAACTCGCGGCGCTGGCGCACCAGCACGATCTGCCCTTCGTCATTGACCTGGGCAGCGGCACGCTCGTCGACCTCGCCGCCTACGGTCTGCCGCACGAGCCGACGCCCCGCGAAGCCATAGCCGCCGGCGCCGACCTCGTCACATTCTCCGGCGACAAGCTGTTGGGCGGGCCGCAGGCCGGCCTGCTGGTGGGCCGCAAGGACCTCATTGCAAAGATCAAGAAGAACCCGCTGAAGCGCGCCCTGCGCGTCGGCAAACTGACGTTGGCAGCGCTCGAGGCGGTGCTGGCGCTCTACCGCGATCCCGACCGCCTGCACCTGCGCGTCACCGCCGTGCGCCAATTGACGCGGCCCGAAACGGACATCGCGGCGCAGGCCGCGCGCCTGCTGCCGGCGTTGCGTACGACGCTAGCTGCACTTCCGGTAACCGCGGAAATCGTTGCGCTGAAATCGCAGATCGGCTCCGGTTCGCTGCCGGTGAATCGCCTGCCGTCGGCCGGCTTCGCGATCCGTCCGCAGGGCCGCAAGAGCGGCGTGCTGAACCGCATCGAGGCGGCCTTGCGCGCACTACCGAAACCCGTCATCGGCCGCATCGAAGACGGCGCGCTGCTGCTCGACTTGCGCTGCCTTCAGCCGCAGGAAGAAGGCGAGTTCGCCGCGTCGCTGGCGGTACTGGACATTCGCGCATGATCATCGGCACCGCGGGTCACATCGACCACGGCAAAACCACGCTGGTGAAGGCGCTCACCGGCGTGGATGCCGACCGCCTGCCGGAAGAGAAGGCGCGCGGCATCACGCTCGACCTCGGCTATGCCTACGCGCCGCAGGCCGACGGTTCGGTGCTCGGCTTCATCGACGTACCGGGCCATGAAAAACTGATCCACAACATGCTGGCCGGCGCCACCGGCATCGACTTTGTGCTGCTGGTGATCGCCGCCGACGACGGGCCGATGCCGCAGACGCGCGAACATCTCGAACTACTGGGTTTGCTCGGCCTCGACCACGGCGCGGTGGCGCTGACCAAATGCGATGCGGTCGATGCGGCGCGTGTCGTCGAAGCGCGTGGCGAGATCGCAGCATTGCTGGCCGGGACGCGCCTCGAAGACAGCCCGGTATTTGCGCTGTCGGCAACGACCGGCGAAGGCGTGGCAGCCCTGCGCGCGCATCTCGACGCGGTTGCTGCCGCGCATCGGGCGCGCGACACCAACGGCCGTTTCCGACTCGCCATCGACCGCTGCTTCACGCTCTCGGGCATCGGCACCGTCGTTACCGGCACCGCCTTCTCGGGAAAAGTCGGCGCTGGCGACACGGCGATCATTGCGCCCGCAGGCCGCGATGGACTCAAGGCGCGGGTGAAAAGCCTGCATGTGCAGGACCGGCCAGCCGAACACGGGCAGGCCGGCGACCGCTGCGCGCTGGCGCTGACCGGCGATTTTGAAAAGAAGGACATCGAGCGCGGCATGTGGCTGGTCGACCCCGCCGCGGCGCGGCCACCGCATTTGCCACTCTTGCGCTTCCAGGCCGAGATCCACGTTCCCGCGACGCAGCCGGCGCTGAAGCACTGGACGCCGGTGCATGTCCATCTGGGCGCCGCCGACATCACCGGCCGCGTCGCCTTGCTGGAAGGCGATCTGCTCGCGCCCGGCACCCGCGCGCTGGCGGAAATCCTGCTGGATCGCGAAACCCTCGCGGTGCGCGGTGACCGCTTCGTGCTGCGCGATGCCTCGGCGCAACGCAGCATCGGCGGCGGCCGTGTGCTCGACTGCTTTCCCCCTTCGCGGCACAAGCGCAGCCCGCAGCGGCTGGCGCTGCTGAATGCGCTGCGCGACGATGACCCGGCGACGAGCCTGCGCCTGCTCGCGGAACAGTCCGCCGCCGGCATCGATCTGGGACGGTTTGCCGCCAACTGGAATCTGGCCGACGAAGCAGCCGCGACGCTGTGGCAAACCGAGAACCTGCGCGTCGTGCGCAGCGGCGAGGAACAGATCGGCTTTGCCGCAGCGGGATGGCAGGCGCTAAGCGAAAGGCTGCTCGCAGCACTGGCCACCGAGCACCAGCGTGCACCGGACATGGTCGGGGTCGAGCGCGAGCGCTTGCGCCGCTTGACGCTGCCGACCCTGGCGCGTGCCGCGTTCGATGCCCTAGTCGCCGAGTTGCTCGGCGCCGGCCGCCTTGCCGCCGCACGCGCCTGGCTGCATCTGCCCGAGCATGAGGCCAGCCTTGCAGCGGGGGACCGCGACCTGTTCGCCGTACTGAAGCCGCTGCTCGCCGCCCAGCCCTTCGGCCCCCCGCGCGTGAGGGATATCGCCCGCGACTCGGGCACCGCCGAAGACGTCGTGCGCCAGCTGTTCCGCCGCGTGGCGCGCGCCGGCGAACTCTATCCGGTGGCGCACGACCACTACTTCACGGCCGATGCCGTCTCGCAACTCGCCGCCTTCGTCGCCGAACTCACCGCAGCGAACGGCGCGGCGCGTGCCGCCGACCTGCGCGACCGCATCGGCGGCGGGCGCAAGGTAGCGATCCACATCCTCGAATTCTTTGATCGCATCGGCTACACTCGCCGCGTGCGTGACGAGCATGTAGTACGCAGCAGCAGTTCGACCCACGCATGGCTGAACCAATAAAAAGTATACAAAGGAAGAGAACGTTCCCCGGTGGGGCGGCCGGTCTTCAAAACCGGCAGAGGTCGCCATGCGGTCTCTGGTGGGTTCGACTCCCGCTCTCTTCCGCCAACCAACCCAAGGAGAGAGCCTGATGAATACTGACAACACGATTCACACCACGGCACGTATCGGCTGCATCGTTTCTGCGATCGGCCTGCTTGCTGCCTGCGCCAGCATGGATGCATCTGGGCCAAAAGCCTCGGCCACGCTCGAACCCCGCTCGGGCAGCACCGTCACCGGCACGGTCAGCTTCCAGGCCGTCGGCCAGAAGCTGCGCGTCGAAGCCAATGTTGCCGGCCTGACGCCGGGCGAGCATGGCTTCCACGTGCATGAAGCCGGCGATTGCAGCGCGCCGGATGCCAGCAGCGCCAAGGGACACTTCAATCCGACCGGGAAGTCGCACGGACATCACGGCGGCGCCGATCGCCATGCCGGCGACATGCCCAACCTGGTCGCCGACAGCTATGGCAAGGCCAGGCTCTCCGCCGAACTGGACATGCTGTCGCTGACCGAAGGCCCGGCGGGAATTCTCAAGCGCAGCGTGGTGATCCATGCCGATCCCGACGACTACAAGTCGCAGCCTGCCGGCAACTCGGGCAAGCGCGTGGCCTGCGGCGTCATTCGGTAACGCCGTCATTTCGTAAAAAGGAAACCGGTTTGGCGCGGAATCCCTATCACGGCCGCATCCCCGACGATCTGCTCTACGATCCGGAGCATGACATGTGGGTGCGCGCCGCGGGTGATGAAGTGCTGATCGGCGCCAGCAGCTTCGGCATCTTTCTCGCCGGCGGGATCATCGGTTTCACCGCCAAGCCGAAGGGCGCCGAGGTGGCGCTCGGGCGCGGCCTCGGCACGGTCGAATGCGCCAAGACCGTGCTCGCCGTGCACGCGCCGATTTCCTTCGTGCTGCTGGAAGCCAACGAAGCCGCCGAAGAACGGCCCGCCATCCTCAATCGCGATCCCTACGAGGCCGGCTGGATGGTGCGCGGCCGCCCATTGGCCTGGGAGGCGGAGCGCGGCCGGCTGGTCGACGCGGCGGCGTATCGCGCCCACATTCGACGTGTCGAACCGACCGCGGAGTTTGAATGAGCGAGCATCGCCGAAAACTCGCCATCCTGCTCTGGTCGGCCACGCCGGAGCGCCCTCAGTTGTGCGCCACGCCCTTCGTCCATGCCGCCGCCGCCGCGGCCTTCGACTGCGAAGTGGAAATCCACTTCGCCGGCCCGGCGGTGCGCCTGCTGGTGGCGGGGGTCGCCGATTCGATGCGACCCTGGCCGGGTGTCGACACGTCGATTTACCACATGATGCGGCAGGCGGCGAATCTCGATGTCAGCTTTCGCGCCTGCGCGATGGCCATGGGCGCTCTGGTGACCAGCGACGAAAAGCTGATTCCCGAATACCGCGGCGAAGTCGCCGCCAGCGCCTTCGTTGCCCGCGCGCTCGATCCGGAATGGGCCACGCTGGTTTTCTGAATCCAATGCCGGCATCCGACATGAGCAGTTGCCCTTCCTGCCGCGCGCCGATGAGCACGCATCGCTTTCCGCGCAAGCTCACCGGCGAAGTAGACCTCGACCTGTGCTTCGGCTGCCAGGGCATCTGGTTCGACGAATATGAAAGCCTGCACCTGGCGCCGGCCGGCGTGATCGAGCTGTTCAAACTGATCCACCAGCACCGCGACGACCAGCGCCTGCCCCTGGCCAGCCCCTTGCATTGCCCGCGCTGCAACGAACGCCTGATCCATTCGCAGGACCGGGTCAAGAGTGGGCTGTTCAACTACCAGCGTTGCGGCCAGCACGGTCGCTTCATCACCTTTGCCCAGTTCATGATCGAGAAAGGCTTCGTGCGCCAGCTGACGCCGGTCGAGATCAAGGAAATCAGTGCCCGCATCGGCGTGGTGCGCTGCACGGGTTGCGGGTCGCCGGTGGATATTCGCCAGGAAAGTGCCTGCAGCCATTGCCGCGCACCGATCGCGATACTCGATCCGCAGGCGGTCGAAGCGGCACTGGCAGGCTACCAGCGGGTCGCGCTGAAGCAGGCGGCGGTGCCGAAACCGGCGCTGCTGGCCGAGGCCATCCTGTTTTCCGAACGCGAACGCAGCCAGCGCCAGCGCCAACGAGGCAGCGGCAGCGGGCTGAATGCCGACATCGGCGACCTGCTGCTCGACGGCGTCGCCATGCTTTGGGAAACCCTGCCGTGAAGCAGGCGGACATTGCCGGCGTGGTCCTCGCCGGCGGCCTCGGACGGCGCATGGGCGGCATCGACAAGGGCCTGCAGGACCTCGGCGGCCGGCCGCTGGTGCAGTGGGTACTGGAGCGCCTGGCGCCCCAGGTGGGCACGGTGCTGATCAACGCCAACCAGAACCTGGCGCGCTACGGCGAGTTCGGCTGTCCCGTGCTGCCCGACAGGATTGAGGGTTTTGCGGGCCCGCTGGCAGGATTGCACGCGGCGCTGTCGCATGCGCAGAATCCGCTGCTGGTGACCGTACCCTGCGACTCGCCCTTCCTGCCGGCCGATCTCGTCACGCGGCTACGTAATGCGCTGGAAGCACAGGATGCCGATATCGCCGTGCCGCGCACCGGCAAACAGATGCACCGGGCATTCTGTCTGGCGCGGCGCGAGCTGCTGCCGAAGCTCGCCGCCTTCCTCGATTCCGGTGAACGCAAGGTGGGCCTTTGGCACGCGTCGCTGAACGTAGCCGAGGTCGGCTTCGACGATCAGGCGGACGCGTTCAGCAACATCAACACGCCGGAAGAACTGGCGCAGTTTGGGCAACGGCCGCGCGAGCCCTAGCCGCGCTTCATTGCACCACGCAGCGGTCGAGGTCCCGGCATTCGTGAAGCCGGTTCTGGCCCATTGCCGGTGAGTGTGCTTCAATAGCAGGGGGAACTTCTCCTCAATTTTTCAGAGAATGCAAAGGCAAGACATGGATTGGTCGTTGAATCGCGCAAGCATGGGTCTCGCCAGAATCAGCGTGGGGCTGTTCTGTCTCCTCGCCGGTAGCGGCTCGCCCGGCCTCGCGTCGGCGGCCGAGCCGACGGCGGTCCAGGCCGGCGGCAAGCCCTTTGCCACCGTCCTGCGCATTCGCGGCGACGTTTCCGCATCCGGTGGCGGCAGCGAACGCAAGCTGCGCGAGGGCGACGTGGTTTATGTCGGCGAACGGGTACGCGCCCCCGCCCTGGCCGAAGCCGTTTTCAAGACCGACGATGCGGGAATGGTCGCTGTTCGCCCCAGCACCGAGTTCGTCGCCGAGCGTTTCGCCGCCGAGGACAAGCCGACCGACAGCTTTACCGTGCGCCTGCTCACCGGTTCGCTGCGCGTGATCAGCGGCTGGATTGCGCGCACCAATCGCTCCGGGCACACCATCGTCACCCCCTCCGCCACCATCGGCATTCGCGGCACCGATCACGAGCCCTACGTGCTTTCGGCCGAACTGGCCGCGGCCACGGCCAACAAGGAAGGCACCTACGACAAGGTCAACCGCGGCGGCACGACCCTGCAGGTCGGCGACAACACGCTCGACATCGATGCCGGCCGGGTCGGTTTCGTGCGCGCACCCACCCCGGTCAAGGAACCCGCCAACGGTTTCAGGGCGCGCGCCCTGCTGACCATCCTGCTTCCGGTCCTGCTCGACAAGGTACCGAGTTTCTACGTCCCCGGCGAATTCGACGCCGAACTCGACCGCTACTCGCAGACAGCCGATCAGGAAAGCCAGCGGCAACTGGAGCAGCGGCGCAAAGCGCCGCCGGTCGCCGCACCGCAAGCCGCGACGAGCGTCGTGCCTCCTGCAGTCGCTGCGCCTGCCGCCGCGCCCGCCAAAGCACCGGCGCCGGCGCCCGCTCCCGTTGCGCCGCCGGCCGCCGCCGCAATTGGAGGCTGCGACGCCACCGCGATTGCCAAGACATGGCTGAAACAACTGGATGGCGCGATTGCGCGGCGCAACGCGCCGGCGATTGTTGCCCTGTTTGCGCCCGAAGCAGCCGTGCGAGCCACGGTGCGCGGCAACGAAGGCAAGATGACCGGCGTCGATATCTCGCGGGAGGAGCTCGCGCAAAGCACGCTGGCCGCCATGAAGGGCCTCAAGGACTTCAAGCAGCGCCGCGTGTGGACCGAAGGCAAGCTGGCCGATCCTGCCGCCGGCGCCGCCTGCAATCGCGTCAGCCTGAGGTCCGTCGCGATCGAGCAGGGCCGCCAATCCGGCAAGCCCTACCGCTTCGAATCGCTGGAGGAATACGTGCTCGAATTGCGCGCCGGAAAATGGCTCGCAATCAAGGCGGAAACCACCCAGCAGTAAGTCCGGCGCCCGAATGAAAAATACCGGCGCAAGCGCCGGCATTTTTTTCGTCTGTACTGGAGCGGGTGAAGGGAGTCGAACCCTCTTCATGAGCTTGGGAAGCTCAGGTAATGCCGTTATACGACACCCGCGTCGGAAAAGATTTTAGCGTTACATCAGGACGATGTCGAACTGCTCTTGGGTGTAGCCGCTCTCGGCGTGGAGGGATATCGGCAGGCCGATGAATTCGGAAAGCATCGCCAGTGCCTGCGATTCCTCTTCCAGAAACAGATCGATCACCGCAGGCGAAGCCAGCACGCGCATCTCTTTCGCCGTGAATTGGCGCGCCTCGCGCAGCAGTTCGCGCAGCACCTCGTAACACACGGTCTGCGCCGTCTTCACCTCGCCACGGCCACCGCAGGTGGGGCAGGGTTCGCACAGGATGTGGGCGAGGCTCTCGCGGGTGCGCTTGCGCGTCATCTCGACCAGCCCGAGCTGGGTAAAGCCCGACACGGTAATGCGCGTGTGGTCCTTGGCCAGCGCCTTGTTGAATTCCGCAAGCACGGCAGCCTTGTGTTCTTCATCTTCCATGTCGATGAAGTCGGCGATGATGATGCCGCCCAGGTTGCGCAGCCGGAGCTGGCGAGCGATGGTCTGCGCCGCTTCCAGGTTGGTCTTGAAAATGGTGTCGTCGAAGTTGCGCGAACCGACATAGCCGCCGGTGTTGACATCCACCGTGGTCATCGCCTCGGTCTGGTCGAAGATCAGGTAGCCGCCGGACTTGAGATCGACGCGACGCGCCAGCGCCTTCTGGATTTCCTCCTCGACGCCATGCAGGTCGAACAGCGGCCGCTCGCCGGTGTAGTGCATGAGGCGACCGCTGACCTGCGGCACGTACTCGTGGGCAAAGCTTTGCAGCTTCTGGAAGTTCTCCCGCGAGTCGATGATGACGCCGGTGGTTTCGCTGGTCACCAGGTCGCGCAGCACGCGTTGCGCCAGGGTCAGGTCGTGGTGCAGCAGCATCGGCGGCAGGGCGCCCACCTTGCGGCTCTCGATTTCGCGCCAGATGCGGCGCAGATAGGCGATGTCGGCCGCCAGCTCTTCGTCGCCGGCATCGGCGGCCACCGTGCGCAGGATGTAGCCACCGGGCTGGTCGGCGGGCAGCAGGGCCTGGATGCGGGCGCGCAGTTTTTCACGGTCCGCCTCCTCGCCGATGCGCTGTGAAATGCCGATGTGGGTATCTTGCGGCAGGTGCACCAGAAGGCGTCCGGCAATCGAAATCTGCGTGGTCAGCCGTGCGCCCTTGGTGCCGATCGGGTCCTTCTGCACCTGCACGGTCAGCGATTGACCCTCGCTCAGAACCCGTTCGATCGGTCGCGTTTCGTGGTTGCCATGGCCGTTGCCGCCCGGCCGTTCGCTCCAGATATCGGCCACGTGCAAAAAAGCGGTGCGCTCCAGCCCGATTTCGATGAATGCCGATTGCATGCCAGGCAATACCCGCACCACGCGGCCAAGATAGACGTTGCCGACAATGCCGCGACCGTTGGTGCGCTCGATGTGCAATTCCTGCACCACGCCCTGCTGCAGCAACGCAACGCGGGTTTCCTGCGGCGTGAAGTTGATCAGGAACTGTTCAGTCATAGCGGGTAGCCGAATTCTCTCAATAGCAGCGTCGTTTCACAAAGCGGCAGGCCGACGATGCCGGAGTGCGAACCATCAATATGCTCGATGAACATCGCGGCGCGGCCCTGGATGCCGTAGGCGCCGGCCTTGTCCATCGGCTCGCCACTCTGGACATAGCGGCGGATTTCTTCGTTGCTCAGCCGGCGAAACCGCACCTCGCTGATCGACAGGCGATGCTCAACGCGTTCGCCGCGCGCCATCGCGATGGCGGTCAGCACTCGATGGCTGCGGCCGGAAAGCCGCATCAGAATCGATGCCGCATCGGCTTCGTCGGTCGGCTTGCCGATGATCTCGCCGTCAAGGTCGAGCGTGGTGTCGGCGGCCAGCACCGGACGCACCACGGTTGCCCGGCTCGCGATCAGGCCGACACCGAACACCGCCTTGGCCCGCGCCACGCGCTGCACGTAGGCTTCCGGTGTTTCGCCGGGCAGCCAGGTTTCGCTGACCTCTTCGTCTTCGCGCGGCGCGGCGCGAAACAGCAGCAAGTCGAAGCGCACGCCGATCTGCGTCAGCAACTCACGGCGGCGCGGACTTCTGGAAGCGAGGTAGATGCGGGGGTCGATCATGTCATTCGCGATGATACGGGTGGCCTTTGAGCACGCTCGCGGCGCGGTACAGGGCCTCGGCGAGGATCACCCGGACCAGGGCATGGGGCAGCGTCAGGCTGGAAAGGCGCATGGTTTCGTGGGCAGTGCTCTTGATCCGGGCATCCAGCCCGTCGGGGCCGCCGATGATGAAGGCGACGTCATCACCGCTGGCCATCCATTTTGCCAGACGCTCGGCCAGTTGCCGCGTGGTCGGCGCCTCGCCGCGTTCATCCAGCGCGATGCGGCGACAGCCGGCCGGCAGGTGCGCGTCGATGCGGGCGGCTTCCAGCGCCATCATGGCTTCCGGCGCCTTGCCGGTGGTGCGCGGTTCGGGCTTGATCTCCAGCAGGTCCAGCGGCAGTTCGCGCGGCATCCGCTTCGCGTATTCGGTCCAGCCGGCCACCACCCATTCCGGTGGCCGCGCGGAAACCGCCGCGACGATCAATTTCATGGAAGAAGCAAAATCTACCGCAGAGGCGCAGAGGCGCGGAGGATTCGCAGAGAAAATCTTTCGCTTGTTGCCTTTCTCTGCGCCTCTGCGCCTCTGCGGTGAAGAATTACCCGTTTCATTCTTCCACAGCCTTCTTGCTGCGTTTGGGCGCGACCTTCCACAGTTCTTCGAGGTTGTAGTAGCTGCGCACCACGGGCTGCATGACATGCACCACGATGTCGCCGAGGTCGACCAGCACCCACTCGCCGCTATCCTCGCCTTCGATGCCGATCACCTGGCCGCCGGCGCACCGGACCTTGTCATGGACATTGCGCGCCAGGCTCTTGACGTGGCGGTTGGAATCGCCGGTGGCAATGATCACCCGATCGAACAGGGCGGACAGCTTGCTGGTGTTGAGCACCTCGATATCCTTGGCCTTGATGTCTTCGAGGGCGTCGACAGCGATTTTTTGCAGTGATCTAAATTCCATGCGGGGTCCGGTAGATCTGATGGGTTTCAATATAGTCGAGAACAGCGTCGGGAACCAGATAGCGCACGCTCAGGCCCTGCGCCAGACGCCGGCGAATGGCGCTGGCGGAAATCTCCAGCGCAGTGATGGCGAAAGGCACGATGCGGCCGGCCGGCGCGCCGGCGAGATCGGCGGCGGTAGCCTTGCGTGCGGCAAATTCGCGATCAAGCGCCGCGTCACCAGCGCCGAGTTTTATCTCATGCCCCGGACGCGTCGCCACCGCGATGTGCGCCAGCTCGAACAGCTCGCGCCAGCGGTGCCATTGCTCCAGTCGGGCGAAGGCATCGGCGCCCAGCAACAGCACCAGCGGCCGTTGCGCACCGTGCTGCCGGCGCTGGCGCTCGAGCGTCGCCACGGTATAGCTCGGCGTCGGGTTGCCCGCCGCGGCCAGTACCTCTCCGGTGTCGACGCTGAATCCGGGAATGCCGGCGACAGCGTTCTCCACCATCGCCAGACGATGAACCGCGGCGCACTGCGGCACCGCGCGCAAGGGCGGGGTGCCGGCGGGGATCAGGCAGACTTCAGCCAGACCCAGCGCCTCGCGCGCCTCGAGGGCGAGGCGCAGATGCGCGATGTGCAACGGATCGAAGGTACCGCCGAGCAGGCCCAGCGCTCCGGCCATGGGCTCACTCATCGGGCTGTGCGGGCGCTTGATCGGGCGGGGCGGGCTCCGGCACAACCGCCGCAAACACGTCGCGATAGGACAGATACACGCTGGCCACCATGGTCGGCGCCAGCACGAAGATCAGCAGCATGCGCAGCGCCACCGAGAGTATGTTCAGCAAGGCCTGTGACAGCAGTCCGGCAATGATCAGGATCAGGCCCGGCAGCACCGCTCCCACCAGCACCAGCACCAGCGCGTACATCGTGAACGCGCGCCAGTTGCGCCAGCTGGCGATGAAGCTGAAGAACAGCGACTTGCCCGCGCTGACACCATCCCAGGCCGTCAGCAGCGGCGCGAACCAGAAGGCCATCAGCAGCGGCGAGGCCATCAGCAGAATCACCGCGAGATCGCCCGCGAGTTCCATGGCCTCGACCTCGTCGATGCCGTCGCGGATGTTGATCGGTTCGCCCAGCGCAAAACCGAACAGCACCAGCAGGCTGGAGCCGACCAGATGCAGGCCGCCGAGGCGGATCAGCCCGATGCGCTGCTCGCGGATGCCGGCGATCAGGGTGTCGTTGTCGAATTTCTTGCCACGTTCAATCGCGCGGCAGCCATTGGCCAGCATGACCGTCAGGGTAGGCAGGATCAAGGGCAGCAGGAAGGGGCCCACTTTCGGGATCAGGTTCACCACGACCACGGTCAGCAGATAGCCGAAGGTGATCGCGGTCATCAGCGGTGGATGGCGACGAAACAAGGCAAAGCCGGCCAGCAGCCAGAGTGCGCCGTGGCGGGCAGGAAGGCGACGCGCATCCATCAGTTTTCCTTGACCGAAAAATTTACAGCGTGCGCCAGATCAGCAGTGAATTCGGGCGCGTCGAAGGCGATGTCGCCCTCTGCGTCCGGCGTGCCGGTCGCCGCGAGCCCGGCAAAATCGAACAGCCGGGCATCCAGCAGATGCGAAGGCACGACATTGCACAGGCTGCGAAACATGGTCTCGATGCGTCCGGGGAAACGCTTCTCCCAGTCCTGCAGCATCTGCTTGACCTGCTGGCGCTGCAGGTTGGGCTGCGAGCCGCACAGGTTGCAGGGAATGATCGGGAAGGCGCGCTCCGCGGCCCAGGCTTCAAGATCGCTCTCGCGGCAATAGGCGAGCGGACGGATCACGATGTTGCGGCCATCGTCCGACACCAGCTTGGGCGGCATCGACTTCAGCTTGCCGGCGAAGAACATGTTGAGGAACAGCGTCTGCAGGATGTCGTCGCGATGGTGGCCGAGCGCGATCTTGGTCGCACCGAGTTCGCCGGCGACGCGGTACAGCACGCCGCGCCGCAATCGCGAGCACAGCGAGCACGTCGTCTTGCCTTCCGGTATCACGCGCTTGACGATGGAATAGGTGTCCTCGTTCTCGATGTGGAAGGGCACGTCGATCGAGCGCAGGTAATCCGGCAGCACCTCGGCCGGAAAGCCCGGCTGCTTCTGATCGAGATTGACCGCGACGATGTCGAACCCGATCGGCGCGTGCTCGCGCAGGAACAGCAGCATGTCGAGCAGGGCGAAGGAATCCTTGCCGCCGGAAAGGCAGACCATGACCTTGTCGCCGGCCTCGATCATGTTGAAGTCGGCGATCGCCTGGCCCACTTCGCGGCGCAGTCGCTTGGCGAGCTTGTTCGCCTCGAAAGCGGCCTTCTGCGCCTGTCTGGCGGTCGGGGCTATGTTCAATGGTGCGTTCACAGGTGAGCCGTCCTGCCGCCGTCGACGTTGATCACCTGACCGGTGACATAGGGCGCATCGAACACCAGGAACTTCACCGTGCGCGCGATGTCGGTCGGCGAACCGACGCGCTTCAGCAGCGTGTGATCGATGATGGAGGTGCGCGCCGAGGGAGGAAAGTCGCCCTCGCCTTGCGGCCATTCGATGGCGCCGGGCGCCACCGCATTCACCCGCACTCGCGGCCCGAGTTCCAGCGCCAGCGCGCGGGTCAGCCCGAGCAGGCCGGCCTTCGCCGCGCAGTACAGCGGGTAGCCCTTGAGCGGGCGCTCGGCGTGGATGTCGGTGATGTTCACGATGCAGCCGCCGCTGCGCTCAAGGTGGGGCGCCGCGGCCTGGGCCAGAAACAGGGGCGCCTTGAGGTTGGAGCCGATCAGGTCGTCCCATGCCGCCGTGTCGACAGCGCCGACTTTTGTGGCGAAGAATGAAGACGCGTTGTTCACCAATGCATCGAGCCGGCCGAAGCGCGCCACAACCGACTCCACCAGTTCAGGCAGCGCCGCCATGTCCAGCAGGTCGGCGGCGAACGCAGCCGCCGAGTCCGGCCGCACCTGGTTCAGCGCCGTCGCCAGCGCCTCCGCCTCGGCCGCCGACGAGCGGTAGTGAATCGCCACGCAGGCCCCCGCCGCATGCAAGGTGCGCGCGATCCCGGCACCTACGCGGCGGGCAGCGCCAGTGACCAGAACGACAGGAACCTGCGGGGCATTCGTCATGCGGGAAGTATACCGGCGAGAACCCGTGCCGCCGCGGCGAAACCAAAACTTGCCGTGACCGCCACCGAGGAACCGTAACCGGCGCAATTGAGGCCCGCCGCGAGTTCAATGGCGGCGTCCGGTTCGCCCGTCGCACAGGAGTCGGCGGCAGCGGGACGGCGACTCTGCTCCGGCGAATAGACGCAGTCGACGCCGAACTTCTTTTTCGGGTCGCGCGCAAACCCGTAGTCCTTGCGCAACTGGGCGCGGACTTTCGAGGCCAGCGCATCCTGCGTGGTGCGCGACAGGTCGATGACTTCGACCCGGGTCGGATCGGTGCGCCCGCCGGCGCCGCCGGTGGTCACGACACGAATCCCGGCGCGGCGGCAATGCGCGATCAGCGCCGCCTTGGCACGCACATGGTCGATGGCGTCGATCACCGCGTCGCAGGGCGGGATCAGGGTGGCCGGATTGCGTTCGTCGATGAATTCTTCCACGGCATCGACCACGCAGGCCGGGTTGATCGCCGCGATGCGCTCCCGCATCGCCGTCACCTTGGCGGCGCCCAGCGTCGAGTCCAGCGCCTGGACCTGGCGATTGATGTTGGATTCCGCCACGTGGTCGAGATCGATCAGCGTCAAGTGCCCGATGCCTGACCGCGCCAGCGCCTCGGCCGCCCACGAGCCGACGCCGCCGATGCCCACCACCACCACGTGCGCCGCGGCCGCGCGCAGCAGCGCGCCGGCACCGTACAGGCGCTCGATGCCGCCAAAACGGCGTTGATGGTCAGGGGAGGATGTCACGCAGCGATTCCAATCGGGGGCTGGCAACCAGATGTGCAAACCGAATGTGCAAACAACAACGGGGGTTCCGAAGAACCCCCGCTCTGATTTTGGTGGCCAGGGGCAGAATCGAACTGCCGACACACGGATTTTCAATCCGTTGCTCTACCAACTGAGCTACCTAGCCGGAAAGGCTGCGAATTATAGGGCCTCGGTGTTGCGGCGTCAAAGGGCTTGGTTGTGCGCCACGCCACAGCCCGCCGCCGTCAATGTACCCGGACGCCTCGAAGTTTGCGCTGAAACGTCCGGAGCCCGAAAGAAGCCGTCTGATCCAGACGCAGTCGACCGCTCACCGCAGACCCGGTCCTGACGGCGCGGTCGCCTGCGCGGGATCCCCGTTCAGGCTGTCGGCGCCGTATAGCGCCGCCCGGGGTCGTCCTCGCTTACCCAGTTTTTCTTCCACCAGGTGTCGATCTGGGCGCGCGTCCATGGCTTATGCACCAGCACCCCGTCGAGGATGCTGGCCACTTCCGCGATGCTTTGCGGCCGCGCCGCCGGGTCCTTTTCCAGGCAACGGCCGATCAGCGCATCCAGTTCCGCCGGCACCTCGAACGGGGAGCATTCCGAGGCGAGCCCGGGCACGGTGTGCAGCACCTGGTAGGTCAGGTCGTGCTCGGTTTCCGTCTCGAACAATCGCTTGCCGGTGAGCAGGAAAAAACCGACCGCGCCCAGCGCGTAAATGTCGGCACGGCCGTCCGCATCACTGGGGTTGCGGATGCGCTCGGGCGACATGTACAGCGGCGTACCGAGGATGCGCATGGCGCGGGTGAGGTCGCGCGTCTGGTCGCCCGAGATCTGCTTGACCAGGCCGAAATCCAGCACCTTGACGAAATCGCACTCGCCGCGAATCTTGCAGAGCATGATGTTCTGCGGCTTGATGTCGCGATGCACCAGGTCGCAGGAATGCGCTTCCCACAGCGAAGCGCAGGCCTGACGCAGGATGTAGGCGCTGCGCGCCGGCGGCACCGGCCCGTAGCGCTCGACGAGGTCGCCCAGCGACAGGCCTTCCAGGTACTCCATGGCGTACCAGAATTCGCCGCCGGAGCCCGTGCCGTAATCGTAGATGGCGATGGTGTTGGGGTGGTGGAGCGAGCTGGTGAGCTGCACTTCGCGCTGGAAGCGGGCGGTCCATTCATCCGAGGTGGTCTGCACCTTGAGCACTTTTACCGCGGCCGCGCGCTTGAGCATGCGATGCTGCGCCAGATACACATTGCTGATGGCGCCCTCGCCGATCTGCCGCAGCAATCGGTAGGGACCCAACTGGCGTGCCCTACCGTCACGCCGCAGCAGGCCGGCCAGGGTATTCGGCGACAGAAAGCCGGACAGCCACACCGCAAAGATCAGCAGCAGGACGACGCCAAAACCGATCTGCAAATAGGTCAGCGGCGCATAGGCTTCGCCCGCCTCCAGTTCGACCGCCACCCCGATATCGTATTCGTGCAGCCAGCGCCACGCGCCGATGGCATCGCGGCCGAGGTAGTTCGGGTAGGGCTGGAGCACTACGCCTTCGCCCCCCTCGCCGAGCTTTGCCAGCGCCTGATTCGCCAGCACGGTCAGGCGCTCGGCATCCGCTTCCGGCTGCGCCAGGCGCAGCGGCAGGCCGCGCTGCTGCAACTCCCCGGCATGCCGGCTGGGTGACAGCAGCCAGCCGGCAGCATCAAAAACCAGGGCTTCGCCACTGCGCCCGAGGCGGGCCGCCTCGAACAGGCCCGAGAATCCCTTGTCCACCGGGGAGCCCAGGGCCAGCACCGCAACGATTCTGCCGTCGGCGGCACGCACCGGCGTGGCCACCCAGGCGCGGCCGATCTCCCGCGTGCCGGCGGCGCCCGGACTGGCAAAGGGCCGCACGAATACCGCGTGCCCCTTGAGCGCCGACGCCATATGCGTGAAGAAATCCGGCGTTACCTCGCGCCCCTCCCGTTGCAGGTCGCTCGCCGCGAGAATCCTGCCGCGCGGCCCGATCACCAGGGCGGCCGTCACGCCAATGGCGGCGGACTTCTGCAGGATTGCCTCGATGATGCCGGCACGATCGACCTTGAATCCGGCGGCGAGCCTGACGATGCCGGCGTTCAGCGCCGGTTCGACAGCGAGCTGTTCCGCCTCGTTTCGCCGCTCGGAAATCCACTGTTCCAGCGTGCCGACCTGGGTGTTGAGCAGCGTCTGCAGGCCGGTGGCGCGTATCTCGCGCAGGGAATCCGCGACGCCGCGATAGGCCCACACGCCGACCCCAAGCAGGGCCAGCAGCAACAGCAGCAGAGCGAGGCGGGTGCGGTCGAAATGGATGTTCACGATTCAGCCAGTGAAGAAATATTTCGGCGCGGTCCCGCGCTAACTCAGAAGCATTGCAGCAGGTTGGTCTCGCAGTAGAGCTTCTTCAGCCAGGCCAGCGCAATCCAGATCCAGAACAGCACGGCAAAGGCGATGTAAGGCAGGTGCTTGTCGATGATCAGCCGCGGCGTCAGCATGCGCGCCATCCTCAATACCGGCCCGGTAATGATCAGGAACAGCTTGTACATGGTGTTGTTGTCGCGGCCGCGTCCCGCCAGCAGGCCCAGCAGGCCTTGCCCGAGCAGGAATAGTCCCGCGACCTCGACCAGCGCGCGCAGCACGCCAAGGATGAGTAGTTCAGGGTGGTTCATGGTATGTTCCGGTCTCCGATTTTTTTGCTTGGTCAATCTCATGAATTACGATCACTGGCGGCATTATGCCCGCGGCTGGGTGTTTCATTTCCTTGGGCGCGAAGATAGCGCCTTCGAGGCCTACCTCACGGCGTTTCGCATCAACCCGCAGGACGTGCAATCGGCACGCCACCTGGCGGCGATTGCCGCCAAGCGGAAGAATTACGAGGTCGCGATCAAGTGGTTCGAGGCCGCGCTGGCCTTGACCCCGGACGACGGCGCCAACTGGTTCAACCTTGGCTACGTCTGCGAACACGCCGGCAAACCGAAGGAGGCGATTGCCGCCTTCACCGAGGCGGTGCGCCTGGTGCCCGCGCAGGACATGGCGTGGTACGGCATGGGCCTGGCCCATGCGCGCCTGGGCCAGCACGACGAGGCCGTGACGGCACTGGAAAAAGTGGTCGAGCTGCAACCGATGAGCGGCGAGGGCTTCTACCAGCTGGGCATGGCCTACCATCACGCCAACCGTCCCGATGACGTGACAAAAATCCTCAAGCGCCTGGTCGGCTTCGAACCGAAGCGGGCGAGGAAGCTGGCGCGCGATACCGAGCGCGCCGATCTGATGAAATTCATTCCCGAACTTCCTTTCTGATTTTCCGCTGGCCGTAACCACTCCGAAAGTCGGCGCTGGCGATACGGCGAGACTGGCACAACACTCGCGCGTCATTCCGGCAAACGCCGGAATCCAGGAGGTGCTGGGTCCCGGCGTTTGCCGGGACGACGAAGCTTTATCGCCGGTGCCGCACAATTTTAATGACACCACGCCTAGACATATCCCACAAGGGGATACCGTCTCCTCGCCTTCGCTCGGAGACGTAAAAAAACCGGCCCGTGGTTTCCCAGGGGCCGGTTCAACGAGGGTGGGATGTGTCTCCCTAGCCCTCCTCCTCCTCCATAAGACTTATCAGGTACCCTTGGTCTCGATGTCGCCTTCCAGGCTCGGATAGCGAACGTGGTCGACCAGTTCCTGGATTTCCTTGCTCGGTGCCGGGGAAATCAGGCTGCCGATGATGATGCCCAGGAAGCCGGCGGGAATGCCGAAGGTGCCGGCGGAGATCGGGTTGATGTCCCACCACTTCGGTGCATTGACGCCGAAGAAGGGATAGGTCATGTACATGTAATAGGCGCAGATGCCCAGACCCAAGCTCATGCCCAGCACCGCACCCAACCAGTTGGCACGCTTCCAGAACACGCCCATCACCAGCGCCGGGAAGAAGCCCGAGGCCGCCAGCGAGAAGGCCGCACCGACCAGGAACAGGATGTCGCCCGGCTTCAGGCTGGTGACGTAAGCGGCCGTCAAGGCCACCACGAGCAACAGGCCCTTGGACACCGCGATACGGCGAACCGTCGAGGCGTTCGGGTCGATCATCTTGTAATAGAGGTCGTGCGACATCGCGTTGGCGATGGTCAGCAAGAGGCCGTCAGCGGTAGACAGCGCCGCCGCCAGACCGCCGGCTGCCACGAGGCCCGAGATCACGTAGGGCAGGCCCGCGATTTCCGGGGTTGCCAGCACGATCAGGTCGCCGCCGATGACGATTTCCGCCAGTTGCACGATGCCGTCCTTGTTGATGTCGGCAATGTTCATCAGCGTCTTGTCCACCGTGGACCAGTTGCTGACCCAGGCTGGAAGCGCGGAGAAGCTCGATCCCACCAGGTTGCTGTACACCTCGAACTTGGCCAGGATGGCCAGGGCCGGTGCCGTGAAGTAAAGCAGGAAGATGAAGAACAGGCCCCAGAACACCGAGACGCGCGCCTCATGCACCGACGGGGTGGTGTAGTAGCGCATCAGGATGTGCGGCAGGGCGGCGGTTCCGATCATCAGGCACGCGATCAGGGCGAGGAAGTTCTTCTTCGCGATGCCGCGGTTCTTCTCGATCTCTTCCGGCGTCTTGCCACCGACGGCAAAGGCTTCGGCGTGGGCCTTGACCGGTGCGGCGCGAGCGCCGACACCTTTCTCTGCCGTCCAGGCCTTCTTGGCGGCCGCAGCGTCAGCCGGGAAGTCCTTGAGAGACTTCTCCGCGGCTTCAACCGCCTTCGCATCGGGCGTGGCTTCGGCCTTGAGGGCATTCACCTTGTCGACCAGCTTGGCCTTTTCCGCCGCGAGGAAACCGGCGCCGTCCTTCTCCAGACCGGCCAGCTTGGCAGTCGCCGCTGCTGAACGCTCACGGAATATGGCGCGCACCGACTCTTCCTTGGCGCCCTTGGGCGTGGCCTTGTCGTTGAACTCCTTTTCCAGCGCGGTCACCTTGGGCAGGGCCGAGGTATAGGCTGAGATCTGCGGGATCGGGATGCCGGTATGCTTCACCGACAGCCAGACCACCGGGATCAGGTAGGCCACGATCAGGATGATGTACTGCGCCACCTGGGTCCAGGTCACCGCCTTCATGCCGCCGAGGAAGGAGCAGACCAGGATGCCGGCCAGACCGACGAACACGCCGACCTGGAACTCAAGGCCGGTGAAGCGCGAGGTGATGATGCCGACGCCGTAGATCTGCGCAATCACGTAGGTGAAGGAGCAGGTGATGGCCGCAATCACGCCGATCATCCGTGGCAGATGGCCGCCGTAGCGCGCGCCGAGGAAGTCCGGAATCGTGAATTGACCGAACTTGCGCAGGTAGGGCGCCAGCAGGATCGCCACCAGGCAGTAGCCGCCGGTCCAGCCCAGCACGAAGGCGAGGCCGTCATAGCCCGACAGGTACAGGGTGCCGGCCATGCCGATGAAGCTGGCCGCCGACATCCAGTCGGCGCCGGTCGCCATGCCGTTGAACAGCGCAGGCACGCGCCGGCCGGCGACGTAGTACTCGCCGACGTCGGCCGTCTTCGACATGAAGCCGATGCCGGCATACAGCGCGATGGTGGCGAACAGGAAGATGTAGCCGAGGATCTTGTTCGGCACACCCATTTGTTCAAGGATGCCGACCAGGATGACGAACGCTACGAAGCCGCCGGTATAGAAGCTGTAGTAGCGCTTCAGGTTGGCGGCAAATTGGGATTGGGTTTGTGCGGCGGCCATTAGTCAAGCTCCCCTTCGTGGACACCGTATTCCTTGTCCAGGTTGTTCATGTAGTAGGCGTAATAGGCGATGATCAGAACGTAAATGATCAAGGAACCCTGTGCCGACATGTAGAAGCCCAACGGACCGATGAAGCTGATCTCGTTGAGTTCGCGGGCATACCAGCCCATGACGAACGTGACCACGAACCAGAGGACAAGCAAGGCGCTGCTTATCTTCAGGTTGATGTTCCAGTACTGCTTGTGCTTCTCAGTGAGTTGCATTTAGCACTCCTCCTTTTGGCTGTGCGGCGAACCGGAACAGTTCGCCGTTCCTGTGGCACACCCCCGGGATTCCCCTGTGTGATGCGCCGACCGTATCCCCGGAGCAGTACGACGAACGGCATAGACCAGCGCCAATTGCCCCAAGATGCCGGCATTGTCAGCCAGCAATCCTGACAGGATGCTTACAGGCCCGCCCGCATGCCAATTTACAGCCCGACGGGAAAACCGCCCGCAGCGGGTTTGGATTGCCCCTGCCTGCCGCCCTCGGTCACCCGGTGGCGCGGAAAACAAAGTTTCAGTGAAGGCTAACGTCAGTCCTTCCGGCGTTAAGCGTCGCGGCCGTAACCAAAGCTGACGCGAAACAGGCTGCCGCGCCCCTGGCTGCCCGTCAGCAGATCTATCCTGGCCTGATGCAGTTCGGCAATCTCGGCCGCAATCGCCAGGCCCAGGCCGCTGCCTTCGGCGTCGGTGCCCAGCACGCGGTAAAAGCGCTCGAAGATGCTGGCGCGCTCTTCTGCCGGAATGCCGATGCCGTCGTCTTCCACCTCGAGCACCGCCTGGGCGCCGGCGCGGGTGCGCACCGTGACGTGGCCCCCGGGTGCCGTGTACTTGATCGCGTTGTCCACCAGGTTGGACAGCAGTTCGCGCAGCAACAGCGGCACGCCGTTAATCAGCAGCGGGCGGCCGCTTTCCTCGAAGCCGAGGTCGATCCGCTTGGCCAGCGCGCGCACCACCCATTCCCCGGTGACGCCGCGAGCCAGTTCGTCCAAGTCGAGCGGCTCCACCCGGTGCAGCTTTTCGTGGCTGGCCTCGGCCCGCGCCAGGATCAGCAACTGGTTGATCATGTGCGATGCGCGGTCGGTGCTTTCGGCGATCAGCAGCAGGGCATTGCGCATCTGCGCCGGATCGGTTTCCGAAAGGGCGAGTTCGGTCTGGGTCTTGAGCCCCGTCAACGGCGTGCGCATCTGGTGCGCGGCCTGGGCGATGAAGCGCTGCTGCGCCTGCAGATTCTCTTCCAGCCGCCCCATCATCTCGTTGAAGGCCACCACCAGCGGCCGCACCTCGTCCGGCACCCGATGCACCGGGATCGGCGACAGATCGGTCGGGCGGCGGCGGCGGATCCGCTCGCGCAGGCGGTGCAGGGGTGCAATGCCGCGCGTCAGGCCGAGATAGACCAGGACCACCGCCAGCGGAATGATGGCAAATTGCGGCAGCAGCACGCCGGAAATGATCTGTGACGAAAGCTGCTCGCGCTTGCGCAGGGTTTCGGCCACCTGCACGATCACCGGCGGCAGCCCGCTCCTGACCGGAATGAAGGTATAGGCAATGCGCACGTTCTCGGCTTCGATGCGGCCATCGCGAAACAGGATCTTGCGCGCTTCGATGCCTGCCGGCAGCGTCGGCCAGGGGATTTCGCGGTCGCCGTGGATCAGCCTGCTGTTGGGGCCGATCACCTGATAGTAGGTGGTGTCGACATCGTCGGCACGCAGCAGGCTGCGCGCCGCTGCCGGCAGGGTCACCGTCACCCGGCCGCCCTCGATGTTCACCAGCCGCGCGATGGCGGTGACGTTGTCCGCCAGCGCCTGGTCGTAGGGCTGGTTGGCGATATAGCTGGCGACGTGGTTGGTGGCAGCAATCGAAATCGGCCACAGCAGCAAGAGCGGCGCCAGCATCCAGTCAAGGATTTCGCCGAACAGCGAATTGGGATATTCACTGTAGAGGAAGGGATTGGGCCCGCGCAGACCCGGCGCGATCGGCGCCGGAGGTTGGTCTAAGTCAGGCGCGGCCATCGGCGGAAGCCGCCGCGTCGGACGGTTTCTCCAGGCAATAGCCGAGGCCGCGCACCGTCACGATGCGGGCATCGCCGGGCTCGAGCTTCTTGCGCAAGCGATGGATATAGACCTCGATGGCGTTGTTGCTGACTTCCTCGCCCCAGCTGCACAACTGGTCGACCAGTTGTTCCTTGGCCACCAGGCGCCCGGCGCGCAGCAGCAGGATTTCCAGCAGCGCCAGTTCGCGCGCCGACAGTTCAAGCAGTTCGCCGTTGAGGCGGGCGATGCGTTCGGACTGGTCGTAGGACAAGGCGCCGACCTCGATCCGCGTCGGATTGCCGGTGCCGCGCCGGGTGAGCGCCCGCACCCGGGCAAACAGCTCCGGCAGGGCGAAAGGCTTGGTCAGGTAATCGTCGGCGCCGGCATCGAGCCCGCGCACCCGGTCTTCGACGCCGTCCTGGGCCGTCAGTACCAGTACCGGCGTGGTGTTCTTGCGCGCGCGCAAACGCTTGAGCACATCGATGCCCGACAGTCGCGGCAAACCCAGATCAAGAATCAGCAGGTCGTAAGGTTGCGAGAGCATGGCCGTGTCGGCATCGGCGCCGTTATTGACATGATCCACCGCGTAGCCGGATTTGCGCAGGGCGGCGATCAAGCCCTGGGAAATGATGCGGTCGTCTTCCGCAAGCAGCAGTCTCATGGCGGCATCGTGACTATGGGTGAGGTGGCGCGACTTTCAACAAGCCGCCCAGCTTGCCACAAATCAGGCCTTGGGCAAGCGCGCGCTGACGCCCGCCCAGAAAGCATCTCCCTTGGACTTGCCGGCAAGGCTCGAAATGATCTGGCGACACTTTTCCAGCGTGGTAGTGAGTTCCGCCACACCGTTGCTCTTCTCGACCAGAGCCGTCAAATCGTCCGCCGCAGGCCCCAAATAATCGACCAGCGAATGACAGGCAAAGCGCGATGCCGAGATCA
This sequence comes from Sulfuritalea sp., assembly GCA_030680805.1. GTDB lineage: Bacteria > Pseudomonadota > Gammaproteobacteria > Burkholderiales > Rhodocyclaceae > Sulfuritalea. The sequence continues at coordinate 1,325 of JAUXUK010000105.1, read as the reverse complement.
GCGAAACCTCGACCGAGGGGGCTGCCGGAGCGGCCGAAGTAACCGGAGATCCCGGCGCGGCTCCGGCGGCGGCTGCCGTGACGACCGGCGCGGTTCCCGTATCGACCTCGATGAACTCCTGGGCCAGCAGGGCGTCGAGGATATCGCCCGTGCTTGGATGCGCGCTTCTGGCCAACAGACCGCTGCGGGTGGTTTTGTCGTCCACCATGATGAGCATGGTCCGCTCCCGCAGGCCAAGCTTGTTGGCGCGGGTCGCAATCTCGGTGCGGCCCTTTTCGGTCTTGCGATAGATGCCGTCGTCGGCCATGGATATCCTCTTAGTGATACGGATTCGGATGAAATGATAACGTGTCCGGTGCCGCGATGGGCATTGATGATTGGCGCAACGCAGCAATACCAGCCGTCACGCACGCCGTATCGCCAGCGCCGACTTTCCAGCCGCACAAAACGCAACTTGATTAGCAACGAACGTCAGCTTGTCATTCCGGCGAACGCCGGAATCCAGAACGGGCGACCGAAAACATCCTGGATTCCGGCGTTCGCCGGAATGACGGACCGAGGGTATTGCGCTTCTTTTGGAATGGCTGACGTTCATTGCTAATCAGGAAACGCAAAACCCCCGACCCTGTTTCCAGAGTCGGGGGTTTCGTGAGGCAGCAACCCAGTAGGAAGGTGGGTAACGGGAGGAAACCTGGGTTTCCTCCTGTTCCTTCCACTTGATATGAAACAGGCTGCGCCTGTTACATATCCATACCGCCCATGCCACCCATACCGCCCATACCACCCATGCCACCCATGCCCATGCCACCGCCGGAGGCCTTGTCTTCGACCAGCTCGGCCACCATGCAATCGGTGGTCAGCATCAGGCCGGCAACGGAAGCGGCGTTCTGCAATGCCGTGCGCGTCACCTTGGTCGGGTCCAGCACGCCCATCGCCACCATGTCACCGTACTCGCCGGTAGCAGCGTTGTAACCGAAGTTGCCTTTGCCTTCGAGCACCTTGTTGATCACCACGCTCGGCTCGTCGCCGGCATTCGCGGCGATTTCGCGCAGCGGCTGCTCCAGGGCGCGCAGCACGATCTTGATGCCGGCGTCCTGTTCGTGGTTGTCACCCTTCAGCTTGATCGCAGCGCGGGAACGCAGCAGAGCCACGCCGCCGCCGGCCACGATGCCTTCTTCAACGGCGGCACGCGTGGCGTGCAGCGCGTCTTCGACGCGGGCCTTCTTTCCTTCATTTCCATTTCGGTCGCGGCACCCACTTTGATCAGCGCCACGCCCCCAGCTAGTTTGGCCACGCGCTCCTGCAGCTTTTCCTTGTCGTAGTCG
>JAUXUK010000104.1 GCA_030680805.1 Sulfuritalea sp. | reverse complement strand
CGCCAGCGCATCGCCATCGCAAGGGCGCTGATCGGCAACCCGCGCATCCTGATCTTCGACGAAGCCACCAGCGCGCTCGACTACGAGTCCGAACGCATCATCCAGAACAACATGAAGGCGATCTGCCAGGGCCGCACCGTGCTGATCATCGCCCATCGCCTCTCAGCGGTGAGAGATGCCAATCGCATCGTGGTGCTCGATCGCGGCCAGATCGTCGAAGAGGGCAGCCATGCCGAGTTGCTGCGGCATGAAGCGGGGCACTACTCGCGGCTGCATCGGCTGCAGCAGGGGTAAGCAGATGCTAAGTAACCGACACCTCGACATGCCGTCCCAGCGCACGCGCCGCAGCCTCGATCTGGTCGAGACGGGAGGCATGCTTCAAATCGAACAGCCGATCCACCTGTGGCATGTGCCAACCCAGCCGGCGGGCCAGTTCGGACTTCTTGATGCCCTGCTCGGTCATCGCCCGATAGACGCCCAACTTGGCGCACTCCAAGGCTGTGGGGCGCACTGTCTTTTGCCCGCGCTTGGCCTTGCTCGGCACCGGCAGTGGTTTGCGGGCATCGACGTAAAACGACAGCGCGGTTTCCAGCGCATCGACCGCCTGCAACAGCGCTTCGTCGGCGTCAGCGCCAAAGGTGATCGCCTCCGGCACATCGGGAAAGGTCACCAGCACAGTGCCATCGTCGGGGGTCAGGATAACGGGGTAGTCAAACATGATCTGTCCTCACTTCAAGCCAAGTTGGCGTTTGATGGCGGCCTCAAGACCCTTGCCGAGTTCCGCCGTGCCATGCATGGGCAACGCGGATTGCCTACCATTAAGAAAAACCTTCAGATGAGAGCCTTTGCCCGCAAGGAAGGTCGCGCCTTGTTGCTCAAGCCATTTCTTCATCTGCTTCGAATTCATGCGGACAATATTAAACACTTCTGTTGTGTTTATCAAGAGGCTCAGGCATGACCCAAGCCCTCACCCTCCGCCTGCAAGCCACGCTCGACCTCCTCAAGCGCTACGCGATCATCTTCAGCCACGTCTGGAAAATCCGCAAAGACCTCGACCCGCCGCAGCGCCTGCCGCACGAAGCGCAATTCCTCCCTGCCGCCCTCGAACTACAGGAAACCCCGGTCTCCGCCGCGCCGCGCATCGTCGCCTGGTTGCTAATGAGCTTTGCGCTCATCGCCGTGCTCTGGGCCATCTTCGGCAAGATCGACGTGGTCGCCACGGCACAGGGCAAGATCGTGCCCAACGAAGGCAGCAAGCTGATCCAGCCGATCGAAACCGCCGCCGTCAAGGCCATCCACGTGGTCGACGGGCAAGCCGTCAAGGCCGGGCAGGTGCTGGTCGAACTCGACGCCACCATGGCCCGGGCCGACAGTACGCGCACCGCCAACGACTTGACCACGGCCACGCTGCAAGCCGCCCGCGCTCGCGGCCTGCTGGCGGCCCTGGCTAGCGGCAAGTCGCCGCGCATCGAAACACCCTCCGGTATCGGCGCCGGTATTGGAATTGAGCGCGTCGCCCAAGAGCAGCGCATCCTGGACGGACAGTACGGCGAATACCAGGCCCGCGTCTCGCGCATCGACGCCGAAATCGCCAAGCGCGAAGCCGAGCGGCGCTCGACCCAGGAGATCGTCAAGAAGCTCGAACAAACCGCGCCCATCGCCCGCCAGCGAGCCGAGGACTTCAAGGGACTGGTGGAAAAGAACTTCATCTCCAAGCACGGCTACCTGGAAAAGGAACAAGCCCGCATCGAACAGGAAGCCGATCTCGAAACCCAGCGCAGCCGCTTGAAGGAACTCGCCGCCGCCATCGACGAAGCCAAAGGCCAGCGCAACTCAGCCCTCGCCGAAACCCGTCGCCTCGCGCTCGACACCCTCAACGAAGCCGAGCAGAAAGCCACCGGCTACGGCCAGGAACTGGTAAAGACCGAAAGCCGCGGCCAGCAGATGACCTTGACGGCTCCGGTCGACGGCACCGTGCAACAGTTGGTGGTGCGTACCGTCGGCGGCGTGGTTACTCCGGCGCAAGTTCTGATGGTCATCGTGCCCAAAGACGACGCGCTGGAAGTCGAAGCCTTCCTCGAGAACAAGGACATCGGCTTCGTCAATGCCGGCCAGCAAGCCGAAGTCAAGATCGAGACCTTCCCCTTCACCAAGTACGGCACCATCCCCGCCAGCCTCGTCCACGTCTCGCGAGACGCCATCAATGACGAAAAGCGCGGCCCGATCTATTCCACCCGCGCCCGCCTGCAGCGCGCCACCGTGCAGGTGGAAGACAAGACCGTGAACCTCACCGCCGGCATGGCGGTGACGGTGGAAATCAAGACCGGCAAGCGCAGGGTGATCGAGTATTTCCTGAGTCCGCTGCTGCAGTATGGCAGCGAGAGTTTGCGGGAGCGGTGACGTGTTTGATCACGCCGGAGAGTGGTCCTTGAGCCAATCCTTGAGCGCTGAATTCAGGCGCGTTTGCCAGCCTCGGCCCGTGGCTCGGAAGGCGGCGACGACGTCGGGATCAAGACGAAGATTGACGTGCGCCTTGGGATTGGCGGAAACGGGGCGTCCCCGCTTCGGACGCAGCATTTCGGCCGCGGCTGCGCTGCCCATGAGTTTAGGCAAGACCTCGGATGCGGGCTTTGCGCGAGCAAAGTCCTCAACTGTCCATTCCGGGTTTTCGTCATCGATCAAAGTAGATGGCTGTTTTCGACGTTCAACCATGGCGCTTTACCTCTCGGCTGTTGGCTTTTCGCAAACTGATGACATGCAGGGCATCGTTGCGGGGTGTGAACACGGCGGCGTAGAGCCGATCACCGATGTAGCCGAAGACGCGGTAGCGGGGTTCCCCATAGTCCCTGCGCGCATCTTCGACGATCACCGCCGTGGCCCAGTCAAGATCCGCAATCAGATTGAACGGGAGGTCGCGGCGTTCGATGTTGGCGGCATTCTTGGCGGGATCGCAGGTGATCTTCACAGTATTATTGTATCCACAATAATACTGTACTGCAAAATACATTTTCCCCGGCAAGCCAACGGACCGGATCGCGTGCCCGGTGACTTCAGGGACTCAGAGGCGAACACCGATCGCGTCCAGAAAACGCTCCGCGCGCAGGATCGGGCAGGCCAGCTTGCCATCAAGACTCAGCAGATCCTTGTCGCCGGTCACCAGTACATCGGCTTTCCCGGCCAATGCCAATTCCAGAAAAGGCACGTCGAATGCATCACGACAAGGCGGCGTGGCGGGCGGCGAAGCCGGAATACGTACCGTTTTGCAATAGGGAAGGTAGTCCGCCAGCAATTCTTCCTGCTCATGCGCGGCAAGCTTGAACTTGGGATAGGCCAGTGCACGGATCAGTTCGGCGGCCGTGGCGCGCGACACGAGCGGCAGCACATGCTGACTCTGCCAGGCCAGGCGCAAGGGTGCGAGCCGGCCGCTCGCGAACACCAGCGCCGACAGGATCAGGTTGGTGTCGATCACGACCCGGGGCGGATGCCTCATTTCTTGCGCGCGGGCTTGCCGACAGCCGCCCGCCGCGCCCACGCCACGGCATCGGCCGTGTCCTGTTCCTGGAGGTCAAGCTCGGCAAGCTTGGCACGCACCGCATCGCCGCGCTGGATGCGCACCGGCGTCAGCACGATGCGCCCATTGGTGGCTTCGACATCAAAGTATTCCGTGGCACCGATCGCGGCGGTGATGCTCTTGGGCAGAGTTAACTGGTTCTTCGAAGTGAGTTTGGCAAGCATGGTGATGGGAGATCTGGAAAGTAAGGAATCCTTACTTTATGCTGAAAAGGCGGAGACGTCCAGCGCTTCGGGCAAAACCATCAATAGTCGGCGCTGGCGGTACGGCGCCACTGAAGCGGCCGCTTCGAGATGATGCCAAGCCAGGCAGCGGACGGAATTGCAAAGATAACGGGATTCTGAAAATGGAGGAAACAACGATGCGAAACGAAAAGCGAAATGTCTCTGACCCCTATGACCCGCTATGACCCGATGCTGACGCTCCGGGTCGGGGACGACGCCAATGATGTGATTCATTTTGAGGACTTCGATCCGCGCGACACTTTGGTTTGGAACTTGAAAAGTCGGCGCTGGCAAGACGGCGTGTGCAAACAACATTTCGCAAATCAAAACTCATGGAGACAAGCCGCATGAAACGCACAACATTATTCGCGCTGGTATTTGGGTGCTTATTGGCAACAACAGGCTTAACCGCATCGGCGCAGAGCACCGACCCCAAAGCTCGTCTGCAAATTGCCAAGAAGATGTTCCAGGAGCGCTGCAAGAAGGCGGGGGAGTTCATTCATCGGACTGCCGAAAACGTCGAAGGCATATTGCTGATGAAGGTGAGGCCCAGCGAGATCAACTCCGGGGATCAGTTCAGGATGGATGATCCGTATGGACACGATTCAGGTGGCGAGACGTATATAAAAATCTTCTTTGCCGGTTTCTATCGGACGCCCTCGCCCCCCCCGCCGAGATGGACTCCCCGTCTTGGCTACCGCTACGTTGAAGCCGTCGATTCGATGGACGGCAAGCGGTATCGCTATACAGGTGGCATCAAGGAGGTTACGCACACCACGAGCATTCTGATGGGAGGCGATGGCAAGACGACCTTTAAGACCAAGGACTTTGTCCTCGACAAGGTTCCAACCCCTGGCGTATCGCCCCGATACGGCGTCACCTACGACGACATCTCCACCCGCGAAGAGCGCGACTACTGGATCGCCGGTAGTTCGCTAAAAGTTATCGACCTCAAGACCAGCGAAGTCATGGCCGAGCGCATCGGCTACATGATGGATCGGGGGCAGGGCAACAAGTCGGGTGGACGCTCGCCGTGGTTGCTGGCGGCAAGCCACGCCTGCCCTGCTTTCCCAAAAGACCCCGGGGGGCATACCTACCAAACAGACCAGACGCATGATTTTGTGGTTAAGACACTCAAGCCGAAATTGGAGAACTGAACATGACTACGCCGACGATTACCGATTACCTGAAATATGCAAACCTTCAGATGGCTGCAGAAGCGTTCCTTGTCAGAGAAAATGGAACTGTAAGGGACGACATTGTCACAGCTCTCAAAGACGGCAACCTCCACGCCAGCCGCTTCACCCAAACCCAAGCCGACGCCTTCACCGCTCAATGGGAAGTCGTTTCCCAGCAGGCCGACACCAACACCGACTTCAGCGGGACCGGCTTCAGCGGCACGCTGTTCAGAAACAAGGCCAACCCGAACGAACTCGTCATCTCCTTCCGTTCCACCGAATTCATCGACGACGCGGCACGCGACAACGAAGCCACCAACAGGGAAATCAAAGATTTCGGCTTCGCCTTCGGCCAACTGGCCGACATGGAGACGTGGTACGAGTCGATCAAGTCGCAGATCGGCAATGCGCAACTGTCCGTCACCGGCTACAGCCTGGGCGGCCATCTCGCCACCGCCTTCAACCTCATGCACCCTGGTGTCGCATCGCAGGTCCTCACCTTCAACGGCGCGGGCATCGGCAAGATCGGTGACGGTACACTCGACGAGACGAAAACTAAGCTGCCGCTGATGGTCGCGACCTTTCAGGCGCTTCGCGCACAAGCCGATTCACCCTTCGGACTGGAAAGCACGCTCTCCAATTTGGAAGTGCGCGCCGCGTATCGCCTCCTCAAGCTCGCTATTGCGGCCAACAATGGCGTGCCCACCGAGTCGATGCTCGCCCTCCTGCCAGTGACGGGAGGCAGCGAGGCCGCCATGTTCGCTGATGCTTTGAAGGCCGCCATTAGGGTCGCCAAGGAGGCTGCTCGGGCACCCAGCCTGTCCTCCGGGCCGGACCAGAACGGATTACCACCCTCCTCGCCGGCACTTGTTCCGGATGCCAAGATCGACGCCGAATTGCTCGACTACCAGTTGGCCGTGCGCCTCACGGCGGCGCAATACGGCACCAAGTCGCTGAGCCTTCCGGTGCTCGGCCTCCAAGCCGTCGTCGACAAGACCATGGGAAATGGATGGCAGGGACTTACCAACCAATACGACCTCGTCGGCACAGAAACCACCACCACGCCGTACGCAGGGGTCGCCAACAGCCAGTACCACTACGGCATCGATGCCCACGTCTTCATCGAGGACCAGCCGCTGTATCGCGGCACCCTGCCAACCGATGCGTCCAAATCCGGCTACAAGCTGTTGGTACCCGGCTACAACCAGAACGACTTCGGCGACACCCATAGCCTCGTGCTGATCGTCGATTCGCTGAACGTGCAGAACCTCCTGCAGCGTCTCGCCCCCACCGCCACCCAAGCCGACATCGAAGCCATCTTCAAGGCCGCCTCCGCCGCCAAGGCGGAAACGACTCACGGGACCCAGGGCAAAGCCGAAGGCGACGTTCTGGAAAACATTCTCAACAGCCTCTCGAAACAATTGCTCGGCGCGAGCGCCACGCAACTGGCCGCCAAGATGGATGGCAACACCTGGGCCAATAGCGATGACCGAACGGCCTTTTACAACCAGATCAAGGCGCTGACCGAGAGCGAGAGTGAGGGCGCTGTCTTCAGGGAACTCAGGGGTAAGGTTTGGATCGAGCGGCCCGACGCCCAGATGGCGACGAGGGCGCGCAACGATTTCTCGGACTTTCTTGGGCTGCAGACCCTCTCGCCGTTTGTTCTCAGAGCCGCTGCAGGCGACGAAGCTGCTGTCGAAAGCGCGCTCATGACCAACTGGAACAGCGAGTTCTTCAACTGGAAGGCTGACCAAGAGCTGACCGCGGGCCAGCGCGCGCAGAACCAGGGCAACTACACCAACAGCTATTTCGCGGATCGAGCCGCCATGCTGACTTGGATGATCAAGGCGCAATCCGAGAACACGGCGTTTGACGCCAAGAACCTCAAGTCCAGCGCCTCGGCCGGACTACTGCAGAACGCCGCCTGGGATTTCACGGACAAGGAAAGCGGCAAATCGGTTTTTGTCACACCCAGCGGCATCACCTCCATCAACCCTGACTTGCGCCGGGTTGTCTTCGGCGGCGCGGACGGTGATTCGCTCAACGGCTACGACAAGGAAGACCATCTCTATGGCGGTGCCGGCGAAGACACCCTGACCGGCAACGCCGGCAACGATTACCTGCAAGGCGATGGCGGCGTTGACACCCTTCTGGGCGGCCTCGGCCGCGACACCCTGCTCGGCGGCACCGGCAACGACATCCTCGAAGGCGGCAAAGATACCGACACTCTCAACGGCGGCCTCGGCGACGACACCTACAAGTTTGCCAGCGGTGACGGCTGGGACTGGATCGACGACCAAAATGGCGCCGACCACATCGACTACGACACCCAGACCCTGGGCACCCAGCCCATCAAACAAATTGCCCCCAACATCTGGCAGGAAGAAACCGGCGGCAGCACCATCACCTACAGCCTCTACGACCGATCGGAGAACGGCGAAACCTTCAAAGTCCTCGCCATCCAGGGCGCCAACGGCGGCATGTGGGTCAAACGCTGGCAGGACGGACAACTCGGCATCAGCCTGCCCGGCGCCCCCGCCGCCGAAGTCCTTCCCGTTGCCAGCCCCGCCAGTACCGTCAAAAAGACCAGCTGGTACAACGACGAAGACCACACCGTGATCGACGCCAGCGGCCTGGGCCGCATGGAACTGACCGCTGTCGGCAACTACGGCGAAGTCACCGGCTCGGGCCGACTGCTGGGCAACGAGTTTGCCAACTACCTGCACAACGGCGAAGGCGACGACGAACTCTATGGCTTCGGCGGCAAGGACACCCTGATCGCCACGGGCGGCAACGATAAACTCGATGGCGGCGACGGTGACGACGCCCTCTCGGGCGGCACCGGCAACGACATCCTGGACGGTGGCATTGGCAGTGATGTCCTCGCCGGCGGCACGGGCCGCGACATCCTGATCGGCGACGGCGGCAGCGACACGATCCATGGCCTCAGCAGCCCGACCGGCGGCACGCCCATCGCCGCCGCACTCGCCGGCGGCGACACCGACGCCTCGGTGGACGCCCGTGGCGACTGGGTCGACGGCCAGGCCGGCAACGACATCCTGATCGGCAGCGCCGCAAAAGACCTGCTCACCGGCGGTGACGACAACGATCTGCTGATCGGCGGCGCCGGCGACGACCTCTTGCTGGGCGACGCTTCCCTGCAGCAGGCCTATGCCGACTGGAGTGTCGACCGCAATGTCAGTCCGCCCGATTCAGTCACCGGTGTCGTTACTTACCAATGGACCATCAACCGCGGCACCACCACCGGCAGCGACAGCATCGGCGGCGCTGGCGACGACATGCTGATCAGCGCCGATATCGCCGACCGGCTGAGCGGCGGTGGTGGCGACACGAAAAGTCGGCGCTGGCGGGACGGCGGGTTGAGGAGAAGGGCAGGACGAATTGCAAAAGTCGGCGCTGGCGAGACGGCGGGAAATGATGGGCAATGGAGGATTGCAGCATGAGCGGCCTATGGCTTCTTTTCGTTCTCGTCGTCTGGGGCGGGGTGAGTTGGCTGCTCTGGCAACCGGCACGCGCCTATCTTGCCGACGGCGCGGCCCCCCGCCTGCTGCGCATAACCGTCATCGCCCTTGCCGCCAGCCTTTGGCTCGGTGTGTCGTTCTGGTATGGCGGCGGGCGGAAGATTTACTACGACGCCGAGGTCAATCGCCTGTGCGCGATCGACGGTGGGGCCAAGGTGTATGAGACGGTGATGTTGCCGGCAAATGAGTATGAGAAGTTAGTACAAAAGAATTGGGTATTGCCTGATACAAAGCGCGCTCAACCAATCGACAAATACTTTGTGGGATCAGATACCCAGTACTACAGGGCAAGCGATCCGCAGGTGGCGAGAACGATTACTCGTGTCATCCGCCGCTCGGATGGGAAAGTGTTAGGTGAATACGTCAGATATGGCCGTGGTGGTGGAGATATACCAGGTCCATGGCACGGCTCAAGTTATCTGTGCCCGAACCCAACGACGTCGTCTGGATTTGAAACGAAAATATTTATCAAGGGAGAGTAAGCGATGTCCACTATTCACGAAATGCATGTACAAGCAGAATTGGCATTGGCGGCCTATGCGAACTTGACGTTTGGCATTTCCGGTCAGAACTACATTGCCGCACTGCAACAACAGGGCGAGGGCATGTCCCCGACCCAAGCCGCCGCATTCGCCGAACGCTGGACTGTCGTTGATCAATATGCAGGTGGGGAAGTAATCGAGTACTACGACGAATTCGGGCAACTGCAGCAAGCGTGGAATCCCAGCGGCCTGTCGGTTACGCTTTTTGAGGAGGTTGGTACCGGTCGGCAAGTCGTGGCGGTGCGTGGGACGCAGGATGTTAATGATCTGGTGACCGATGTTGTAGACATCGGCTTGTTGGGTACCCCCAAGTACCAGACGCAATACCGTGACCTCGCGACCAAGGTGCAATCGTGGCTCGATACTGGCCAGCTACAGACTGGATTCACCGTTGCCGGGCATTCACTCGGCGGTTTTTTGGCCACCGGCCTTGCCATTGAGTATGCGGAACAGGTTGTCGGTACCTATCTGTACAACGCTCCCGGTTTGGGCAATGTGATTGATAGCGAATCCATCGCAGAGCAAGTGTGGCGCGCGCTCTCGCCAACTGGTGGCTACTCGCCGAGTATCGTAGCGACCATCCACAACATCGTCTCTCCAAGCGATCCGGTGTCCCCGGTCGGCATCGCTGTGTCGCCGCGCCTTGTCATTGAAATCGAAACCGGCAACCCGATCCACAACCATTCGATTGTCACCCTCACCGATGCGCTCGCGGTCCATGCGCTGCTTGCAAAGATGGATTCCACCATCACGCTCCAATCGGTGGGCGGCATTCTCAAGGCCTCGTCCGCCGTTTCCAGCAACAGCCTCGAATCGGTGGTTGCTGCCGTGGGCAAACTGTTCGACAAGAGTTACTCGTCTGTTGAGACGACTCGCGAAGACCTCTATGCGCATCTTGCCGAACTACAAATCGCCATCGCTGGAAAGACCCTCACGGTAGTCTCGCTAATCAACATGACCGCCGGTGAGCTCAAGGCCATCGCCTCCGAGCCGAGCATGGTCGCCACCCGTTACGCCCTCAAGGAACTCAATCCCTTCGCCGTCCTCGGCGCCGACTATGGCCGGTTCGCGCTCGATCTTGTCAATGAGGCCACCGGCCAGGGCGATCTCTCGACGCAGTGGATCGCCGACCGCGCCAAGCTCCTCGAACGCTATCTCGCCATCAACACCGCCGACAAGGTGGCGGACCCGAACGGCTACCACCGTGTCGACAATGCCGACGAAACCCG
>JAUXUK010000007.1 GCA_030680805.1 Sulfuritalea sp. | reverse complement strand
GGTCAGGGTATTATTCATGCGTTTTACTCATGCAATGGATTCGCATTACTCGTTTGTTATTAAGACTGGAGATGCCTATTCTTGGCGCACATGCCGCAGCACCTGTTGATGCATGTTACGCATGGAGGATAGGATGATGGCGAACATTGTGCAAGAGACCCGCATCGAATTGGCGAACCGTGAGGTGCTGGCCCTTGGGTGCATCGAGGGCCATGTGCTGGCCTGCCAGTCCGGGGAACTCTGGATCACGCTTGACGGCAGCCGGGAGGACATCATTCTCGGCCCCGGCCAGAGTTGGCAGGTGACGGGCAATGCGCCGATCGTGGTGTCGGCGCTGAAGCCCTCGCTGCTCGTTACCACCGATCCGCGCGGCCGCGTGCCGTGCATCGGGTCGCGCGCACGGGCGGAGTCGATTCTGACGGCATTGTTGCGCTGGCGGCACCCGGGACTTTCGGCCATCCCCGTGACGATGCTGCGCTGAGGAATACGACGATGCCTTTTCTCGACATCCGCCTTTCGGCACCGTGCCTGCCGGAGAAGGTGGCGAAAATCGCCGAGCGCATGACCGACTTGACCGTGGAGTTGCTCGGCAAGCGTCGCGAGGTGACCGCCGTTGCCGTGCAATGCATCGCACCCGGCCATTGGACCAGTGGCGGCGAATCGCTGAATGTGTCCGGCAGCGGCAGCTTTTTTCTGGAAGTGAATGTCACCGAGGGCAGCAACTCGCCGGAGCAGAAGGCGGCTTTCATCGCTGCCGCGTTTGCCGCGGCGGAGGCGATTCTCGGCAGGCTCGATGCGGCAAGCTACGTCATCGTGCGCGAGATTGCGGCAGATGCCTGGGGCTATCAGGGGCAGACGCAGGCGGCCCGCGTGGCGCAGCGCATTGCCCTTGCCTAGGTACTTTCCTGCTAGCGGGAAATGAATTCGATTGGGATATGTGCCGAATATTGTCGGATTCTGGCGCTCATGAGTACGCCAGATTTTCGCGCTTATGAGCTAATCATAGCTATTACAATGAGTTAGGCGTTGCTCTGAATCTGGCATGTCGATTGCAATGTAGCAGGCACATTGATTAATTCGGCAAAACCTTGAAAGGGGCACGCGATGGCAAGCAAGGCAACGGAACCAACAAAATCCGGCAGTGGCGTTCTGACGATCCTCTGGCTGCTGGTGTCGGCCGGCTTGGCCTACCCGGTCTATTCAATGCTGACGTCGTGGGGGGTCAATCAGGCACTGTCTGGCACGATCGTGTTCATCGGCATCTGCCTGCTGTACGACATTCCCTATCGCGTCCGCGTGAAAGAGCAACACGAGATATCCATGAGCCGGGCGAATCAATGGCGCGGCCGGAGCTGCTGATAAGGCTGTCGCAATAATTCAAAAAACAACCCCGCCAATTGGCGGGGTTGTCGTTTTGGAGATGAGAACACGAAGTTTCAGAGAAGGCTAATGCCCGCGTGAGCGGGCGTTATGCCGGAACAAAAATCAGTCGCCAGGATACGGCGATTTAAACCGTCACGTTGTCGGCGACTTCCCTGAACTCCGCGATCTGGTCGAAGTTCATGTAGCGATAGACGTCGGCGGCCTTGGCATTCACCGCCTGCACCTGCTCCAGGTACTCGGTCATGGTCGGGATCCTGCCCAGCAGCGCCGTTGCCGCCGCCAGTTCGGCCGAACCCAGGTAGACACGGGTGTCGATGCCGAGGCGGTTGGGGAAGTTGCGCGTCGACGTCGATATCGCCGTGCTGCCCTTCCTGATCTGTGCCTGGTTGCCCATGCACAGGCTGCAGCCCGGCATCTCCATGCGTGCGCCCGACTTGCCGAGGATGGCGTAGTAACCCTCCTCGTTGAGGATCATGGCGTCCATTTTGGTTGGCGGCGCGATCCACAGGCGGGTGGGGATGTCGGTCTTGCCTTCGAGCACCTTGCCGGCGGCGCGGAAGTGGCCGATGTTGGTCATGCAACTACCGATGAACACCTCGTCGATCTTTTCGCCGGCGACTTCGGACAGGATCTTGACGTCGTCCGGATCGTTGGGGCAGGCCAGCACCGGTTCCTTGACGTCGGCCAGATCGATTTCGATCACAGCGGCGTATTCGGCATCGGCATCCGGGGCGAGCAGGGTGCCGTTGGCGATCCATTCTTCCATGGCCTTGACGCGACGGCCCAGCGCCCGCTTGTCTTCGTAGCCTTCGGCGATCATCCACTTCATCAGGGTGATGTTGGAACGCATGTACTCGACGATCGGTTCCTTGTCCAGGCGCACGGTGCAGCCGGCGGCGGAGCGCTCGGCGGAGGCGTCGGTGAGCTCGAAGGCCTGCTCGATCTTGAGCTTGGGCAGGCCTTCG
>JAUXUK010000006.1 GCA_030680805.1 Sulfuritalea sp. | reverse complement strand
GGCGCCGACGGTGGCGGCGAAGCGCGGATCGGCCGCGTCGAGAAAGCCGACCTCAGCCAGCAACAGCAGACTGGCATCCATGGCCTTGCCGTCGAAGGTCGAGACGAAAGCGCCGCGCTTCTTGTTCCACGCCTTCTTGCTGATCGTCTCGTGCATCTGCATCGCATGCCCGAACCAGTACGCCGCACGTTCGGTCAGGCCGAGACGGACGGCGATGCGTCCCAAACGGTCGCAGGCTGCCCAGCACATCACGGACGAAAAGGTATGCACCCGCGCGCTGCCGCGCAGTTCCCAAAGCCCCGCATCGGGCTGATCGTAGCAGCGCCGGGCCTGCTCGCCGAGAGCTTCGAGACGATGGAACAAGGCTTCGTCGCCGCGCCGCGTCAGACGCCGGTCGAAGAAGATGTGGGTCGCCGCCAGGATGACGGAACCATAGACATCGTGCTGCACCTGGCGGTAGGCCAGGTTGCCGATGCGCACCGGGCCCATGCCGCGATAGCCGGCCAGTGCGCTGATCTCCCGTTCCTCCAGCGCAGCCCGGCCGTCGATGCCGTAAACGGGTTGCAGCGTGCCATCGCTGGCATTTGCGGCGACATTGACGATGTAGCCGAGGTAGCGCTCCATGGTGCGCGTGGCGCCGAGACGGTTCAGCGCATTGACCACGAAATAGCCGTCGCGCACCCAGCAATAGCGATAGTCCCAGTTGCGCTCGCTGCCCGCGGCTTCGGGAATCGAAGTGGTCATGGCCGCGACAATAGCACCGGTGTCGTCGTAGGCATTCAGCTTGAGCGTGATCGCGGCGCGAATCACCGCCTCCTGCCACTCGAAGGGAATGCCGAGAAAGCGCACCCATTCGCTCCAGTATTGGGTGGTTTCCACCAGGAAGCGGCGACCAACCTCGTTGGCGGCTTCGTGCACGGATTCGTCGGGCCCCAGCAACAGGGTCACGGTATCCTCGAGAAAGAAAGCGGTTTCCTGCAGGATCGCGGTCAGCGAGGCATCGGTCGTGAGACGCAGGGTAAGTCCCTGCGCCACATAGCGGATATGGTTGCTGCCCCAGGTTACCTCCGG
>JAUXUK010000030.1 GCA_030680805.1 Sulfuritalea sp. | reverse complement strand
GGGCAGCGCAACGACTACCTCACTCTGAAACTGTAACCCATGTCCTTGAACCGATCTGTTACCGATGTGCTTGACTCGTACACCCCGCCGCCCCGGCCCTTCGGGCTACCCTCGCTGCGGAAGGCCCGCCGGGCCGGCCGCGAAACTAGCCGGCCAAAAAACGGCCGTCGTCGGACAACGCGACCGGACTACCCCCGGCGAACCTTCCTCGCTCGGCGGGTCAGAGGGGAATGAAAAGCATCGCGTGTGACGGGCTGTGACGAAAAACAATGTAAAAGCACTTCGCTGAAAGTCGGCGCTGGCGGTACGGCGTTGAGTGCTCAAGTCTTCGGTTGACTGTTCTGCGAGTCCGGATCGCTGTCCCGAATGCTCTCGCCGCGTGAGCGCCTGACTCGGCAGAACGATTCACCGATTCCCTGAAACAAGGCGCGTTCTTCCCGATGCATTTTTCTGAAGCAACGCAACAGCGCCTCTTCTTCGGCGCTGTATGTCCCAGCCACTTGCCCGACCTGCACCCCTTCGGTCAGAGCAATTAGTTCGTAAACCTTGATTCCGAATACGAAGGCAATAGAACTCAGGAGATCCGAGCTTGGGCCATGCTTGTCGCTTTCGATACGCGAAAGATTTGCTGCTGTAGTTCCGATCTTGAACGCCAGTTCGTCCTGGCTCCAGCCTCTTTGCCCCCTTAGTTCGCGGATTACTTTGCCGAGATTCATGCAGCAAGAGTCTTATGCATGACTTTCCAAATTGGAATGTTTTGCCAGTAATTACTTGACAGAACTTACGTTTTTAGTAAGACTCGTCAATGAAATATTCCATTGTTATAGCCAAAGTGATAGGGAGAGACTTGTGAAAAAATTCAATACGCTGGTAGTTGCAGGTGCTTTGGGCATGTTCGCCCAAGCTGGCATGGCTCAGGAAGCGGGGTTCTTTGTGGAAGGCGCCTTGGGCCGGACCAAGGTAGATTTGGGCAACACTTCTGGATGGACCATCAATAACAAAGACACAACGTTCGGGGCAAACGTTGGCTACATGTTTAACGACTATATCGGCGTCGAGGGTGGTTATCGCGATCTCGGCGATGTGAGCGGATCAGCTACAGGAACGTTTTCCGGCAGCTTGTATGGAAAGCCGCTTGTGGGGACTGGCACACTTACTCTCAACGCAGATGGTAATGGCTGGACGCTGGGGCCACGACTAAATCTGCCGGTGAACAAGGATTTCAGCCTGAATGCTCGTCTCGGCTGGTTCATGTGGGAAGCTAACGCAAAGGCCACCGTTAACGCCGCATTCACCTGGGGCGGAACGGCGTATCTGGCTAACGGACAGGCGACCAACAAGCAAACCGGAACGGATACTTACTACGGGCTCGGCGCAAGCTACAACATAAACAAGCAATTGGCTGCGGGCATCAATTACAACCAGTACAAGCTTGATAGCGTAAAGGTCGACACATGGGACCTCAGTCTCAAATACCGCTTCTAATCGATATGCACCTCAATAGCCGGCCATGCCGGCTTTTTTCTTTTTCAGGGCCCGCCATGTCTTTCAAATTCGCACTCGCTATCAGTCCCTTCCTCTTGCTTAGCGGGTGCGCTTCGATTACATCCAGCGAAATGCAAACCCTTTCCCTGACGGCGAAATCAAGCAGTGGAGAGATCGTCGAGAAGGCGGACTGCACGCTGAAGAATGACAAGGGTGAGTGGCAGGCAAAGACTCCGGCGCAGGTAATGGTTCACCGAAGCGCAGAAGACCTGGTTGTAACCTGCAAGAAAGAAGGATTCGCCGATGGCCTCATTCGGGCTGTCTCCCGTGCTGCCGGAAGCATGTTTGGCAACATTATTTTCGGCGGCGGGATCGGCGCTCTAATTGACCACAATAAGGGCAACGGTTATGACTACCCAAAGAATCTGCCCTTGAAGATGGGGGAGGCGCTGACTGTCGATCGCCGCGTCGAAGAACTGGCGGAGCAAGCCTTGGCACAGCAACAATCAACTGGATCAACGACGCGACAATAGTCAAAGCGTTCCGTCGGATTCATTCTCGCAACGGTCCACCACGCGCGACGGTTTGCATTCCCCTCTGACCCGCCGAGCGAGGAAGGTTCGCCGGGGGTAGTCCGGTCGCGTTGTCCGACGACGGCCGGTTTTTGGCCGGCTAGTTTAGCGACCGGCCCGGCGGGCCTTCCGCAGCGAGGACAGCCCGAAGGGCCGGGGAGGCGGGGAGCGCTTCTTTGCCTACTTTCTTGCGCGAACAAGAAAGTAGGTCGCCTGCCGGGGCGAGACCCGGCACTTCCCCAAACGCTGCTGGATTCCCGCATTCGCGGGAATGACGGAAGAGTCGGCGCTGGTGATACGGCGACAAAACCCTAGAACGTCCCCGGATACGCCCCGCCATCAAGCAGCCAGTTCTGTCCCGTGATGAAGCCGGCCTGCGTCGAACACAGCCAGGCGCAGGCGGCGCCGAACTCTTCCGGGTTGCCGATGCGGCCCGCCGGAATCGTCGCGACGCGCTCGGCCAGCACTTGTTCGTAGGGCACGCCGCGCGACTTGGCCTGGCCGCCGATCACGGTGGCGATGCGGTCGGTGTCGAAGAAGCCGGGCAAGAGGTTGTTGATGGTGACGTTGTGCGCCACGGTCTTGCGCGAGAGTCCCGCGACGAAGCCGGTGAGGCCCGAACGCGCGCCGTTGGACAAGCCCAGCACGTCGATCGGCGCCTTGACCGCGCCCGAGGTGATGTTCACGATGCGGCCGAAGCGACGATCGATCATGCCGTCCACCGTAGCCTTGATCAGTTCGATCGGCGTCAGCATGTTGGCATCGAGCGCGGCGAGCCAGTCGTCGCGCGACCAGTTGCGGAAATCGCCGGGCGGCGGGCCGCCGGCGTTGTTGACCAGGATGTCAGGCTGCGGACAAGCGGCCAGCGCCGCGGCACGGCCGGCCGGCGTGACGATGTCGGCAGCTACCGTGATGACCGTGGCGCCGGTCGCGGCGCGAATCTCGGCGGCGGTTTTCTCCAGTGCGTCGGCGCCGCGCGCCACCAGCGTCACATTGACGCCTTCGCGCGCCAGCGCAAACGCGCAGCCGCGTCCCAGCCCCTTGCTCGACGCGCACACCAGTGCGGACTTGCCGCGTATGCCGAGATCCATGTTCAGCCTTTCAGAAAATTGGCGGCGCAAATGGTTTTCATGCTGCCTCCAGTTTGGCGACCGACAGCGCCAGCCACTTCATGCCGGCATTGCCGAAATTGACTTGCACGCGGGCATCCGTGCCGCTGCCTTCGGCATTGACGATGACGCCGAGGCCGAACTTGGGATGCATCACGCTCTGGCCGATGCGGAAACCACTGCCACCCTGCGCTGATTCACTACGGCGCGGAGCACTGCTGAACGCGGGCTGTGACGGCGCGGCGAATCCACCTTTGCCGGCGCGCGAAGCGCTAGTCCCGGCATGCAGAGCACCTGCTCTCGGCGTGAGCCACTTGACCAGTTCCTCCGGCACTTCATCAAGGAAGCGCGAAGGCAGGTTGTAGCGCGTCTGTCCATGCAGCATGCGGGTCTGGGCGAAGCTCAGGTAGAGCCGCTGGCGCGCGCGGGTGACGGCGACATACATCAGGCGCCGCTCTTCTTCGAGGCCCTTGTCCTCTGACATCGAATTCTCGTGCGGGAACAGCCCGTCTTCCAGCCCGCTGATGAACACCACGTTGAATTCGAGTCCCTTGGCCGAATGCACGGTCATCAGCTGCAGCGCGTCGTCGCCCTCGCCGGCTTGGTGCTCGCCGGCTTCGAGCGAGGCGTGGGCGAGGAAGGAGGACAAGTCGTTGCCGAACTCGCCGCCGAATTCGCCACCCGTCCCACCCGTTATTTCACCGTCCTGGTTGGGCGTGCCTTCCTCGGCGACGAAGCTCGCCGCGGCATTGATCAGTTCGTCGAGGTTGTCCAGCCGCTCCTGGCCTTCCTTTTCGTTCTTGTAGTGGGCACGCAGGCCGGACAGTTCGATGACGTGATCGACCAGCTCCGGCAGCGGCAGGTGCGCGGCCTCGCGCAGCCTGACGATCAATTGCTCGAAGGCGGCGAGCTTGGCGCCGCCGGCGCCGGCGACCTGCGGGATCGCCGCATGCAGGCTGCTGCTGGCAGCCTTCGCCGCATCCTGCAGGAGTTCGAGGCTGCGCGCACCGATGCCGCGCGTGGGGAAATTCACCACACGGGCAAACGCGGTGTCGTCTTCGGTGTTTGCGATCAGGCGCAGGTAGGCCAGCGCGTGCTTGATCTCGGCGCGCTCGAAAAAGCGCAGGCCGCCATACACGCGATAGGGCAGGCCGGCATTGAACAGCGCATGCTCCAGCGCCCGCGACTGGGCGTTGCTGCGGTAGAGCAGGGCGATCTCGGCGCGGGCATGGCCTTCGCGCGACAGGGCCTTGACCTCTTCGACGATCCAGCGCGCCTCGTCGCCGTCGGAATAGGATTCGTAGATGCGGATCGGCTCGCCGCTGCCGGCCTCGGTCCACAGGTTCTTGCCCAGACGCGTGGGATTATTCTTGATGATGGCGTTGGCGGCATCGAGGATGTTGCCGTGGGAGCGGTAGTTCTGTTCGAGACGGATCAGGTTCTGCACCTTGAACTCGCGCTCGAAATCGGCCATGTTGCCGACGTCGGCGCCGCGAAAGGCGTAGATGCTTTGGTCATCGTCGCCGACGCAGAACAGTGATGCGCCGCCACCGGCCAAGAGTTTCAGCCAGCGGTATTGCAGTTTGTTGGTGTCCTGAAACTCATCGACGAGAACGTGGCGGAAGCGCTCCTGGTAATGCCTGCGCAGCGGTTCGTTGCGC
>JAUXUK010000096.1 GCA_030680805.1 Sulfuritalea sp. | reverse complement strand
ATCGAGGCGCACGATGTTTTCCTTCAGCACCTGCGCGGTGACGCTGCCGACGTTCTCCTGTGCCAGCCAGCGCAGGCACCAGTAACGCTCCATGCCGCGCTGGAACTCGGCGTAGGCGGCGTAGGTCAGTTCGAAGTCGCGCATCGCGGCCAGCAGGTCAGTCGATTTGGGTGGGAAAGGGGGTGGCTCTGCGCGCAGCAGCGCGATCAGCTGCCACTGATTGAGCAGGTCGCAGTAGCGCCGCAGCGGCGAAGACGACCACGCGTAGCATTCCACGCCGAGCCCTTCGTGCGGCGCGGCAACCGTGCTCATGCGCACCTTGCCCGCGGTCTGCACGCGATACAGCGCGGGGATGCCGGCATCGCGCAACATCGCGCCCCAGGTGGCGTTGGCCATGATCATCAATTCCGCGACCAGCGTATCCAGCGGGCTGCCGCGCGCGCGCTCGTCGATGCTGACGAAGCCCTTGCCGGGTTCCGCCGCGATGCCGCTGGCGGCGGCCCAGTCCACGCTGAAGTTGTAGTCCTTGCGATTGTTGTTGTCGGACGGCTTGCCGCGTCCCGCTTCGAGCACCTGGGCGAATTCCCAGAGCAGCTTCAGTTCGTCGCGATAGGGAAAATCCGGCAGGCCGTCGGCCAGCGTGGCTTCGTTGAACACCGGCTCGATGTCGTGGTGGCGCAGGTTGGCGACGATCGGCACCCGTTCCATGCGCGTTTCGTGACCCAGCAGGCGGTAGTCGGCGGCGACGTCGAGATAGAGCGAGATCGCGGCCACGGTATGCCCGGCGGCGAGGGTGAAATGCTCGACGATGCCTTCCGGCAGCATGGTGATCTTGCGCCCCGGCATATACACCGTCGACAGCCGGTCGCGGGCGATGCGGCCGAGGTCGGATTCGGGGCCGAAGCCGAGGCCCGGTGCCGCGATGTGAATGCCGATGTGCCAGCCGCCCTCCGGATTGGCGGTAACGGAAAAGGCGTCGTCGATTTCGGTGGTATGGGCGTCGTCGACACTGAACGCGGCGACCTTCGCCAGAGGCAAATCAAGCGGCTCCGTCGGTGCAGCGAAATGGCCGAACCCGCTGCCGCCCTTGCTCTCCGGGAAGAACTCGAACAGGAAGCGCCCGAGATGGTAGTCATGGGTCGAGGGCAGCGCGCCGCAGTCGAACAGCAGGCGCGCGGCGGATTTGCCGGTTTCGCCGCAGGCGGCTTCGAGCGCCTTGGTCTCAGGGCGGTTGCGGTCGGGCTTGTAGATGAGTTGCGGCAGCAAAGGCAGGAATTCTGCCGGCAGCTGTCCATCCTTGAGTTCCTCGACCATGCGCTCGATCGCTGCGGCCTGCTGGCGTTTCTTTTCGAGGCCGGCCAGGGCGGCTTGCAGGATTTCCGGCGGCGCCTTGCGGAAGCGGCCGCGACCCTTGCGATGGAAGTAGATCGGCGCCGAGTGCAGGCGCAGCAGTACCGCGGCAGCCTGGACCGGATCGGGCTTGCTGCCGTGGTATTCCGCGGCGAGTTCCTCGAAGGCGAACTCGGCCTCGCCGCAGACTTCCCAGAGAAAATCCACGTCGATGCCTTCGGCTTCCGCTTCCGCGCGTTCCAGCAATTCGCCCGGCGCCGGCGCGGCAAAGCGCAGCAGCACATTCGCCGCCTTCACTTTCGAGCGCTTGCCGGAAGCAAGTTCGATCTGCAAGGACGCAACGCTGTCGGCCAGCACGGTGCCGGCACGGAAAGCGCCGTCCTCTTCAAACAGGACATTCATTTCAGGGATCAGGTATCAGGTATCGGGGGTCGGCAGTGTGCCGACCCGCAGCGGGGGGGCGAATTATACCGGTCTGGCGGTGGCGACCAGAACCGTACTGGTCAGCTCGAAGCCGCCCGCCACCGCATAGGGGGCGAGGTCTGCGGCGACGGCCACGGCGAGCGCCTGCTGCTTTTCGGCGGGCAGGCGTGACAAACTCTCCGCTGCGCCGCCGGCGAGGTCGAGAAACCCCTGCCAGTAAGCACCGGCATCGGTGAAGCGGGTGGTAAAGCGGCAGGGCTGGATATCGATACCCGAAAACTCGGCGCTGGCGATACGGCGAGCGAGTTCGTCTGCATCGCCAAAACGGAAAATCGAGGGACGCATCACCTTGGGTGGCGGCAGCAGCCGGCGCATGCAGGCAAGCGCTGTCTCCACCAGCGGCACCTCGCAGGCAGAGCCCCACACCGACAACGCGAGCAGTCCGTCCGGCCGCAACACGCGGTGCATTTCCCGCAAGGCGGCCGCGTCGTCGGGGAAAAACATGAGGCCCAATCCGCACAGCACGCGACCGAAACTCCCGCCGGCGAAGGGCAGGGCCTCGCCGTCGGCAGCGACCCGGACCAGATCGGGGCAACAGGCGAGTTGGCCTTCGCTGATGTCGCTGGCAATTGCCAGACCATCCTCGCCGACTGCGCCTTGCGCCTCGCGCGCCAACAGGCCGGGGCCGCTGGCGAGGTCGAGCACGCGCTGTCCGGGCGCCAATCGGGCGGCGGCGATCAGCGCAGTGTTCAACTCCCGGCGAGTGCCGGACGCGGCCAGATAGCGTGGCCCGATCCGGTTGTAGCCGGCGCGCTCGATCCGCTTGAACTGGGCGGCATCGAAACTCATGGCATCACGGCGGTTCGCGCGCCGGCGGATCTGGCGAGATCGACGCTATACACGGCGAGGCCGAGCCAGATTGCGGTAAAGGCCAGCCCGCGGCTCAGGTCCAGCGGCTCGCCATAGACGAAGACGGCAAGCAGGAAGGTGATCGAGGGCGCAAGGTATTGCAGGAAGCCCATCATGGTCAGCGGCAGGCGCCGCGCCGAAATTGCAAACAGCAGCAAGGGAATCGCGGTGACCGCGCCGGTGGCAATCAGCATCAGATCGCGCGCCGCAAGGAGGCCCGGTCCGCTGCCGAAATGGCTTTGTCCGGAAAGCGCCAGCCACGTCAGCCAGGCCAGTGCAAAGGGCGTCATGCACACCGTTTCGAGAAACAGGCCGCTGGCGGCATCGAGCGGCAGCTGCTTGCGCAGCAGGCCATAGATGCCAAAGCTGCCTGCCAGCACAAGAGATATCCAGGGCAGGCCGCCGACATGCACGGCTTCAATCGCAACCCCGATCGCGGCCAGCAGCACGGCCAGCCACTGCAATCGACGCAGGCGCTCCTTGAGTACCAGCACGCCCAGCGCAACGTTGAACAGCGGCAGAATGAAATAGCCGAGGCTGGTCTCAAGGATGTGGTCGTTGTTCACGCCCCAGACGAAGGTCAGCCAGTTGATCATGACCAGGGCCGATGCCAGCGCAACGCGTGCAAGTTGCGCGGGGATTCCGGCAATTCGCCGGGCATCGGCAAAGCCGCGACCGAAGCCGATCACCGCCGTCATCAGCACCATGGCCCAGAGCACACGGTGGGCGATGATCTCGTCGGCCGGCACCTCGATGAGCTGCTTGAAGAACACCGGCACCAGGCCCCAGATCAGGTAGGCCGCGAGCCCTGCGAAAACGCCGAGCCGGAAATTTTCGCGTGTTGCCGTGGGATGCATTCCGCCCGGCGCGCCTACGCCAGCCCCGCGAATTCGACGATCGGATCGAGATAGTCGTTCCACCGCGTAAAGCTGTGATCGCCGCCCGGCAGCACGGTTTGCCGCGCGCCGGCGTAGCGGTCGACGGCATGGCGGTAATCGAGCGTTTCGTCGCCTTCTTCGACCAGCAGCCAGAAGCGCTGCGGTTTGGCCAGGACCGGGATTTCAATGGCGCGAAGCTCCTCGATGTGCTCAAGGGTGAACTCGAAGGATTCGCCCGAGTAGAGCCAGCGCTGCGGGCCGACGAAATCCTTCAGCGAGAGGTGCGCGACCACGGCCGGGTTGACCAGCGTCGCCTTGAGGTCGAACTTTTCAGCGAGATACGTCGAGTAGTAGCCGCCGAGTGAAGAGCCGACCACG
>JAUXUK010000090.1 GCA_030680805.1 Sulfuritalea sp. | reverse complement strand
CCGGCGGCCCCGGCATTCGCGTCGATTCCCATGCCTATTCGGGCTACACCGTGCCGCCTCACTACGACTCGATGATCGGAAAAGTGATTGCTTACGGCGACACCCGTGAACAAGCGATTCGGCGGAT
The DNA here is from genome assembly GCA_030680805.1 of Sulfuritalea sp. GTDB lineage: Bacteria > Pseudomonadota > Gammaproteobacteria > Burkholderiales > Rhodocyclaceae > Sulfuritalea. Next base: position 10,517 of record JAUXUK010000090.1, on the reverse strand, counting down.
GCGGATCGCACTTTCCGAAATGATGGTCGATGGCATCAAGACCAACATCCCGCTGCACCAGGACCTGATGCTCGATCAGCGCTTCATCAAGGGCGGCACCAGTATTCATTACCTTGAAGAAAAGCTCGCCGCCCGAAACGAAGTGACGAAGGGCAAATAGGCGCCATGTGGGTCAGCGTCGCTCTGGAGACCGACGCCGCGCATGCGGATGCGCTCTCCGACGCCTTGCTCGCGGCCGGCGCGATTTCGGCCAGCGTCGAGGATGCACAAGCGGGCACCGACGAGGAGACGCCGCAATTCGGTGAGCCGGGCGGAGCAGACGGCCAGCCCATCGTCCCCTTGTGGAGCATCAGCCGCGTCGTGGCCCTGTTCGATCCGGCCGCAGACCTGATCGGTCGCATCGCCGCCGCTACCGCCGCCGCCGGCATCGACGACCTGCCCGAAATCGAACTGGAAGAGGTCGCCGAACAGGACTGGGTGCGGCTCACGCAATCGCAATTCGATCCGATCCGGGTCAATGATCGTCTGTGGATCGTCCCCTCATGGCACGCGGCGCCGGATCCGAAAGCCATCAATCTGGTGCTCGACCCCGGCCTCGCCTTCGGCACCGGATCGCACCCGACGACCTTCCTCTGCCTGCAATGGCTGACCGATGTTCTTCGCGGCGGAGAGACACTGCTCGATTACGGCTGCGGCTCGGGCATCCTCGGCATCGCCGCGGCCAAGCTGGGTGCCGCATCTGTCCTGGGCGTCGACATCGACCGCAATGCCCTGACCGCCGCGCGCGACAATGCCGCCAACAACAACGTGGTACTCGGCTTGCGCCACTCGGGGGAAAAACTGGAGGAGTGCTTCGACATCGTCGTCGCCAACATACTCACCAACCCGCTCTGCGTATTGGCGCCGCTGCTGGTGGCGCGCATCGCATCCGGCGGGCGCATTGCGCTGTCCGGCGTTCTTGCCAGCCAGGCCGAGCAGGTCATCGCCGCCTATGCGCCGCTGATTGCGCTGCGCGTCGGCGCCGAACTCGACGGTTGGGTACGCCTGGAGGGGCAGCAGTGCTGACGCGTTGCCCCGCCTGCGAAACCAATTTCCGCGTCACCGCGGAACAACTCAAGGCTCGCTCGGGTCGCGTGCGCTGCGGCGAATGCCAGCACGTCTTCAATGCGCTCGACAGCCTGATCGAGGAGCCGATGGTGGTGGCCGCGCAGCCGGCGCCCGCGTTGCCGCGGGAGAGCGTGGCGTCTGCGCCGTCCGACGTCGAAGCGACTTCCGTGACAGAGCCCGAAGGAATAGCGAACGACATCGCCGTATCGCCAGCGCCGACTTTTGTTGAGCCGAGTCCCGAGCCGATCCCGGAAATGGAAGGGGGCCCCTCCACTTTATCGCCGCCCGAATTGGCAGGCCCGCCGACTTCGGAACCGACCGAAGTGGGCGAACCCGAAACGGTCGAACCCGCCAACGAGGAAACCGGCGCCATTGAGCCGATTGCCGCCGAGGCAGAAGCACCGGACTGGAGCGAAACCTTCCCCGAACCACCCCCGCCGCCGCGCCGCTGGCCGTGGATAATCGGCAGCCTTGCCGCTTCTATCGCAATCGGTGTGCAGGCCGCGCTGGCTTTCCGCGTCGAACTGGCAGTGTTGTGGCCGGAAGCCAGGCCGGCCCTGATCACCCTGTGCGACTTCGCCGACTGCGAAGTCGGCCTGCCGACCAGGGTCGCGCTGGTCAGCATCGAGGCCTCGGATCTGTATCCCGACAAGGAACACCCCGGTCGACTGGCTCTGACGGCGACCCTGAAAAATCGCGCCCCATTCGCCCAGCAGTTCCCGCATCTGGAACTCACGCTCACCGATACGGCGGACAAGGCCATTGCGCGCAAGATATTGGCGCCGACAGACTACCTGCCGCCCAAAACCGCCCTCGCCAACGGCATGTTGCCCAATGCCGATATCCTGGTTGCGATCGGCGTCGACCCCGGCGAGATGACCGCCAGCGGCTACCGGCTGTATCTTTTCTATCCCTGAACCAACAGAACCCCCATGAAAACACTTATCTGCGGATCGATGGCCTACGACACCATCATGGTGTTCGGCGACCGTTTCAAAAACCACATCCTGCCCGAGCAGATCCACATCCTCAACGTCGCCTTCCTGGTGCCCGACATGCGGCGCGAGTTCGGCGGCTGCGCCGGCAACATCGCCTACAGCCTCAAGCTGCTGGGCGGTGAGCCGCTGATCATGGCCACCATCGGCGACGACAGCGCGCCCTATATGCACCGCCTCAAGCAACTCGGGCTGGATGCCAGCCACGTCAGGGATGTGCCGGGCAGCTTCACCGCGCAGGCCTTCATCACCACCGACCTCGACGACAACCAGATCACGGCTTTCCATCCGGGAGCGATGACGCAGTCGCATCAGAACAAGGTGGCGGACGCCAGGGACGTTACGCTCGGCATCATCTCGCCGGACGGCCGCGACGGCATGCTGCAGCATGCGCACGAATTCCACGCCGCGAAGATTCCTTTCATCTTCGATCCGGGCCAGGGTCTGCCGATGTTCGACGGCGACGAACTCATGGCCTTCCTGAAACTTGCCGACTATTGCACGGTCAATGACTACGAAGCCAAGTTGCTGACGGAGCGCACCGGGCGCACGCTGGAACAGCTGGCAGGCGAAGTCGAGGCACTGATCGTGACACTGGCCGGCAGCGGATCGCATATCTACGCCAAGGGCCGCCGCATAGAGATTCCCGTGGCGCCTGCGGAAAAATTGATCGACCCGACCGGTTGCGGCGACGCTTATCGGGCCGGCCTGCTTTACGGCATCGGCAAGGGCTGGGAGTGGGAGAAGACCGGAAGGCTGGCTTCGCTGATGGGTTCAATCAAGATCGCTCACCGCGGCGGCCAGAATCACAAGCTGACGCGGGATGACATCGCCGGGCGCTACAACGCGGCGTTCGGCGATACTCTCTGGTAAAGGAAATATCATCATGTCCTATCGCTTGCTTGCTGTCGCCTGTGCCGTCGTGACTACCCTGACACTCGGCGGTTGCGCCGGCAGCCAGTCCGGCTCCGCCTACTCGCGCTCGCAAACCCGGGGCGAAATGCATGTGCGCATGGGTGTTGTCGAGTCGGTGCGCCAGGTGACCATCGAGGGCACCCAATCGGGTGTCGGGGCCGCCGCCGGTGGTGTGGTCGGTGGCGTGGCGGGCAGCGACATCGGGCACGGCAAGGGCTCCACGGTAGGCGCCGTGCTCGGCGCGGTGCTCGGCGGCGTCGCCGGTCAGGCCATCGAGGAAAAGGTCAGCAAGAAAGATGGACTGGAGATCACCATCAAGCTGGATAGCGGCCAGATCATCGCCGTGACCCAGGAAGCCGATGATCAGTTCCGTGCCGGCGAGCGGGTGCGGGTGTTGTCAGGCGGCGGGGTGACGCGGGTGTCGCATTGAAGTCGGCGCTGGTACCTGAAAGTCCGTTTCGCGGGCTCGCTTTTGCCGTTATTTTGCCCCAGTGACTCGATTTTCAGGTTTGAGGTAAATCGGCATTAAATACCCCATGATATTAAAAACTACGGGGTATGACTTTACGTTGTGGTACATTCATACCCTATAGTTTTTAATATCATGGGGTATGCTATGGTGAAGCTGCTTTACCGTGAGCATGAATTGGCTTTTCGCACGCAGTATGCGGAACTGAAAGAGCGCACCTTGGGAACGGGCGAATTGCTCCCCGGCACACCTGGCTCGCTCGCCCTGCGCTCGGGGAGCGGTCGCGCCTACTGGTATCGCGTCTTCTATACCCTCCCCCAGAAAGTAAGCGAAGAACTGGTCTGCAAGGAAGGCGACGAGGACGCACTGAATGCCATGCGTGAACGAATGGCCTTTGCCCAGTGGGCTGCCAAACAGGTAACCTCGCTGCGCAAGCTGCAGTTTCAGGTGGCTGACAAAGCGACCGCCCGTGTGCTGGTGGAACTGCACAATCGGCAGGCCTTCGAGGCTGGCCTGGTTCTCGTTGGCACCTTGGGATACATGGCGTGGCTCAATGAGTTCGGGGCTATCGCCGTCACTGCAAGGACGCTGGACATTGACCTCGCACGCCGGCAAAGGCTAAAACTGGGCGCACCACTGCCATTTCTGGACACCATGAAAGACACCGGCCTACCCTTTGTGGCAGTGCCGGGTCTGCCGTCAACTGCACCGTCGACCTCCGTCAAACTGCCGGGCGCCGAAGGACTGCGCGTGGATGTGCTCGCCCCGGGCGATTCCTTGGGGGCTGCCATCAATGTACCCGAACTCGCGTGGATGGCGCAGGCCATCCCCTACTATGACTACCTGCTGGCCGATGCGGAACGCGGCGCGATGCTCGCGGGGGGGCACTGCATCCCGGTGCGCCTGCCACAAGCCGCACGTTTCGTCTGGCACAAGCTCTACGCCAGTACGCAGCGCCATGGTTCCCCGGAAAAAGCCACGAAGGACCAGCAGCAGGCTCTCGTTCTCGGCGCTTTGCTTGCCGAAAATGACATCTACGACCTCAAAAATGCCTTTGAGGCGGCTCCGAAACAAATGCTGGACCCCATCAAGCCGCTGCTGAACGAGCTAGCCGGCAAGGCGGAGGCACATCCGGCACTGGTGGACGTGCTACACGAATGTTTAGGAAAACGCTTATAAGTACCATTCCATTATTCCCGCGAACGCCGGAATCCGTGAGAATCAAGACGCTGGACACCGGCTTTCGCCGGTGTGACGGCTTATAAGGTGCTTCGCTAACTGCTCAATGATGACAATCATCATGTTGGGCGCGGGGCAGGTAGCGGCGATTCAGGTGCGTGTACCCTGCTTCTCGCACCACTGCTGCCAGCGCCACGCGTCTGCGCACATCTGCTCCAGCCCCCTCTTCGATTTCCAGCCCAGCAATTCGTCGGCCAAGCCGGGGTCGGCCCAGCACTGGGCGATGTCGCCTGCGCGGCGCGGCCCGATCTTGCAGGGAATGCTGCGCTGGCTGGCTTTCTCGAAGGCCTTGACCATATCGAGGACTGAATAGCCCCTCCCCGTACCGAGATTCACGGTGAGCAGGCCGCCCAAACGATTGAGGTAATCGAGCGCAGCAACGTGGCCTTCGGCCAGGTCGACCACGTGGATGTAGTCGCGCACACCGGTGCCGTCCGGCGTCGGGTAATCATTGCCCCAGATGTTGAGGAATTCTCGTTTGCCGACAGCCACCTGCGCCACGAAGGGCATCAGATTGTTGGGCATGCCCCGCGGATCCTCGCCGATCAGTCCGGACTCGTGCGCACCCACCGGGTTGAAGTAGCGCAGGCGAGCGATGCGCCAATCGGACTCCGCATGGTGGAGATCAGCGAGAATATCCTCGATGATCAGCTTGCTGCGTCCGTAGGGATTCGTCGCCGACCGCTGAGAGTCTTCGCGGATCGGTACGCTCGCCGGATCGCCATACACGGTGGCGGACGAGGAAAAGACCAAAGTCTTGACTTCCGCCCGACGCATGGCGGCCAACAACTGGAGGGTGCCATTTACGTTGTTGTCGTAGTACTCGAGCGGTCGCGCGACCGATTCGCCCACTGCCTTGAGGCCGGCGAAATGCATCACCGCCGTGATCGGATGACGATCAAAAACCTCATCCAGCGCGACGGAGTCGCGAACATCGCCCTCGACGAATTCCGGGCGTTTGCCGCAGAGCGTTTCGAGCCGGCCGACCACATTGACGCGACTATTGCAGAGGTTGTCGAGAATCAGCAGGTCGTGGCCGGCCTCCGCCAGCGCCACGCAGGTATGCGAGCCGATATAGCCGGTACCGCCGGTGACGAGAATCATTGTGCTGACTTCCGAAGAATGGGCGCTGAGATCGTGTGCATGCAATTATCCTTGATCGTCGCCTGTTTCAATCCCAGCCTGACGGCTTCGTCTGCTGCGGGCACGGCTGACGCACGACCCGGCGATCTTCCAGCCTGACCGCCGTAAGACAGCCGCCCCAGAGGCAACCCGTGTCGAGCGCCAGAAGATTTGCCTCTTCGTGAAAACCCAGAGCCGACCAGTGACCGCAAACAATTTGATGGTCCGCGCTCGCCCGCGTTGACGCGGAAAACCACGGCACACATCCCGCCGGGCCCTTGTCCGGCGGCGCCTTGGCCCCGGCGGCGCGGAATTCCATGGCGCCGGCGGCCGTCACGTAGCGCATGCGCGTCATCGCATTCACCACCACGCGAAGGCGATCCCAGCCCGCCAGATCGTCTTCCCACACCGCCGGTTCCGAGCCCCACATGTGCGCCAGAAACTCGCGGTAATCGGCTGCCATCAATGCCGCCGACGCCTCGTCAGAAAGTGCTTTCGCTTGCGCCACCGTCCAGGTCGGCAATAGGCCGGCATGAACCATCGCCCAGTCGCCTTCGACATGAAACAGCGGTTGGGCCCGCAGCCAGGCCAGCAATTCGTCCCGATCGGGGGCGGCCAACACGTCTTCGAGCGTGTCTTCCTTGTTGGCCTTGCCATAACCTTCCGCCTGCATCACCAGATGCAGATCGTGATTGCCGAGCACCACTGTCGCCGCGGCACCCAGCGACTTGACGAAGCGCAGCACCTCGAGTGAAGCGGGACCGCGATTGACCAAGTCGCCGACAAACCAGACGCGGTCAGCGACCGGATCGAAACTGATATAGTCGAGCAGGCGGCACAAGGGGTCGTAACAGCCCTGCAGATCGCCAATTGCATAGGTAGCCATAGCGCAGCAGTTTACCGTGAGCCCCCATTCCAAACCAAAAATACTGATCGTCCGCCGCGACAACATCGGCGACCTGGTCTGCACCACGCCGCTGATCGCCGCGTTGCGCCAGCGCTTTCCCGAGGGCTGGCTGGGTGCGCTGGTCAATAGCTACAACGCCCCGGTACTGGACGGCAACCCGGATCTCGATGAAGTGTTCGTCTATACCAAGGCCAAGCATCGGGGCCAGGCCGAGTCGCTGCCGGGTATTTTGTGGCGGCGTCTGATGATGATGCGACGGCTGCGCCGGATGCAGTTCGACGACGTGATCCTTGCGGCGCCAGCGCTGCAGCCGCGACTCATCACGCTAGCCCGGTGGCTGAAGCCGAAGCGGATCATCGGCTTCGGCGATGCGGGGGGGCTCGATGTTTCGCTGCCGCTCGATGACACCGGCCGCCATGAGGTGGAAGACGTCTTTCGCATCGCGTCGATCTACGGTATGGACGGTCCGCCACCTGTCTGCAAAGTGGCGGCTCCGATCGCCGTTACCTGCCCGCGAAGCGGCATCCCAGGTATGCAGAGCCCGCCAGCGCCGACTTTTACGATCGGCGTCCACATCAGTGCCCGCAAACCCTCGCAGCGCTGGCCGGCAGCGCGCTTTGCAGACACAATCAACGCGATTGCCGCGCAAGGCCCGCTGCGCTTCATGCTGCTTTGGTCACCTGGCGCCGAAGACAATCCATTGCATCCGGGCGACGATACCAAGGCACAGGACGTAATCAGCAAAGTCGGCGCTGGCGTCACGGTGATCCCAATATCCACGCAAACCTTGCCCGAGTTAATCGCCGCACTGGCAGAATGCGATGCCCTGATCTGCGCCGATGGCGGCGCCATGCATATCGGAGCGGGCCTGGGCCTGCCCATCGTCTGCCTGTTCGGCAACTCCGGCGCGACGCGCTGGCGACCGTGGGGCGTTCCCTATCGCCTGCTGCAAAAACCGTCCTGCGATGTTTCGGATATCGGCGTCGATGAAGTCGTCGGCGCCTTCAAAGCGCTGCGGGGCGATATTCCGGCACGCGTGCCCTGACGCCATAAGCGAGTCCCTGCCATGTTGCAGCCATGTCAGCAGTGGATGCGCTGACAATCACTCAGTTTTCCGTGTTGACCCAGTTCTCCAGACGCAATCCCTTTACACGTGAAAACTCGCGCGTATTGTTGGTCACAAGAATCGTATCGGTTGCCAAAGCGTGCGCAGCAATCAGGGTGTCCAAGGCGCCTATCGGTTCACCGCGTTTTTCCAGATCACTCCGAAGTTTGCCGTAATGCCAGATTGCTGCTTCGTCAAACGGCAAGACATCGAGCGGTGCCAGGAACATGGCCAAGGCTTCCCGATTTCTGGCCGAACCACTCTTGGCAACGCCATAGGCCAATTCGGCGGCCGATACGCTTGAAATGCCGATGCTGCCCATCGACTCGTTTTTGAATCGGTCCAGGACTTCTCTCGGTCGAGAGTTGATCACATAGATGCAAATGTTTGTGTCGAGCAAGTAGCGTGTCAAGGCAGCACCTGATTAGCCACGAAGTTCAGCCCGTCATTCCGACGCAAGCCGGAATCCAGTCGGCGGCCGCTCTGGACACCGGCTTTCGCCGGTGTGACGGACTAAAAGAGCCGACTAAATTGCGCATTTCAAGGCTGGCTGAATTTGGTGGCTAATCATGAGGCAGCAAGTCCTCGCGCATCTGCTCAGCAGGCTGATCACGATTGAGTTGAAAGCCCGGCTCAAATTTTTCAAGCGAAGCCTCCAGCATCGCCCAGGGATCGTTCAAAGGCAACAGCAAGACGCCGCCACCGAAGTGCTTCACCATCACTTCTGCGCCCTCAAAGCGATACTCTTTGGGCAAACGCACAGCCTGGCTACGCCCCGTCTGGAAGAGTCGTGCGGTGTCCATCAGATACTCCTTTCAAGTGATAGATACCAATGATACATATCATCTTGAAGTTGTCAAGAACAAGCTTTGCCCAATGAGGTTGGAGTTCGAACGTGTACCCGCAGCGATCTTTACCCTCTCAATGTGCTGCGGGCTGATATTCCGGCACGCGTGCCTTGAGGCCCTGCTTCACGTCGGCCTCGGTGCGCGACGGCACCGCCAGCCATTGCTCAAGATCGGCAAGCCACTGCGCATCCGGCGCCGCTGAAGGCTTGGCGATACGCAGTTTGGGATGCGGCGTCGGCAGGGTCGACTCACCATCGGCGAGCAGTTCCTCGTAGAGTTTTTCGCCGGGGCGCAAACCGGTGAACTCGATCTTGATCTCATCCTCGGTGAAACCGGAAAGGCGAATCAGGTCGCGCGCCAGATCGACTATCTTCACCGGCTCGCCCATGTCGAGCACGAAGACCTGTCCGCCCTCCTGCTGCCGACTGGCAATCAGCCCCGCCTGCAGCACCAGCTGCGCAGCCTCGGGGATCAGCATGAAGTAGCGAATGATGTCGGGATGGGTGACCGTCAGCGGGCCGCCTTTGGCAATCTGCTGGCGAAAACGTGGAATTACGCTGCCCGACGAACCCAGCACATTGCCGAAGCGAACCATGACAAAACGCGTCGCCGACCCCTGCCCTTGAATTGCCTGACACACCATCTCCGCCAGGCGTTTGCTGGCCCCCATGACATTGGTCGGGTTGACCGCCTTGTCGGTGGAAATCAGCACAAACTCCCTGGTGCCACTGTCGAGGGCGGCTCGCGCCACGTTCAGCGTGCCCTGTACGTTGTTCCTCACCGCCTGCCACGCATTGGCGCATTCCATCAGCGGCACGTGCTTGTAGGCGGCGGCATGAAACACCACGTCGGGCCGGTGTTCGGCAAACACGGCGTTCATTCGCGCTGCGTCTTTCACGTCGCCCATCACGCAATTCACCGGCCGCCCGGCAAACTCCTGTTCGATGCTGTAGAGCGCGAACTCGGACTGTTCCAGAAACACCAGCTTGCGGGGAGCAAAGCGAATGATCTGCCGGCACAACTCCGAACCGATGGAACCCCCGGCGCCTGTCACGAGAACGGATTTTCCGGCCAACTGCTCTCGCAGCCCGGCATCATCGAGCAGCACCTGTTCACGCCCAAGCAAATCCTCAAGCTCCACCTGCCGCACTTCAGCAGCCGTCACGCGACCGGACAGCACATCTGACAGCGCGGGCACCGTCAGAACCTTGAGCCCGGCATCAACCACCAATTCAACCGCGCGCCGACGGGCCGACGGCGACGCGGAAGGCATGGCGACGATCACCGTCAACACCTGATGGGCCGCGGCAAGCCGCGCCACCTCATCCAGACGCCCCAGCACGGAAATTCCCTGGAGCTGCAAACGCAACTTGGCCGGATCATCATCAAGCAAACCCACGGCACGCCAACGCTGGTTGCCGGCAAGATCGCGCAACAAGGCGGCGCCCGCGGCGCCCGCGCCGATGACTATCACCGGCTCCGCATCGAACTGGCGCGGAGAAATCAGATGTCCGTCCTTCCAGGCCCGATACATGAACCTGCTCCCCCCCATGATCAGGACCAACAGCAGGGGATGCAGAACCAGCACGGAACGCGGCACATCGTTGAGCCTCTGCAGCATGAGCAACAACGCCGGTATTGCCAGCGCTACCGTACCTGCCGCCAGTGCGATCCGCCGCAAGTCGGGAATACTGGCAAAGCGCCAGATACCCCGATAAAGTCCAAAGCCATGGAATACCCCGGCTTGCAAGGGGACAATCCAAAGGAGATTCCGCCACATCGCTTCGACAAAGCCTGGCGGAATATCGAA
>JAUXUK010000004.1 GCA_030680805.1 Sulfuritalea sp. | reverse complement strand
GGCGCCGACGTGGCGATCGTCGAAGTCGGCGGCACGGTGGGCGACATCGAGTCGCTACCCTTCCTCGAAGCCATCCGCCAGATGGGCATCCAGGAAGGCCGCAACAACGCCTGCTACATCCACCTGACCCTCGTGCCGTGGATTCCCACCGCCGGGGAACTGAAGACCAAGCCGACCCAGCACTCGGTCAAGGAATTGCGCGAGATCGGCATCCAGCCCGACATCCTGCTGTGCCGCGCTGACAGGGAGATTCCTGAAGAGGAGAAACGCAAGATCGCGTTGTTTACCAACGTCCAGCCCGAGGCGGTGATTTCCGCGCTCGATGCCGACAGCATTTACAAGATACCGGCCATGCTGCACGACCAGATGATCGACGAGATCGTCTGCCACAAACTGGGCATCCTGGCGCGCGCCGCCGACCTCTCGGTGTGGAAGAAGCTGGTCGATGCGCTGGAACATCCGCAGCACGAGGTCAACATCGCCTTCGTCGGCAAGTACGTCGATCTCACCGAATCCTACAAGTCGCTGACCGAGTCGCTGGTGCATGCCGGCATCCATACCGCGAGCCGCGTGAAGATCCAGTACATCGATTCCGAAGACATCGAAAAGAACGGCCCCGGCGCGCTGGCGGCCATGGATGCGATTCTGGTTCCCGGCGGTTTCGGCCGGCGCGGCACCGAGGGCAAGATCGCGGCGATCCGCTACGCGCGGGAGAACAAGGTGCCGTATCTGGGCATCTGTCTCGGCATGCAGCTCGCCACCATCGAGTTCGCCCGTCATGTCGCCGGCTTCGAGGGCGCCAACAGCACCGAGTTCGATGCCGACACGCCGCATCCGGTGGTCGCGCTGATCACCGAGTGGCAGGACCGCGAAGGTCGCGTCGAAAAGCGCGACGCCAGTTCCGATCTCGGCGGCACCATGCGCCTCGGCGCCCAGCGCTGCCCGATCAAGTCCGGCACGCTGGCGTCGAAGATCTACGGCGCCGAGGTGAACGAAAGGCATCGGCACCGCTACGAGGTCAACAACACCTACGTGCCGAAGCTCGAAGCCGCCGGCATGGTGATTTCGGCGCGCACGCCGACCGAGGACCTGCCCGAGATGATGGAACTGCCGGCCGCAACCCACCCGTGGTTCGTCGGCGTGCAGTTCCACCCCGAGTTCACTTCCAACCCGCGCACCGGACATCCCCTGTTCATCGCCTACGTTCAGGCGGCGCTGGCGCGCAAGGGCATCCAGTGAAGCTCTGCGGTTTCGACGTGGGCCTCGATCAGCCTCTGTTCCTGATCGCCGGGCCGTGCGTGATCGAATCGCGCGACATGGCATTTGAAACCGCTGGCGCTTTGCAGCAGATCTGCCGCACGCTGGGCGTGAACTTCATCTACAAGTCGTCCTACGACAAGGCCAATCGCAGTTCGGGCAAATCGTTTCGCGGCCTCGGCATGGAACAGGGGCTGGACATCCTGGCCGACGTGAAGAAGAAGCTGGGGGTGCCGGTGCTGACCGATGTGCACGCCGAACACGAAGTGGCGGCTGTCGCATCCGTCGTCGACGTGCTGCAGACACCGGCCTTCCTGTGTCGCCAGACCGACTTCATCCAGGCCTGCGCTGCCTCGGGCAAGCCGGTGAATATCAAGAAGGGCCAGTTCATGGCGCCGGGCGACATGAAGCAGGTGGTGCTCAAGGCGAAAGAGGCCAATGGCGGCGCCGACAGCATCATGGTCTGCGAGCGCGGCGCCTCCTTCGGCTACAACAATCTGGTGTCGGACATGCGCAGCCTGGCGATCATGCGCGAGACGGGCTGCCCGGTGGTGTTCGACGCCACGCATTCGGTGCAGTTGCCGGGCGGGCAGGGCGACCGCAGCGGCGGCCAGCGCGAATTCGTGCCGGTGCTGGCGCGGGCGGCGGTGGCGGTCGGCGTCGCCGGCCTGTTCATGGAAACCCATCCCGATCCCGCCAAAGCCCTGTCGGACGGCCCCAATGCCTGGCCGCTGCCGCAAATGAGCGCCTTGCTCGAACAACTGATCGAACTCGACGCGCTGGTCAAGCGCAAGGGGATGGCGGCATGAGCAAGCCCGCATACATGGTGGTCGATGCCCGCTCCAGCGATCCGGAACGCATGGCGGAGTATCGACGCCTGGCGCAACTCGCGGTCGAACACTACGGCGGCCGCTATCTGGTGCGCGGTGCGCCCTACGTCACGCTCGAAGGCAACTGGCAGCCGCAACGCCTTGTCGTACTGGAGTTTCCGAGTATGGAAGCGGCAAAGACCTTTTACGATTCCCCCGAATATCTTGCAGCACGCAGTGCGCGCGCAGGCGTGTCGGATTTCGACATGCTGCTGGCCGAAGCTTACTGAGTTAAACACGAGGAAATAATCATGAGTGCAATCGTTGATGTCGTCGCCCGCGAGATTCTCGACTCGCGCGGCAATCCCACCGTCGAAGCCGACGTCCTGCTCGAATCCGGTGTCATGGGCCGCGCCGCGGTGCCGTCGGGCGCCAGCACCGGTTCGCGCGAAGCCATCGAACTGCGCGATGGCGACAAGGACCGCTATCTGGGCAAGGGCGTGGTGCAGGCCGTGGAGAACGTCAATACCGAGATTTCCGAAGCCATCATCGGCCTCGACGCCGAGGAGCAGGCCTTCGTCGACATGGCCATGAACGAGCTCGACGGCACCGACAACAAGTCGCGCCTCGGCGCCAATGCCATTCTCGCCGTGTCGATGGCGGTGGCTAAGGCCGCCGCCGAAGAGGCCGGCCTGCCGTTGTATCGCTACTTCGGCGGTTCGGGCCCGATGCAGATGCCGGTGCCGATGATGAACGTGATCAACGGTGGCGCGCACGCCAACAACAACCTCGACATCCAGGAATTCATGATCCTGCCGGTCGGGGCCAGCAGTTTCCGCGAGGCGCTGCGCTGCGGCGCCGAGGTCTTCCACAATCTCAAGAAACTGGTGGACAAGAAGGGCTACCCGACCACCGTGGGCGATGAAGGCGGTTTTGCGCCGAATGTGTCGGGTAACGACGAAGCCATCGAACTGATCCTCAAGGCGATCGAAATGGCCGGCTACACGCCGGGCCAGGACGTGGTGCTGGGGCTGGACTGCGCCGCTTCCGAGTTCTACAAGGACGGCCGCTACATCCTGGCCTCCGAGAAACTGGAGCTGACGTCCGAAGCCTTTACCGACTACCTCGCCACGCTGGCCGATCGCTATCCGATCATCAGCATCGAAGACGGCATGAGCGAGGCCGACTGGCCGGGCTGGAAGCTGCTGACCGACCGGCTGGGCAAGAAAGTGCAGATTGTCGGCGACGATATTTTCGTCACCAACCCGAAGATTCTCAAGCAGGGCATCCAGCAGGGCATCGCCAACTCGATCCTGATCAAGATCAACCAGATCGGCACCCTGACCGAAACTTTCGCCGCGGTGGAAATGGCCAAGCGCGCCGGCTACACGTCGGTGATCTCGCATCGCTCGGGCGAGACAGAGGACTCGACCATTGCCGACATTGCGGTGGGCCTCAACGCGGGCCAGATCAAGACCGGCTCCTTGTCGCGTTCGGATCGCATCGCCAAGTACAACCAGTTGTTGCGCATCGAGGAAGATCTCGGCGATACCGCGTCCTACCCGGGCCTCGACGCCTTCTACAACATCAGGAAGTAGTCGCTGCCACACCCTCGCGCAATGAACTGGCCGACGCTGGTGCTGGTCGTCCTCATCGCCCTGCTGCAGTATCCCTTGTGGCTGGGCAAGGGCGGCTGGCTCCGCGTCTGGGACTACGACAACCAGTTGCAGGCGCAGCGCGAGGTCAATCAGAAGCTGGAACAGCGCAATGCCGGGCTGGACGCCGAGGTGCGCGACCTCAAGTCGGGCTACGAAGCCATCGAAGAGCGCGCCCGTTATGAACTTGGAATGATCAAGGACGGCGAGATTTTCGTCCAGGTGCCGCAGAAGATGCTGCTGGCGCCTTCGTCGGCGGCGACCCCGGCACCTCAGCCGGCTGTCGGCTCGGCGGCAAAGGCTCTTGCCAAGCCGGCGGCCGCGCCGCGCTGAATCAGTCTTCCTGCTTCAGTTCCGCCCGGTAGCGCCGGGCGTTTTCCACGTAGCCTTGCGCTGCGTAACGCAGAAGCGCCACCTCTTCGTCCGTCAACTGGCGCACCACCTTGCCCGGCGAGCCCATCACCAGCGAACGATCGGGAATCACCTTGCCTTCGGCAATCAACGAATTGGCACCGATGATGCAGTGGCGGCCGATCACGGCCTTGTTGAGAATGACCGACTTGATGCCGATCAGCGATTCGTCGCCGATGGTGCAGCCGTGCAGCATAACGAGGTGGCCGACGGTCACATTGGCGCCGATGGTGAGCGGCACGCCTGCATCCACGTGCAGCACCGAGCCGTCCTGGATGTTGCTGTTGGCGCCGATGCGGATGGTGTCGTTGTCGCCGCGCACCACGGCGTTCCACCAGATGCTGGCGTTGTCGCCGAGGCGCACGTCGCCAATGACGGTCGCATTGGGGGCGACCCAGGCATCACGCCCGAAGACGGGCTCGCGGTCGCCGAGGCTGTAGATGGGCATGAGCGCCTCCTTGTGCGTTATGGATCAAAGCGTCTGGGGCGCGCCTTGATCATGAGATCCGTCATTCCGGGCTTGACCCGGAATCCAGTGGTTTGCCTCTGGATACCGGCCTGCGCCGGTATGACGAACCCGAGTGTATTCTAGGTCCGCTTCTTCCATTCCGGCTTGGCGCCGGCGGGTTTCTTCCAGTCCGGCTTCTTGCTGTCGCGAGCCGGCGGGGCGCGGCGCGGCGGGCGGGTGTCGACGAACTCGCCCGGCTCCATGACGCGCGTCTTGAGCGCGAACTGGCGCACGCGGATGCGGCGAAGGATGTCCATCAGGTCGTCCGACAGATTGGCCGGCAGTTCCACCGAACTGTAGTCCTCGAACAGGTTGATTTGGCCGATGTCCTTGCCGGCGATACCGGCTTCGTTGGCGATGGCGCCGACGATTTCCTTCGGCAGCACGCCCTGATTGCGGCCGATCTCGATGCGGTAGCGCTGCATCGTGGCGCCGTCGGCGAAACTGCGCTGCTTGACCGGCGTGTCGCTGCGGCCCTCCTTGACCGGGCGCTCGCGGCGCGGTTCGGCGTCCGGATGGCTTTCGGGCGGCTTGGTGCTGGCTCTCGCGGGTTTGCGTTCGGTGTCACGGACAAAACTCGGCGCTGGCTCGCTCTGCGTGCCTGGGCTTCCGCTTCGCGGGACGGCAACGGCGTTTGGAATCGCGGCAAGGTCGCGCGGCGCGTGATCGTTGGCGCCCGGCATCTGCAGCGGACGCTCGCGCGTCGCCAGCCAGGCCAGTGCGGCGGCGATCTCGCGCGCCGCGATGTCCTGCTCGCCTTCCATGCGACGTACCACGTCGAAGAAGAAATCCAGCTTTTCCGTCTTGATGATGTCGACGATCTGCTGGGTGAACTGGGCGACGCGGCGATTGGCCACTTCGCCCGGCGTCGGCATGGTCAGCGCGGTGATCTTCTGCTTGGTGGCGCGCTCGATCAGCTTCAGCATGTACATCTCGCGCGGCGCCAGGAACAGGATGGCGCGGCCGGTGCGGCCGGCACGGCCGGTGCGGCCGATGCGATGCACGTAGGCCTCGGTGTCGTAGGGCACGTCGTAGTTGATGACGTGACTGACACGCGCCACGTCGAGGCCGCGCGCGGCGACGTCGGTGGCGACCACAATGTCGATGGTGCCGGCCTTGAGGCGTTCGATCACCTGCTCGCGCAGGCCCTGCGTCAGGTCGCCGTTGAGCGCCGCGACCGAATAGCCGCGCGCTTCCAGCTTGTCGGCGAGTTCGACGGTGGCGGTCTTGGTGCGCACGAAAATGATGGCGGCGTCGAAGTCGTCCTCGACTTCGAGGATGCGCGTCAGCGCCTCCAGCTTCTGCCCGGTATGGGTCTGGCAGTAGGACTGGCTGGTGGTGACCACGGTGGAGGTGGCCGAGCGGATCTTCACTTCGCGCGGCTCGCGCAGGTGCTGATGCGCCACGCGGCGGATCACGTCCGGCATGGTGGCCGAGAACAGCGCGGTCTGGCGCTCGGCGGGCGTGTGTTCGAGGATCCACTTGACGTCGTCGATGAAGCCCATGCGCAGCATCTCGTCGGCTTCGTCCAGCACCAGCGTCTGCAGGTTGTTGAGCACCAAGCTCTTGCGTTCCAGGTGGTCCATGACGCGACCGGGGGTGCCGACGATGACGTGGGTGCCGCGCGACAGCGCGCGCAGCTGCACCACCATGCTCTGCCCGCCGTAGATCGGCAGGACGTGGAAGCCGGGCATGTGGTGGGCGTATTTCTGCAGCGCTTCGGCGACCTGGATAGCCAGCTCGCGCGTCGGCGTCAGGATCAGGGCCTGCGGCACGGCGCGCTTGAGGTCGATTTTCTGCAGCAGCGGCAGGGCGAAGGCGGCGGTCTTGCCGGTGCCGGTCTGCGCTTCGCCGAGCAGGTCGTGGCCGGCCAGCAGTATCGGAATGCATTCGGCCTGGATCGGCGAGGGGGTTTCGTAGCCGACGTCGGCGAGGGCCTTGAGCAATGGCTGGGCAAGCCCGAGGGTATCAAACCCGGTGGGGATATTTTCTGGGGAGGTGGTCATGGCGTGCCTGCGTGGTGCAGGAAATTTCGAGGGAAAGGCGGGCCCGGGGTTCTGTATTGGTGCTGAATCGACCGGAGAACCGCGCATTATCCCTGAATTCGGGCCAAAAAGCCCGAAATTATTAAGCCTGACAGGCAGTTGCCCGCTCTGCAGCACCTGAGTCATTGACAGTTGCACACATAAATACGTATGATCATGCGTATCAATCGACTGCAGGAGGCGCCCGATGCAAACCCATTACGACCCCGCCGCCAGGAAAGGTCGGCTATCCCTGTCGATCAATCAGGATCTGCTGGATCGCCTCGAACCCTACAAGCAGCAAGTCAATTTCTCGGCGCAGGCCGAGCAGTTGTTTGCCCGGATGCTCGACGAACTGGAGAACCGCGCCTGGGCCGAGCGCAATGCCGAGGCGCTAGCCGCCCATGGGCGGGACATTGCCGCTACCGGGCTGGCCGGCGCCGAATTCGAGCGGATCTGAGTTGGCGCAGTTCCACATCTACCCAAATCCGGGCACGAAGAAGGTCGAGATTCCCTATCTCGTCGCAGTTCAGAACGACCACATCACTAGCAGAACCGGTGCCACGGTCGTGATTCCACTGCGCGCCGACGCAGTTCAGGTCGAAATCATGGCGCCGCTGGTCGAAGTTCCGGGTCAGGGGCTGTTCGTACTGTCCACCGACGAGATCTTCGCCATCGACGCCGCCCGCCTCAAACAAGCCGTGGGCATCTTGAGCCCGGCAGATCGCGCCAAGATAAAACCTGCGCTGGACAAGGTGATCGGCGAATACTGATCCGCGTCACCGGGGTGTGAGGCCTATTCGCCCGAGCCGTGGCGTTCGATGACGCCATCGATGAATTTGCGCAGGAAACCCTCGGTCTGGGCGCTGTGGAAGCGATCGATTTCGACGCCGTGGCTGTACGCGATCACGGTCGGAAAGCCGCGCACCTTGTGCCGTCCGGCGATGCGCATGTTCTCGTCGGCATCGACGTTCGCCAGCAGGAAGGCGCCGTCGTAGCTGCGCGTCAGGCGTTCCAGCAATGGGCTCAGCACGCGGCAGGGCGCGCACCAGTCGGCGCCGATGTCGACCAGCACCGGTGTCTGCTGCGAGCGGGCTACGACGGCTGCGTCGAAATCTTCCTCGGTGACGTCGAAGACCGTTGTCGTGGTGTCTTGCTTCAAATGCATTGCGACCTGCCTGATCCTAGATTCGCAGCAGGGCGATCTTCAAGGGCGGCTGGCCGTCGGAACTCGGAAAGTCGGCCTCCGGCATGATCCATTCCATTTCACGGACCGGCCGGCCGGCCTTGGCGGCGCTGCGCTGCAACTGGTCGAGCCAGGCATCGCGCTGCACATCGGCCACGTTGTTGGTGCAGATCAGCGTGCCACCGTCGGCCACGCACAGCAGCGCCGGCTTGAACACGGAGGCGTAGTCATTCACCAGGTCGACCACGCCGAAGGGGCTCTTGGCGTAGCGCGGCGGATCGAGGAACACCAGGTCGAAGGTCTGCGCGTCGAGTTTCGGAAAAGGCGGCATGCGCTTGCCGCGCACCCGCTCGGGCTGGCCGATGCCGGCATACTGGCGCATGGCGGCGAAGGCATCGCACTTGACGAAGCGCGGGCGCACCGGCAAGTCGTTCAGGCGCGCATTTTCCTTGCCGACCGAAATGCTCGAATCGGCGAAATCGACATTGACCACGAAGCGCGCGTCGGCCTTGGCCGCCGCAATGCCGACGCCGCAGGTGTAGGCGAACAGGTTCAGCAGCGACTTGCCCGGAGCCTCCTGCATCACCCGCCGCCGCGCCGCGCGCAGGTCGAGGAACAGCCACGGGTCCTGCCCGGCATGGCGCCCGGCGACGCGGTAGGTGACGCCCATCTCATGAACTTCGCGCGGCGTCATCGCGGCTTCGAGCTGCTCCGGCGGCAGCGGATTGCCGATGCGCGAATTGGCGTGGCTGCGATCGTTGTAGACCACCGCCAAGTCCGGCAGCAGGGCGACATAGAAGTTCGTCAGCGCGGCCAACGTCTCCGGCGGCAGCGGGCTGTGAAAACACTGCACCAAGAGCAGGTCGCCGTAGCGGTCGATGGTCAGGCCGGGATGGCCCTCGACGCTGCCGTGGAACAGGCGATAGGCGTCTGTCTGCTCGGCGTGCAGGCGCGGTAGGAGCTCCGCGCGCGCATTGAGTGCGGCGGCAAGCAGGGGCAGGAGGGCGTCGGACATGGCGGTTTCTCGGCAGGGGTTCCGTGAGCGCCAGGAGCGGCAATCGCGGAAAAGGGCGACATCTTACGCGCAAGCGGGGGTGAAGTCGCCGTATCGGACTCTGTCTGCCGGGGATGCCGCTTCGCGGGCCGGCAAGCGCCGACTTTTGTTAAGGGTTGTGGGATGCCTGCCTTAGCGTGATGACGTGCGGGAACCGACAAAGGTGGAGGCAGGCGTCGCACAAGCCCCAAGGGAGGAAACCGCGGAGATCTGGCGATGCAGGTGGAGCAGAGTGAAGCGCTATGGGG
>JAUXUK010000081.1 GCA_030680805.1 Sulfuritalea sp. | reverse complement strand
GGGTATTGTCCTAGGCCTCTAGACGATAGGGTCAATACTGTTACTTGGTGGAGGTACGCGGGATCGAACCGCGGACCTCTTGCATGCCATGCAAGCGCTCTCCCAGCTGAGCTATACCCCCACAAGAGAGCGCGCATTATAGGGAGGCGGGGTCTGCATGTAAAGCCCCCCGCACCGACTTTCTACAGCAGTTTACCCGGATTCATCAAACCATGCGGATCGAGTGCCTGTTTGACCGCGCGCATCATGTCCATCTCGGTCCCGCTCTTGTAGCGCAGCACTTCCTCCCGCTTCAACTGTCCCAGGCCATGCTCGGCGGAAATCGAGCCGCCGAGTTCATGCACCAGGTCATGCACAAGGCGGTTGACCGCCCCGGTCTGCGCGATGAATTCGCTGTTCGACTGGGCATCCGACTTCGACTGGTTGTAGTGCAGGTTGCCATCACCGATATGGCCGAAACAGACGATGCGTACCTCGGCAAAGGCCCCCTGCAAGGCCGCATCGGCGCGGGTAATGAACTCGGCAATGCGCGACACGGGCACCGCGATGTCGTGCTTGATCGACACGCCCTCGATCTTCTGCGCCTCCGAGACGTTTTCGCGCAAGGCCCACAGCGCGGCGGTCTGGGCTTCGCTGGCGGCCAGCGCGGCATCGTCGACCACGCCGTCTGCCGCGGCATGCTGCAGCGCCTGCTCGAGGGTTGCGGACAAGTCATCGCGCATGTCACTCGATCCGCTGAGTTCGATCAGCACCTGCCAGGCCGGCTTGCCGGCGAGCGGATCGCGCGCATTCGGAATATGCCTGAGGACGAGCTCGAGCGCCGGGCGACCGACAATCTCGAAAGCCGTCACGTTGTCGCCGGCGGCATCGCGCAGGCGCCCGAGCAGGCTGACCGCCGCCGCCGGATCGGGTACGGCCACCCACGCAGTGGCGTGCACGCGCGGCCGTGGGAAGAGCTTCAGCGTGGCTGCGGTGATCAGTCCCAGCGTGCCTTCGGCGCCGATGAAGAGGTGCTTCAAGTCGTAGCCGGTGTTGTCCTTGCGCAAGGCGCGCAAACCATTCCAGATGCGGCCGTCGGCCAGCACCACTTCAAGGCCCAGCGTCAGTTCGCGGGCATTGCCATAGCGCAGCACCTGCACGCCGCCGGCATTGGTCGCGAGATTGCCGCCGATGGTGGCGCTGCCTTCTGCGGCGAGTGACAACGGGAACAGGCGATCCACAGCCTTCGCCGCTTCCTGCACCGCATGCAGCGTGCAGCCGGCCTCGACGGTGATCGAATTGTTGTCGGCATCGATGCCGCGGATGCGGTTCATGCGCGTCAGTGCAATCAACACCTCGCCACCCAGCGGCGTTGCGCCGCCGCACAGCCCGGTATTGCCACCCTGGGGCACGATGGCGATGCCGGTCGCGGCGCAGGTACGCACCACGGCGGCAACTTCCTCCGTAGTGCCCGGAAGCACCACGCAACGCGCGCTGCCCGTGTAGCGCCCGCGCCAGTCCGTGCAATACGGTGCAGTGTCAGGTGCCTCGATGAGCACCCGGGACGCGCCGACAATGGCGCGCAGGTGATCGAAAAAGTCGGCGCTCACGACACGGCGACCGACGCGCTCAATTGGGCATAAAGATCATGCACATCGCAGTCGATGACATTGACTTCGGCAAACTCGCCGATTTCCAGGTCGTGGCCGTCGGAAATGTAGACCAGGCCATCGACATCCGGCGCGTCGCCTGCCGATCGGGCGATGGCACCGTCTTCATCGATGTCGTCGACCAGCACCTGGATGCGCCGGCCGATCTTCCTTTCGAGCCGCTGCGTCGAAATGTCCTCCTGATGGCGCAGCAGGCGCCCCTTGCGCTCTTCGCGCAGTCCCTCCGGCAGGGCACCCGGCAGTTCATTGGCACTGGCGCCTTCCACGGGCGAATAGGAAAAGGCGCCGACGCGGTCGAGTTGCGCTTCGTCGAGGAAGTCAAGCAATTCGTTGAATTCGGTTTCGGTTTCGCCGGGAAAGCCGGTGATGAAGGTGCTGCGGATGGTCAGATCGGGCACTTCCCTGCGCCAGGCGGCGATGCGATCGAGCACCTTCTCGGCCGAGGCGGGCCGCTTCATCAGCTTGAGGATGCGCTGGCTGGCATGCTGGAAGGGCACGTCGAGATACGGCAGGATTTTTCCTTCGGCCATCAGCGGGATCAGGTCATCGACGCTGGGATAGGGATAGACGTAGTGCAGGCGCACCCACAGGCCGAGCTTGCCGAGTTCGCTACACAACTCAAAGAGCCGCGTCTTGACCGGCTTGCCGCCCCAAAAGCCGGTGCGGTATTTGACGTCGACGCCATAGGCGCTGGTGTCCTGCGAGATCACCAGCAGTTCCTTGACACCGGCATCGCGCAGCACTTCGGCTTCGCGCAGCACCTCGCCGATCGGCCGCGACACCAGGTCGCCGCGCAGCGAGGGAATGATGCAGAAGCTGCAGCGGTGGTTGCAGCCTTCTGAAATCTTGAGGTAGGCGTAGTGGTCCGGCGTCAGGCGTATGCCCTGCGGCGGCACCAGATCGACGAAGGGATCATGCAAGGGGGGCAGATGCTGATGCACCGCCGCCATGACTTCCTGCGTGGCATGCGGCCCGGTGACGGCCAGCACCTTGGGATGCGCGGCGCGCACGATGTCGTTTCCCGCCGCATCCTTCTTGGCGCCGAGACAGCCGGTAACGATGACTTTGCCGTTCTCGGCGAGGGCCTCGCCGATGGCGTCGAGCGATTCCTCGACGGCCGCATCGATGAAGCCGCAGGTGTTGACCACCACCAGATCGGCGCCGGCGTAGCTGCCGGAGATTTCGTAACCCTCGGCGCGCAGCCGGGTGAGGATCTGTTCCGCGTCGGACGCCGCCTTCGGGCACCCCAGCGACACGAAGCCGACGGTCGGCGCCTTGGCCTTGCGTTGCGTCACTTCTTCTCGGCTTTTTCTTCCGGCTTGACGTAGATGCCAGGGAATATCTTGCGCGTCTGTTCCTGCATGGTGTCCTGCATCTGCTGGAACATCTTCTGGCTCTGTTCCACGTAGGTGCCCATCATGTGCTGCATGGCCGGCCCCAGGAACTTG
>JAUXUK010000078.1 GCA_030680805.1 Sulfuritalea sp. | reverse complement strand
CTTGCTTTTGCACTTCTCTGTGTCCTCTGTGGCTGCATTTCGGTTTTCATTGTTCTTGACCCAGCACGATCGCGGTACTGACCAGTTGATGCACGCCGCCGACCATGCTCATCTTGAAGCCGTAGTAGGGCAGCACCTTGGTGAATTGGGCCTTGCAAATGGCGCAGATGGTGGCCATGAAATTGACGCCGTTGTCCTGCACGATGCGGTTCAGCGCTTCCATGCGCGGCAGGGCGCCCTTGACGCGCAGGTCGAGCAGCTCGTCGGTCAGCAGGCCGCCGCCACCGCCGCAGCAGAAGGTCTTTTCATGCGTGGTATCGGGCGCCATGTCGACGTAATGGTTGGCCACGGCGCGGATGATGTTGCGCGGAATCTCGAACTGGCCGCCGGCGTAATCGCCCATGCGCGAGCCGCGGGCGACGTTGCAGGAATCGTGGAAGGTGATGATGCGGTGATCGTTGGCTTCCTTGTTGAACTTCAGGCGGCCGGCCTGGATCAGGTCCCAGGTCACTTCGCAGATGTGCGAGGGCTGCTTGTAGTTCGGGTCGAGCTGCTTCTGCACCTGGTTCGCAAAGGTATCGTCGGCGCCGGCGCCGATGCCGGTCAGCGTATTCCAGAAGGCGTAGGCGACGCGCCAGGCGTGGCCGCATTCGCCGACCACGATGCGCTTGACGCCGAGTTCCAGCGCGGCTTCGCGCACGCGCATGGCGATCTTCTGCATCTGCTCGTAGCTGCCGATGAACATGCCGAAGTTGCCGGCTTCCGAGGCCTTCGACGACAACGTCCAGGAGATGCCGGCGGCGTGGAACACCTTGCCGTAGCCGATCAGGCTATCGACGTGCGGCTCGGCGAAGAAGTCGGCCGAGGGCGTGACCAGCAGCACTTCGGCGCCCTTGACATCGAGCGGATATTTGACGGCGGCGCCGGTGTCTTCGAGGACGTCCTCTTCCAGTCCTTCCAGCGTGTTTTCCAGCGCCGGACCGGGCAGGCCGAGGTTGTTGCCGATCTTG
>JAUXUK010000074.1 GCA_030680805.1 Sulfuritalea sp. | reverse complement strand
AGACTCCGGCGAGCCCTCCGCCCGCAGGGCCGGGGCGGCGGGGCGCGTTTCTTTGGGTACTTTCTTGCCGCGCAGCAAGAAAGTATCTCGCCCGCCGGGGCGAGTCCCGGCATGTTTGTTAAGGGCGCGGCCTCAATAGTCGGCGCTGGCGATACGGCGCCTAGCGCGATTCCTTGATCAGGCGCCCGTTCGCGGGCTGCACCGGCCGCGCGTTGTTGCGATAGAGCCGCGAGAAGATCGCGATCTGGTCGGGGGAAACCTGCAGCGGCTGCTTCATCACCATCCACAACACGCCTTCGGTACAGGGCGGCGTGGTCAGCGAGCCCATGTAGGTCCAGTAGCTGCGGATTTCCGGCAGCAGCTTCATGAGGTCGATCGGTTCCGCCGGAGTGACTTCCATCTCCCGTTCCAGCGGCATGTTGTTCCACAAGGTCTGGATCAGCGGATGCTCGGCGCCTTTCTCCAGCAGCACGGCGATCACGGCCAGCTGCCCTTCGTCGTTCTTGTGCACCAGATGCACCACCATGTCGTAAAGCTTGCCATTCACGCGCTCTTCCGCCGGGCGATGGAAATGGAACTGGATCAGCTCATAGCGCTTGCCCATGACGTGCATCGCCATGCCCTCGCCAACAGTGACCTGCAGCGTATGACCGTTGTCGACGATGCGGAACTGCGTCGGCTTGTAGTCGAAGCGGATGGTTTCGAGGTTGACCTTGATGCCCTCGCGGATGTCGATCGGCGATTGGCGCTGGCCCGTGCCGCAGGTCGCATATTCGTTGCGCAATTTGCCCCAGTTGGCGGGTGCGCCCGCCCCTTCGTAGGCCCAATGCACGTGCATGTGCGCCGCGGGGTTTTCCGCCTGCGGCGCTGGCGCGGCAGGCGCAGGCTTCTTCCTGGCGACCGTCTTGCGCGGACCGCTGGTGGCGTATTGCAGTTCGCGCAGCCGCTTTTCGCTGGCGGTTTCCGGCTGCGCCGCAGCCGCCTGGGAAGCCGCGGCTGCGACCGATTTGATCTCGGGCTTGGCCCCCGGCGTGGGCGCGGCGCCCGTTGCCGCAGCGGGCGCCGGGGCTTTCAGCCCGGCACCGGCCGCCGCCTGATCGGCCGCCGCCTTGTCAATCGGCGGCAGCAGGATGTGTCGCGGCTTTTCGCCGGAAGGTGTCGGTGCCACCGTGGCGGGTGCCGCTGACGCAGCAGTCGCCGCCGCCGCCACCGGCTTGATAGTGGTATCGGCAACGGGTGCGATGCGTCCCTTCGTGCCGTCGGCCGGCGTGCGCATGTCGGCATGCATGGCAGTCGGCCGTTCAGGATCCAGCAGACCTTGCAGCGCCCTGCCGACGGACTCGGCGAAACCGGGCTCTTCGACGCCCGCATGAGCGCCGCAGGCTTCGTTGAGCAGGCGCTCATCGATGCTGCCAATCTGTATCTTGTTGGCGCGCTGACGCGACACCGACTCCTCGCGAACCAGGGTGTCACCGTTGAAATAGGCGCGCCGCAGCGTCGTGAAACGGCGGCCAGCGCAATCGTAAAGATTCTGCGCATGGATCTCGTTGTACACGCCGCCCGGATCATTGACCGAACGTCCAAGAATGATGCGGCTCCAGCCGGTGGTGCCGCCGGCACCGCGGGCGATGCGCTCCTTGTCGATTTCGATGGTCTCGTTCTGCCCGACAATGACGGCTTGCCAACTGGCGGCTCGGGCGGGAAGATTCGCCATCAGAATGAATGCGGCTGCGGCCACGGTGGTGGCAATAACCTGCGGCATGCGGAATACGGACATGGGCTTCCCTTTATCCTATTTCTAGTTTTCTTGTGTTACGGCCCTGAATTGCAATACTTTAACTCGAATCAGTTGCAAAGCGTACCGCGAATTTGCCCCAAGTCCATCGCCAAGAGCCCTTTCAACTCCGCGGGTTGCATTCGCCCAGCCTTTCCAGTACTTTCAGACCCCTGCCCCGCCTCCACCAGAATCGAGTTTGCCCCATGAATGCCAACGAGAAGTTCATTGCCGCCGATGCCCACGTCGACGCTGCCGCCATCGCCCCCTTGCCCAACTCGCGCAAGGTCTACGTCACCGGCAGCCGCCCGGACCTGCGGGTGCCGATGCGCGAAATCGCCCAGAGCCCGACCGGCGACATTCCCAACCCGCCGGTCACCGTGTATGACTGCTCCGGCCCCTATACCGACCCGGCCGCCGCCATCGACATCCGCAAGGGCCTGCCGGGCCTGCGCGCGCAATGGATTGCCGAGCGCAACGATACCGACGAGCTTCCCGGCCTGTCATCGAACTATGGCCAGCAGCGCCTGGCCGACGCGGAACTCGCGGAGCTGCGCTTCGACCTCGGCCGTCGGCCGCGCCGCGCCAAACCCGGCGCCAACGTGACGCAGATGCACTACGCGCGCAAGGGCATCATCACGCCGGAGATGGAATTCGTCGCCATCCGCGAGAACCAGAAGCTCGAAGGCCTCGACGAACTGCTGCGCACCCAACACCCCGGCCACAATTTCGGTGCCGCCACGCCCAGGGTCATCACGGCGGAATTCGTCCGCGACGAAATCGCCCGCGGCCGCGCGATCATTCCCAACAACATCAACCATTCGGAGTCCGAGCCGATGATCATCGGCCGCAACTTCCTCACCAAGATCAACTGCAACATCGGCAACTCGCCGCTGGCCTCAACCATCCAGGACGAGGTCGACAAGATGACCTGGGCCATCCGCTGGGGTGGCGACACCGTGATGGATCTGTCGACCGGCAAGAACATCCACGAAACGCGGGAATGGATCGTGAGGAATTCCCCGGTCGCGATCGGCACGGTGCCGATCTACCAGGCGCTGGAAAAGGTCAATGGCCGTGCCGAGGACCTGACCTGGGAAATCTTCCGCGACACCCTGATCGAGCAGGCGGAACAGGGCGTGGACTACTTCACCATCCATGCCGGCGTGCTGCTGCGCTACGTGCCGATGACGGCCAAGCGCATGACCG
>JAUXUK010000072.1 GCA_030680805.1 Sulfuritalea sp. | reverse complement strand
ATCCGCCGCATCGGCGTCGCCACGCAGTACAAGGCGCAGAGCCTGATCCAGCACCTGCAGCGCGGCTGGAGCTTCCTCGACGGCCGCTTCCACGAGTTCATCGACATCCTGCCGGCGCAACAACAGGTCAGCGAAGACTGGTACCAGGGCACGGCAGATGCGGTGTTCCAGAACCTCGCGCTGATCCGGCGCAACCGGCCCAAATACGTGCTGGTGCTTTCCGGCGATCATGTCTACAAGATGGACTACAGCCGCATGCTGTCCG
This sequence comes from Sulfuritalea sp., assembly GCA_030680805.1. Classification (GTDB taxonomy): domain Bacteria; phylum Pseudomonadota; class Gammaproteobacteria; order Burkholderiales; family Rhodocyclaceae; genus Sulfuritalea. Next base: position 12,653 of record JAUXUK010000072.1, on the reverse strand, counting down.
AACACGTTCATCGCCAGGCCGATTTCAGCGTGGCCTGCATCGATGTGCCCCTGGCCGAGGCGAGCGCCTTCGGCGTCATGCACGTCGGCGACAACCAGCGCATTTCAGCCTTCGTCGAAAAGCCGGCGAACCCGCCGCCGATGCCGGGCCGGCCTGACCGGGCGCTGGCCAGCATGGGGGTGTATGTCTTCAATGCCGACTTCCTCTATGAGCAGCTGATCCGGGACCACGACGATCCCCGCTCGTCGCACGACTTCGGCAAGGATGTGATTCCGCATTGTGTCGAGCGCTATCGGGCGTTTGCACACAACTTTGCGCACTCCTGCGTCGGCATGGACAGTAGCGGGGTCCCCTACTGGCGCGACGCCGGCACCATCGACGCCTACTGGGAAGCCAACATGGAGCTGACCAAGGTCACGCCCGAACTCAACCTCTACGACGACGACTGGCCGATCTGGACGCATCAGGAACAATTGCCACCGGCCAAGTTCGTCTTCGACGATGAGGGGCGGCGCGGCATGGCGGTCGACTCCCTCGTATCGGGCGGCGACATCATCAGCGGCGCCGTGGTGCGCAAATCCCTGCTGTTCTCACGCGTGCATGTGCATAGCTACGCCTCGATCGAGGAATCGGTGATCCTGCCCGACGTGCACATCTGTCGCGACGCCAGGCTGCGGCGCGTAGTGATGGACAAGCATTGCCGCGTTCCCGAGGGCATGGTCATCGGCTACGACGTCGAGGCCGACCGCAAGCGCTTCCATGTCAGTGAAAACGGCATCACTCTGGTAACACCGGAAATGCTCGGCCAGAAGATGCACCATATCCGGTAGGGAAGATGAGGCTCCAGAAATGAAAACCCTCGACCTGGTGTTTCTCTGGCACATGCACCAGCCGGACTATCGCGACCACGGTGCTGCCGAAAAACTCGGCGCTGATGAAGCCCCTGCGCAGCAGGGCGGTCGAGCAAAGTACGCTCTCCTCGCCGCTGCGGATGGTGATACGGCGCCGGGCGAGTTCGTCCTGCCCTGGGTCTACCTGCATGCCATGAAGGACTACGTCGACATGGCGGCGCATCTCGAGCGCCATCCGCAGATCCGTTGTGTGGTGAATTTCGTGCCGGTGCTGCTGGATCAGATCGAGGATTACGCACGGCAATTTGCCAGCGGCCAATTCCGCGATCCGCTGCTGCGCATATTGGCCACCCCCGATCTGGATCGCATCAGCGAAGCGGATCGGAGCCTGCTGCTGGCGACCTGTTTCCGCAGCAATCACGCCACCATGCTGGCGCCCTTCCCCCACTACCAGCGACTGCACGACCTCTACCAGGTGCTGACCGATGACGGCCAGACGGCCAGCAGCTACCTTTCCGGCGCCTACTTCTCCGACCTGGTGACCTGGTACCACCTGGCCTGGACCGGCGAGACCGAACGCCGGCGCAACCCGTTGCTGGCCACGCTGATGAGCCAGGGCGAGGGCTATGACGCGGGCGACCGGCAAGGCCTGCTGGCAAGCATCGGGGAACTGATGACGGGGCTGATTCCGCGCTGGCGGGCGCTTGCCGCACGCGGCCAGGTCGAGCTGTCATCGACGCCGCAGACGCATCCGCTGTCGCCGCTGCTGCTCGACTTCCGCGTCGCGCGTGAAAGCCTGCCCGAGGCGCCACTGCCCTTCAGCGCGGCCTATCCCGGCGGGCGCAGCCGCGTCATCGCCCACATCGACGCGGCACGAACCAGCCACGCCCGACGTTTCGGCGCGCCGCCGGTCGGCATGTGGCCCGCCGAAGGCGCGGTCTCCGAGGATTTCGTCAAACATCTGGCCGCCGCCGGCTGCCGCTGGATCGCCAGCGGCGAAGGGGTGCTGAACAACAGCCTTGCGGCCAGCAAACTGGCAGCTCCGCATGCGGCCTACCATCCCTGGCAACTGGAGAAGGCGCCCGGCCTGACGCTGTTTTTCCGCGATGAGCGGCTCTCCGACCTGATCGGCTTCGACTATGCCAAATGGCACGGCCGCGACGCCGCCCAGCACCTTGTCCTGCAACTGGAGGCCATCCTCGATGCCGCCGCGGAAAACGAGACGCCGGTGGTCAGCATCATTCTCGATGGTGAAAATGCCTGGGAGCACTATCCCTACAACGGCTACTATTTTTTCGAAGACCTCTACGGCCTGCTCGCCGGGCATCCCCGAATCCGCACCACGACCTATGCCGAACTGCTGGCGCGGCCGAGCCCTCCCGCCGCCACCGTCCTGCCGCGCCTGACCGCGGGCAGCTGGGTGTATGGCACGCTATCGACCTGGATCGGCGACGAGGCCAAGAACCGCGGCTGGGATCTGCTGTGCGAAGCCAAGCAGAGCTGCGACCGGGTGCTCGCCAGCGGCCGCCTCGATGCCGCGCAGGTTGCCGCGGTCAACGCGCAACTGGCGATCTGCGAAAGCTCCGACTGGTTCTGGTGGTTCGGCGACTACAACCCGTCGGCCGCGGTCGCCAGCTTCGACAGCCTGTACCGGCGCAATCTGGTCCGCCTCTACCGCTTGCTGCAACTGGAACCCCCGGCCCAGCTCGACACCCCCATTTGCGCCGGATCGGCCACCGCGGAAGGCGGTTCCATGCGTCGCGTTTCCGTAGCTTCCAACTAAGACGACTCATGACCATCAGCCTCCTGTTCGGGGTTCACGCCCACCAGCCCGTCGGCAATTTCCCGGCCGTCATCGACGACGCCCATATCCGCAGCTACGGCATGTTCCTGCGCGTCATGGAACGCTATCCCGAGTTCCGCTTCAGCGTGCACTTTTCCGGCTGGCTGCTGGATGTGCTGTTCGAGCGCTTTCCCGACGACATGGCCCGCCTCACCGCGATGACCCGCCGCGGGCAAGTCGAGTGGTTCGGCTCCGGCGACTGCGAACCGGTACTGGCGGCGATTCCGCACCGCGACCGGGTGACGCAGATCGCCACGCTGTCGGACAAGATCGAGCGCCGCTTCGGCATGCGTCCTTCGGGCGCCTGGCTGACCGAACGAGTCTGGGAGTCCTCCGTGGTCACCGCGCTGGTCGCCACCGGCATCCGCTACGTGGCGGTAGATGACTACCACTTCCTCTGCGCCGGCGAGAGCCAGGATCGCCTCGACAGCTTTTTCTCCACCGACGAGGACGGTCGCCGCCTCGACCTGTTCCCGATTTCAGAAGCGGCACGCTACCGCCTGCCGTTTTCGCCGGCGGGCGAGACCGTGGCCTGGCTCGAAGACCTGGCGCGCCAGGGGCGCCGCGCGGCGATCTACTTCGACGACATCGAAAAGTTCGGCATCTGGCCCGAGACCTATGAGTGGGTGTTCGAGAAAGGCTGGCTGACACAGTTCGTCGAGGGAGTGCTGGCGTCGCCGCTGATCCGCACCGAAACCTATGCCGACTACCATGCCCGCGAAAAGACGCGCGGCATCGTCTACCTGCCGACCACGTCCTACATCGAAATGAACGAATGGACGCTGCCGGCGGAACGCGCCGCAACCTACCATGCCCTGCTCGAACAGGAAAAGGCCGCCGGCCGCTTCGAATTGCACAAGCCCTTCCTGCGCGGCGGCATCTGGCGCAACTTCATGTCGCGCTACACCGAAGCCAACTGGATGCACAAGCGCATGCTCGGCGCCTCGCGACGCCTCGCCGCGCTGCCGCCCGAACAGCGCAGCCCGGAACTGCAGGAGTACCTGCACCGCGCCCAAGCCAACGATGCATACTGGCACGGCCTGTTCGGCGGCCTCTACCTGCCCCACCTGCGCCGCGCCATCTGGAACAACCTGCTCAAGCTCGAGGCGGCCCTGGAGCAGCTGGCGCCCTGGCCGCGCCAGCAGCAGGGCGATCTCGATCATGACGGCCACATCGAAACCGCCTTGCGCACCCCGCTCATCCATGCCTATGTGCGCGATGACGGCCACGCCTCGCTGGTGGAATTCTCCAGCTTGGCCGTGGCGCACAACTTCGGCGACACGCTGCGTGCCTATGAGGAGGGCTATCACGCCAAGATCGACCAGGTACATGCGGCGCACGCGGCGCAGGGCGCCAGCGAAGGCATTGTCTCCGCCCACGACCGCGTCGCCTTCCTGCACACCATCCTGCCGGGCGATGCAGACCCGGACGAGCGTCCGCGGGGTATCTTCATCGACAGCCTGATCGGCAGCAACGACCTGTTGCGCCCCCTGGATTTCTACGCAGCCGGCGAGCTTCCCGGCACCTGGACCGCCACGGGTCCGGGTTGGCGCATCGGGAAGAGTTACCACGTCGACGGCGACACGCTCAGCGTGGTTTTCCGCGCCGAAGGCGGTGCACTGCCAAAGCTCATCGAGACCGAGCTGAACCTGGCGCTGCCCAGCTGTGATGGTTATGGCGGGCGTTACGTGCTGGCCGACGGCAGTGTTCCCGGTGGTTTCGGCGAGGCGCTCGAACTCGCCGACATGCAGCGGATCACGCTCGATGACAGCGAGTTGCGCGGCGCATTGCAGATCGAAGCCAGCCAGCCGGTGCGCCTTGCGGCGTGGCCGCACCGGACCGTCTCCCAATCCGAGGCCGGCTTCGAGAAAATCATGCAGGCGGTCTGCATCGCCCTCGCCTGGTCGCCCGCATCCGGCGTCGAGCAGGTCATCACACTCAGGGTAATTCCTGCATCGTAGAATCAGTCCATTCTTTCGCGACAAACCAACATCATGCCCGGCACCCGCTACCAGCTCGAAGTCAATCCGAAAATTCCCGTTCGCCTCGCGCGTCTCGACGAACTTGCCAACAATCTTTGGTACAGCTGGGACCGGCCGACCCGCTCGCTGTTCGCCCGCCTCTCCGCGGGCTTGTGGCGCGCCACGCACCACAGCCCCAAGGCCTTCCTCAAGCGCATCGACCAAAAGCGGATCAACGAGGCCGGCGACGATCCGGTGTTCCTCGGCACGATGAACCGCGTGCTGTCGGCCTTCGATTCCTATCACTCGGAGCCGCGACTGGAGCTGCCGGGCAAACCACCGCTGCAGACCAACGACCTGATCGCCTATTTCTGCGCCGAGTTCGGCTTCCATGAAAGCCTGCCGATCTACTCCGGTGGTCTCGGCATTCTCGCCGGCGACCATTGCAAGGGCGCCTCCGACCTGCGCCTGCCCTTCGTCGCCGTCGGCCTGCTCTACCGCCAGGGCTATTTCCACCAGACCATCGACCGCGACGGCAACCAGACCGCCCATTACGGCGACAACGATTTCGACGACATGCCGATCGAGCCGGTGCGCAAGGAAGACGGCAGCGACGTGCTGGTCGGCGTGGATTTCCCCGGTCGCACGGTATGGGCCAAGGTCTGGCGCGCGCGCGTCGGCATCAACAGCCTTTACCTGCTCGACACGCAACTGAGCCAGAACAGTGAAGCCGACCGTGGCATCGCGCATCAACTTTACGGCGGCGACCGGCGCACCCGCATCGAGCAGGAAATCCTGCTTGGCGTCGGCGGCGTGCGCGCCCTCAACGCACTCGGGCTGCAGCCCACGGTCTGGCACATCAACGAGGGCCATGCCGCATTCCAGGTACTGGAACGCGTTCGCAACCTGGTCGGACAGAACATGCCTTTCGCCGCCGCGCTTGAAGCGGCCGCGGCCAACACGGTGTTCACCACGCACACCCCGGTGCCGGCCGGTCACGATCACTTCGCCGACGACATGGTGATGCACTACTTCGGCGAGTTCTGCAAGGCGACCGGGCTCGATCGCGAGGGCCTGCTCGGCATGGGCCGCGTCGGTGGTGGTGGCGGTGAATTCAACATGACGGCGCTGGCCTTGCGCGGATCACGTTTTCACAATGGCGTATCACGCATCCACGGCGAAGTGTCCTCGCGCATCTGCAGCGACCTTTGGCCGCAAGTCACCGCCCCCGAAAATCCGATGGATTACGTCACCAATGCGGTGCACGTGCCGACGTTTCTGGCGACCGACTGGTACGAGACCTTCGATCGGCATCTCGGCCTTGGCTGGCAGCATCGCCTTACCGACCAGAGCTGCTGGGACAACGTGCAGCGCATTCCCGACCAGATTTTCTGGAGCATTCGCCAGTCGCTCAAGGCCCAGCTGCTGCATCTGGTGCACGCCAGGGTACGCCAGCAGCATCTGCGCAACCAGGGGTCCGAGGCGCACCTCGATCGCGTGCTGCGCAGTGCCGATCCGACCAATCCCACGGTGCTGACCATCGGCTTTGCCCGGCGCTTTGCCACCTACAAGCGCGCCGCACTGTTGTTCAACAACCTTGACTGGCTGCGCGAAATCCTTTCCAACATCCAGCATCCGGTACTGTTCATTTTTGCCGGCAAGGCCCACCCGGCGGACGAGCCGGGGCGGCGCCTGATCCGCCAGATCGCCGAACTGTCGCAGCAGCGCGAGTTCGAAGGCCGCATCCTGCTGGTAGAAGGCTACGACCTGCATCTGGCCCGGCGCATGGTGGCCGGCGTCGATGTCTGGCTCAACAATCCGATCTATCCGCTGGAGGCCTCGGGCACCTCGGGCATGAAGGCGGCGATCAACGGCGCCATCAACCTGTCGGTACTCGACGGCTGGTGGGGCGAAGGCTACGACGGCAAGAACGGCTGGGCGATCAAGCCGGCGGCGGAGGGCCTCGACCCGGCCCAGCGCGACGCCGATGAAGCGCGCACCCTTTACGAACTGCTCCAGGACAGCATCATCCCGATGTACTACCGCAACACCTCGCTCGGCTATTCGCCGGAATGGGTGGCCATGGCCAAGCAGTCGATCGCTTCGATCATGCCCCGCTTCAACATGCAGCGCATGCTGACCGACTATGCCGAAAGGTTCTACTCACCGGCTGCGGAGCAGTGGCGCCGTTACGCCAGCGCCGACTTTGCCGGCGCGCGCCGGGTGGCCGACTGGAAGGCGCGGATTCGCGCGGCCTGGCCCCGCATCGGCCTGCGCCGCATCGATCAGACGGCGGCCCGTATCCGCTATGGCGAAACGCTGCGCTTCGAGATTGCGGTCCAGATCGACGGCCTGACGCCGGATGACCTGACGGTGGAACTGGTGTTCACCCGTCCCGGCGAGCCCACCTCGGCACGGGCGCGGCGCTATGTGCTGAACCATGAACGGCCGCTGGAGCGCGGCGAGCATCTCTTCTCGCGCGAACTGACGCCCGACCAGTGCGGCAAGATGGAGTACCGCGTCCGGGTGTTTCCGACGCATGAGTTGCTGACCCATCCGTTCGAGATGGGCATGATGCTCTGGCTGTAGGAAGCAGGTGATGAAACCCGCTACTGCCGCCGCCTGGAAAGCACTGACAGGCGCCGCCGAATCGACTCGCGGTACCCATTTGTGCGAAATGTTCGCCGCGAACACGCAGCGTTTTTCGTCCTTGTCGATGCGCTGGAATGACTGGCTGCTGGACTACTCCAAGCAGCGCGTCACCACGGACATCATGGGGCGGCTGCAGGTACTCTGGCAGACCGCCGACGTCCCCGGCTGGATCGCCCGCATGCGTGCCGGCGACGCCATCAATCACAGCGAAGGACGCGCCGCGCTGCACATCGCGTTGCGCCATCCGGCAAGCAAGGGGCCTATCCTGCATGCCGGCCGCGACGTCATGCCGGCGGTTCGGCACGAACTGGGCAGGATGCGTGACTTCGCCGCGCAGATTCACGGCCGCCACTGGCGCGGCGCAACGGGCGAACCGATCACCGACGTCGTCAACATCGGCATCGGCGGTTCCGACCTGGGGCCACGCATGGCCACCCAGGCACTCGCCGCCTTTCGCCATCCGGAACTGAAGGTTCATTACGTCGCCAATCTGGATGGCGCCGACCTGGCCACCGTGCTTGCCGGATTGCAGCCGCGCACCACCTTGTTCGTCATCGCCAGCAAGACCTTCACCACGCAGGAGACCATGCAGAACGCCGCCTCGGCGCGCCACTGGCTGGTCCAGGCGCTGGGCGAGGCGGCCGTGGCGCGGCACTTTGTCGCGGTGTCGACCAATTTGGCTGAAGTGGCGCGTTTCGGCATCGACCCGGCCAACGCCTTCGCCTTCTGGGATTGGGTCGGCGGACGCTACTCGCTCTGGTCGACCATCGGCCTGCCGCTGGTACTCGCCGTCGGCTTCGACAATTTCAGCCGGATGCTGGCCGGGGCGCACGCCATGGACGAGCACTTCTTCTCCGCCCCGGTCGCAGAAAATCTGCCGGGCCTGCTGGCACTTCTGGAAATCTGGAACACCAACTTTCTCGGCGCCGACAACCGCGCGCTGCTGCCCTATAGCCAGTCGCTGGCGCTGCTGCCGCGCTACCTGCAACAGCTGGAAATGGAATCCAACGGCAAGCAGGTCGATCGGCAAGGCCTGCCGCTGCAATGCGCCACGGCGCCGGTGCTCTGGGGCGAAGCCGGCACCAACGGCCAGCACGCGTTTTACCAGCTGATCCATCAGGGCGGCCGCCCGATTCCCTGCGAGTTCATTGTTTGCAAGCATCCCGACTTCGCCTTGCCCGGCCACCACGAAAAACTTCTGGCCAATTGCTTCGCCCAGAGCGAAGCCCTGATGCGCGGCAAGACGCTGGCCGAAACCACGGCCGAACTTGCGGCGAGCGGCATGAGCGCCGAGCAGGTGGCCTTCCTTGCCCCCTACCGCAGCTTCCCCGGCAACCAGCCCTCGACCACGCTGCTGCTGCCGCGACTCGACCCGTTCAACCTCGGCGCACTGCTCGCGCTCTACGAACACAAGGTCTTCGTGCAGAGCGTGATCTGGGACATCAATCCCTTCGACCAGTGGGGTGTCGAATATGGCAAGCAACTGGCCGGTCGATTGCTGCCCATCATCGAGGGCAAGGCTCCGACCGCCGGACTCGACAGTTCGACCGCGGGACTGATCGCCGCCTGCAAATCTTGAAGGTTCTTTTCGCCACTTCCGAACTCGCGCCCTGGGTGAAGACCGGCGGTCTCGGTGACGTCGCCGGCGCACTGCCTGCGGCGCTGCGCGCCCTCGGCGCCGATGTGCGCGTGCTGGTGCCGGCTTATCCCGCACTGCTGGAGGCCTTTCCCGACGCAGAAGAGATCGCGCAGCCGCATTGGCTCGGCGGCCTGCTGCCGACGCCAAAGCTGAAACAGGCGCTCGCGCCCGACGGCACGCCGCTGCTGCTGCTCGATTACCCGCACTACTTCAATCGCCCCGGGAACCCCTATCTTGGCCCCGAAGGCCGCAACTGGCTCGACAATCACCTGCGCTTCGGGCTGCTGTCGCGCGTCGCCGCCTGGCTCGGATCGGAGGCAAGCACCGTCGACTGGCAGCCCGACATCATCCACTGCCACGACTGGCAGACCGGCCTCGCACCGGCCTACCTGAACTACTTGCCGGGACGCCGGGCGAAGTCGCTGTTCACCCTGCACAACCTGGCCTTCCAGGGTCTGTTCGACCACGCCTCCCTGTTCGAGCTGGGGCTGCCGGACGCAGCCTGGCAGATGGCCGGTGTCGAGTTTTACGGCTACCTGTCTTTTCTCAAGGCCGGCTTGCAACATGCCGACGCCATCACCACGGTAAGCCCGAGCTACGCCCGCGAAATCCAGACCGACGCCGAAGGCATGGGCATGGCCGGCCTGCTGCGCCATCGCGCCGAAAATCTGTCCGGCATCCTCAATGGCATCGACACCCGGGCCTGGAATCCGGCTGCCGATCATCACCTCTGCCAGACCTACAGCGCCCGTCGCATGGACGGCAAGGCCGCCAACAAGGCGTCACTGCAGGTAGAGCTCGGCCTCGAACAGCGCCCGGACCTTCCCCTGTTCGCCGTGGTCAGCCGCCTGACCGAACAGAAGGGGCTCGACCTGCTGCTGGCCGTGGCCCCGCAGCTGCTCAAACTGCCGGCGCAACTCGTCGTGCTCGGCAGCGGTGAGCACGCGATGGAACACAGCTGGACGGCACTGGCGCAAAAGCACAGGAGCCGTTGCGCGGTGACCATCGGCTTCGACGAAGCGCTGGCCCATCGCATCGAGGCAGGCGCCGACATTTTCGTCATGCCCTCGCGCTTCGAGCCCTGCGGCCTCAACCAGATGTACAGCCTGCGCTACGGCACGCCGCCGGTGGTGCGCGCCACCGGCGGCCTGGCCGATACCGTGGTCGATGCCGCCGACGAAAAGCGTGGCAACGGCTTTGTCTTCGGGCCGGCGACCGCTGCAGCGCTGATGCAGGCCCTGCAACGTGCCGCCGAAGCCTGGCGCGACCCCGCGCGCTGGAGCAGGCTGCAGAAGCAGGGCATGGCCCGCAACTCAAGCTGGGAGGAGGCCGCGCGGCACTATCTCAAGCTTTACCAGCGGCTATAATCGCCGCCCGATGCCCAAACCCATTCTTACCCTGATCGCCGCCGTCGCCAGCAATGGCGTGATCGGCATCGACAATCGCCTGCCCTGGCGCCTGCCCGCCGATCTCAAGCGTTTCAAGGCGCTGACGCTGGGACACACGGTGATCATGGGGCGCAAGACCTGGGAATCGCTGCCCGCCAGTTTTCGCCCGCTGCCGGGTCGCCGCAATGTCGTCATCACGCGCAATGCCAGCTACCGGGCCGAAGGCGCCACGGTCGCCACGTCGCTGCCGGCAGCCATCGCGGCGGCAGGGAACGGCGAAGCCTTCGTCATCGGCGGCGCCGAACTGTACGCGGCAGCCCTGCCCTTGGCGGACCGCCTGCAATTGACCGAGATCGACGCCGCCTTCGACGGCGACACGCACTTCCCCGACGTCGCCCGCCGCGAGTGGCGCGAGGCCGCGCGAGAATCGCATCGCGACGAAGCAGGATTGGGGTACGCCTTCGTTACCTACGAGCGAACCTGAAGCAAGGATCGCCGTCCCGGACTCTGTCTGCCGTGGATTCCGCTTCGCGGGCCGGCAAGCGCCGTCCGCAAGGGATACCGTCTCCGGCTCAGCCGGAGACATAACTTTCTACGCCCCATCGGCAGCAAAGCGACGGTAGCGGCCGATGGCTCTCGCTGGGGCTACTTCAGCATGCGGCCAGAGGCCGTCATTCCGGGGCCGCGAAGCGGAACCCGGAATCCAGCGTCCTGGTTCAATCGCCGCTGGATTCCCGCATTCGCGGGAATGACGGCGGTGGGCACTGACCCGTCGGATAGCGTCGATACCTGAGTGTCTCTTCCCGGCCTGAAAGGAGGCGGAGTCGCCGGGAGCATCGCCCGCAACAATGTGCGGGCGATATCGTTCAGTTCGCCACGCAATCCACGTAGTAGCGCACCGCGCCGTTGCTGGCGTCCTTCACCAGGCCGTGGATGTCGGTCTCGAAGCCCGGGAATTTCTCGTTGAACTCGCGGGCGAATTTCAGGTAGCGAACGATCGTGGCGTTGAATTGCTCGCCCGGGATCAGCAGCGGAATGCCGGGCGGATAAGGCGTCAGCAGCACCGCGGTGACGCGTCCTTCGAGTTCGTCGATGGACACGCGGTCGATTTCGCGATGCGCCATTTTGGCGAAGGCGTCGGCCGGACGCATCGCCGGCACCATGTCGGACAGATACATTTTTGTCGTCAGGCGGGCGATATCGCGCGCCTTGTACACCTCGTGGATCTGGGTGCACAAGTCCTTGAGGCCCACCCGCTCGTAGCGCGGATGCTTGGCGACGAACTCGGGCAGCACCTTCCACAGCGGATGGTTGCGATCGTAGTCGTCCTTGAACTGCTGCAGGGCGGTGACGAGGGTATTCCAGCGGCCCTTGGTGATGCCGATGGTGAACATGATGAAGAAGCTGTAGAGGCCGCACTTCTCGACGATGACGCCGTGCTCGGCCAGGTACTTGGTGACGATGGCGGCGGGGATGCCGAACTCGTCGGAGAAGTCGCCGTCGACGTCGAGGCCCGGGGTGATGATGGTGGCCTTGATCGGGTCGAGCAGGTTGAAGCCCTTGGCCAGCTTGCCGAAACCATGCCACTTTTCGCCGGCCTTGAGCATCCAGGCGTCGCGCTCCTCGATGCCCTCCTCGGAAAGGTCTTTCGGGCCCCAGACCTGGAACCACCAGTCGGCGCCCCATTCCTTGTCCACCTTGCGCATGGCGCGGCGGAAATCGAGCGCTTCCTTGATCGATTCCTCGACCAGCGCCTTGCCGCCCGGCTCCTCCATCATCGCCGCGGCGACGTCGCAGGAGGCAATGATCGAGTACTGCGGCGAGGTCGAGGTGTGCATCAGGTAGGCCTCGTTGAACACGTCGCGGTCGAGCTTGTTGTTCTCGGCGTCCTGCACCAGGATCTGCGAGGCCTGCGAAAGGCCCGCCAGCAGCTTGTGCGTGGACTGCGTGGAAAAGACCATCGATTCCTTGCAGCGCGAACGGTCGGCGCCGATGGCGTGGTAGTCGCCGTAGAAATCGTGGAAGGCGGCGTGCGGCAGCCAGGCCTCGTCGAAATGCAGGGTGTCGATCTTGCCGTCGAGTTCCTCCTTGATGTCCTCGACGTTGTAGAGGATGCCGTCATAGGTGCTCTGGGTGATGGTCAGCACGCGCGGCTTGCCCTTGACCTGGCTGGCGAAGGGATGGGCGGCGATCTTCTTCTGGATGTTCTTCCAACGGAACTCCTCCTTCGGGATCGGCCCGATGATGCCGTAGTTGTTGCGCGTCGGCATCAGGAACACCGGGATCGCGCCGGTCATCATGATGGCGTGCAGAATCGAC
>JAUXUK010000070.1 GCA_030680805.1 Sulfuritalea sp. | reverse complement strand
GTCGATTTCGAGGATCATCACTTCGACTTCATCGCCCAGCTGGACAACCTTGGTCGGGTGGATGTTCTTGTTGGTCCAGTCCATCTCGGACACGTGCACCAGGCCTTCGATGCCCTGCTCGATCTCGACGAACGAGCCGTAATCGGTGAGGTTGGTGACCTTGCCGAACAGGCGCGTGTTGGCCGGGTAGCGGCGGGAGATTCCCACCCACGGATCCTCGCCCAGCTGCTTCATGCCCAGCTAGACGCGGTTCTTTTCCTGGTCGAAGTTGAGCACCTTGGCGGTGACTTCATCACCGACGTTGAGCACTTCCGACGGGTGACGCACGCGACGCCAGGCCAGGTCGGTGATGTGCAGCAGGCCGTCGATGCCGCCGAGGTCGACGAACGCGCCGTAGTCGGTGATGTTCTTGACGATGCCCTTGATGACGGTGCCTTCCTGCAGGTTTTCCAGCAGCTTCTGGCGCTCTTCACCCATGCTGGCCTCAAGCACGGCGCGGCGCGAAACCACCACATTGTTGCGCTTGCGGTCGAGCTTGATGACCTTGAATTCGTATTCCTTGCCTTCGAACGGCGTGGTGTCCTTGACCGGGCGGGTATCGACCAGCGAACCGGGGAGGAAGGCGCGGATGCCATTGACCATGACGGTCAGGCCACCCTTGACCTTGCCGGTGATCAGACCCTTGACCAGGGCGCTGTCGACCATGGCCTTGTCGAGATCGTTCCAGGCGGCGATGCGCTTGGCTTTTTCACGCGAAAGGCGCGTTGCGCCGTAGCCGTCTTCGAGCATTTCGATCGCCACCAAGACGAAATCGCCCGGCTTGGCTTCGAGTTCGCCACGTTCGTTGTGGAATTCCTCGACGGGGATCATGCTTTCGGACTTGAGCCCGGCATTGACGACCACGAAATTCTGGTCGATGCGGACAATTTCGGCCGTGATGACTTCACCGGCACGCATTTCCTGACGCTGGAGGCTTTCTTCGAACAGAGCGGCAAAGCTCTCCATGGGTGAAGCTTGTGAAGCTTCGGCAATAGCAGCAGTAGACATTGAGTTAGGGACCTTACGGATGTTTGTCACCGGGGTGACGGGTTGGTTTAGTTTCGCCGCAGAGGCCGGGCGGCCGTTGCGACACCTTTACTGACACTTTGTTGCACTACTTCTTTCTGATGCCTGAGTCACAGTCGCTGCTGTTTGACAATACTCATCACGGCAGCCACTGCAGCTTCGATGTCCATCTCGGTGGTATCCACCCGATCGGCATCGTCGCATTGCTTGAGGGGCGCCACGCTGCGCTGGGCGTCGCGTGCATCCCGCTCCTGCAAATCCTGCAAAAGGGCGTGCATGTTAGCAGGCATCCCCTTTGCGATCAACTGTTTATAGCGTCTTTCTGCACGTGCTTCGGCCGAGGCGGCAAGAAACACCTTGGCGGCGGCATCGGGGAATACCACCGAAGCCATATCCCGGCCGTCGGCCACCAGGCCCGGGAAGCGCCGGTAGGCTCGCTGCCGGTCCAGCAGAGCGGCGCGCACGGCCGGCAGCGCGGCCACTTTCGAGGCGCCGACGCCGACCTCTTCGGCCCGGATCGCTTCGGTAACATCTTCTCCTGAAAGAAGAATCCGGTCGCCCTCGAAGTCTGCCGGAAGTTGCCCTGCGAGCGCTGCGACTCCCGGCTCGTCTTCCAGCGTCACTCGCGCCTTCATTGCGGCGAGCGCGGTCAGGCGATACAGCGCGCCGCTGTCGAGGAAGTGAAAGCCCAGCGCATCGGCGACGCGCTGCGCGACCGTGCCCTTCCCCGAGGCCGAGGGACCGTCGATGGCGATCACCGGCGCAGTGATCCCGGCGAAGGCATCGAAATAGCCGGGAAAGGTCTTGTTGACGCATTGCGGATCGTTGATGGTGACCTGCACTCCGCCGAGTGCCGCCAGGGAAAAGCACATGGCCATGCGGTGGTCGTCGTAGGTGTCGATGGCGATGCCTGCCTGAAAAGTCGGCGCGGTTCCGCTCTGCGTACCGGGAATTCCGCTTCGCGGGCCGGTAACGGCGATAAAGTCCGCGCCCTCCTCCACCGTCGCCCCCAGCTTCCTCAATTCGGTCGCCATGGCCGCAATGCGGTCGGTTTCCTTCACGCGCCACGACGCGATGTTGCGCAGGACGCAGCGGCCGTCGGCGAACAGTGCCGCCACCGCCAGCGTCATCGCCGCATCGGGAATGTGATTCAGATCGAGGTCGAAGGCCTTCAGCCTGCCCGCTGCCGGCGCCCGCGCCTCGATGTGCTGCTCGCCCCACTCGATGCGTGCGCCCATCGCTTGCAGCGCATCGGCGAATCGCACGTCGCCCTGGATGCTGTTGCGGCCGACGCCTTCGACCCGCACCGGGCCGCCGCCGATCGCGCCCGCGGCCAAAAAATAGGAGGCTGCCGAGGCATCGCCTTCGACATGCAGCACGCCGGGGCTGCGATAACGCTGTCCCGCCGCAATGGTGAAGCGCTGCCAGCCTTCGCGTTGCACCTTCACGCCGAAACGCGCCATCAGATTCAGCGTGATCTCGATGTAGGGTTTGGAGATGAGTTCGGTCGTCATCTCGATCACCGCCTCCGCTCCCGCAAGAGGCAAAGCCATCAGCAGCGCGGTGAGAAACTGCGAGGAAACATCGCCCCGCAAGCGGATCGGGGCCGAGAGCTTCACCTGCGAGGGATGGATGGCCAGCGGCGGAAAGCCGTTCTGGCCCGTGTAGCGGACATCTGCGCCAATCTGCAGCAGGCCATCCACCAGATCGCCGATCGGCCGCTCATGCATGCGCGGCACACCGGAGAGCCGATAGTGTCCGCCGGACAAGGCCAGCGCCGCCGTCAGCGGACGAATCGCGGTACCGGCGTTGCCCATGAAGAGATCGGCGTCCTTGACCGGAAAAACGCCCCCGCAACCGGATACCCGATATGCATTGGCGCCAAGCGCCGTTCCCTGCCCGCGAAGCGGATTCCCAGGGATGCAGAGCACGCCAACGCCGACTTTCTCCAGCGCCGCCAGCATCACGCGCGTGTCATCCGAGTCCAGCAGGTCACGGATTTCGGTGTTGCCCTCGGCCAATGCCGCCAACAACAGCATGCGATTGGAAATGCTTTTCGAACCGGGCAGACGCACACTGCCCGCAGCCCCACGCAAAGGCGGCAGGTTCAGGCTATCCATCATTCGCCCGGCGGCAAGAGGGAATCCAGCCAGGCATCACGGCGCGCGCGGGCCGTCGAGAACAGGGCTTCGAGCCCGGGCGCATCGGCGCCGGCAAGCAGCACGCGCGTGCGCATCAGTTCGACCATGTAGGCGTCGAGTTCCTGCAACAGAGCCTGCCGATTGGCGATGCAGATGTCGCGCCACATCTCCGGATGGCTGCTGGCAATGCGCGTGAAGTCGCGAAAGCCGCCGGCGGCGAAGCCGAACAGTTGATCCGAGTTCGGGCGCTGCGCAAAGTCATGCACCAGCGCAAACGCCAGCAGGTGCGGCAGGTGGCTGACGGCGGCGAAGACGCGGTCATGCTCCTGCGGGGCGAGTTGCGAGACCCTCGCACCGCAAAGTTCCCAGGCCGCACGCACCGCCTTCACGTCGCCGGTCGAGTTTTCGGGCAGCGGTGTCAGCACCACGCGTTTGTCGACGTAGAGATTCTCCTGGGCCGCCGCCACGCCGCTCTTTTCAGCACCGGCGATCGGATGGCCTGGAACGAACTGGCCGATCTTGTCGCCCAGCGCCGCGCGCGCCGCCGCTACCACGTCGGACTTGGTACTGCCGCCGTCGGTGACGATGGTATGCGGCTGCAGATGCGGCGCCAGCGCCTGCATGACGACCGGCATCTGGCCCACCGGCATGCCGAGCAGGACCAGGTCGGCGCCGTCGAGCGCGGACGCCCAGTCGGTCGCAATGGCGTCGATCACGCCGAGCTGCAGTGCCTGCTCCAGCGGCGCGCGGGTGCGTCCCATGCCGACGACCTGCAAGTCCCGCCGTAGCGCCAGCGCCGACTTTTTGAGGGCGAGCGCGAACGAACCGCCGATCAGTCCGACGCCGCAGATGACGATCTTGCTTTGCGCCATCAGAGTGCTTTTTCCAGGGCTTCGAGGAAGCGCGCGTTCTCGGTCTCAAGGCCGATGGTGACGCGCAGGTGATTGGGCAGGCCATAGCCGCCGATCGGCCGCACGATGACGCCCTGCTGCAGCAGCTTGCCGTTCACCGCCGCGCCGTCCTTCACTTCGAAGGTAACGAAGTTGCCGTGGGACGGAATGTGTTCGAGGCCAAGGCGCTTCAGTCCCGCGACGATCTGCTCCATGCCGCGTCGATTCAGCTCGAAGCTGTCGGCGATAAAGCCGTGGTCGTCGAGGGCCGCCAGCGCGCCAACGAGCGCCAGGTTATTCACGTTGAAGGGTTGGCGCACGCGGTTCAAGAGATCCGCCACGTCGGCCCGCGCCACGGCATAACCGACGCGCAAGCCGGCGAGGCCGTAGATCTTCGAGAAGGTGCGGGTCACGATCAGGTTCGGCAGTTCCCTGATCCACGCCACGGTGTCGGTGCGATCGGCCGGTGCCAGGTACTCCGTGTAGGCCTCATCGAGTACGACCGCAATATCGGCCGGAATCTTCCCGATAAAGGCGCGCAATTCGGCCTGCGGCAGGAAGTTGCCGGTGGGGTTGTTGGGGTTCGCGATCCAGACGATCCGGGTGTCAGGACGAATTGCGGCGAGCATGGCCGCAGGATCATGGCCGTAGTGCCTGGCCGGTGCGACGATGCATTCGGCGCCCGCGGCCATCGTCGCCAGCGGATAGACGGCAAAAGCATGCTTGGAGAACACGGCGGAACGACCCGGCGCAAGGAAGACGCGGGCGGCCATGTCGAGCACATCATTCGAGCCGTTGCCCAGCACGACCTGTTCCTGTGCGGCGCCATGACGTTCGGCCAGCGCGGCGATCAAGTCGAACTGATCCGGATAGCGTTCGACGCCGGCCAGGGCCGCCTCGACGGCTTTGCGCGCTTTGGGACTCATGCCCAGCGGGTTTTCGTTGGACGCCAGCTTGACGATTTTCTCAACCGGAATGCCCATCTGGCGAGCCAGTTCGGTAATCGGTTTGCCGGGAATGTAGGGCGAAATGGCGCGAATGTAGGGCGGCGCCTGGAGAGCGATGCTCATGGTCGAAACCTCAGTAAACGGCTTTGGGATAGGAGCCCAGTTCCTTGACGAAGCCGGCGCGCTGGCGGAGTTCCTCCAGCGCACGGGCGACCGCCGGCTCGCTGCGATGCCCCTCGATGTCGATGTAGAACACGTATTCCCAGCGGCTGCCGCCGAAACCGCGGGCCGGACGGGATTCCAGTCGGCTCATGGAAACGCCGTTGTCGGCAAAGGGCGCCAGAAGCTGATAGACAGCGCCCGGCCGGTTTTGTGCAGAGCAGACCAGCGAGGTGCGATCCGAGCCGGAGATCCCGGCGTCATGCTCGGCGACAATCACGAAACGTGTC
Source organism: Sulfuritalea sp. (assembly GCA_030680805.1). Classification (GTDB taxonomy): domain Bacteria; phylum Pseudomonadota; class Gammaproteobacteria; order Burkholderiales; family Rhodocyclaceae; genus Sulfuritalea. Next base: position 168,869 of record JAUXUK010000070.1, on the reverse strand, counting down.
GTATTGTTCGGGTCGTCCTCGATGCTGGCGGCGAGGATCGGCAAGGCGTAGAGTTCCGCTGCCGCATCCCCCGCTACCGCCGCGGCGCCGGCTTCGCCGGCCGCCATGCGCGCCGCTTCGGCATTGCTCGCCACCGGCACGCGCGGCACCAGCGGCAGGTTGCGGTTGAGCCATTCATGACACTGCGCCAGCGACTGTGCGTGGGAATAGACCCGCGTCACGTCGGCCAGTGCCGTGCTCTGGGTCATCAAATTGTGATGGATCGGCAGATTGATTTCGCCGCAAATCTGCAAGGGTGAAGATAGCAGCAGGTCGAGCGAGCGGCCGATCGCCCCCTCGGTCGAATTCTCGATCGGCACCACGCCGTAATGCGCATTGCCCGATTCGATCACGCGAAATACATCGTCGATCGCCGGGCACGGCAGCAGCGTCGGTGCGCCGCCGAAGTGCTTGCGCGCCGCCGCTTCGGAGTAGGTGCCGGCCGGACCCAGGTAGGCGATGGTCAGCGGCTGCTCCAGTGCCAGGCAGGCGGACATGACTTCGCGCACGATACGCTGCGCGGCAGCAGCGGACAGCGGGCCGGGATTGCGTTCGGCAACCCGGCGCAGCACCTGCGCCTCGCGCTCGGGGCGATAGATGTTGCCCTGCTTTATTTCACCGATGCGACGCGCAAGCTTGGCCCGCTCGTTGATCAGGCGCAGCAAGTCGACATCGATCGCGTCGATTCCGTCGCGAAGCTGCCCCAGCTCTTGCGAGTCGTCGGCCACTCTCAGCTCTCCAGCGGCAGATACCGAACAGCCAGCACGCCTTCAATGCCGGCGATGGCATCGATCACCTTCTTCGGCACCTTGCTGTCGACATCAACCAGCGTATAGGCCACGTCCTTTTTCGACTTGTTCATCATGTTGTGGATATTGAGCTTGGCATCGGCCATGGCGGTAGATATCTGGCCAACCATGTTGGGCATGTTGGTGTTGGCGATCGCAATGCGGTAAGCCGACTCCCGGGGCATCACCACACCGGGAAAATTCACCGAATTGACGATGTTGCCGTCAAGCAGGTAATCACGCACCTGGTCGGCGACCATGATCGCGCAATTCTCTTCCGCTTCGCGGGTGGAAGCGCCCAGGTGCGGCAGCGCAATGACATGCGGATGGGCGTTGACGTGGGCACTGGGGAAATCGCAGACGTAGCAGCCGAGCCGTTTGGCGTCGAGTGCCGCCAGCACCGCGGCTTCGTCGGCCACTCCCTCGCGCGCAAAGTTGAGCAGCACCGCGCCATGTTTCATTTGCTCGATGCTGGTCGCGTTGATCATCCGGCGCGTGGCATCGACCAGCGGTACATGCAGGGTGACGAAGTTCGAATGCTTGAGCACCTCGCCCAGCGAAGTGGCCCTCTTCACCTGCGACGGCAGGCTCCACGCCGCGTCGACGGTTATCTCGGGGTCGTAGCCGATGACGTTCATGCCGAGTTTGATCGCCGCGTCCGCCACCAGGCAGCCGATCTTTCCCAGCCCGACCACGCCCAGCGTGTGCCCGGAGATTTCATAGCCGGCGTAGGTCTTCTTGCCGCCCTCGACCTTCTTCTCCATCTCGGCGTCCTTCGGATCAAGCGCCGAGACGAACTTCACGGCGCCACCAATATTGCGTGCCGCCATCAGCATCCCGGCAATCACCAGTTCCTTTACGGCGTTGGCGTTGGCGCCTGGTGCGTTGAACACCGGCACGCCACGTTCCGACATCGACTTGACCGGGATATTGTTCGTTCCGGAACCGGCGCGACCGATTGCAAGCACCGAACGGGCGATCTCTACGCTGTGCAGGTCGGCGGAGCGCAGCAGGATCGCATCCGGCTTCGCCACGTCCTTGCCGCAGGAAAAACGCTCGGCTGGCAGTCGCTTCAGGCCGTTCTGGGAAACATTATTGAGTATCAGTACCTGAAGTTGATCAGCCATTTTTGGCCTCGAATTCCTTCATGTAGGCAACCAGCGCGGCGACGCCGGCAACCGGCATGGCGTTATAGATGGAAGCCCGCATGCCGCCCACTGAGCGGTGTCCCTTGAGTTGGACCATGCCCTTGGCCTTGGCGCCCTTGAGGAATTCCTCGTCCAGCGCAGCGTCCTTGAGCGTGAACGGCACGTTCATGCGCGAACGGTCCTCCTTGCGCACCGGGTTGGCGTAGAAGCTCGACGCATCGATGCAGTCATAGAGCATCTTGGCCTTGGCGATGTTCTGCTTCTCGATCGCCGCCAGGCCGCCCTGCTGCTTCAGCCACTGGAACACCAGTCCGGCGATATAGATGCCGTAGGTGGGCGGCGTGTTGTACATCGAGTCGTTTTCGGCGTGGGTCTTGTAATCCAGCATGGTCTGCGGCGTCGGTACGCCCCTGCCGATCAGGTCGTCGCGGATGATGACGATGGTCAGTCCGGCCGGACCGATGTTCTTTTGCGCGCCGGCGTAGATCAGGCCGTACTTGCTGACATCGATCGGCTTCGACAGGATGTTCGACGACATGTCGCAGACCAGCGGAACGCCGCCGGTGTCGGGCGTCCAGTGAAACTCCACGCCGCCGATGGTTTCATTGCCCGTGTAGTGAACGTAGGCCGCATCCTTGTCCAGCGTCCAGTCCTTCTGTGCCGGGGCATAGGCGAACTTGCCATCCTCGCTGCTGGCGACGACATTCACCTTGCCGAATGCCTTGGCCGCCTTGATGGCCTTCTTCGCCCATTCGCCGGTATGCACGTAATCCGCGCTGGCCTTGCCCGCCAGCAGGTTCATCGGAATCATCTCGAACTGCAGCGTGGCGCCGCCTTGCAGGAACAGCACCTTGTAATTGGCGGGGATGCCCATCAGCTCGCGCAGGTCGGCCTCGGCCTGGGCGTGAATGCCCATGTACTCCTTGCCGCGATGGCTCATTTCCATCACCGACTGGCCGCTGCCGTGCCAGTCGAGCAACTCGTCGGCAGCTTGTTTGAGGACGGCCTCCGGCAATGCGGCGGGGCCTGCGCTGAAATTGAAAATGCGTGCCATGGTCTGTCTTACTCCTCTGCGTCAGGTTCTTCGGATTCGTCGATTTCTTCGGTTTCAATCACTTTCTCGACGCCGGCGAGATACGTGCCGTCATCGAGATTGATCAGTGTCACGCCCTGGGTCGAGCGACTCATGACCCGAATGTCGGTCACCCGGGTGCGGATCAGCACGCCACCGGTCGAGATCAGCATGATTTCTTCGCGTGTTTCACCCAGATTGACCAGGACGGCGGCAACCACCTTGCCGTTGCGCTCGGAGGTCTGGATCGCGATCATGCCCTTGGTACCGCGGCCATGGCGGGTGTACTCGGCAATCGGCGTGCGTTTGCCGAAGCCGTTCTCGGTCGCCGTCAGCACGGAATAGTCCTCGCTGTCAGCCACCAGCATGGAAATCACCTTCTGGCCGTCTTCCAGCATCATGCCGCGCACGCCGCGCGCTTCGCGGCCCATCGGGCGCACGTCGTCCTCGGCAAAGCGCACGGCCTTGCCCGAATCCGAGAACAGCATCACGTCGCACTGGCCATTGGTAATGGCCACCCCGATCAGGCGATCCCCTTCGTCCAGACCGACGGCGATGATGCCCGCCTTGCGTGGATTGGCGAAGCTGGTCAGCGGTGTCTTCTTTACCGTGCCCATGCCCGTGGCCATGAAGACGAAGTGCTCCTCGTCGAACTCCTTGACCGGGAGGATGGCGGTGATTTTCTCGTCCTCCTCGAGCGGGAACAGATTGACGATCGGCTTGCCGCGCGAAGCGCGCTGCCCTTCGGGCGCTTCATAGACCTTGAGCCAATAAACCCGGCCGCGGCTGGAAAAACACAGGATGTAGTCGTGGGTGTTGGCAACGAACAGGCGATCGACGAAATCGTCTTCCTTGATTGCCGCCGCCTGCTTGCCGCGACCGCCGCGACGCTGGGAGCGGTAGTCGGCCAGGGGCTGGCGCTTGATATAACCGGTATGCGACAGGGTAACCACCATGTCTTCGCGAACGATCAGGTCTTCCAGGTTGATGTCGGCGGTGCTGAGCACGATTTCCGAACGCCGCGCATCGCCAAACTGTGCTTTAACGGTCGCCAGGTCCTCCCCGATGATCACCGTGATGCGCTCGGGGCGGGCCAGGATGTCGAGCAGGTCGGCGATCTGGTCCATCACCTCCTTGTATTCTGAAACGATCTTGTCCTGCTCCAGGCCGGTGAGGCGCTGCAAGCGAAGTTCGAGGATGGCCTGGGCTTGTGCATCGGACAGCAAGTAGCCTTGTTCCGACAGACCGAACTCCGGGGCCAGACCGTCCGGACGCGAAGATTCCGCCGACGTCCGCGCCAGCATGCCTTCCACCAGAGTCGACCGCCAGCTGCGTGCCATCAGGCCGCGCTTGGCTTCGGCCGGCGTCTGTGCCGCCTTGATCAGGGCGATGATTTCATCGACATTCGACAGCGCAACCGCGAGGCCTTCGAGGATGTGGCCGCGCTCGCGCGCCTTGCGTAGTTCGAACACCGTGCGCCGCGTGATGACTTCGCGCCGATGGGCGAGGAAACACTGCAGCATGTCCTTCAGATTGAGCAGTCGCGGACGGCCGTCTACCAGAGCCACCATGTTCATGCCGAAGGTGTCCTGCAACTGGGTCTGCTTGTAGAGGTGATTGAGCACCACCTCGGGCATCTGGCCTTTCTTCAACTCGATGACCAAGCGCATGCCCGATTTGTCGGACTCGTCCTGGATATGGGCGATGCCCTCGATCTTCTTCTCGTGCACCAGTTCGGCGATCTTTTCCTGCAGCGTCCTCTTGTTGACCTGGTAGGGCAATTCATCGACCACGATGGCCTGCCGCCCGCTGCGCTGCAATTCCTCGATATGGGTGCGTGCCCGCATGATGACCCGGCCACGGCCGGTCAGGTAGCCATCGCGCACACCGGAAACACCGTAGATCAGGCCGGCGGTGGGGAAATCCGGCGCGGGAATGATGTTGATCAGTTCGTCGATGGTCGTGGCCGGGTTGGCGAGCAGCAGCAGGCAGGCGTCCACCACCTCATTGAGGTTGTGCGGCGGAATATTGGTTGCCATGCCCACGGCGATACCCGCGGAACCATTGATCAGCAGGTTCGGGATGCGCGCCGGGAGCACCAGCGGTTCATGCTCGGAGCCGTCGTAGTTGGGCCCGAAATCGACGGTTTCCTTGTCGATATCGATCAGCAATTCATGGCCGATGCGCGCCATGCGCACTTCGGTGTAACGCATGGCCGCCGCATTGTCGCCGTCGACCGAGCCGAAGTTGCCCTGGCCGTCGACCAGCATGTAGCGCAGGGAAAAATCCTGCGCCATGCGCACAATGGTGTCGTATACCGCGGTGTCGCCGTGTGGATGGTACTTGCCGATGACGTCGCCGACGATGCGCGCGGACTTCTTGTAGGCCTTGTTCCAGTCGTTGGAAAGCTCGTGCATGGCGAACAGCACCCGGCGATGGACGGGCTTCAGGCCATCCCGGACGTCCGGCAGTGCCCGCCCGACGATCACGCTCATGGCGTAATCGAGATAAGAGTGACGCATCTCCTCTTCGAGGCTGATTGGCAGGGTTTCTTTGGCGAACGATGTCATGTAGGCTTGCGTCAGCCGACTTGCGGCAGGCGATGGCGTAAAAGCGAACGATTTTAGCATGCGGAGGTAGCCCCGGCGGGTTGTCCCCGGCCACCAAATCTGGTTGAATCAGCGCATGAATCCACCCTCTGCTCCGGGCGCAATGGCCGCCGAAATCGACCTCCTGATCCGCCCGGAGTGGGTCATTCCGATCGAACCCGCCGGAATCACGCTTTCCGGACATGCGCTGGCCGTAAACAACGGCAAAATCCTTGCCCTGCTGCCCGATGAAGAAGCCGCGCAGCGCTTCCGACCCACAGAGACAGTTGAACTGCCCGGGCAAGTGCTCCTGCCCGGCCTGGTCAACCTTCACACCCATGCCGCCATGAGCCTGCTGCGCGGCTACGCCGACGATCTGCCGCTGATGCGCTGGCTTTCCGAACGAATCTGGCCTGCCGAAGCCCGTCATGCCGGGCCGGAGTTCGTGCGCGCCGGCACCCTGCTTGCCTGTGCCGAAATGTTGCGCGGCGGCATCACTACCTTCAACGACATGTATTTCTTTCCGGATGCCGCGGCAGTGGCGGCGAAGCGGCTTGGAATGCGCGCCGTGCTGGGCATCGTCGTGATCGAGTTCCCCACCAGCTATGCCGCCGACGCCGGCGATTACCTGGCCAAGGGGCTGGCCATCCGCGACGCGCTGAGCGACGACCCCCTGCTGAGCTTTTGCCTTGCTCCGCACGCGCCCTATACCGTTGCCGACAAAACCTTCACGAACATTGCCACCCTTGCCGCTCAACTGGAAATACCTGTCCATGTGCATCTGCACGAAACCCGCCACGAAATCGAGGAAAGCCTCAAACAGCACGGGGTACGCCCGCTTCAACGGCTACACCGCCTTGGGCTGCTCGGGCCGCAGCTGATCGCCGTGCATGCCGTGCATCTCGAATCGGGCGAAATCGATCTGCTGGCGCATGAGGGCTGCCATGTCGCCCACTGCCCGACGTCGAACCTGAAACTCGGCAGCGGCATCGCCCCTGTGTCGGCGCTGCAGTCTCGCGGCGTGAATTTCGGCCTTGGCACCGATGGCGCCGCTTCCAACAATCGCCTTGACCTGTTTCAGGAAATGCGTCATGCGGCACTGCTGGCCAAGGCTGCGAGCGAGAACGCCGAAGCACTGGACGCCCATGCGACCCTCCGCGCTGCCACGCTGGGCGGCGCACGGGCGCTTGGACTGGATGAGCGGATCGGATCACTGCTGCCTGGCAAGGCGGCCGACCTGTGCGCCGTGCGCCTCGATGAATGGCTGCTCCAGCCTTGCTTCGATCCGGCCTCGCATCTTGTCTATGCGGCCGGACGCGAACAGGTCACTCATACATGGGTCGCGGGCAAACTGGCAATGAGTGGCGGCGTACCCGCGCAAATCGACATTTCAGAATTGCTTGACATCACAGGTTTGTGGCATACTCGCCTGACGTCCTGAGGCGATGCTGCGATCAGGAAAAAAATGAAATACCAGACTCCGTCACACTTAAACCCAACAAGGGGGGGAACATGATCACTAGCGCCAAACATTCTCTGCTGCTCGCCACTCTGCTCGGACTTTCCGTTTCCGCCCTCGCCCAGACGGCCGGCATCGACATGAAGGGCACCGTCGGCTACGTCATCGATCAGCGCGGTTCAGTCGTAAAAAGCGGAACCGGCCTGTGCTGGCGTACCGGTTTCTGGACCCCGGCCATGGCCGTGGAAGAATGTGACCCGGATCTGGTGAAGAAAGCCGCGCCCGCGGCTGCTCCCGCCGCACCCAAGGCTGCCGCTCCCGCTCCCGCTCCTGCTCCGAAGCCCGCCGCGCAAAAGGTGACGCTTGCCGCCGACGCCCTGTTCGACTTCAACAAGGCCACCCTGCGTGCCGAAGGTCAGGCCAAGCTCGACAAACTTGCCGGCGACGTCAAGAATATCAAGCTCGAAGTGATCATTGCCGTCGGCCACGCCGACCGCTTCGGTACCGACGCCTACAACCAGAAGCTCTCCGAAAAGCGCGCTGAAGCCGTCAAGGCCTATCTGGTGAGCAAGGGCATCGAGCCGAATCGTGTTTACACTGAAGGCAAGGGCAAGAAACAGCCGATCACCAAGGCCGATCAGTGCAAGGGCGCCAAGAGCAAGAAGACCATCGACTGCCTGCAGCCTGATCGTCGCGTGGAAATCGAAGTCATCGGCACCAAGACTCAGTAATTTCGCCTGACTCCGGAAGAAGCCCTGCCCCGCAGGGCTTTTTTCGTTTACCGGGAATGACTCAATGAACGCAACAAGCAACGCCGATCCACGGGAACTGGACAAATTCGGGGAAGTCGCCCATCGCTGGTGGGATCCCAACTCGGAATTTCGCCCCTTGCACGACATCAATCCGGCCCGCGTGGCCTGGATCGACGGTCACGCCGGACTCAAGGGCAAACAGGTCGTCGATGTCGGCTGCGGCGGCGGGCTGCTCAGCGAAGGGATGGCGGCCATGGGCGCGCAAGTGACGGGGATCGACCTGTCCGAGAGGGCACTCAGCATTGCCCGCCTGCACCTCTTTGAGAGCGGGCATGTCATCGACTATCGGCTGATTGCGGCCGAAGCCATGGCGGAAGAAGCCCCGTCGCGCTTCGACCTCGTGACTTGCCTGGAAATGCTGGAACACGTGCCCGACCCGGCAAGCACCGTGGCAGCCTGTGCCCGCATGGTGAAACCCGGCGGGCAGGTATTCCTGTCGACCATCAACCGCAATCCGAAAGCCTACCTGCTCGCAGTCGTGGGCGCCGAATACATCTTCAACCTGTTGCCGCGCGGCACCCACGATTACACACGTTTCCTCAAACCAGCCGAACTCGCACGCCTGTGCCGTGCAGCCGGACTCGAAGTGCTCGAAATCACTGGTTTGCGCTACAACCCGCTCAAACGCGATGCATCGATCGGTGCCGATACCGATGTGAACTACCTGCTCAGAGCCCGCCGCAATGCCTGAAGCAGTGCTCTTCGACCTCGACGGCACCCTGGCCGACACCGCACCCGACCTGGGGGGCGCCTTGAATCAACTGCTGCTGGAGCAGGGTCGCGCCCCGCTATCGATGGAGCAATTGCGGCCGCATGTGTCTTCAGGCGCCCGCGGCATGATCGGCGCCGGCCTCGGTATGACCCCGGCCGACCCTGCCTACCTCGCCCTGCAACAGAGGTTTCTGGCCATCTATCAGGAATCATTGTGCATTGGCACCCGCCTGTTCGAAGGCATGGCCGAACACCTCGATGACCTCGAAAAACAGGGAATTCCCTGGGGGATCGTCACCAACAAGTCCCAGCGTTTTGCGATTCCCCTGATGGAAGGGCTCGGCTTGCGCCAGCGCAGCCTTTGCATCGTCTGCGGCGACAGTGCCCAACGTTCCAAGCCCCATGCCCACCCCATGCAACTCGCCAGCGCCGTGATCGGAATCGCCGCGACAGACTGCATCTACGTCGGCGACGATGAGCGCGATGTCATCTCCGGTCGCTCGGTCGGCATGAAGACCGTGATTGCGGCCTGGGGCTATCTGGGGGATGGCAAGCCGCCGGCGGCGTGGGGGGCCGATGCCATTGCGGCGTCGCCGCACGATATTCTCGGCATTGCCACGGCAAACCGCTAGAATCCGGCTTGCAATTCGCAGATCAGGCACTAATTGATCTGCACCATGCCAGGGGGCGACATGGCTTCGACATGGGTGACAAAGCATGCAGGGCATACCGAGGATCCGGGTACCTCGTAAATCCATCTGGAACGCACTAACTGCCAACGACGAGCGTTTCGCTCTAGCCGCTTAACAGCGGCTGGCTTCCGAACTGGTTTGCTTCTGGGCCAGGTAGCGCAAGCTACATCGGAATCATATACAGGAGATAAGGCTGTGCGGAGTCGCGATGCACAGTTCGAAAACCAAGCGAATCGCCTTCAACCAGCCTGCCCGTCGGCGGGTTGCGGGTTAAATCAAACGACACGGCTAAGTATGTAGAACTGTATGTGGCGCACTTATGGACGCGGGTTCAATTCCCGCCGCCTCCACCATTTAACAGGCCACCAGCCCGCGCTGGTGGCCTTGTTTTTTGCTCGATCCGGGCACGCCGGCTACCGCGCCAGGCAACCGTTTGCTTCTGCGGCCGCACCGATCTTCTGCAACAACGCAACCTTGGCCTCGCTTTGCATCTTGTCATCGAGAAACGCGGTGTCGGATTCCGTCGCAAAGCGCCGGCACTCCGGTTTGCCCTCGAGAATCCGGGTTCGATATTCGTAGGCAGCGGTCACGGCGTTCTGAACAGTTCCGCCATAGGGCTTGATCTTCGGCTTTGGCGCAGGCGGTGGAGCAACCGGGGGAACAGGGGCCGCCGCATTGGCGGCAAGCGATGAGGCAAGAGCAACCATCACCGCGCACTTCAGGACGGACTGGGCCGCCTGTGTGATAGTGGACATAGTCGTTCTCCAAGTCAGTTGATATGGGGTTGCAGTTCATGCGACAAGAACATACTAACTCCATTCCCCGCGCATGACGAGGAACTATGTCGCACATGCAACAGGTCCGCTCGGGGAAAAAATCGGCGCTGGCGACACGGCGAAACAGCCGCGCAATTCCGGAAATGGCACTTGAAACGACACTGATCCCGACAATGCCTGGACGAAAAAAAGCCCCCATCGCTGGAGGCTTTGCTGTTGCTGGTGCCGGCAACCGGAATCGAACTGGTGACCTACCGCTTACAAGGCGGTTGCTCTACCATCTGAGCTATGCCGGCTTGAGTCGAATTATAGCGGAGCCGATGCACTGCTATAAACTGGGAGCCTATTTCAGCAGGAATCATGGTCGCCAGTTCCCCTCCCCGCCAGCCTTTGCATTTGCTCGTCATCGCTGCATCCGATGAGGTTGCGGCACATCTGCTGCCGGTTTTTGCCGAGGCGGACAAAGCCGGAGAATTTCACCGCATCGGGACGCCCGCCGGTCTGCGCACTGCACTGCGCGATCAACCCTGGGACGCAGTGCTGTACATCCCCGGAGTTTCCTCGCTCTCGGTGCAGGCCGCAGTGAGGCAGATTGACGAATCCGGTTTTGACCTGCCGCTCATCCTTGTCGCCGGCCCCAACGACGAACGCGGAACGCAACGGGCGATGAAAGCGGGGGCGCGCGACGTGATCGACGCGGACCGGCTGGAGCGCCTGATTCCCGCCGTCGAGCGCGAAGTACAGGAAGCCCGGCATCGAGCGGACCACCGTGCCGCACTGGAAATGCTCAACGAGAGCCAGGCGCGCTTCGATGCGCTGGCATCCAATCTGCCGGGCATGCTGTTCCACCTGCGGCGCGATGCCGAAGGCGAGTTCCGGTTTCTGTTCGTCAGTGAAGGCTGCCAGAAACTTTTCGGCTTGAAGCAGCAGGATCTGCTGGCATCAGCCGGCCGCTTGTTCGAAGCCTTTGAAGTCGATCGGCGAAAAAGCCTCGAAAACGCCCTGCGCGAGTCGGCAGCCAAGGGCACCTTGCTCAATTGGGAAGGCCATACCCGTGGCCGCACCCGGCAGAAATGGATCAACCTGCGATCGACGCCGCATCGTTTCGATTCAGGCGTTGTCGAATGGCGCGGGATTGCCACCAATATCAGCGACAGCAAGGAAAGCGAAGCCGAGTTGCGCGCCTCGCGGCAACAACTCGCCGAGCTTTCCACGCACCTTGAAGCCGTCAAGGAGGAAGAGCGGGAGCGCATCTCGCGCGACATCCACGACGAGCTCGGTTCCATCCTGGTGTTCATGAAAATCGAGGCGGCGCATCTCGCCAGCAAGTTGCCCGAAGGTTCCGATCGCCTGCGCGAGAAGGCTCATTCGATTGAAACCCTGCTTGACCAGGCCATGAGTACGGCCAGCCGCGTCGCCCGTGAATTGCGCCCCGGCATCCTCAAGGAGTTTGGACTGTCGGCTGCCATTGAGTGCCAGGCGGAGGACTTCACGCAGCGTTTCAGCATTCCGTGCCGGGTGCAGTGCGACGAAGACGCCATCGAGCCGGAGCCCGATACCTCGCTCGCGCTGTTCCGCATCGCACAGGAGGCGCTGACCAACGTTGCCAAACATGCGCATGCCTCGCTGGTCGTGATGCGTTTGCGGCGCGAACGCGGTAACATCGTGCTGGAGATCAGGGACAATGGCCGGGGCATTTCGGAAGCGGACATGCAAAAGCCGAAGTCATTCGGTCTGCGCGGTATCCGCGAACGGGTTTTGAGCCTTGCCGGAGAGTTTTCTATCGGGCCGGCGGAACACGCCGGTACTCACATCATCCTGCGCGTTCCAGAACGAGCCGGCGTCGAACCTCCGAGCGAAGAGGAATTGCAGCGTAACCTGTTTTAAGCCATGGCCGACAAGATCCACGTCCTTATTGCTGATGACCACGCCATTGTGCGGCAGGGCCTCAAGCAGATCCTTTCGGAGACCGAGGATCTGCTTGTTACCGGCGAGGCCGACGATGGCGCCGAAGCCCTGCAACTCGCCCGACAGCAAACCTGGGATGTCTTCCTGCTCGACGTGTCGATGCCCAATCGAAACGGGATCGATACCCTGAAACAGTTGAAAAAGGAGTTTCCGCGGCTGCCGGTGCTGATTCTCAGCATGCATCCGGAGGAGCAATACGCGGTGCGCGCCCTGAAGGCAGGCGCCTCGGGTTATCTCACCAAGCAGAGCGCGCCCGAACAGCTGGTCACCGCCATTCGGCAAGTCGCCTCGGGCAAGAAGTACCTGAGTCCGGCCGTGGCCCAGCAACTGGCCGAAGCGATTTCGGAGAACACCGACAAGTCGCCGCATGAAAGGATCACCGATCGCGAATACCAGGTGCTGGTGCTTATTTCCACCGGCAACACGCTGACGCAAATCGCCGAAAAGCTGAACCTGGGTGTTGCGACCGTCAGTACCTACCGCGCCCGTCTGCTGGAAAAGATGGGTCTCAAGAGCACTGCTGAGCTGATCCGCTACGGCCTCGAGCACGGATTGGTGGAGTAACCCGACATGACCAAACCCACCCAGCCATTCGAGATTGCCCGCGAAACACTGCGTCGCCTAGCGATGAACAAGACGCCACCGACGCCGGACAATTATCGGTCGATCTATCACGAAATCACCGGTTCGAAAATTGCCGAACCGTTTCCGGAGCGTTCGCTCAAGGCCTTGCACGCAGCGCTGCCGCGCGACTCCGCGGAGCAGATCCGGTTTGCCAGGCAGTTGGAGACCGCCATTGCCGGGGCCAACTGGGACGGCTTGGGCGCGGCCTTGAACGATCTGCTGGCAAAGCCGGGTGCGGAGCCGCTCGCCTGGTCGTCGCTGATCCGCGACCTCGTGCACCAGTTCGACACGCACCATGCCGGACTGACGGCGGCCAAGAAGAAGGAAACCGTCGAGCACGTTCTGTCCGTCTCCAATTCGCCCGAATTGCTGTTTTCGCGGCTGCAGTCGGCGGTTCGTTCATGGTCCCACACGCCCGTCGGGGAAAGCAGTGAATTGGCCCCCGACGTGGCGCCGGATTCTTCGGACACTGTCCCCGCGCCTGCGGCCGCGCCGGCAGGCAGGCCGGCGGTAGCTGCTGCCGGACCCGATCAGCCGGCATTGCGCGGCGGCATCGGCGAACTTCAGGAACTGATCGCCCAACTGCTCAACAACACCTTGTCCATCATCCTGGCCGAGAGCCCGGACCTGGCGCGCGAGTCGGCAGAGATTGCCGCGGCAGTCAGGGCCGCGCACAACGAAGCGGAACTCGGCGGCCTCGCTGACCGGCTGAAAAAGCTCAGCTATCGAGCCCAGTATGTTGCCGAAGATCAGGCGGAACTTAAAACCGCCCTGCTGCATCTGGTGCATCTGATCATCGACAACATCAGTGAGCTGGTGGTGGATGACCAATGGCTGACCGGCCAGATCAGCGTCGTGCGCGAGCTCGTCAACCAGCCTCTCAATCTGCGCCAGCTGGATGACGTCGAGCGCCGCATGAAGGACGTCATCATCAAGCAGAGTTCGCTCAAGAAGAGCCTGAACGAAGCCAAGGACAGACTCAAGATGATGCTCGCCACCTTTGTCGATCGTCTTGGCGACTTTTCGGAAACAACCAGCGGCTATCACGACAAGATCGAGAAATGTGCGGAACGGATCAGCAAGGCCAATGACATCACCGAGCTGTCGGATGTGCTCGACGAAGTGATGCGTGAAACCCGAACCGTTCAGATCAACGCCGCTCGTTCGCGCGACGAGCTGAGCATCATGCGCGCGCGGGTGCATGAGGCCGAAGGTGAAGTCACCCGCCTCCAGAATGAGCTGGCGCATGCCAGCGACCTGGTGCGGCATGACGCCCTGACCGGCGCGCTCAATCGCAAGGGCATGGATGAAGCACTGGAGAGCGAAGTCGGCCGTCTCCGCCGCCAGGGTGGGTCACTCAGCCTGGCCATGCTCGACATCGACAATTTCAAGAAGCTCAACGACAGCCTCGGGCACGCAGTGGGTGATGCCGCGCTGGTGCATTTGTCGCAGGTAGCGCGCGAAACCATTCGTCCGCAGGACACTCTGGCCCGCTATGGCGGCGAAGAGTTCGTCGTGCTGCTGCCCAACACGCCCATTGAGGACGCGGTAAGTGCCATGGTTCGCGTGCAGCGCGAGCTTACGCGCCGCTTCTTCCTGAGCAATAACGACAAGGTGCTGATCACCTTCAGTTGCGGCGTCGCTGAACTGCAAGGCGAGGAAACGCCTTACGATGCCCTGAAACGCGCCGACGAAGCCATGTACCTGGCCAAGCGGGCCGGCAAAAACCGCGTAGTATCGGCCTGAGACGGCAGGCCTGACAACCACAAGAGGAGTCACCATGAAGACCATGAAGCAGTTGATTGAACAGCGTCCCCGTGCCCCGATTACGGTGTCGCCGGATGACTCCGTTTTTTCGGCCCTGGAGCTGATGGCCAAGCATGACGTTGGCGCCGTAATGGCGATGCAGGGTACGCGGCTCGCCGGAATATTCAGCGAGCGCGATTACGCCCGCAAGATTATTCTTCTTGGCAAATCATCCAAGGAGACACTCGTGCGGGAGATCATGACGGAAAAGGTGCTCTACGCCCTTCCCGGACAGACGACCGACCAGGCGATGGCGCTGATGACCGAGAAACACATCCGCCATCTGCCGATACTCGATGACAACCAGAATGTAATCGGCATGGTATCCATTGGCGATCTGGTCAAGGAAACCATCTCGGAGCAGGCCTTCCTGATCAAGCAGCTCGAGCAATACATCGCCAGCTGAATCGGCCGCGCCTCACATGGATTGCTTGATGGCCAGAAGAGCCTGATTGCGCAAGGTCTTCAGCAGGGACAGCTCTTTTTCCGGAATCACGATGCTGCCAGCCTTGTCGCGATCGCAGTAGATCAGCCCCACTGCATTTCCCTTGATCAGCAGCGGCAGCAGCACGAAGGTCTTGGCGATCACGGTTTTGCGATACCAATCCGGGACCTTGCCGGCCATCTTTGGATCATCGATGTCGTTGATGATGATGTCCACCCCCTTGTTGATGGCCAGCTGGAACACGTTTGGCGCATCGACCAGAGGAAATCGAAACTTGCGCGCCAGCTCAGTGGTGTCCGCGCCAAATCCGAAACGCCCCGCCATGCTGCCGCTCTTGGGTTCCCTCAGGCACAACAGTACCCGCTGAAATCCCATCGCGCGGTACATGGTTTCGAGCGTGATGCGCAGCACGTCATTCAGCGAGAAGTCATCCACCAGCGAGTTGCTGATGTCCTGAATGCCGGCAGCAAGAATGTCCTGTGCCGCATCCGGAACGCCCTCCGCGTTCACCTCGCCGGTTTCGCTCTGCTCGGGCACCACGGGATCGCCGAGCAAGGTGGTGTCGAGTGCCTTGGCCTCTGTTGCCGCCGTGGCTTCCGCCGGCGTACCTGTCCACGCCTTGACATGGCGAACGAACGGGCTTTGCGTCAGATTCACGTGAAGGATGGTTGCCAGTTCGCCGAGTTCTTCAAGCGACTTTTCCAGCACCGACTGCAGTTGAGTGTCGGAAAACTGCATGCTGGAAATGAAGCGCTCACGGGCGGCACGCGTGGCTTCGACCCGCTGCTCCTTGGGCACCGAGGCAATGGCGGCGCAGATTTCGTTGGCAAACCCGGCGACCACCCTCAGCGCTTCATCGTTGGTCGCCGGCTTCCTGATCACGCCTTCCGGCAAAGGCCGCAAACTGTTGATGAGCCCGGGAGGGAAACCCCAATGGTGTGCGATGCCGATGCCAAGCTCTGAAAACGACAAGCCAAAAACCATGGCCGAGGCAGTTTCCTCGGAGCAGTTCCTTTGCACCATCACCTTGCGGATTTCGGCCACTTCCTCGGGAAAATAGAACTGCGCCAGCAGCTGGCCGACACTGTGAAACAGGGCGCAGACATAGGCTTCCTCGGCTTCGCGGGCCATGAACTGCTTGCTGGCCGCTCGCGCCAGAGTGCCGGCCAGATTGGCGCGCAGAAAGGCTTCCTTCAGCTCGCGCGCATTGCCCTTGTCCTGCATGTGCTCGAACAGCAGAACCGTAATCGCGATGTTGCGCAAGGCATCAAACCCGAGCACGATCACCGCGCGCGAAATGGTGCTGATGGTGCCACCACCCGAGCGTCGGTAATGCACCGAGTTCACCAGGCGCAGGATCTTGTTGGTCAGGCCATAGTCCTTGAGGATCGTATTGGACAGCCGGTTGATGCTCTCCTTGTCGGAATGAGTCAACTTGTTGATCGCCGATACCGAATCCGACAGCGCCGGGAAATCCGTTTTGTGCTTCATGCGGCGGATCAGGAATTCCAGCGTGTCCTTCTTCCTCGACTCGGCGGCCTCCGGCGTATCAATCGGCGTCGCTGCGGCGCCGAGATAGTCGTCCAGTTGCGATTTCATTTGTGCCGCGCCGGCAGTGCGCATAGCCGGATCGCGAGCACAGGCTTTCAGAATGATGCCGGCGAGCTGGTTGTCGATGCTCACGTCGGCCGGCAGGGTGACCGGCTGGTTGAGAATCTGATGAATGATTCCGACCGGGGTCTCTCCACGCGCCCATGGCTGGCCGGAAAGCATCTCGATCATCACCAGCCCGGCCGCATAAACGTCGGATTTTTCGCTGACCTGGCGGCCATCGACATACTCCGGCGCGAGGTAATTGAGCGTGCCCGTAATGCCCACCTGATCCTTTTCCGATTCGACGGCGTCGAGGCGCGTGGCAATGCCGAAATCCATCACGCGCGGACGCCCTTGCGGATCGATCAGGATGTTTGAAGGTTTCAGGTCACGATGAATGATTCCCGCCACATGGGCCATGGCCAGGGCATCGAGCACCTGACGCATCAGGTCGGCCGTGCGTGACGCCGGGATGCGGCCTTCCCTGGCGATGAGCTCGGCCAGGTTGGGGCCGTCGACAAACTCGAATACCAGGTAGGGGTCGCCGCCTTCCTCGCCGGCATCGAAAATCGGCACCAGATTGGGGTGCCGCAGGCGGCTGACCGAACGGGCTTCGGCCAGCAGTGCGTCATTGCGCTTCGCGTCCGCCCGCGAAAAATGCAGCGTCTTGATCGCCACTTCGCGTTCGAGCTGGGGATCCCACCCAAGATAGACGATGCTCTGCGCTCCGCGTCCCAATTCACGACGGAGTTCAAAGCGGCCGATACATTTTTCCATCGACGAATTCTAGCGTGTTCAGGTTGCCAAGAGCCCCCGGCACCCATACCATAGCGACATGGAACCCAATGATCCGACAGAGCCGACCGAGGTCTTGCAGGCCCGCCTGGTTGAGTTGCGCATCGAACACCGCGATCTCGACGAGGCCATCAGCCGCATGACCACAACCCCTCCTGATGACCAGTTGCTGCTGCGACGCCTGAAGAAGCGCAAGCTGCTGATCAAGGACCGCATCTCGGCGCTGGAGCGCATGCTGGATCCCGATCCCGACGAATACGCATAACTTGCATGGTCGTCAAGCCCCCCCCGTGCCATGAAATCGTTACAGGCGAATTGAAGGCCCGCCCCTCCCATCCGCTACGCGGCCCACGGCTGGCTTTGCACAGCCAGCCGGCTGCGGCGGCGCGACGCTTGCGTCGCGAATTCCCGCCTCGCCCCCTCGCGGGGAGGCTACTAATTGGCTCGCTTCGCTCGACTATCACCAGTCGCTCCGAACGAGTTATTTCACGCTAAACGGATGACTCAATGAGTTACAACTTTGACACTCTTGCCCTGCATGCGGGGCAAGTGCCCGACGACAAGTTCGGCGCACGGGCGACGCCGATCTACCTGACCACATCCTTCGTCTTCAAGGATTCCGACCAGGCCGCGGCGCTGTTCAACATGGAGCGCGCCGGCCATGTGTATTCGCGCATCTCCAACCCGACCAATGCGGTGCTCGAAGAGCGCATCGCCGCGCTCGAAGGCGGCGTCGGCGCGATTGCGGTGGCCTCGGGCCAGGCCGCCATGCATCTGGCGATTGCCACCCTGATGGGTGCCGGTTCGCACATCGTCGCCAGCCGTTCGCTGTATGGCGGGTCGCACAATTTGCTCGACTACACCCTGCCCCGCTTCGGCATCACTACCACCTTCGTCGATCCGCGCGATCTTGACGCCTGGCGCGCGGCGATCCGCCCGGAGACACGCCTGCTGTTCGGCGAGACGCTGGGCAACCCCGGCCTCGACGTGCTGAACATCCCGGCAGTGTCGGCGTTGGCCCACGATCACGGCTTGCCGCTGATGGTGGACAGCACCTTCACCACGCCCTGGCTGATGCGCCCCTTCGATCACGGCGCCGATCTGATCTTTCATTCGGCGACCAAGTTCCTCGGCGGCCACGGCGTCGCCATCGGCGGCCTCCTGGTCGATGGCGGCACCTTCGACTGGGAACAATCGGGCGGCAAGTTCCCGACCCTGACCGAACCCTATGCAGGCTTTCACGGCATGGATTTCAGCGAAGAATCCACCGTCGCGGCCTTCCTGCTGCGGGCGCGCCGCGAAGGCCTGCGCGATTTCGGCGCCTGCATGAGTCCGATGACGGCGTTCCAGTTGCTGCAAGGCATGGAGACCCTGCCGCTGCGCATGGAACGGCACATCGCCAATACGCGCAAAGCAGTCGAGCATCTGGTGAAACACGAAGCGGTCGAAGGCGTGGGTTACCCGGAACTCGACGACCACCCCGACCATGCACTGGCGCAAGTGCTGCTGCCGCGCGGCGCCGGTTCCGTGTTCAGCTTTTCCCTGAAGGGCGGGCGCCCGGCCGGACGTAAATTCATCGAAGCCCTGCGCGTGTTCTCGCATCTGGCCAACGTCGGCGATGCGAAATCGCTGGTGATCCATCCGGCGTCCACCACCCATTTCCGCATGTCGGATGCCGCGCTGGTGGCGGCGGGTATCCATCCCGGCACCATCCGCCTGTCGATCGGTCTCGAAGACGTCGGCGACCTGATTGAAGACCTGAATCGCGGCCTCGCCGCGGCGGCGAAAGTTTAGACATGCAGATCGAAATCAACGGCGAGTCAGCCTACGCCTACACCGGCGGCAAGCCCTTCGATGCTGCCCTGCCCTGCGTCGTGTTCATCCACGGCGCGCAGAACGATCACAGCGTCTGGGGCCTGCAGAGCCGCTGGTTCGCCCACCATGGCTTTTCAGTGCTGGCTGTCGATCTGCCCGGCCATGGCCGCAGTGCCGGCAAGCCGCTGCCCTCGATCGAAGACCTGGCCGACTGGATCGAACTGCTGCTCGAAAAAGTCGGCGCTGGCAGTGCTCTGCATACCGGGGATTCCGCTTCGCGGGCCGGCAATACGGCGAAAACCGTCTATCTGGTCGGCCACAGCATGGGTTCGCTGACTGCGCTCGAATGCGCGGCACGTCATCCGGCCCGCATCGCGCGCATCGCCCTGATCGGCACCGCCGTGCCGATGCCCGTATCCGACGCCCTGCTGGGTGCAGCGAAGGACAGGGAGCCGAAGGCCATCGCCATGATCAACGCCTGGTCGCATTCGCCGCGCGGCACCATCGGCGGCAACACCGTGCCGGGCATGTGGCTGCTGGGCGCCTCACGGCGTCTCATGGAGCGCCAGAAGCCCGGCGTGCTGCACAACGATCTCGCCGCCTGCAACGCCTATACCCGCGGCATGGAAGCTGCTGCGGCACTGACTTGCCCGGTCTTGATCATCAGTGGCAAGCGGGACATGATGACGAATCCCAAGGCTGCCACCAAACTCGCCGCGGCAATCAAGGACGTCAAGCATAAGAGCCTCGATGGCGCCGGCCACGCGCTGATGGCCGAACAACCCGATGCCGTGCTCGATGCCCTGCGCGGCTTCATTGCCTGACGTCCATGGAGACGCCCCAGGAGCAAGCCCATCCATTTCCCGACGTCCGCAGCGGCCTGCCGCTGTCCGCGCCCTTCGAGTGGCTGCGGCGCGGCGCGGATGACTTCAGGGCCGCCGGCTTCGCCAGCCTGTTCTACGGCCTCTGCTTTGCCCTCGGCGGCTTGGTGCTCTTTCTTGCCTTCCGCCATGCCGTACAACTGGTGACGGCCGTCACGGCCGGATTCATGCTGCTCGGGCCGTTCCTTGCCCTCGGCCTCTACGAACTCTCGCGCCGCCGCGAAACCGGCGAAGCGCTGAGCCTGCCGGCCACGCTAACGGTCTGGAAGCGCAACTTCGGCTGCTTCGGCATCTATTCGCTGATCCTGATCGTCATCTACCTGGTCTGGGCCCGCGCCTCGCTGGTGATCTTCGCCTTGTTCTATCAAGGTGGCATGCCCACTCTGGGCAGCTTCATGACGCAGATCCTGAAGTTCGACAACATCGAATTCCTGCTCGCCTATCTTGCCGTCGGCGGCTTTTTCGCCATGCTGGTGTTTGCCGTTTCGGTGGTGTCCATCCCGATGATGCTGGAGCGCAACAAGGACACCGTCACCGCCATGCTGGCCAGTTTTCTGGCGCTGGCGCGCAACCTGCCCATGATGCTGATCTGGGGCGCGCTGATTGTCCTGCTGACCGCCATCGGCATCGCCACGGCCTTCCTCGGCCTCATCATCACCATGCCGCTGGTGGGTCACGCCACCTGGCATGCCTACCGCGCGCTGATCGAACCCCCGACGCCATGAGCAGCCACCGGAAGAACATCGCGCTGCTGGCGGGGGCGCAGGCCCTGCTGTTGACCAACGGCATCATGCTGGTCGCCATCAACGGCCTGCTCGGCCTTCAACTCGCCGCCGACAAGAGGCTGGCCACGCTGCCGATCACCACCTATGTCATCGGCGGCGCGCTGGCCACCTTGCCCGCCGCGTTTTTCATGAAGCGCTACGGCCGTCGTGCCGGCTTCATGCTCGGCGCCGGGCTCGGCATGCTCGGCGCGCTGATTTCGGCCTTTGCCGTGAGCATCGGCAGTTTCTGGCTGCTGTGCTTCGGTACCGTGTTTGCCGGTATCTACAACGCCTTCGGCCAGCAATACCGCTTTGCCGCCGCCGATGCCGCGCCGCTGGACTGGAAGGGCAAGGCGATCTCGTTCACCCTGGCCGGCGGCATCCTCGGTGGCGTGATCGGGCCGGAAGTCGGCAAGCTGACGCGCACGCTGCTGGAGCCAACCTACCTCGCCAGTTATGCAGCGCTGATCGGCTTTGCCGCGTTGTCGATGCTGATCGCCAGCCGGCTGGATATCCCGCCGCTGTCGGTGGCCGAGCAAAAGGCGGTCGGGCGCCCGCTGCACCAGATCGCGCGCCAGCCCGCCTTCGTCGTCGCGGTGCTGGCTGCCGCCTGCGGCTACGGCGTGATGAACCTGCTGATGACGGCGACGCCCCTGGCGATGGACATCTGCGGCCTGCCCTTTGCCGACACCGCGTTCATCCTGCAGTGGCATGTCATCGCCATGTTCGCGCCTTCGTTCTTCACCGGCGGGCTGATCAAGCGTTTCGGCGTGCTGAACATCCTCATCGTCGGCGCCGCGCTGATGTTCGTCTGCATCGGCATTGCCGTGTCGGGCCAGACGCTGATGCATTTCTGGTGGGCGCTGGTGCTGCTCGGACTGGGCTGGAACTTCCTGTTCATCGGCGGCACCACGCTGCTCACCGAGACCTATCGTCCCGAGGAAAAAGCCAAGGTACAAGGCAGCAACGACTTCATCGTGCTTGGCGTGCAGGGCCTGACTTCGCTTTCCTCCGGAGTCCTGATCAGCAGTGAAGGCTGGACCAGCCTCAACACCTGGGCCCTGCCCGTCGTGGCCATGACGGCATTGGCGAGTTCCCTCCTATGGCTTTTCCGCCGCTCATCCCGTTCCCGCGAGGCATCATGAACCCTGTCCTGCTTGTCGTCTCTGCCGCATTGGCGGCCTGCCTGTATCTGGTCGGACTGGCGCTCGACATGTTCTGGCTGAAGTTGCTGACCAAGCCCTGGCTGGTGGTCGCACTGGCCGCAATGGTGTGGGCCCATGCCGGCACCGGCGCCGGCCGTCGCATCGCCTGGGGGTTGCTGGCCGGCGCCGTCGGCGATGTCTGCCTGGCACTGCCCAACGCCTTTTTGCCGGGCATGATCGCCTTCGCCATCGGTCACGGCCTGTACGTCGCGGCCTTTGTGCAATGGAGCCGCACTCCGGCACCGGCTCTACTGGTTCCCGTCGCCCTCTTTGCCGGCACCGGACTGTGGTTGATGCTGCCCGGCGCGGGGGCACTGACAGTGCCGCTCGCGGTCTACGTGGTCGTCATCGGCGCGATGATCTGGCGCGCGGCTGCCTGTGCGCTGGCAGCGCAGGACGACGTCTTGATGCGCTGGGGCCCGCTGGCCGGCGCACTGCTGTTCGGCTTTTCGGACTTCCTGATCGGCATCCACCGCTTTCATCAGCCGATGCCGGGTGCCGCGTTTGCCATCATCCTGACCTATTGGGCCGGACAGGCCCTGTTCGCCGCGACCGCGATCAAACGCTCTACGCAGGCTGCCGGGATCGCCGAAAAAGCATAGAATCGCCCCCTGACGCAGGGCGGGAGAATGCCCTGGCAGAAAATGCACACCGCTTTTGACCAACCAAAGGGGCTTTCCCTTTGGCTACACTCCTTGCTCGCCGCGCGCCTCGCGGGCGCGGCGGTATTTCTCGTTCTCGTCATCGCGGTGGAAGCGCTGCTGGGGTTTCACCACAGCCAAACCGAAGCGACCCGCAGGATGGAGGCATCTTCCTTCGCCGGCAACCTGCGAGTGGTGGCCGAACGCGAACTGAATGCCGTGATGTTTCTCTCCAATGGACTCGCCAGCTATCTGACGGTGAGCCATAACAGGCTCGATGACGCAGACATCGGCGCGATCCAGGCCGAACTCCATCGCAATAGCAAGAATGTGCGCAATTTCGCGATTGCCGAAGGCACGGTCATCCGCTGGGTCTACCCGGCGGCGGGCAACGAAAAGGCGCTCGGTTTCGACTATTCCCGCAGCGAAAGCCAATGGCCGGGCGTCAAGCGCGCCATCGACGATCGGCGCGGAACCCTCCTGGGACCCGTGCGCCTGGTGCAAGGCGGCACCGGGCTGATCTATCGCTATCCGGTCTTCGTCAAGGACAAGTACTGGGGCATGGTGTCGACCGTGATCGACGTCGATGGTTTTCTGCGCAGCGGCTTCGACTCGGTGGCGAATCCGCGCTACGAATTTGCCGTCGCGGTGCGCGAGGACAAGGGTTCGCCCCAGGTATTCTGGGGCAATCCCTCCTTGTTCCAGTCTTCGGAGGCCACCCTGCTCGAGGCCGACGTACCCAACGGAACGTGGGTGTACGCGGTGCGCCAGAAAGAAGCCCCGCTCGGACACTTGCTTGATGTGTTGCTGCGACTGCTGGGCTGGACGTTTGCGGTCCTGCTCGGCCTGGCCATGTATCTGCTGCTGAAAAGCCGCCTTGAGCTCGCGCAACTTGCGTTGTTCGACACGCTGACCAACCTGCCCAATCGTCGCCTGCTCGAAGATCGCCTGCATCAGGCCGTGAGCCGCCATGCGCGACGTCCGGCAAGCCGCTGCGGCCTGCTCTTCATCGACCTGAACAAGTTCAAGGCCATCAACGACACCCACGGCCACAAGGCGGGGGACGTCGTGCTACAAACCGTGGCGCAGCGCATCCGCGAGGAGGTCCGTGCCGGCGACACGGTAGCGCGCTGGGGCGGTGATGAGCTGGTGGTGGTGGTCGAGGAAGCCGATACCGCCAAAATCGAGCAACTCGTTGCCCGCTTGCGGGAACTGGTCACCGCGACGATTGATTTTGACGGCGTCGCGCTGCATGTCGGTGTCTCCGTCGGTGTCGCCATCTTTCCGGACGACGCAAGTTCCTCCACCAAGCTGCTCAAGGTCGCCGACCAGCGCATGTACGAGGACAAGCAGGGCGAGCGGGCCGAGCAGGCGTCCTGAACCGCCGTATCACCAGCGCCAGCGCGGTGCGTCCCTTCGGGAAGTTTTTGCGGCGAGGACCGCTGAAGATAGAATGACGGCCTTTTCGCCTTTGCCGGGGCGATGCATTCATGCGACTGACCGAACTCAAGCTCCCGCTCGATCACACCGAAGCCGATCTGCACAGCGCCATCCTCAAGCGCCTGGGGATTGCGCGGGAAGAACTCGTCGGCTATTCGATCTTTCGCCGCAGCTACGACGCGCGCAAGCCCTCGGCGATCGTGTTCATCTACACGCTGGATATAGAGCTGACAAACGAGAAGGTGGTCCTCGCCCGCCTGCAAAGCGATAGAAATCTCGGCCCAACGCCGGATACCGCCTACCACTTCGTCACCCAGGCGCCGCCGACGTCCGGATCGCCGCCGCCGATCGTGATCGGAACCGGCCCCTGCGGGCTGTTTGCCGGCCTGATTCTGGCGCAGATGGGTTTCCGCCCGATCATTCTGGAGCGCGGCAAGTCGGTGCGCGAGCGCACCAAAGACACATTCGGTCTGTGGCGCCAGGGCCAGCTCAATCCTGAGTCGAACGTGCAGTTCGGCGAGGGCGGCGCGGGAACCTTCTCCGACGGCAAGCTCTACAGCCAGATCAAGGACCCGGCGTTTCGCGGGCGCAAGGTGCTGACGGAATTCGTCAAAGCCGGCGCGCCGGCGGAGATTCTTTACGTCAGCAAGCCGCACATCGGCACCTTCAAGCTGGTGACCATGGTCGAAAACATGCGCGCCGAGATCGAGGCGCTGGGCGGCGAAATCCGCTTTCAGAGCCGGGTCGAAGAGATCGACATCGAGCAGGGCCAGGTGCGCGGGGTCAGGCTCGCCGGCGGCGAGTTCATCGCGGCCCGCCACGTCGTGCTGGCGGTCGGCCACAGCGCGCGCGACACCTTCGAGATGCTCCATGCACGCGGCGTGCATATCGAAGCCAAACCTTTTTCGATCGGCGTGCGCATCGAACATCCCCAATCCCTGATCGACCGCGCCCGCTTCGGCCGGAACGCCGGCAACCCGCTGCTCGGCGCAGCGGATTACAAGCTGGTGCACCACTGCAAGAACGGCCGTTCGGCCTACAGTTTCTGCATGTGCCCGGGCGGCACGGTAGTGGCCGCCACCTCGGAACCGGGGCGCGTCGTCACCAACGGCATGAGCCAGTATTCGCGCAATGAACGCAACGCCAACAGCGCGCTGGTGGTCGGCGTCACACCGGCTGACTATCCCGACGGCGACAGCAATCCCCTGGCCGGCATTGCCTTTCAGCGCCATTGGGAAAGCCTTGCCTTCGAGGCCGGCGGCGGTAACTACAACGCACCGGCGCAGCGGGTCGGCGACTTCCTCGCGGGCCGGCCTTCAACTCAGCTCGGATCGGTGGTGCCGTCCTATACGCCCGGCGTGCATCCGACCGATCTGGCGCAGTGCCTGCCCGACTATGTCGTGGCCGCGCTGCGCGAGTCGCTGCCGGCCTTCGGCCGCGAGATCGCCGGTTTTGCGATGGATGATGCGCTGCTGACCGGAGTCGAAACGCGCACCTCGTCGCCGCTGCGCATCACACGCGACGAAAGCTTCCAGAGTCTCAACACGCGAGGGCTGTTCCCCGCCGGAGAAGGTGCTGGCTATGCGGGAGGAATTCTTTCGGCGGCGATCGATGGCATCAAGGTCGCGGAAGCCGTGGCGCTCGACATACGGGCACGGAAATGACTGGTAGTATCGTGACTGATCGTAGCGCCTTCCCTGTGAACTCATGAGCAATTCTATACGCCTCGGCCTGATGCCGCCCCTGACCGGACTGGTCGAGATATACGGCCCCGAGATTGTCCGGGCGGCGCGTATTGCCTGTGACGAAATCAATGAGCGTGGCGGCGTGCTCGGCCGGAGGCTGGAACTCATCATCGAGGACGACGGCAGCTTGCCAACCACTGCGGTGCCCGCCGCCGAGCGGTTGATCGACGAACATGGCTGCGTCGCCATCATCGGCAACCTGCTCTCCAACTCACGCATCGCGGTAGCCGCGCAGGTCGCCGAGCCGAAGCGGATTCCCTATCTCAACTTCTCATTCTATGAGGGCAGCATCAGCGGCCGCTACTTTTTCCACTTCGCCGCGCTGCCCAACCAGCAGATCGACAAAATGATTCCGTTCATGGCGCGGCGCCACGGGCTCAAGATGTTCTTCGCCGGCAACAATTACGAATGGCCGCGCGGCTCGATTGACGCAGCCAAACGCGCCCTGCAACGCCTCGATGGCGATATCGTCGGCGAGGAATATCTGCCCATCGGCGCGGATCTGGCCGCAATCGACCACTTGCTGGCCAAGGTGTCCCGTTCCGGGGCCGATGTGTTCGTGCCCTACTTTGCCGGCAGCGACCAGATCACCCTGCTGACCCGATTCACCGAGCTGGGCCTGAAGCCGCACATGGCAGTGGTCATGGGCCATTACGACGAGATGATGGTGAGCCGCCTGCCGCCGCAGGTGCGCGAAGGCTTCTATTCCAGCAACACCTATTTCATGTCGCTGGACACGCTGGAAAACCGGCAGTTTCTGCAGCGTCTGGCGCGCCAACCAGGCATTGAAGGCATCTGGCCGCGCGGCAACGGCGTGCTGACGAACTTCGGCGAGGGCGCCTACCTGTGCGTACATGCTTTCGCCAGTGCGGCTGAGGCCGCCGGCACGCTCGATGCCGAGGCGCTGGTCGATGCGCTGGAGAAGGTTCGTATCACCGGACCGCAGGGTGTGGTCGAGATGGATGCCGCCACCCATCACGCTCATGTCAATACCTATCTGTCGCGCTGCGATGCCGATGGCACCTTCGGCATCGTCGAGAGCTTTGGCCGCATTCCGCCTCGCATCCCCGAACGTTATCGCGAGCAGGCGCAGATGGCCCGCTTGCACGAATCGCCCGCCACGCCCGAGGTGACGGCGCGACTGGCGGCGGAGGTAGGTGCCGCGAGGAGCAAACTGGGCACGGCATACCAGATACTCTCGATTGCCGACATGGGTGTTGTCGCCACCGATGCCATGGGCATTATTACGGAATCCAACCGCAGCGCCTGCCAGATATTCGGCTACAGCGAGAGTGAGTTGCTTGGCATGTCGGTGCACCTGCTGCTGCCACCTCATTTCCGGCAACGACATGCCATGCTTTTGCAGGGATTCGTTGACGGAGATGAAACCGAGCGCCGTATGTCAGGGCGCACCGAGGTCATGGGCTATCGCAAGGATGGAAGTTTCTTCCCGCTCGAAGCGTCCATCGCCAAGTTTCGCAGCGGCGATGACTGGCTGCTGGTCGTCACCCTGCGCGACATCACCGACCGCAAGAAGGCGGAAGATGAACTGACGCGGCGCGCCACCCACGACCCCCTTACCGGACTGCCCAACCGTGCCCTGATCCGCGAGCGACTCGCCGCCGCCCTGCAGCGTTCTCGCCGCAGCGGCTTGAGCATCGCGCTGCTATTCGTCGACCTCGATGGCTTCAAACTGATCAACGACACCCACGGCCATGAAGCCGGCGATGCGCTGCTGAAGACCGTCGCCGCCCGCCTGATCGAGCAGGTTCGGCCGGGCGATACCGTTGCGCGGCTGGCCGGTGACGAGTTTGTGGTGCTGTGCGAACAGGTCGAGCAGCCGGCGACGATGTCCGTCCTGGCCCAGCGGATCAACGATGCCCTGCGCCAACCGGTCGATTTCAACGGATTGTCGCTGTTTGTCACCGCCAGTATTGGCGTCGCCATCGGCAGCGGCAGCATGCACTCTGCCGACGATCTGCTGCGCTATGCCGATACCGCGATGTATGCCGTAAAGGAGAAGGGGCGCGACGGCTGGCAGTTTTTCAGCGACAACCTGCAAGAGCAGGCGAAGCAGCGATTGGTTATCACCAATGGCTTGCGCACGGCCATCGAGCGCAACGAGTTGTCGCCCCGGTTTCAGCCTATCGTCGCCGCAGAGAGCGGGCGCATCCTCGGTGCTGAACTGCTGCTGCGCTGGCACCCCCCTGATGGGGAGGTATCACCCGCCGTATTCATCCCGATTGCCGAGATGACCGGCGTCATCGTACCCATCGGCGCCTGGGTATTTCGCCAGGCCTGCCGCGCCGAGGCCGACTGGCGCGGGCGCTGGGGCGAGGCCGCACCCTATGTGTCGGTTAACGTCTCGACACGGCAGTTGAGCGAGGAATCACTGGCCGAGGATTTCGCCGCCATCCTGCGCGAGACCGGTGCGGTTCCGGCAAGACTGTTGCTGGAAATCACTGAAACATCGCTGATGGCCGATGTCGAGGCGAATCTGCGCATCTTGCGGCGCCTGGCGGACCTCGGCCTGCGGGTAGCGGTGGACGACTTTGGTACCGGCTATTCCTCACTGGCTCAGTTGACGCGGTTGCCGGTGAGCGTGCTAAAGATTGACCGGGCCTTCGTCGATGGCATCGCCAAGAGCGATGAGAGCCGCACGGTAATTCGGGCCATCATCGGGCTCGGCCGCGAACTCGGACTCAAACTCGTCGCCGAAGGGGTCGAAGACAGCGCCCAGCGCCGCGAACTGTGCACCTATGGCTGTGACTTCATCCAGGGCTACTATTTCCATCGCCCGCTTGAGGAAAGAGTCTTCATCGAAACCGTAGAGCGCGAGACCGGGGGCGATTCATCCGGCACGGCGCCTGCCCTGTATTTCCTGATCTACGTCAGTCAGGCCACGCAACCGATGTCGATCGAGGCCTTGGCCGACCTGCAGAAACAGTCCCGGTCGTTCAATCGCTCGACAGGCATCTCCGGCTACCTCGTGTATCAGGATGGCTATTTCATGCAGATGCTGGAGGGCCCGCGGGACACGCTCCTGGCGCTGATGGACAGGATCAGGGCCGATCCGCGCCATCGCGACGTGCGCGTCGTGATCGAAGGCCCGGCGCAACGCCGCGTCTTCCAGGATTGGGGCATGACGCTGCGTGATCTGGATCGCGGGGCAACCGGCGTGGATTTCGCCCCATGGCAACACCGCCGCTTGAGCTACCTCGATCTGGCAGAGGACGCGCGTATCTGCTATTCCTACATTACCGCCTACGCCGGAACTTCTTTTTCCGGCTGATCCCCGGCTATCTGACAATCCCAGCGCACACACGGATCAAGTGCCGCGACTGCACGCGCGACGAAGCTGTGCAAGGCCTTTCGGTCGCCGGCGTCGCGCCCCGTGAGCCAGCCGACCAGCGGACCCTGCGGATGGAAATTCCACTCGGTAGGCGCGACGATGAAGTAATCGGCAATGCGCTCGCCATCGAGCACGATCTCATGCATCAGCAGACCGCGCGCGGTTTCGACCAGCGCACGGCCGCTTCCCGCCGTCCCGCTCGCCGCACTCGCCGTACCGCCAGCGCCGACTTTCTCGCTGCCCGCCGCCCAGTCGCGCAATTCTTCAAGTCGCGCCAGCCAGCGCGCGGCCAACGCCGGGGCTGGCGTTCCGGGGCTGCCCTGCCGGGCGATGGCACCGGTTTCCGCCGCCGCTCCGTGCCAGTGCGGATGCCGGCAAAATCCGGCATCGAGGCGTGGCCACTCGCGCAGCGAGGAGTGCGCGTCGAGCGGCGAGAGCAGGGTTACCGGCTGCGCCGCAACGTCTTCCATCGCGTGAAGTGCCCGACACAAGGCCTCCAGGCGCGGACCCGCCAGCAACGCCGCGAGTGGGTCGCGCTGCCCTGCGGCGATCCAGCCGACGGCGGCGACGAATTCCTCGCGCAGCGGAACGCCGCCCAGCAGCGGCGGCAAATCCAGCAACCAGCGCCAAAGATGTTCGCGCAGGGCTTCCGTTTGAATCGCCGCATCGATCCGCGCGTTGCATTCCTCACCGCGTGCGGCCGCCAGCGCCAGTGCCGCGGCTCGTCCCTGCGCCTTTCCGCACAAGGCAAACAGCAGGGGCACCAGGCGCACCGCATCGTCGGCCGGACGGCCGCGCAGGCGCGGCGCGATCGCCGGACGCTCGCTGGATACATCGACCTTGCAGATCCGGCCATGCTCGACCCCGAGCCGCAGTCGGACGCAGCCCGGATCGATGCCGGCCGTCATTGCCCCGTCAGCGGCAGATGCAGGCAGAACAAGGCCCCGCCTTTGGGATGATTGCTCACCGTGAGTTTGCCGCCATGGCGTTCGACAATGCCGTAGCTGATCGCCAGTCCCAGTCCGGTGCCCCGCCCGACGGGTTTGGTGGTGAAAAATGGATCGAACAATTTGTCAAGATTTTCGGCCGGGATGCCCGGACCGCTATCGCGAAACTCGATGACGGCTTCGCCCTCCCCGGCCCGGCTCGAGATTTCGAGCCGCCGCTCCCGTGCATTTTCGGTGGCGTCTGCTGCGTTCTGCACCAGATTCATGACGACCTGCTGTACTTGCCCGGGCGAACCCAGAACCATGAGCGATGCCGGTAAGTTCACGCTTACCTCGAACTGATCGGCGGTGGCCTTGCATACCCACTGCACGGCGCGCTCGATCACTTCCACGAGGTCAAAGGCGCGACGTTCGTCGCGATCCGTCGCCGAAAATCGCTTGAGCGCATCCACGATGTCGCGGGTACGCTCGGCGCCTTCCACGGTGCCGTCGATCAGCGAGGGCAGATCGTCCAGCATGCGGTCGATGCGCAGCTCGCGGCGCAAGGCTTCGCGTTCATACTTCGGCATGTCGCCGTGAACCGCGGCCAGGTAACGGACCAGTCGTTCGGCATAGCGCTTCATCGCCACCGTGTTGCCGTAAACGAAGCTGATGGGGTTGTTCAATTCGTGCGCCACGCCCGCCACCAGGCGGCCCAGCGAGGCCATCTTCTCGGAATGGATCAGTTGCTGCTGGGTGGTCTTGAGATCTTCGTGGGCGCGCCGCAATGCCTGATAGGCGCGCCGCAGCTCGCCCACCGGGCGGCCGGTAATGACCAGGCCCATCATCTTGCCGACACCGTTGTAACGCGGCGTGCAATTGAGCGAGACGGGAATCGCGCTGCCGTTGGCCGCCTTGAGTTGCATCTCGCAATCTTCCACGGCGTGGCCGCTATGGTCGGAGAACAGGCGTCCGGCATACTCACGCGACTCCTCGTCGGCGAACAGGTCGAATATCGTTCGTCCGTGCAAGCCAGCCGCATCGACCCCGAG
This sequence comes from Sulfuritalea sp., assembly GCA_030680805.1. Classification (GTDB taxonomy): domain Bacteria; phylum Pseudomonadota; class Gammaproteobacteria; order Burkholderiales; family Rhodocyclaceae; genus Sulfuritalea. The sequence continues at coordinate 137,732 of JAUXUK010000070.1, read as the reverse complement.
CAACGACGCCAGCGCCTCGTTGACGCTCTCGATCACCCCGGCCCGGCTGCAGACGATCAGCAGATCCGACATCGAGGTCAGCACCGACGAAATGAACTGCTGCGTATCTTCCAGCGTCGCGTTTTTTTCCTCCAGCGCAACCTCGTACTGGAGCAGGTCGTTATAGACCTCGTCCATCTTGCGGATCACGTCGAGCCAGATGCCGTCTTCGGCCGAAGCGCCGGCAGCGGCGGCGAGCATCTCGACGGTCAGCACGGAACGCGGCTCGTCGGGTTTGGCGTCTGACAGCGCGGCGGAAGGGGATTCTTCGCTCATCAGCGAAATGTACCCTACCCTGCCCGCACAAGGCTAGTGGTCGTGCCTTGACCCTCGATCAATACTGCGCTCGCCGGGCTGGTTTAGCGTGAAACACCCCCTCCGGAGCGACTGGTGACAATCGAGCGAAGCGAGCTAACCAGTAGCCCCGCCCTGGGGCGGGGATGGGGGTGGGGGGCCTTCAATTCGCCTTTCGTGTGTTTCATCATCAGGGGTGGCGCAAACCGCAATGAACGTTAGCCTGTTCGACGATAGACCTTCTGAAATCGGGCGTTGTCGACAATGCCGAAGTCGCCCGGCGCGTACTGCAGCACCCAATCCAGCGCCTTGCCGTGCAGCACGTCGCCACCCGAGGATCGGGAAAGGCTGAACGCTTCGCCGATCTGCCTGGCCAGTACCGGCAAAGGCTTCGAACGGTAGTGTCCGTCTTCGCCGGCCGTGACCGGCGCGACAGGGATGTACTTCGCGTCGAAGCGGTCACGCGACACGCTCCAGCGATCGCCGGTCGAGCCGGTGATCAGGGCATCGCCGACCTCAAAGCGATTGGGGCCTTCACGACTGATCAGTTCGCCAGCCGCTCTTGCAAAGACGACATCGACAACTTCGTCCTTGACGAAGAGCCGGGCCGAGGCCTCCCTGGTCAGGTCAATATTCTTGAGTTGGAGCATGTCGTCACCGATGAATGGCTGGCGCGGCAGTGTCTCACATTCAAAACGGGCGAGACCGGGCACGGCGCTTCGGCGCGAAGGAAATTTCGGTTAGGCTAGCCGCATGGACTTGCTTGATCTCCTTGGGCTTCTGCTGCTGGCCGCCACGGCATGGCTATGGCTCGACAGCCTCAAGGCGCGCGAGACGGCAGTGTCGGCGACCAAGGCCGCCTGCAACGGAGAACACCTGCTGTTGCTCGACGACACCGTTGCCATACAGCGGATCAGGCTGGGTCGGGATGACGACGGTGTTTTGCGCATCCGCCGCATCTATGGCTTTGAGTACAGCGACACGGGAAACGATCGCAGGACAGGAAGCATTGTCATGCTGGGCAGCCGCGTGCTGGTGATCAACCTGAACCTGCCGGACCGGCCCGAGCGGGCAATGCTTCACTGAACGATATCGTTGGGCACCCGTTTGCGCCGCACTCTGCCTCGGTCAATGCACTGTACAGACCATGCAGGGATCGAAGCTGCGCACGACATGATGGATTGTCCCCGGTAGCGGCTCCGTGGTGCTGGCTGAAAGGCCGGCCAGCGCCTGTTCCAGCGCGCCGGGCTGACCCACCGCATCGCGCGGCGAGAAATTCCATGTGGTGGGGGCGATGATCTGGTAGTTGTGGATGCGGCCGCGCCGCACGGTGATCCAGTGGCCGAGCGACCCTCGGGCGGCCTCGACGAGACCGACGCCGGAGGTTTCATCCGCGGCCTGGGCGGTAATACACCAGGGCTCGCCGGGGATCAGTTCGTTCAGCCAGCGTTCCATCGCCGGCAGCACCAGCGTCAGTTCCAGCAGGCGGGCCACCACACGTGCGGCGACGCTGGCGCCGTAGCCATCGATCATGTCGCGCGCCAGCGGATGTCCGGCGACGACTTGTCGCGCTAGGGCGCCGGTTTCCACCACCTGCCCCGCCAGACGCGGCGCCTTGCACCAGGAATAGGCGCCGTCCTTTTCCGCGATGGGTAGCGTGCTGCCCTCCGCGGGATGTTGCGGCAAGCCGGCGGCGGCGTACCAGGCGTGGGTGATGTCTTCCTGAATCGCTGCAACGTCGAAGGCGGCGGCCGCGCCATGCCACACCCCGGCCGGGAACATCCGCCGATTCCCTTCCGTGTAGCAGCCATAGCTCATGAAGCGGTCGGTGCCGCGGCCCAGATGCCACAGATCGAGATCCGCGGCGATGGCGAGAAATGCCCTCAAGTCGCCGCCGCCGGCACCGGCCCGATAGGCCTCCAATTGAGTTCGATCGGCGATGGCGGCGACCTCTTCCAGCCCTGCGCCGAAGGTTACGGTTTCAAGAAACTGGCGGAATTCGCGCAGGGTCCGGTGCAGACGGAAGATCTCCGAACTCTGCAAGGGTCGCGTCGAGCCACCGGGTTGTACCGCCAGCGTGTGCGGCCATTTGCCGGCCAGAAGGCCCATCATCTGCATGAAACGGGCGCGCGCCGGCAGCACCTGATTCGGCGCGCTGCCGGTGGTGGCGCGAAAGCGTTCGACTGTCGAAGCATGCCAGTGCCGGCCCGCGTAGTCGGCGCGGGCGAAATCGGGCATGAAGAACAGGTAGAAGTGCGTCAGATGGTCGGCCAGGTTCTCGGTCGCCAGCGTCAGGTTAGCCGCCAGCCGGCCGTTCTGCGGTGGCTCGATCCCGGCCGCATCCGCCAGCGCGAGGGCTGAAGCGGCAGACTGGGCTACCGAACAAATACCGCAGATGCGCGGCACCAGCACCAGCGCATCGGCCGGCACCTTGCCTTGCAGGATCTGCTCGAAGCCGCGATACAGCGGCGAGTTCACATAGGCCGCGTCGATCTTCCCGTCGGCAATGTCGAGCGTGATTTCGAGATCGCCTTCGACGCGGTTGAAGGGGCCGACGATGCGCCGGGTCATTGCAGCGCACTCCCCCCGCCACCCTCGCCGAGCGAGGGGGTGACTACGGTTCGCGAGCCGCGCTCGCTCCATGGGGTTGTCTGCGCCGTCCTTGGGACGGCCCGGCGGACGGTGTTCATCGCTTGGTCCGCTTGACCGAGGGCGCCCGCAGCAGGTGATCGGAGTGCGCGTTTTCGCGTACTCGCGCCGGCGTGGCCGACTTGGACAATGCCGCCAGCGCTATGAACCAGGCTTTGGGCATGTCGGACGGCAGGCCGATCGGAATTCCGGCCACTTTCGGCGTAGTCTCGAACGGATGGCCGGGTTCTTCAAAGCCCGGATCGGTGCAGCGGATACAGGCATAGCCGCCGCGCAGGCAGGAACCCTCGCCGTTCCACAAACGCTGATTGCAATCGGCGTGTGCCTGCGTGCCCTTGCAACCAAGCTGCTCCATCAGGCAGCCCTGCTCGGAATGCCGGGAGGCGCTGGCCTTGAATTCGTAATATTCGTTGCGCGGGCAGCCGTGGTGTACCAGCTGATCGGCAAAAAATCGCGGACGTCCGTAGTCGTCGAGATGCTCCGCCCGCAAGCGGCCGTGCGCCAATGCCGCCAGGGTTTCGGTAATCCAGTCGGGATGGGGCGGACAGCCGGCGACATTGATCACCGGCAGACCCGTGGGGTCTCGAAACTCGGGGCCGAGCAGGCCACCAGCGGCTTCGTCGTCATACTGCAGGCCACAGGCGTCGGTCGGATTCATGCCGGCCGCCGTGATGCCGCCCCACGACGAGCAACTGCCGATGGCGACCACGTGCCGGGCGCGGCCGGCGATCTGGCGCACCCAGTCGATCATCGGCTTTGCGCCGCCGCCGAAGCGATGAAAACCGCCTGTGCCGCGCGGACCGCGCAGCAACGACCCTTCGATGCACAGCACGTCGACGGCAATATCGCCGGAAGCGCATTGCCCGATCAGGTCGCGCGCTTCATCGACGCCCGCCTCGGAAATGCTCGGATGCCACAACAGTTCGATGCCTTCATCCGCCAGTTCGCGGAACAGCGCTCCATGCTCGCTGCCCAGCCATGACAGGGTGCAGCCGCCGCAACCGCCGGACTGGAGCCAAAGCAGGTTCATGATCCGCCGTCCAGTCCGAGCCGGGAGAGTTTCATGCGCAAGCCGACGCGGGTCAGGCCGAGTTCTTCCGCCACGCGGGTCTTGTTGCCGCCATGCCTGCGCAAGGCCGCATCAATGACCTGCGCCTCGAGCTGGTCGAGGAGTTCCTTGAGTGTCGCGCCCTGCGGGTCAAACGCCGGGGCGGTGGCATTGATGAACGCGGCCGACTGGCGCAGGTGAGAGGAAAACAGGCTGGCGTCGAGCAGATCGCCCTCACCCAGCGCCAATGCGCGCAATACCTCGTTCTGCAACTCGCGCACATTGCCCGGCCACCGATGCGCCGCCAGGCATTTCATCGCGTCATCGGAAAATCGCCGTCCCGCCAGCGCCGACTTTTTGAACATGTCGGCGACAATCAGCGGAATGTCCTGCGGCCGTTCGCGCAGGCTGGGCATGTGAAAAGTCATGCCGGCAACGCGGTAGTACAGATCCTGCCGGAAACGGCCGCTGGCCACATCGGCTTCGAGATTGCGGTTGGTCGCGGCGATGATGCGCACATTCACCGGCACCGAACGCGGGCTGCCGACCGGACGTACCTCACCCTCCTGCAGGGCGCGCAGCAATTTGACCTGGAAGGCCGGCGACGTATCGCCGATCTCGTCGAGAAACAGCGTGCCGCCGTCGGCCTGCTGGAACAAGCCGATGCGATCCTCATGGGCCCCGGTGAACGCGCCGCGCTTGTGCCCGAACAGCTCCGCTTCGAGCAGCGTATCCGGCATCGCGCCGCAGTTTTCGACGACGAACGGCCCATCGGCCCGTTCGCTGCTGTAGTGGATGGCGCGTGCCAGCAACTCCTTGCCGGTGCCCGATTCGCCGGTAACCAGCACCGAAAGCTCATGGCCGGCAATCTTCTGCGCCAACTCGCAAATGCCGTTCAAGGGACTGTCCGCCGCGCGGGTCAGCCGATCAAAGCCGGACCGCGCGCGTACCTTGCCGCGCCTGCTGGCGACACGCTGCACCATTAGTTCCGGACTGTCGCGCAGTTCCAGCGACAGGCGCTGGTTCTCCTGCTGCAGACGCCATAGCTCGGCGGCCGCTTTCAGGGTCAGCAGCAACTGGTCCGGATGCCATGGCTTGAGCAGGTACTGCCAGATGCCGGCCTCGTTGATGCCGGAAATGATGTCCTCGGCCTCGGTGTAGCCGGAAAGGATCAGGCGCACCGTGTCCGGCCACAGGCTGCGTACGCGGCGCAGAAATTCAACCCCCGAAGTCCCGGGCATGCGCTGGTCGGAGACCACGATATGCACGAACTCGCGGCCCATGATGACTTCACCCTCCTCGGCGGACAGCGCGGTGAACACCGTGAAGTCTTCCTCCAGCGTGCGGCGCAGGGTTTCCAGCGAACGCTGTTCGTCGTCGACCACCAGCACCGTCAAGGGGGTGCGAGGCTTCATCATCATGCCGCGCACGCCCCCGCCGGGCCGCCCCAAGGCGGCGTGCAGCCAATAGCCCGGAAGCCGCAAAGCGGCTGAACCGTGGTCACCCCTTTCCGTGGGGCGTAGGCGGGGTTTCGCGGAGCACTGCTGCGCGCCGCCGCAGCCGGCCGGCTGTGCAAAGCCGGCCGTGGGGCCGGGGTTGGGGGATAGGCTCTCATCCCTTCCAGCCAAGGTCGCGATGGCGCGCGAGGTGACGCGGGGTCCATGAGGCCAGCGACTTGCGCACGAAGTGATGGCGGGCGACGTGATAGCTCGGATCGAATCCGTAGAAGTTGCGCCGCATGTGGGCGAGCTCTTCTTCCCGATAGGCCGCGAGCGGCTTCTCGGCTTCATCCCTGGCGCGACACTCGCGCTTTGTCGCGAGCTGCTGCTCAAGATCGGACGCCGCCGCGATTTCCGCTGCGCGCCGCGCCACGTCGATGCGAAACGCCTGCGGGTCACCCGCCAGGCAGGCGTCGGTAAAGCCGGTCTCTGCCGCGCGCTGCGCCGTGAGCGGCTGCCGGTTGCGCATGATTCCCCGTGCGCCCTCCGCGCCCACTCGCCGCGGCAGCAGATATGTCCAGTATTCGGACCCGTAGAGATTGCCCATGTTCTTGTAATGCGGATTGAGTATCGCGCCTTGGCGCGCCCAGACATGGTCCGCGGCGCGCGCCAGGAAGCAGCCGCCGGCGCCGGCGTTGCCGGCCAACGCAGCGACGGTGATCTGTGCGCCGGTTTCGATGAGTTCGCGCGCGAGGTCGTTCATGGCGTTGATGTTATTCCAGGATTCATCCGCGGGGGACCCGTCACGCAAACTCGCCGCCTCGATTACATTGAGATGGATGCCATTGGACCAGAAATCCGCGCCGCCCATCAGCACCAGTACCCGTACCGGCCGCTGCTTCGCCCAGGCCAGCGCGGCCCGCAGCCGTTGGCACTGCGAGGTTGACATCGCGCCGTTGTAGAACTCGAAATGAAGGAAGCCGACTCCGCTATTTTCCTCGTAGGCGATGTCCTGCCAGGTTGGGTCCTTCGCCAGCCACCAGTCGGCCAGCGGGGCTTCCGGCAGCGTCGCGCATTCGGCGGCAAAGGCCAGCGTCACCGGCAGCTTGAAGTCGCCGGAACGCTTGGCATGCCCGATCCATAGTGCCCCATCGCTGGTACGCCGCAGCACGGCGGTTTCGCGGCGCGCCAGCAGGTCGCCGGGCTTCGCTCGCGGCTCACCGCGCAGGACTGCTTCCGGCCATGCGTCGAAGATATGGCAGTCCGTGCCGAACAGTGTGTCGGCGACACCGGGGAAGCCGTCGGCAGCGTTGATCTTTCGCAGCACCGTGGCCGTATCGTCACGCTGCCAGTCGATGATGCGGTCGGCCTGCTTCATCAGCGGGCGCATACGGCCGCGCGCATCGCTGCAGGCGGCCAGCGGTGTCGGCGCACAATTACCCGCTGCAAAGCGCTCCACCGCCTGCAGCACGGCGCCGGTTGCGGCTTGCGTGACTTCGTTGCGGTAGACGCTGGATTTCTTGGCACGGCGCAAGGGAAACACGGCACTCGCCCAGATCGGCCCGGCGTCCATCGCGGCCTCGGCCTGCAGCACCGTGACGCCCCACTCGGCCTCCCCCTCCTGGATCGCCCAGTCCAACGCCGACGGCCCGCGATCGCCGATGATTCCGGGATGCACGATCAGGCAGACATGCCGGGACCAGATCGACTCGGGAATCGCGCGGCGCAGATAGGGCGCGACGATCAGGTCCGGCTTGAACAGCGCCACGGCTTCTTCGGCGACGCTGTCGGCGATGTCGAATTCGATTGAGATCTCGTGCCCGCGCCGCTGCAGTTCCGCGCCGAGGCGTTGCGTCAGGCTGTTGAAGGCGTGGGTCAGGAGCAGGATGCGCATGTGCGGGCTGCTAGCAGATTCGCGGCAACTGGTCGCCCGCCAGCCAGTCGACAATGCGACGGCCGCCGAAGGACGTGGTGAGCTGGACGAAGTGGTGATCGTCGGCGATGACCTCGCCGATCAGCGCGGCCTCGCGCCCCTGCGGATGGGCGCGCATGGCGGCCAGCAGCCGCTCGGCATCGGCGCTGGCGCAGATCGCGATCAGCTTGCCCTCATTGGCGACATAGAGCGGATCAAGACCGAGGAATTCGCAGGCGGCGGAAACCACCGGCTTCACCGGGATTGTCTTTTCGTGAAGCATCATGCCGACCCCGGATTGACCGGCAATTTCGTTCAGCGTCGATGCCAGGCCGCCACGGGTCGGGTCTCGCAGGCAGCGCAGATCGGCACCGGTAGCCAGCATGGCGGCGATCAGGCCGTTCAGCGCCGCCGTGTCGGACTCGATCGGCGCATCGAAGGACAGGTTCTCGCGCTTGCTCATGATCGCCACGCCGTGGTCGCCCAGCGAGCCGGAGATGATGATTGCATCACCCGGCCGCGCCCGGCTGCCGCCGAGTTCGAGACCCTCGGGCAGCACGCCGACGCCGGTAGTGGTGATGAACACGCCATCGCCCTTGCCGCGCTCGACCACCTTGGTATCGCCCGTCACCACCGGTACGCCCGCCTCACGCGCCGCATGCGCCATCGACTCGACGATGCGCGCCAGATCGGCGAGCGGGAAGCCTTCTTCGAGGATGAAACCAGCCGCCAAATACAAAGGCGTGGCACCCATTACGGCAACGTCGTTCACAGTGCCATGCACCGAAAGGCAGCCGATATCGCCGCCGGGAAAAAACAGCGGCGAGACTACGTGGCAGTCGGTGGACATCACCAGGCGGCCCGGCCGCCCCTGAAAAGTTCCCGGAGGGACGCAGAGCGCTGGCGCTGGCAACACGGCGCCATCATTGCCCTGCCCCAGGTATTCGTTGCCCAGGTGCTTCGCAAACAGTTCCGAGATCAACTGCACCATCGAGCGGCCGCCCGAACCGTGCGTCATGTCGACCCGGCCCTGCTTCAGATCGAGTGGTCGCACATAACCTCTTTTAACCTCGCCCATTTAGCGTCACCCAATTCGTTCGGAGCGACTGGTAGCAGTCGAGCGAAGCGAGCTAACCAGAAGCCTCCCCGCGAGGGGAGGATGGGAGGGGCGGGCCTTCAATTCGCCTTTCGCGTGTTTTATCATCTAGCGGTACCTCTAACTCTCATAAGCGTTAATGCATGTCCTTGTAACGTCCATAGCTGTAATGCGCCGCGCAGGCGCCTTCGGAGCTGACCATGCAGGAACCGATCGGGTTCTCCGGCGTGCATACCGTACCGAACAGCTTGCAGTCCTGCGGCTTCTTCACGCCGCGCAGGATCGCGCCGCATTCGCAGGCCTTGTGGTCGGGGACCGAGCGATAGTCGATGTTGAAGCGCTTCTCGGCGTCGTAGGCGGCATAGCGCTGCCGTATCTTCAGCGCCGAATACGGCACCACGGAAAGGCCGCGCCATTCGAATTCGCGACGCAGCTCGAACACTTCGGCCACGCGATCCTGTGCTTTCACATTGCCGTCGCGGCTCACGGCGCGGGCGAACTCGTTTTCCACCTCGGCGCGGCCTTCATTGACCTGCCGCACCAGCATCAGGATGGCCTGCATCACGTCCAGCGGCTCGAAGCCGGCGATGACCACCGGCTTGCGATATTCCTCGGCGAAGAACTCGTAGGGCCGGCTGCCGATCACCGTGGACACGTGGGCCGGGCCGATGAAGCCGTCCAGCGGCACGGTGCCCCACTGGCGCACCTCCGGCGATTCGAGGATGTTGCTGATGGCCGAGGGCGTCAGCACGTGGCAGCAGATCACGCTGAAATTCTTCAACCCCTCGGCATCGGCCTGCTGGATGGCGACGGCCGTGGGCGGCGTGGTGGTCTCGAAGCCGATGGCGAAGAACACCACCTCGCGCTGCGGATTGTCGCGGGCGATCTGCAGGGCGTCGAGGGTCGAATACACCATGCGGATGTCGCCGGATTTGTTGCCGACCCCTGCCTTGGCCTTCATCAGCGACAGGCCGCCGGAGGCCGGGATGCGCAGCGTGTCGCCGTAGGTGCACAGGATCACGCCATGATCGAGCGCAAGGTTGATGGCCATGTCAACACGGCCGATCGGCAGCACGCAGACCGGACAGCCGGGCCCATGCACCATGCGTACCGTCGGTGGCAGCAGGTCGGAAAGGCCATAGCGGGAGATGGCATGGGTATGGCCGCCGCAGAATTCCATGAAGCTGTAGTTGCGGCCGGGCTGCACCTCGGCGCAAATGCTCAGCGCGAGGTTCTTCGCCAGTTCGCCATCACGGAATTCGTCGATGTATTTCACGATGCCGCCGTTGCCTCCGATGCGCCCGCTGCGTTCAGTTCGGCAAACAGGGCCAGGGTCTTCTCGGCTTCCTCGGGATCGAGTTTGCTCAAGGCATAGCCGACGTGCAGGATCACGTAGTCACCCACCTGCACATCGGACAGCAGTGCCAGGGAAATCTCTTTCTTGACTCCGCTGAGATCCACGATCGCCGTGTCACCAGCGCCGAGTTTTATGACTTTCACAGGAATTGCCAGACACATGTTCAGTTTCCTTGTAGCGCGACCCAGGCCTGCCCGAGGCTGATGCCGGCATCGCCCGGTGAGCTCTGGCGTGGCCGCCGGACATTGAGACCCCGCCGCGTCAGATTGTCGAGCAGGCCGGTCGACAGCAGGTCGTTGAAAAAACAACCGCCGCTCCAGGCTACGGTCTTGATACCCTGCTCCGCTGCTGCCAAGGCAATCCACTCGCCCAGTGCCGCGACCAGGACTGCATGGAACCGCGCCGCCGCCGCGTCGCCCGAATCTGCCTCGGTCAGAGTGACCAGCGCGGGCAGCAGATCGAGCTGGCTCGCGCCGCCGACCGACCCGATGACCCAGTTTGATTCAGTAGTTCCCGGCCAGCCGTGAGCCGCGACATGGCGGCGCGCCGTTTGTTCCAGCTTCATCGCCGCCTGCGCCTCGAACTGCTGCCGCGAACACAGGCCGAGCAGGCCCGCCGCGGCGTCGAAGACGCGGCCCATGCTGGAGGTGCGCGGGCAGTTCAGATCGCGTCCGAGCATCAATGCGACGGTAACGGCCGCCGGCTCGCGAAAACGTTCGACGATCTCGCTGACGCGACCCGCTTCGTGCAGCACGGCGGCGCCCATGCGCCACGGTTCGCGCGCGGCGCGATCGCCACCGGGCAGCGGCAGCGGCCGCAAGTGACCGAGCCGCTCGAAACGCGCGCCATCGACACGCAGAAGCTCACCGCCCCAGGCCGCGCCATCGCTGCCGAAACCGACGCCGTCCAGCGCCACTCCAAGTACCGGTTCGCACACGCCCTGCTCGGCACAGACGGCGGCGATGTGGGCGTGATGATGCTGCACCGCCACCAGCGGCAAGCCCAGGCGCGCGGCAAACTCGTTCGCGGCACGGGTGCTGTAGGTGTCCGGATGCATGTCGTGGGCGACGATATCGGGGCGCACATCGAGCAGGTCCAGCAGGCGGGCAACGGTCTCATCGAGAAAGCCGCAGGTTTCCGCGGTATCCAGGTCGCCGACATGCGCCGAGACAAACGCCTCGGCGTCGCGCGTGACGCAAACGGTATTCTTGAGGTGTGCGCCGAAGGCCAGCACCGACGGCCCGCCACGCGGCAGGCGGATCGCACCGGGTGAATAGCCGCGACTGCGCCGGATGAAATGCGGCGCTCCGGCCACCACGCGCATCACGCTGTCGTCGCAGCGGGCAACGATGTCGCGGTCGTGACCAAGGATCAGGTCGGCGATGCCGCCAAGTCGCTCGGCGGCCTCGTCATCGGTACGCACGATGGGCTCGCCGCCCGGGTTGGCGCTGGTCATCACCAGCACCATGCCCTGCGCCGCCTGCAACCACGCCGTCCCTTCCGGTCGTGCGGCCGCCTCGTGAAACAGCAGGTAGTGAATGGGCGTGGTCGGCAGCATGACGCCCAGGGTATCCAGCCCGGGCGCCACGCCGGCGAGGACGGCATCATTGCCCTCGTGACGCGGCAACAGCACCACCGGCCGCTCGCGACCCTGCAACAAGGCCGCCTCGGCATCGGTCACCGTGGCATGTGTCGCAAGGCTGGCGAGATTCGCCAGCATCACGGCAAAGGGCTTGGCCTCACGATCCTTCCGCGCGCGCAGGCGCGCCACCGCCGCGCCGTTGCGGGCGTCGCAAGCAAGGTGAAAGCCGCCGAGCCCCTTGATGGCGACGATGGCGCCGTCTTGCAGGCGCTTCAGCGTCACCGCAATCGGATCACCGTCCAGCGCGACGCCTTTGACATCGCACAAACTCAAGCGCGGGCCGCAAGCGGGGCAGCAGGTGGTTTCGGCATGGAAGCGCCGGTTCGCGGGCTCCCTGTACTCGATGGCGCAAGGACCGCACAGAGGAAACGGCGCAAGGCTGGTTTGCGGCCGGTCATAGGGCAGGCCGCGCGTCACGGTATAGCGCGGCCCGCAGTGGGTGCAGGTGATGAAGGCATGACGCCAGCGACGTCCGGCGGGATCGAACAATTCATCGAGGCAATCGTCGCAGACGCCGACATCAGGGCCGATCGCGGTGCGATGGGCGTGGCTGCGCGCACTATCGACGATGGCGAAACCACTGGCGCCCTCGGACCGGGCATCCGCGGCGGACACCGTATCAATACGTGCCAGCGGCGGTGCTTCGAGACGGAGACGCTCGATCAGCGACCCCACCCGGGCCGCTTCGCCCTCCGCCGAGATCTCGACGCCGTCGGGGTCATTGCGCACCCAGCCGGCGATCTCGAGTTCGCGCGCCAGGCGCCAGACAAAAGGCCGGAAACCGACCCCCTGGACGATGCCGGTGACACGAATGCGGGAGGCGACCGTCATTGCTGCCGGCGTCACAAATCTTCTTGCAGCAGGCGCGCTTCCAGCTCCGCAATGCGCCGCTTCAGCGCATTCACGGTGGCGAGTTTGTTGGCCGCGGCTGCAGCCGCACCCTTTTCCAGCCAAGCCAGCCAGGCAGCCATGCCCTGCCCCGTGGTGGCCGACACTTCGATCACCTCGATGCCGGGATTGACGCGGCGGGCGAATTCGATAGCGGCGTCGACCTTGAAACTCAGGTAGGGCAGCAGATCGCATTTGTTCATCAGCATCAGGGTTGCGGCGCGAAACATGTCGGGATACTTGATTGGCTTGTCCTCGCCTTCGGTGACGGAAAGGATCACCACCTTGTGCGCTTCGCCGAGGTCAAACGCCGCCGGGCAGACCAGATTGCCGACGTTCTCGATCATCAGCAACGAATCCTCGGGCAATTCCAGCTTGCCCATGGCATGCCCGACCATGTGCGCGTCGAGATGGCAGCCCTTGCCGGTGTTGATCTGGATGGCCGGGGCGCCGGTGGCGCGAATGCGTTCGGCATCCTGGCTGGTTTGCTGGTCGCCTTCGATGACCGTCACGAGTTCCTTGCCCTTGAGCATCTCGATGGTCTTGCACAGCAGCGTGGTCTTGCCCGAGCCGGGGCTCGATACCAGGTTCAGCGCAAAAATGCCGCGCTCCGCCAGGCGCTGCCGGTTTTCGGCGGCATAGGCATTGTTCTTCGACAGGATGTCCTGCTCGATCTGCACCATGCGTTTCTGGCTGACGCCGGGGGCATGCGAATGCGCGGGGGCATAGCGATGACTGTGCTGGTGGGTATGCGGGTTTTCGTGAACGTGATCGTGGGCTTCGCCCGCTGCATGATCGTGATCATGGCTGTGGGTGGTGCCGTCGGCATGCACATGGTCATGTTCGTGATGAGCGTGTTCGCCATCGATTTTCACCTCACCGGCACCGCAACCGCAAGTCGTACACATGCTCTTCTCCTAGGCTACTTCCAGTTCCTTGACCCGCATCTCGGTGCCGCCGGTCACCTGCATCTGGTAGCCGCCACATTGCGGGCATTCGCCGAAGACTTCGGCCATGGGTACCGTCTTCGAGCACGCCATGCACCAGCCAGTTCCCGGCAGGGCAATGATCTCAAGCCGCGCGCCGTCGGCAACACTGTCGCGCGTCACGGCGTCGAAGCAGAACTTCATCGCCTCGACCTCAACCCCGGAAAGCTGGCCGATTTCCAGCCAGACCGTGGTAACTTTCACGAACTCCTGGTCGCGCGCCGCATCCTCGATCAACTGCAGCACACCTTCGGCGAGCGACATTTCGTGCATCGAAGCTTACAACCCATTGCGCACATAGTCGGCAAAACGCCTGTCGCGCGTGTCGATGTGATTGGTGATGAACTTGAGTACCCCGGCGGCCTTGTCGGAGACCAGTGCCGAGTTGCCGCCCGAATGGTCAGTGGCGATCTCGCGCAGCACATCCAGCATGTGGATGTGGTCATCGACGTGATCCTCGTAGTCGTCATAGCTCTTGAGCCGCATCAGCAATTCTTCGGACATGAAATGCGCCTCGCTGTAGGCGATCAACTGGTCAAGGATTTCAGCGACCGAGGCCGCATCGCGATTTTCTGCGGCAGCACCACACAAAGCCTGCAGCAAGCCGATCTGAACCTCGTGCTCGCGATCGGTCTCGGCGTTTGACGCACTGTTGAACTCAGAGATAGTGGACATATTCACCCCTTGTGACCAGCGGAACCACGAAAAGCCACAGCTTAGCGCAAAGCAAGAAAGCGGCGGCGCGAAAGTGAGGGTGCGTCCGCCGACTTCTCCGCCTTGGCTTTGTCGGCTTGGGCTTGCGGCACCGTGAGCAAGGCGATCATCGAGGCGCGCGCCGTCATCGTTGCCTCTGACTGCGTCGAGAACTTGCCCATCGGCGAAAACAGGGGGCAGCTCTGGTACTCGCCGAGCTCGGCTTCCTCGCTGCCTAGAAAGGCAAAGTCCCCCGCTGGAAATCTGACGAAGCGGCGCTTGTTTTCTCCCGTGGAGACCCAGTTTTCGCTGCTGCCGGGCACCAGAAGCATGCTCATGCACCACGGCGTGACCACGATGCCCAGCCAATGCCCCTGCCAGCGCTGGAAATCGATGGCTTCCACGGAAAGCGCGGGGTTGAGAATCGGCACGTCGCACATCTGGTCCCGCTGTATCCGGAAGAACGCCTCCTCGACCGCGTCGGCCGGGCTGACGTCGTGGATACGGAAATTCATGTCGCCTCGGGACTGTCGCCCCAACTACGGGCATCGCCACCCTGCTGCATGAGTTCTTCCATCAGCGCCAAGGCTTCTTCGGCACGTTCCGACTCGATCAGTTCGAAAGCAAAGCCGCCGGCCTGGATCAGCAGGTAGTCACCGACCATGACCTCTTCGGTCAGCAGCAGCAGGCTGACTTCACGCGTTTGTCCAAAGCACTCGGTAATCGCCGTGCCGTCGCGGACTTCAATGACACGGGAGGGCGCAGCGAGGCACATGTCAAGCAACCGGTGCCGTCAGCGCTTCGAGTTCATAGCCGCGGGACGCAAGTTCGGCCGCGGCCATGGCGGCCAGCACCGGCACCTTTTCCGCGACCGTCGGCGTCATTTCCATGCCCAGTTCAAGCGAAATCAGTTCGACGCCCAGCACCACGATTTCCTTGGGCATGGCATCGAGCAATTCGAGGCTGGCAAGTACGTCCGGCAGTGCTATCTGATGCGGCGACAATTTCTTGCGAAAAAAAACAGGTATCTCGTCACCGGCGATCTTCACCACGGTACCTGGCGCGGCGCCGGTCTTGACCACATCGAGGACGATCAGGAAATCCAGGTTGGAAAGATCCTCGATCATCTCCATGCCCGAGGTGCCGCCGTCGATGGCCAGCACATTCTCCGGCAGTTTCCAGCCCCGCTCCAGCGCCTCGACCGCGCGCACTCCGGCAGCCTCGTCAGTGAGGATGGTGTTGCCGATGCCGAGAACGACTGCACGCATGAATGGAGACCAGTAATGAAGAGGGCCGGCACCCGCCGGCCCTCATATGTTACGCGCTGTTAAACCGCCTTGACAGTAATCGCGGTGTCGCTGTCCTTGTCGGTCAGGTGGATGGCGCAGGCGATGCACGGGTCGAAGGAGTGGATGGTGCGCAACACCTCCAGCGGCTTCTCGGCATCGGCGATCGGCGTATCGACCAGCGAAGCCTCGTAAGGTCCCGGCTCGTCCTTGTCGTTGCGCGGACAGGCATTCCAGGTCGAGGGCACCACGCACTGGTAGTTCTTGATCTTGCCGTTGTCGATCACCACCCAGTGCGACAGCGCACCGCGTGGAGCCTCGTGGAAGCCGACGCCCATGACTTCGTCCTTGGGGAACACCGGCTTGTTGAAGGTCGTCAGATCGCCCTTCGCCATGTTGCCGAGCAGCAGGGACCACTGGTCCGCCAGCATATCGACGTTGACGCAGCAGGAAATCGCCCGGGCGGCATGGCGGCCGATGGTCGAATGCATGGCATCCAGCCCGACCTTGGTCTTGGCCAGTGCCGACACCGTATCGAGCGCCGCCGTGGCGTACTTGGTGGTCGGTGCATGGCCGGCGGCCAGGCCGTTGATGACACGAGCCAGAGGTCCGACTTGCGCCACTTTGCCGTAGAAGGTCGGCGACTTCATCCAGGAATATTTGGCGTCTTCCTTGAAGTCGGTGTAGTTCGGCGCTGTCTGGCCTTTGTAGGGGTGCAGAGGACCAGCCTTGTCGTAGTTGTACCAGGAATGCTTGACCGACTCCTCGACACCCTTCATCCAGTACTCGTCGTTAAAGGTCTTGATCTGCTTCTGGCCGGCGAGGTTGCCGCCCTCGACAAAGCCGCCGGGGAAGGCAAACTGCGTACCCTTGGTATCCAGCGGAATGTCCGGTACCGACAGGTAGTTGGTGACGCCCTTGCCGACCTTGGTCCAGTCGGCATAGAAGGCCCCAACCGCGGCGACGTCGATCAGATAGACGTTCTTGACGAAGTCGGACAATTCGTCGATGAAGCCTTTGATCGCCATCAGGCGCTCGACCGTCAGCACGGCCTGAGAGTCTGTGGCCAGCGGATTGGCAACGCCGCCGACAGCAACGTTCTGGATGTGCGGCGTCTTGGCGCCGAGGATCGAAACGATCTTGTTCGCCTTGCGCTGCACTTCCAGCGCCTGCAGGTAATGCGCCACGGCGAGCAGATTCACTTCGGGCGACAGCTTCATCGCCGGATGACCCCAGTAGCCGTTGGTGAAAATGCCGAGCTGGCCGCCATTGACGAAATGCTTCAGGCGATCATGCACGCGCTTCATCTCGTGTTTGCTGTTCAGATGCCAGGACGACAGGCTCTCGCCCAGCGCCGCGGTCTTGTTCGGATCCGCCTTCAACGCAGACGTGACATCGACCCAGTCGAGTGCGGACAAATGGTAGAAATGCACGATGAAGTCATGCACCGAGTGCGCCAGGATGATCAGGTTGCGGATGTACTGGGCATTGAGCGGGATTTCCATCTTCAGCGCGTTTTCCACGGCCCGCACCGAGGTGATGGCATGCACCGTGGTGCACACGCCGCAGATGCGCTGGGTGATGGCCCAGGCGTCGCGCGGATCGCGACCGAGCAGGATCAGTTCAACGCCACGCCACATCTGGCCCGAGGACCAGGCCTTCTTGACGCGGCCGCCATCCACATCGACGTCGATACGCAGGTGGCCTTCGATACGGGTGATCGGATCAATTGTTATGCGCTTGGACATTTTCTGTCTCCATCCTTATCTTAGTGAGCGGCCTGCACATCTTCCCGGGGAAGCACCGGGAAGCGACGGGTGATGATGATGTAACCGAGAACTTCGATGGCGAACATGCCTGCGGTGACGAGAACCTCGGCCAGGGTCGGGAAGTAGGTGAAGTCGCCGCCGGTTTCATAGCCGATCAGGAAGCCGGACAGCCGCATCAGCGCGCCGCCCAGCATGAGCAGGATGCCCGCGAGGAACAACTTGGCCGGGTTGCGCCGGTTGGACTCGGCGCCGATGAGGATCAGGGGGGCGATGAAACAGGCCATCTCCAGCCAGAACATCAGCGCCTCGATCGATGGCACGAAGGCCTTGGGTAATGCACCGCGCACCACCACGTCGCCAATCCTGACCACGATGAACACCGCGAGAATGCCCAGCATGATCTTCGCCATCGGCGTCAGCATGTGCATCTCGATCTTGCGCCGGTAGGCAGAAGACGCCACGCAGGACTCGAACAGCACCACCGCATAGCCCATGAAGATCGCGGACAACAGGTAGAGCAGCGGCAGCACCGGCGTTTGCCACAGCGGATGGACCTGCCCGCCCAATACCACCAGCAGGGTCCCCAGCGAGGACTGGTGCATCATCGGCAGCACGGTACCGAGCGCGATGACGAAGAACATCGCCCGGCCGACCTTGCGTCGTGCTTCCTCCTTGCCGAGTTTTTCGAGAACCACCGGCGAAAACTCGATCCACATCACCACGATGTAGAGTGTGATGCACACCGCGACCTCGAACATCACCGAGTTCGGGTTGATCGACCACGGCCAGTACATGTTCCACACGTTCCACCAGCGCCCGAGGTCGAAGATGACCCCGGCGCCGGCCAGCGTATAGCCGAACAGGCTGGCCAGCAGCGCCGGCCGCACCAGCGGGTGGTATTCGCCCTTGTTGAAGATGTAGACCAGCATCGCCACCGAAAAGCCGCCGCAGGCGAAGGCCGACCCAATCACGACGTCGACCGCGATCCAGATGCCCCATGGGTAGCCGTCATTCAGCGCGGTCACGGCACCGAGGCCGAACAGGAAGCGCACCGCCAGTATCGCCACCATCAGCGCGATAAGCACGGCGCAACTCAGGGTTACGATATTGACCAGGCTGCCGCCGACCGGCGCGGGCGCCGCATGTTGGTTATTGGCCATGATCAGTTCCCCTCCTTGTCCGACGACTCGTCGTCTGGCTTGACGTTGCGCTTGGCGACCCAGGTCATCGCGCCCAGTACGGCGAACGGCATGATCAGGTTGCCGTACAGCGTGTGCTGGATGGTTTCAGACATGGCCGCCGCCGCATCCGGCGGCAGATCGGGCATGCCGACCTTCGCGAAATTGACGCCGGAGAGCTTGAGCACCTGCGTGCCGCCGTACTCCTTCTCGCCATAGACGTGCTGCAGGTACTTGCCGGCCTGCGTTTCGTAGCTCTGATCCGGCTCGTCGCGCCAGCCGGCGCGCATCATCACGCCCTTGCCGTCGGGCTTGCCCTGCAAGGCCTTCTCCTGTGCATGGCGCAGATGGCCGCGCGGGAAGCGGTTCATCTCGCCCGGCTTCATCGCCAGCCGCCGCTTGGCCTCTTCGAGCAGGACCGAGGTCTTGCCGAACAGCGTGGCGCCGGTCGGGCAGACTTCGGCGCAGGCCGAGTAGTGGCCGTCCTTGTGGCGGTGGCGGCACAGCTCGCACTTGCCAATGCGTCCCGTCGGCGAGTCATACTGGTACTTCGGAATGCCGAAGGGGCAGGCAGCGACGCAGTAGCGGCAGCCGATGCACTTGTCCGGGTTGTAACTGACCACGCCATTGACCGGATCCTTGATCATGGCCGATACCGGACAGGCCGAAACGCATGACGGGTCGCCGCAATGCATGCAGGAGGTCTTCATGAACGCGTAGCCGTTCACTTCCTGATCCTTTGCCTCCATGGTGCCATTGCGGTACATCTTGATCAGGTTGAAGGTATAGCCGGAGGTATCCAGCGGCGTATCCCACAAATGATCCACCGTGGAAAACTCGGGAGGATTGTTGTTGGCTTCCTTGCAGGCCGCGACACAGGCCTTGCAGCCGACGCACAGCGTCGCGTCGTAGAGCAGCCCCAGTGCTTCGGGCGGCCGTGGCCGGGTTTCCCTGGCGAGGGCCGGTACAGCCGCGGCGCATGCCGTGGCCGCCACCCCGCTCGCGAGGACACCCTTGAGAAAATCTCGCCGGGTGTTCATGATTACACCTCCGCCTTGTCGCCGGCAGCGGGTTTGCCACCTGCGCCAGCATCCTTTGCGCGTTCCGCTTCTTCGGCCGCATGTGACAGACCGAGGTTGCGCGTGAGCATGATCGCCGCACCCGCTGCTGCGCCCGCTACCGCAGCTACAGCCGCGGCCGAGGCGAAGGAAGCAGCCTTGCCCTGCTCCTCGACGATCCGCGGGTACTGCAGCGGCGGCGTCACGTTGAGCATCTTTGCAACCTGATGAATCGGCTTCTCGAAGCCGACACCCTTCTCGGTACAACCGATGCAGGGATGACCGCAACCGACCGGCCAGTTGTTCTCACCGGCGTCACCAAAACCCAGCGTCGAGCAATTGGCGTAGGTTTCCGGCCCTTTGCAGCCCAGCTTGTACAGGCAATAGCCCTGACGATGGCCGGCATCGCCGAACTCGATGGCAAAGCGGCCGGCGTCGAAGTGGGCGCGGCGTTCGCAGTTTTCGTGAATCAGACGGCCGTAGGCAAACTTCGGACGGCCCAGCTTGTCGACTTCCGGCAGCTTGCCGAAGGTCAGGAAATGCACCACGGTGGCCAGGAAGTTGTAGGGGTTCGGTGGGCAGCCCGGGATGGTCGGCACAACCTTGCCCAGAATTTCGGAAACGCTGGAAGCGCCGGTCGGGTTCGGCCCGGTGGAAGGCATGCCGCCCCAGGAAGCGCAGGAGCCGATGGCGATCACTGCCGCCGCATCGGCCGCACACTCCTTGACCATGTCGATCGCGGTCTGGCCGCCGATCTTGCAGTAGATGCCGTTGTTCTTGGTCGGGATCGCGCCTTCGACCACCAGCACGTACTTGCCTTTGTTCGCCTTCATGGCATCCTTGCGCGCGGCTTCGGCCTGGTGGCCGGCGGCGGCCATCAGGGTCTCGTGGTAATCGAGCGAGATCACGTCGAGGATCAGCTTTTCGAGCGTCGGATGCTCGGCACGCAGCAGCGATTCGGTACAGCCCGTGCATTCCTGGAAGTGCAGCCAGATCACCGATGGCCGCTTGGCCGCTTCGATCGCCTTGGCCACCGCTGCCTCGGCTCCGGCAGGCAGCCCCATGGTCGCCGCCAATGTTGCGCAGAACTGCAGAAACTCGCGTCGCGGCATCTCAAGTCGTTGCTCAACGTCTTGCAGCGTCTTGCGGCTGGTATCAAAAAAGTCGTTCATATTGCCCATGTCAGCTTTCCCCCTCCGAGAGCCAGGCCGCGTCCGGACCTGATACTGGCTGGAGTCAACGCAAGTCTCGGGCCAGCCCGGCAGAGAACACGCCAGCGCCGCTAATACAAGGACTTGAAAGGTGTGCAGCGCAACAAAGTAAAGGGCATGCGATTACTTTGTTTCCATAGCACTAATCACCTAAGCGTCAGGATGCTTCCTGAAGGCGCGCCACAATGCCAGATCGTAGGCGATCTTGAGGCAGCCGCAGGCGACCAGTGGCGCGGCCAACCAACCCGTGGCGAACAGCACGCCGCCGAGCGAGG
Source organism: Sulfuritalea sp. (assembly GCA_030680805.1). GTDB lineage: Bacteria > Pseudomonadota > Gammaproteobacteria > Burkholderiales > Rhodocyclaceae > Sulfuritalea. The sequence goes on along the minus strand of JAUXUK010000070.1, from coordinate 116,912 downwards.
GACTGAGCGCCGCCGCCAAACTGCGCGGCACCGCCGTGAAACTTGCCGCGGCAGCCCGCTCGGGCGGCGTCACCACTGCCATGACATAGGCGGAACGGGTCGGCACATCCATCTGCGACAGCGCCGCACGCAACAGCAGAAAACACAGCGCCACTGGCAAACTTGGAGAAAGCGCGGCGAGGATCAGGAACAGGCTTGAAGGAATGTGGGTGAACACCATGGTCCTGAGCAGGCCAAAACGCCTGGCTACCCAGGGTGCCGCCAGCAGCGAGAGCGCGTTGAGCACGCCGATCCAGAAAAAGAAGGCGCCGGCGGCGGTCAGCGAGAGCCCGAAGCGCTCGAACAGCCACAAGGCCAGAAGCGAGTTCACGATCAGCCCGCCGGCAAATGCATCGACGGAAAACAGGACCGCGAGCTTGACCACGATGCCGCGCGAAGGCCCCAGGGGTTCGGGCGCCGTAGCTTGATCCTTTGCCTGCCGTTCGGGCAGCCGCGCATACAAAAGGTGGAGCAGTGCGCCGACGCCCGCATAGGCGACGAACATGCCGCGCAAAGCCGTCAATCGGTCGATCCCCATATGGGTCAGGATGTCCGGCACGCCGGCGGCCAATGCACCCAATGCCGCACAGAGGGCGCCCGTCAGGCTGTAGCGCGCGAACAGCCGGGTACGGGCATCGCCCTCGGCCGCCAACGACAGGCGGGAATGTTCCAGCGGCAGAAACACACTGACATCGCCTGAACTCGGATTCAGCGTGCCGACGAAAGCCACCAGCAGTAGCGGCCAGAACGCCGACAAGCCGGCGAAGCCCAGTCCGGTCGCCGTCATCAGCAGCGCCGCGCCCGGCAGCAACAGACGCTGGGAGGCCCGATGCCCCCAGGCGCCGAGCGCCAGCGTGGCCAGCGCCGAACCGAGCAGGGTGGCAGTGCTCAACACGCCCACCTGCCAGGTGCCATAGCCCAGCGCCAGCAGATAGGCCGGCAGCAGCACCGCGACATAGCCGTCCACAAAGGCACGCAGGCCGCGCCCGAGCAGCAGCAGGCGCACCTCTTGTCCGACGGAAGCGTTCATGGCAACGTCCTGTCAGGGCCTGCAAGCGTAGCGCACTTGCGCGAGATTGCGCGCCATCGCGTCAGTTCGGCAAACACGGGGCCGCATCAGGCGACAAAGGAATGCAGCAAGCCGAACGCGGCACAGACGCCAATAACTTTCATGATGTCGATCTTGTATTTCCACAGGGCGAGGAAGGCAGCGAGGGCGATGATGACCGCCAGCGCGTCGAAGGGCGCGGCGAAGGGAACGGCCTCGCTGGCCTGCGGCCAGAAGGTGTGCCAGGCGAAGAAGGTGGCCAGGTTGAGGATCACGCCGACCACCGCCGCCGTGATGGCGGTGAGCGGCGCGGTGAATTTGAGTTCGCCGCGCGTCGACTCGACGATCGGGCCGCCGGCCAGGATGAACCAGAAGCTCGGCAGGAAGGTGAAGAAGGTCGCCACCGCCGCGCCCGCCATGCCGGCCGCGATCGGGTTGGACAGGACGTCCTGGCTGACGGCGCCGAGATAGCCGATCCAGGTGACGACCTTGATCAGCGGCCCCGGCGTGGTTTCACCCAGCGCCAGGCCGTCCATCATCTGCGGGCCGGTGAGCCAGCCGAAATGTTCGACCGCGCCCTGATAGACGTAGGGCAGCACGGCATAGGCGCCGCCGATGGTGAGGAAGGCGGCCTTGGTGAAGAACTCGCCCATGGCGAAGAGCACCGGCATGCCGCTGAGCGTCAGCATGGCCGCACCCCAGATCGCCAAGAAGATCACGGTCAGCAGGATGGACTTGCCCCACGAGAACTTCGCGTGCGCCGGCGGCGGCGTGTCGTCGTCGAGGATGGCCGGGCCCTGCGCCGCCTTGCCGGCGGCGCCATGTCCGCCACCGCCTGCCTTGAACTTGGCGGGCAGCCATTTGCCGCCAATGGCGCCGAGGATGCCGGCGGCGAGCACGATCCACGGGAAGCCGATCTTGAAGAAAAAGATACCGATGAAGGCCAGCGCGGCAATCGCCTGTAGGGTTTCGTTTTTCAGCGTTTTGCTGCCGATGCGCCACGCGGCGAACAGCACCACGGCGACCACGGCGGGCTTGATGCCGTAGAAGATCCCCTGCATGGCCGGCACGTCGCCGTAGCTCAGATAGACGCCCGCCAGCACGGTGACCAGCACAAAGGCCGGCATGAAGAACAGGATGCCGGTCATCACCGCGCCCTTCACGCCGTGCATCAGCCAGCTGATGTAGATGGCCAGCTGGATGGCTTCCGGCCCGGGCAGCAGCATGCAGTAGTTGAGGGCGTGCAGGAAGCGATGTTCGGAAAGCCAGCGCCGCCGCTCGACCAGTTCGTTGTGCATCATCGAAATCTGCCCGACCGGGCCGCCGAAGGCGATGAAGCCGAGCTTGAGCCAGTACTTGAAGGCTTCGCCGAGCGTGGGGGCGGGGGGCGCGGTGGCGGGGATGGCGGCGTTACTCATGCGGAATCTCCTGCTGGTAGTTCTTGTAAAGGTTGTCGAGGACGCGACTCGCCTCGGTCAGCAATTTGTCGTCGTCCGGCGCGGCGGCGCGGGCGCCGGCCAGCACCGCCTCAATGCCTGCCGCTTCGGCTACCGGCACGCCGCCGACATCGAGGAAATGCACGATGGCGGCAATGCGGGTCAGCGCCGGGTCGCTGTCCAGGCCGAAGCTGGCCGCCAGCACTTCGAAGGTGACGCGGCTGCCGACATGGGTGAAAGCGGCGCCGTCGAAGTCGAAGCCGAGCGCCGTTTTCGGGCATTTCTTCGGATTGTCGAGCCAGAGAAACTTCGCCTTTCTGTCGATGAAGCGGCGAATCAGCCAGGCCGATGCCATGCGATCGACCCAGAGGTTCTTGCGCGTCGCCCAGGTTCGCCCCAAAAAGTCGGCGCTGGCGACACGGCGAATTCTTTCATCCACTGCGCGGGGCTCGCCGCCGGCCACGGCAGCCAGTTCGGCCAGCGCGGCAGCGGCTTGTTTTTGAGCTTCACCGGGGAAATAGTCGATGGCGACGATGGCCTTGAACTCGCGGCGCAGGGCATGGGCTGTCCTCGGATTGGCGGCCGCCAGCGCGGCACGGATCGATTCCAGCAACCGGGCGTAATCCGGGCCGCGATCGAAGAGCGCAACGAGTTCGGCCTGCTGCACTTCATCACAGCCACCGAGACGGTACAGATCGGCGGTGCCCTGCACGGCACGCACCTCCTCCGCGATCGGCGCGAGTACTGCCGCATGTTCGGCCGAATCCGGCAGCAGATACACCCCGTCGCGCAAGGTGGCGCAGCCCAGCGCGCGCAGCGCGCGCCAGACACGCATGCGACCGGCGGATTGCCGCGTCGGCAGGCTGACAAACAGGGCAAGGAATTCCATGGGCGACTCAATTCGCACTATTGATGTTCAAGTGTAACCTAATTAGTTACTTTATAACATCAATGCGCGGCGACCGGGCGGCCTGTTGGCCCGAATGGCGCCTGGAAGGGCCGGCGACGCTAAATGGCGAGCGCGCGAATGTGGCGGGAGACGACCAGCAACTGCGCTGAATCCATGCGCACAATGAATTTGCGGGTGACGGAAGTAATCAGCTTTACCGCGCCGGACATGCCAAGACGCGCCGACTGTTCGACCACGAAACCTGCCTTGGCAAGCTTCAGCGCCCTCAAGTAGTAGTAGCTCATGCCACTCTCGGTAAGCTCTGCCACCAGATCCGCCAGGGTGTCGCGATGGTTTTCAGGATCGGAATCCTCCTCGAGCGCCCCGAGCACGGCAAGCGTCTTTGCCCGCAACTCGTCTGAATGGTAGAAGCGCAGAAAAGGTTCCACGGGCCTGGCTTTGGCCTTGGGTTCGGCTTTCGGCACGGCTTTTGGCGAAGATTTTGTCGCGGCCTTGGGTGCGGCCTTGGGTCGGGCGGTCATGGTTTTCCGATCACGTTGAGATCCTGCGCAAGCGGCGCCTCGCACAATGCCTATTTGTACTTCTTGAACACCGCTTTCGCGTCCCGACCGGCGCGTTCCAGGGTGCAGATCGTCGGATCGTCATCATGTCCGCTGAAGAAATCGTCGGCCTGGGCGCGCATCACCATCCCGATCGCGACCTCGTCGCTGGTACCGTATTTTTCGGTGATGAGGGTGGTCACTTCGTCGAGATGCTCTTCGTAGGTCATGTCGAATCAAGCCGTTTCCTGTTGTCGCCGCAAGGTGGACACATACAGCGCCTCCACCCGCTCCCGTGCCCAGGGCGTGCGGCGCAGGAACTTGAGGCTGGAGGCGATGCTCGGCTCGTGCGTGAAGCAGCGTATGTCGATCTCCCGCCCGAGGCCCTCCCAGCCATGGCGAGTCACCAGCTCACCCAGGATCGCTTCCAGGGTAATGCCGTGCAGTGGATTGTTCGGCTGGGCTTTCATGCTGGATCAATGCCCGTGTTTCGGCTTGGCCTTCGCCGGCGCGCTGGCCGGGACCACCGCTTCGGGATAGCGCATCACCTCGATCTGCTCCTCCGGTTCGAGCCAGAACTCGCCGTGCGGTCCCTTGGCGTTGCCGGTGATCAGCAGAATCAGGCCGTCCTCCTGGCGCACTTCGGTGACGGTTTCCCAGGCGAAGGTGGGATGGGCGTTGGTCCCGGTGCCGTTGTAGATGTGGTCGTTGATCCGCACTTCGGATGCCGCTACGTGAATCCTGTTGGTCATGATCGCATCTCCCTGTCGCTGCGCATGTCAGAAGAAGCGTAACAGTTCAGGCCAGTGGTTGGAACAGCACATCGAGATCGCTGGCGGTCAGCAGATGGCCGCCGCCCTCGCCTCCCGAACCGCCCTGCTTCATCAGTTGGTCGGCCAATCCGCGCTTGCGGTTCTGCAGGGCGAGGATTTTTTCTTCCACCGTACCCTGCGTCATCAGTTTGTAGACGAACACCGGCTTGTCCTGGCCGATGCGGTGGGCGCGCGCCGTGGCCTGCTCTTCCACGGCCGGGTTCCACCACGGGTCGTAATGGATCACGGTATCGGCCGCGGTCAGGTTGAGGCCCGTGCCGCCGGCCTTGAGGCTGATCAGGAACAGCGGCACGCGCCCTTCCTGAAAATCCTTGATTGGCGTTTCGCGGTCGCGGGTCTGCCCCGTAAGCCGCGAATACCGGATGCCGCGCTTTTCGAGTTCGAACTCGATCAGGCTCAGCATCGAGGTGAATTGCGAGAACAGCAACACCTTGCGGCCTTCGTCGAGCAATTCATCGAGCATTTCCATCAGGGTCGCCAGCTTGGCCGAATGGGCATGCCCCTTTTTCACCAGCGCCTCCGCAGCCGGCAGCTTCACCAGCCGCGGATCGCAGCAGATCTGCCGCAGCTTGAGCAGCGCATCGAAGATCATGATCTGGCTGCGGCCCACGCCCTGCTCGGTAAGCGCGATGCGCAACTTGCGGTCGAAGGCGACGCGCAGTGACTCATACAGGTCGCGCTGGCCGCCCTCGATCTCGACCCAGCGCACCATCTCGGTCCGCGGCGGCAGGTCCTTCAGCACCTGTTCCTTGGTCCGTCGCAGCAGGAAGGGGCGCACCCGCTCGGCGAGGCGGACGCGCATCTCGTCGTCGCCGAGCTTTTCGATCGGGGTGCGGAATACCTGGGTAAAGCGCTTGCCGCTGCCGAGCAGGCCCGGCATCAGGAAATCGAACTGAGCCCAGAGTTCGCCCAGATGGTTCTCCAGCGGCGTGCCCGTCAGCGACAGGCGGTGACGCGCCTTGAGGCCGCGCGCCACCTGGTGCGACTGTGCCTTGGGATTCTTGATGAACTGGGCTTCGTCCATCACCAGCAGATGCCAGTCCTGCGCCAGCAGGGTTTCGCGATCGCGCACCAGCAACGGATAGGTGGTCAGCACCAGGTCGGCCTGCGCGATCTCGTCGAAATGCTGGGCGCGGTCCTTGCCGTGCAGGATCAGCACCTTGAGATCGGGCGCGAACTGGGCCGCCTCGTCGCGCCAGTTGGCCATCAGGCTGGTGGTGGCCACCACCAGACTGGGCCGGTCGGCGCGGCCCGAAGCCTTTTCCAGGTGGAGATGGGCCAGGGTCTGTACCGTCTTGCCCAGCCCCATGTCGTCGGCAAGAATCCCGGCCAGGCCGTATTCGCGCAGGAACTGCAGCCAGTCGAGGCCGACCTGCTGGTAGGGCCGCAAGGTGGCCGTGAATCCCGGCGCCGGCTCATGGCGGGCCATGCCCGAGAAGTCGCGCAGACGCTGGCCCAGGGCGCGCAACTCCTCGCCGCCGCTCCACTGCGTGGGCAGATCTTCCAACCCGGCCAGGGCGGCGGCATTGTGGCGCGACAGCCGCGGCCGATCCTCGTCGAGAAACTCCAGCAAAGGCAGCAGCCATGCCTTGAGACGACCCACCGGCACCGGCAGGATGCGCCGCGCATCGAGCGCCACAGGAAATGTCTGGCTGTCTTCAAGGCTGCGCACCAGGCCAAGCAAATCGGGCTGCTCGCGCAACAGGCGCAACAATGGCGGCACCAGGCTGAGCCTCTCGCCGGCCACCGTGACGCCTAGATCCAGATCGAACCAGTCGCTGCCGACAGCCTCTTCGACGGCCACGAACCAGTCTTCCGCCTGGGCGATGCAATAGGGAAAATCCTCGGCAAGGACGACCGATATTTCCCGCTTTTCCAGTTCGGGCACCACCTCGTTGAGGAAAGCCAGCCATCCTGCCGCATCGTTCTTCAGCGGCATCAGACCATCCTCGGTGCCCTCGAGACGCTGGTAATTGCCCAAGCTGCGCTGCCAGCTCTCCAAGCCGTGGTCGTGCAGCAGTTGCCGGACTTCGCTTTCCGCATCCAGATCCCGCTGCAGCGTCTGCCACTGCCCGCCCACACGTTGCCGCATGAACGGCGAAGGCTGCTCGACGCCGACCACCGTCGGTCCTTGCGGATAGTCGAAATACAGCACCGCGATCGCCCGATCGTCGTGCAGGCGATTCATCGACGCATGACGGAAGCTGCCTTGGGTCAGCAGCAGGCGTGCCGAGGGCTTGCCCGCGGCAACGGCCTCCGGCGCGTCAGGCAGCGGCAGCGCGAGCTGTCGAACGCGCCCCAGTTGCGTCAGGCGCTGGCGCACCAAAGGCGCATCGGCCTCGTTCAGCGGCGGCGCGTTCATGAGTTGCTGCAACAAATTCGCGGACAAGTCCGATTGCAGTTCGCCCACCTTCCCGGCTGCCGCATCGAGATAGAACGGTGGCCAGGTCGGGATCATCTGCAGGGGCGCCGGCAGGTCGAAGGACAGCTGCTGAAGGCCCGCCGGAGTGTGCATCCAGTGCAGCTTGAGCGGCATCGCCGGGCCGGACGACAGGGCCACTTCTTCCAGTTCATCGAGTTGCAGCCGTCCGGTGCGCAGCGCCAGGCGCAACAACAGCGCCCCCATCTCCCCCGCGAGATCGACCGCTTCGTTATAGAAATAGCCACCGCCTGCCTGCAGGGCCAGGAACAAGCGCAGCGGCGGAATATCCTCGTCGAGGATGAAGTCGCGGTGGCTGCGTGCGCTGCCGAGGTCATAGGGCTGCGGCCGGTAGATGGCCGGTTTGCCAAAACCGCCCTTTTTCAGGGGCCGGCTCTTGCCCAGGCTGAGGCTGGGCGGACTGCCGGGCCGCAGCAGATAGACGACACGAGCCCGGGAATTCTTCTCGGGCGCCTTTTCCTCGGGCTGATCGAGGGAACCCAGCCAGTCGAGCGTCGCCGCACTGGGTTCGGGATAGCCGGCGTCCTTCCCATGTCCAGCACTGTCTTGCCAGGCAAAACCCGAGATGTCCAGCGCCTGCCCGAGACTCAGCAATACCGCCACCACATGCTTGCAGTTTTCCCGCTGCGGACACATGCAGGAGTTATCGACATCGAGAACCGCGCCGCCCTGATCCACTTCCAGCCAGAGATCGACCTCGTAGGGAAGCTTGCGCGTGCCCTGCACCTCTGCTTCGACATGGATTTCGCCTGGCGCCCGTTCCAGGCGCTTCATCCGCACCCGGCGTTCTCCCGCGTAGGCCCTGCCGCGTTGCAGCGTCGCGCTGCCAAAGCGCCCGGAGAAATCACCGAGGGTGTCGCTATTGAACAAAGGATTGGCGGCCATTCGAAAGTGTGAGAGGTAGCAGGGGGTCGACGACCTTAGCACATACCGCCACCCGCCGGTCTTTTCCGTGGCGGCTGTTTTGTCGCATGCGGTACTTGTCGGCTATTCCGGGAAATTCGCCGGTCCTCCACGCCGAAATTTGTATCGGACCCGATCCGGATAGATTGAAGCCGTGCCTGCATAGACGCTAATCAGCTCAAACCCAAATTTACTTCATAAGTAACTGATTCAAATGACCTTGTACAATAGTCAGGACCAGGCATGGATTTTGTATGAGCTTTTGACTAGACTTCATACCGTGTATCGCTGATATAGGCCTCCGCCCATGGATCTGCCCAACGACTGGATTGCCCTCCTCGCCCTGGTGTTCATCCTCGGCGCCAAGCATGGGCTCGACGCCGACCATCTGGCCACCATCGACGGCCTCACCCGTTACAACCTGCGTTTTGCTCCCGCCCGCGCCCGCTGGTGCGGTTCCCTGTTCTCGCTCGGCCACGGCGCCGTCGTCATGCTGATTGCATTGGGGGTCGGTCTGGTGTCTACGAAATGGCACGTGCCCGAGTGGATGGAAGACCTCGGCACCTGGATTTCCATCAGCTTCCTGACCCTGCTCGGCATCCTCAATTTGCGCGCCGTATTGCTGGCGCCAGCGGGCGACATGGTGGCCACTGTCGGCTTCAAGGCCGGCCTGCTGCGCCGCCTGCAGGCGACCTCGCACCCGCTGGCGATTGCCGCCGTGGGTTCGCTGTTCGCCCTGTCCTTCGACACCATGAGCCAGGCCGCTCTGTTTGCCGTGACCGCGACGCAACACGGCGGCGTCGCACACACTCTGGCACTCGGTCTTGCCTTCACCATAGGCATGCTGCTGGCCGACGGCGCCAATGGTTTGTGGATCGCCCGCCTGCTGCGACGCGCCGACCATCGCGCCCGCATCGCCTCGCGCGTCATGGGCCTGATGGTCGCCGCCATAAGTTTTTCAGTCGCCGCCTTCGGGCTGGCGCGCTGGTTGCGCGCAGACATATCGCAGTGGTACGAAGGAAAGGAACTGCTGGTCGGCGCAGGCGTCATCGTCTTGCTGGCCGCCAGTTTTGTGCTCGGCAACTGGCTGGCGCGCGGGTCGCGGCTGGCCGGCGCTGCTACCCACTGATATTTTTCCTGTTTTTTTTGCCTATCGTTATGACGAAATATCTTTTCGTATTACTTTTTTCCCCGCTGGCAACTGCCACCACCCACGCCGGAGGCCTGCAAACACTGGAAACCGTGTTCGTCACTGCCCAAGACAACGAGGGACTGATCGGGGAAGCTGCCAGCGCTTCGGAAGGAACGGTTACCGCAAAGCAACTGGAAAGCCGCCCCCTGCTCCGCCCAGCCGAGATCCTTGAAGTTATCCCCGGCCTGATCATTTCCCAGCACAGCGGCGATGGCAAGGCCAACCAGTATTACCTGCGCGGCTTCAATCTCGACCACGGCACCGACTTCGCCACCAGCGTCATGGGCATGCCGGTCAACCAACCTACCCACGGCCATGGCCAGGGCTATCTCGATCTGCAATTCCTGATCCCGGAACTGGTCGAGCACATGCATTACCGCAAGGGGCCTTATGCCGCCGAGGTGGGCGACTTTGCCACGGCGGGATCGGCCAGCATTGAGTATTTCCGCAAGCTCGATGAGCCTTTCGCCCAGCTCAGCGTCGGCCAGAACGGCTACCGGCGAGGTCTTCTCGCCGGCTCGCCGTCAGCCGGCAACGGGCACCTGCTGTATGCCGTGGAATGGACGGAGAACAACGGCCCATGGCAGACGCCAGAAAACATTGGCAAGTGGAACGTCCTGTTGCGCTACAGCCATGGGACGGAAGACAACGGCTGGTCGCTGGCCGCCATGACCTACCGTGCCCAATGGACTTCCACCGATCAGGTGCCGCAACGCGCGCTCGATGCCGGCCTGATTTCGCGTTTCGGCAACCTCGACGCCAGCGACGGCGGCCGCTCGTCACGCCACAGCCTGTCCGGTGAATCGTCGGCGCGTACTCCCGACCGCTGGTTGCGCGCCAGTGCCTACCTGATCGACTCAAAACTCAATCTCTGGTCGAACTTCACGTTCTGCCTGAATGACCTGGCCAACAATGGCAACTGTAATCGCGGCGACCAGTTTGAGCAGGCTGATGCGCGCAAGATCTACGGCTTCAATCTGGCCGCCACCTGGTATGAAAAACCGGCGGGGCTCCCGGCCAATTTCACGTTGGGCCTGCAATCCCGCACCGACGACATCGGCAAGGTCGGCCTTTACGCCACCAGCCAGCGCAAGCGCTCGGGCACGGTGCGCGAGGATAGCGTGAGGGAATCCAGCGTTTCGCTCTATGGAGAGGCGCAAGTGCAATGGCTGGAAAGATTCCGCAGTATCGTTGGTCTGCGCGGCGACGCCTACCGCTTCAAGGTGGACAGTGACACGGCGGCCAATTCGGGCAGAGCCCGTGACCGCATCGTCAGCCCAAAGATGGCGCTCATCTTCGGCCCCTGGGCGAAGACCGAGTACTACGCCAACGCCGGCTACGGCTTTCACAGCAACGATGCGCGCGGCGTAACAGCCAGGGTCAATCCGGATTTCCGCGATACCGCCAACTTCGGTGCGGCAGTCGAGGCCTCGACCCCTCTTGTGCGCGCCAAAGGCTATGAACTGGGGATGCGCAGCGCCCTGGTGCCGACACTGCAGACGTCATTGGCCCTATGGCGACTCGATCTGGCGTCCGAACTGCGCTTCGTCGGCGATGCCGGAACCACCGAACCGAGTTTTCCCAGCCACCGTGCCGGCATCGAGTGGGCCAACTACTGGACGCCCACGCGCAGCATCACGGTCGATGCCGATCTGGCACTGTCCCGTGCCCGCTTCAGCCACGTCGACGCCACGGTGTCCGGCCCGCATATCCCCGGCGCCATCGAGCGCACGCTTTCGATCGGTGCGGCGTGGGATAACGGCGGTCGTTGGAGCGGTGGCGCGCGTTTGCGCTACTTCGGCCCACGCGCATTGGTCGAGGACAACTCGGTGCGCTCCAGGGCGTCGACCATCGTGAATCTGCAAGCCGGCTACCGCTTCGACCGGAATATGAAACTCAGCCTCGACATGCTCAATGCCTTCGATAGCAAGGTCAGCGATATCGACTACCGCTACGAATCGCAGTTGGCGACCGAAGCTGCGGCCGTGAATGATGTACACACCCACCCGTCGGAGCCGCGCACCCTGCGCTTGACGCTGCGCACGAGCTTCTGAAGGCCTTGATCGCCGTGTCGCCAGCGCCGACTTCCTGGCAGGTCAGTCGAGCTCGATCAGGCCGCCTGGCGCACGAACGTAGGCAACCAGTTGTACCGCCTCATCGACCGCGCACGCGTGGACGTCGAGCCGCGTTCCCAGACCGAGGCTCGCCAGCGCGAGCTTGATGCGCGCCGGCTGCGGATGGAAACCTTCCAGTTTCATCAGCCGGCAGCCGGCATCCGGCAGGCGTGCCGCCGGATGAAACGGGACATCCCATTGAATCAGGGTCGGCACCAAACCGTTTCCCGGCAGGTGACCGTCGGGCGGCACCGTGATGCACCAGCGATAGTCGCCGCGCTCCATGGGCAGGATGTCGCCCAGCGCTTCCGCACTCGCGGCGGCTTCGTGCCCGATGTCATCGCTGCGAGCGACCCAATGGATCAGGCGCGGACGATCCGCCGGCAACGCGTCGGGCGAATCCAGCCCGAACCAGCGCGGCCTTCCCGGTGGCGGTGCCTGCGGGTCGATGGCGATCAGTTCGAGGTAGAAGTTCTCGCCCAGATGCAGCAGGCGATTGCGGGTGCCCATGCGGTGGTGCCGGCCGCCTTCGGCAAGCGCGATGCCCAGCCGCTGTTCGAGCCACGCAGTGCCGACATCGAGGTCGCGCGTGGCAAGAACAAGGTGATCCGGTACGGCCATGCCTAGGTCTTGGGCTTCAGATGCACATGACCATGGCTGCGACCGGCCGGCTTGTAGCCGTGCTGATGCTCGCGGCCGGAATCGATTTCGACATCGATCAGGTTGAGCTGGCCGTGACGCACGCCGCGCTCGGCGATCAGCGCATCCGAAAAACTGCGCACCGCCGCGGTCGGCCCGCGCAGGATGACGCTTTCAAGGCAGTTCTCGTGGTCGAGATGGGCATGCAGGGTCGCCACCGTGAGATCGTGCTGGCCGTGCTGCAAGGCGGTGAGCCGCTCGGCCAGATCGCGCTCGTGGTGGTTATAAACGTAGGACAGGCTGGCGACGCAATGAGTCGCCTCGCCGCGCTTCTGGCGCGCCTGTTCGAGGTGAGCACGCAGCAGATCGCGCACTGCCTCGGAGCGGTTCTGGTAGCCGCGCTCGGCGATCAGCCGGTCGAATTCGGCGGCCAGATCGGCATCAAGCGAAATCGTTATGCGCTCCATTTCAGCTGTCGCCTTTCATTTCCAGGACTTTTTCGACAATTCCGCCGCGCTTCAGGAAATCCAGCCGCCCCTCCGGTTCCACCTGTACGACACGGTTCAGGTACTCGAGATTTCGGTCTATCGATTCAGTATAGAAGTTCCGGTCGGCACCCTGATACGCCTTGAAATGCAAGGCGAGATGCCGGCTCATGCCGTCGAGATCCGTATCGAGGCGGACTTTGCTCTCGGCATAAAACTCCGTCGTCCTTTCCAGCAGGTCGTGGATGTCCAGAAAATTTCCCATCCGCGCTTCCTCGAACTCGAAATACAGCAACAACAAGCGCTCCAGGTATTCGCGATTGGCCATTTGGCCTGTCAGGTCGGCGGTGGCGGTAGCAAAAGCGGCGCGCTGCTGTTGCGGATTGTCGAACTTCACCCAGTCAGGATGCTTGCGATGATCGGTCAGCAGGATGACCTTGGCGGTGGCTTCAAGCACGCGCGGGGGCAGATCGGCGAAGTGCCTTCGCACGAATTCCACACCGCGCAGCACATGGGTATCGGTAAACTGTGCGCCGGTCCCGCTGGCCTCCCCGTCTTGCATCAGATAGCCGATATCGTGCATCAGGGCGCCAATCAGCGCGGCGTCGATGTGGTCGGCATCCAGTCCCTGACCGGCGAGATGCAGGCCGTGCAGCATGCGTGCCGTACACAACACCACCTCGTTGATATGGTTGCGATTGTGATAAAGCGTCTTGAGCTTCTGGTAGCCGGGCAGTTCACCCTCAAGCGCACGATCCAGCAGATTGAAGGCGCCGGTCACCCTTGCCAGATCATGGCCCGGCGAAAACGCATGGATGATCTTGCCCACCTGCGCCTCCACCTCCACGGTGTCGCGGGTATTGCCCAGCGCAGCAAAGGGGCTGTCGTAAGGCGCCATCAGCCGGACCGGTAATTCTCCGCGGGAGGAGGCTTCACCACCAGCGGCTCCGGCACCGCCAGATAGCGGCGCAAGGCGGCAATCACATGGCTGTCGAAGCGCGTACCGGCCCCTGCATCGAGTATCGCCAGGGCGTCTTCGGTGTTCATCTTCTTGCGGTAGTGACGGTCGGCCGTCAACGCCTCGAAGACGTCGGCCACGGTCAGGATCTTTGCCATGAAGGGAATTTCGCGGCCGGTCAAACCCCGTGGATAGCCGCTGCCATCAAGCCGCTCGTGATGCGAAGCGGCGATCAGCGGCACGTTGCGGTACTTGCGGGTGAAATGGATGCGCGTCAGGATGTCTTCGGTGAGGCTGGCATGCCCCTTCATCTCGGCGAATTCCTCGTCGCTGAGGAGACCTTCCTTCTTGAGCACGCTGTCGCTGACGCCGATCTTGCCGTAATCGTGGAGTACCGCAGCCACCCGCAGCAGATCGAGCTCCTCGATGCTGAAGCCAAGCTCCCCGCCGATGGCTACCGCATGCTGCGCCACATTGGTCGAATGCCCCGCCGTCATGCCGTCCTTGGCGTCGATGGAGGCCGCCAGGACATCGAGCATGCTGTGGAACTGGCGCTCCTGATCGGAAAACAGCATGGCGTTGTCGATCGCGATGGCCACGATGCCGGCTACCGCCTCCAGCGTGGCCAGATCGTCCGCCGAGAACGGTCCAGCATGTTTGTTGATGGCCTGCACCACGCCGATCGACTCGCCCGAGGCGCTTTTCAGCGGCACGCAGAGCATGGAACGGGTACGGTAGCCGGTGCGCTGATCGACGCTGCGATCAAAGCGCGAATCTTCCCAAGCTTCTTCGATGCGGATGCTGCGGCCCGCCACCGCGGTCAAACCGGCGATGCCGAGCTTCATGTTGAGCGAAATCGAACGCCCGTCACCGCCATCGGCATGAATCGCCGCCAGCCGGCCGCTGCCTTCCTCGAGCACGAACACCGTACCGCGATCACAACCCACGGTGTTGCGCAAGGCAATCACTTCGGCTTCAACGCCGGCGGGATACGCGTCGCCGTTCTCCACCCACTTGGCAAGACGCCCTGCCGCCTGTTTCGCCAACACCTCATCTTCGGCCGTAAAGCGGCCGGCGTTCTTGTTGAGCAGTTCGAGGCCGCCGAGAACGTGTCCATCGGACGCAAGCAGCGGCGCCACCAGCAGGCTCTCCGTGCGATAGCCGAGGATCGAATCAAGCTCGAGGTTGAAGTAGGGGGAAGCGTAGGCATTCGAAACGTTGGCAATCTCGCGCCGCAGGATCGCCGTGCCGACGATGCCCATGCGCAGGGGCACGACCAGCGCGCGTCCTTCGACGCCCGCGGCAAAATTGGCGCGCAATTCCATGGTATCGCGGTCGAACAGGAACAGGGTGCTGCGATCGGCGCCGAGCAAGGCCGTCACCTCGTCCATGACAACCTGCGCAAGGCGATCGAGGTTGTGCTCGGCACTTACCCGCCGCTGGATTTCGAGGCAGTGACGAAATCGCTGGTCGTCGGACGCGCTGGCGTCAATCATGAATCGGAGCCCTATTCCTTCACTGATGCGTTAGTCTGGCATCTTTCAGACGGCCTCCGCCGGTAGTCGCAGCTTGCGTTTCGCAAGGCCAGCGCTTCGCCGATCAAATCGTAGCAGAGCCGCATAATAATAGCTGCTTGCGCCATAAAAACCGCCCGGTTCGTCAGTGGGAATCGACCGTTTGTCGGTAGCTCGTGACGCAAAGAGTTGACCCAGATTAAAGCGCGTTAATACCAACGCGATATGCTGCAGTGCAGTAGCGATGCGCGAAGCATCTCTTTTTGAGGTTCTTGCCATGTCAGATACCCGTTTGATCGACGCTGTTCTCGACCGTCACCACCGCGATGGCACGCGCCTGATGCAGATACTGCGCGAGACACAGGAGCAGCTTGGCTGGCTCTCCCCGGCGACCCTGACCGCCATCGCCAAAGGCATCGGCTGGCCGCGCGCCAAGGTCGGCGGCACCGCCTCCTTCTACAGCTTTTTCCACAAACGGCCGCGCGGCAAGTATTGCGTGCTCTGGTCGGACAACATCACCGACCGCATGCTGGGCAATGCCGACCTGATGGATGCCATGTGCAAGAAGCTCTGGCTTGAACCCGGCCGCGTTTCCGAGGACGGCTTGGTCAGCGTGAACACCACGTCCTGCACCGGCATGTGCGATCAGGGCCCTGCCGTGCTGGTCAATTATCGGGCGATCACCCGCATGACGCAGTCCCGCGTCGGCGAAATGGTCGGCCTGATCCGCAGCGAAACTCCGGTGGCCGACTGGCCGGCCGAATGGTTTGCGGTGGATGACAACATCCGGCGCCGTGACATCCTGCTCGATCACGGCCTGGCGTCCGGACAGGCGCTGAGCGCGGCGCTGAAGCGCGGCGCGGAAAACACGCTGGCCGAGGTCAAGGACGCAAAGCTGCGCGGTCGCGGCGGCGCGGGCTTTTCCACCGGGCAGAAATGGGAAGCCTGCCGCAATGCCGCCGGCAGCGGCGACAACCCCGCCCACTATGTCGTCTGCAATGCCGACGAAGGCGAGCCGGGAACTTTCAAGGACCGCGTGCTGCTGACCTCCTACACGGACCTGGTGTTCGAAGGCATGAGCATCGCCGGCCTGGTGGTCGGCGCTGCAAAAGGCCTGATCTACCTGCGCGGCGAGTACCGCTACCTGCTGGAACCGCTGGAGTCGGCGCTGGCGGCACGGCGACAAGCCGGGCTGCTGGGCAAAAAGATTCTCGGCACCGAGTTCGACTTCGACATCGAGATTCATCTTGGCGCCGGCGCCTATATCTGCGGCGAGGAATCGGCCCTGATCGAATCGCTGGAAGGCAAGCCGGGCCGGCCACGCATCCGTCCGCCCTTCCCCGTCACCCGCGGCTACCTCGACCAGCCGACCACGGTAAACAACGTCGAAACACTGGCCGCCGCCTGCCTGATCGCCACCCACGGCGCTGTCTGGTACTTGAAGCACGGCACCGAGAAATCCAGCGGCAGCAAGATCCTGTCCGTCAGTGGTGACTGCGAGCGGCCGGGCATTTACGAATATCCCTACGGCGTGACGGTACGGCAGGTTCTGGAGGACTGCGGCGCAACGGATACCCTTGCCGTGCAGATTTCCGGCCCTTCCGGCATCTGTCTGGCGGAGGCCGAGTTCGACCGCAAAATCGCCTTCGAGGACCTGCCCACCGCCGGTGCCTTCATGGTCTTCGACGAAACCCGCGACATGTTCGAGGTGGCGCGCAACTTCGCCCACTTTTTCGCCCACGAGTCCTGCGGCTTCTGCACCCCCTGCCGGGTCGGCACGACGCTGGTGCGCAACCTCATGGACAAGATCGCGCGCAATCACGGCTCGCCCTACGACATCAACGAACTGTTCAAGCTGCACCGCCTGATGCAGGGCGCCAGCCATTGCGGGCTGGGCAACAGCGCCTGCAACCCGATGTTCGACACGCTCAACAAGTTCCGTCCCGCCTACGAACGCCGGCTCATGTCGCTCAACTACGAACCGGCCTTCGATCTCGACGCAGCCCTGTCGCAGGCGCGACAAATGACCGGCCGCGACGACGCCGCCGCACACTTCGACGAGCACCCGGAAAACGAGGCCGAAGCATGAACGCAACCAATACCTTCCGCCTCGACGGCGAAGAGATTCCCTTCACGCCGGGGCAGACCATCATCCAGGCGGCGAAAGCCAGTGGCGCCTACATTCCGCACCTGTGCTGGCATCCCGACTTCCAGGCCAACGGCTCCTGCAAACTGTGCACGGTGAAGGTCAATGGCCGCTTCGGCTCAAGCTGCACCATCGAGGCACAAGCGGGGATGGAAGTCGAAAACCGCACCGCCGAACTCGACGACAAGCGCCGCACGCTGCTGCAGATGCTTTTCGTCGAAGGCAACCATTTTTGTCCCTCCTGCGAGAAGAGCGGTGACTGCACCCTGCAGGCCACGGCCTACGAACTGAAGATGATGTCGCCTCACTTCGACATGTTCTACCCCGACCGCGCGGTCGATGCCTCGCACCCCGACATCCTGCTCGACTTCAACCGCTGCATCATGTGCTCGCTGTGCGTTTCCGCCTCGCGCGACGTCGACGGCAAGAACGTCTTCTACATGGGCGGGCGTGGCATTCTCGGCCGCCGCGTGCATATCAGCAGCGAATCCGGCTTGCTCGGGGATACCGACTTTGCCGCCACCGACCGCGCCGCCAGCATCTGCCCGGTCGGCGTCATCCTCAGGAAGCGTCGCGGCTTCGCCGTGCCGATCGGCGAACGCACCTACGATCTGGCGCCGATCAGCGCACCGGACAAGGAAACCACGCCATGAACGCCCCGACGAATGTAACTCCGGCCCCGGTAAAGAAGCTGCGCGTCGCCACCACCAGCCTCGCCGGCTGCTTCGGCTGCCACATGTCCATCCTCGACATCGACGAGCGCATCCTGAAGCTGCTCGAACTGGTCGAGTTCGACCGCTCGCCCCTGACCGACATCAAGACCTGCGGCCCCTGCGATCTGGGGCTGATCGAAGGCGGCCTGTGCAACGCCGAAAACGTGCACGTGTTGCGCGAGTTCCGCCGGAACTGCAAGGTGCTGGTGGCGGTGGGTGCCTGCGCGATCAACGGCGGCCTGCCGGCGCAGCGCAACCACCTCGACCTGCGCGACATCCTCGAAGAGGTGTACGCGACCGAATACCTCGTTAGCCACGGCGGCATACCCAACGATCCGGAACTGCCGCTGCCGCTGAACAAGGTGCACCCGATCCATGAAGTGGTGAAGGTGGATTACTTCCTGCCCGGCTGCCCGCCGCCCGCCGATGCGATCTGGAAACTGCTGACCGACCTGCTGGCCGGGCGCACGCCCAGCCTGGGCCACGGCCTGATGCATTACGACTAAGTTACCACCGAGACCGACATGAAATTCGAACTCGAAACTGCCACCGCTCCCGAAAAACTGCGCCGCGTCGCCATCGATCCGGTGTCCCGGGTCGAGGGCCACGGCAAAGTCACCATCCTGCTCGACGACAATAACAAGGTGCATCAGGTGCGCCTGCACATCGTCGAATTCCGCGGCTTCGAGAAGTTCATCCAGGGCCGGCCCTATTGGGAAGTGCCGGTCATGGTGCAGCGCCTGTGCGGCATCTGCCCGGTCTCGCACCACCTCGCGGCCTCCAAGGCGCTGGACATGATGCTCGGCGTCAAGCAACTGACGCCCACTGCCGAGAAGATTCGCCGCCTGATGCACGCCGGCCAGATCCTGCAATCGCACGCCCTGCACTTTTTCCACCTGGCGTCGCCCGACCTGCTGTTCGGCTTCGGCTCCGACGTCGCGGCGCGCAACGTGGTCGGCGTCATCGCCGCACATCCGGAAATCGCCAGGAAGGGCGTCTTCCTGCGCAAATACGGCCAGGAAGTCATCCGCATGACGGCCGGCAAGCGGGTGCATGGCACCGGCTCGGTCCCCGGCGGGGTTAACAAATCGCTCTCGGCCGAAGAACGCGCCGAATTGCTGAAAGACATCTACCAGATGGTGGCCTGGAGCCGCGACGCGGTCGGCATGATCCGCCAGCTGTTTGAGCAGAACCTCGCCGAATACAACGCCTTCGGCCGCTTCCGCTCCGCCGGCATGTGCCTGGTCAGCCCCGACGGCGCGATGGACCTGTATCACGGCGGCCTGCGCGCGCGCGACGCCGACGGCAACACCCTGTTCGACCATTACAACTACGGCCGCTACTGGGAAGTCATCGCCGAGGGCGTCAAGCCCTGGTCCTACATGAAGTTCCCCTTCTTCAAGTCGCTGGGCCCGGACGACGGCTCCTATCGCGTCGGCCCGCTGACCCGCGTCACGCACTGCGACAGCATTCCCACCGCGCTGGCGGACAAGGCGCGCGAGGAATTCATGGCCTTCGACGGCGGCAGCGCCACCGGCGCCACGCTCGGCTACCACTGGGCGCGCATGATCGAAATGCTGCACGCAGCCGAGACCATCAAGGACCTGCTGCACGACGACGACATCGTCGGCCGCGACCTGATGGCCACCGGCCAGCGCCAGGAGCGCGGCGTCGGCGTCATCGAAGCGCCGCGCGGCACGCTGATCCACCACTACCGCGTCGATGAAAACGACCTCGTGATACGCGCCAACCTGATCGTTTCCACCACGCACAACAACCAGGCAATGAACACCGCGGTGCGCGAAGTGGCGAAGCAATACCTCGACGGCGTCGAGATCACCGAGGGCCTGCTCAACCACATCGAGATCGCCATCCGCGCTTTCGACCCCTGCCTTTCCTGCGCCACCCATGCGCTGGGCCAGATGCCGCTCGAAGTCGAAATAGTCGGCGCTGACGGTACGGCGATCGATGCGGCCACGCGCGACCATCGCGGTTTGACTCGCGAAGTTTCTTGACGGCACCAATCCTCATCTTCGGCTGGGGCAATCCCAGCCGCGGCGACGATGCACTCGGCCCGCTGTTCGTCGAACACTTCACGGCACTCGCCGCTCGTCATCCCGAATGGGGCGCCGTCGAATGCCTCACCGATTTCCAGTTGCAGGTGGAACACGCGCTCGACCTGCAGGGCCGCCGCCGCGTGCTGTTCGTCGATGCCAGCCTCGACGCCCCGGCGCCCTGCTCGCTGGTCCGCATCAAGGCCGCACGCGACGCCAGCTTCACCACCCACGCCATGAGCCCGCAGGCGGTGCTCAAGGTCTATGCCGCCATCGAGGACGGCGAACCGCCCCCCTGCTGGCTGCTGGCGATACGCGGCGAAGGTTTCGAACTGGGCGAGCCGCTCAGCGGGGCCGCGCAGGGCCATCTCGCCGCTGCGCTGGAACAAGCGGCGCAGTGGATCGCGACGACGTAGATAATCAGATCCGGCGCTCGCGACCGGCCCAGAAGCGCTCACGAATGGTTTTCTTCAGTACCTTGCCGACCGCGCTGCGCGGCAGGTCGGGCCAGATCTCCACCGATTTCGGCGTCTTGGTGCCGCCCAGCCGTTCGCGGCACCAGGCCAGCAGCGCTTCGGGAGCGACCGCCGCACCCGGCTTCAACTGCACCACCGCTTTCACCGCTTCGCCCCACTTTTCGTCGGGCACGCCGATCACCGCGCCGTCCTGCACGTCAGGGTGAGCCAGCAGCACCTGCTCGATCTCCGACGGATAGATGTTGAAGCCGCCGGAGATGATCATGTCGCGCTTGCGGTCGACGATATACACATAGCCGTCGGCATCCATCAGCCCGATGTCGCCGGTGTGGTGCCAGCCGTGGGAAAAAGCCTCCGCCGTCGCCTCGGGCCTGTCGTGATAGCCGGCCATTACCAGCGATCCCTGAACCACGATTTCGCCATGCTCTCCCGGCGCCAGCAGCCGGCCGTCATCGTCCATGATCGCCACGCGCGTCAGCGGCGTCGGCCGGCCGCAGGACAGCAGGCGTTCGGGATGCCCGGCCAGCGCGTCGAGATGATCCTGCGGCGAGAGATAAGTGCAGATCATCGGCGCCTCCACCTGGCCGAAGGTCTGCGCCATCACCGGGCCGAACACCTCCAGCGCCTCGCGCAGCTTGCCGGCCGCCATCGGTGCGGCGGCGTACATGAAATAGCGCAGGCTCGAATAGTCGTGCCGGCGCACATCCGGATGAGCCAGCAGCATGTAGATCAGCGTCGGCGGCATGAACACGTGCGTCACGCGATGGCGTTCGATGGCGTCGAGAATCGCCCCCGGATCCGCCTTGGCCATGAACACCTGTGTGGCGCCCAGCGCCAGCAGGGGAAAGCTGGCGATCCCCGCGGCATGGGTCATCGGCGCCACCACCAGATGCACCGGCCGCTCGCTGACCGGCATGCAGGCGAAGTACGTTGCGGCCAGGGTCTCGATCACCCGGTGCGGCAGCATCGCGCCTTTCGGCTCGCCGGTGGTGCCGCCCGTCGACACGATGGCCGCCAGATCCTCGGCACGCTCGGGCAGATCGACGCGCGGGCAGCCCTCGGCGGCCATCCAGCCGGCCAGCGCGGGCGCGTCGTCGCCCGCGCTGTCGATGCACGCGGCGCCGCGCAGCGAGGGCACCGCGGCGCGGATTTGCGCGGCCTCGGCGGCGTAGGCCGAGTGGTAGAAGAGGAACTGCGCGCGCCGCGCCGCCAGCACGGCGACATTTTCGGCGGCGGGGTTGCGCCCATTCACCGGCAGCCAGATGCAGCCGGCGCGCAACAGGCCAAGCATGCAGGCATAGCCCATGGCGTCGTTGGGGCTCAGCACCGCGACATGGCTGCCCGGCCCGATACCTGCCGCGTGCAGGGCCGCGGCAATGCGGTGCGACAGCTCGACGGTTTGCGTGTAGCTCCAGTGCCGTCCGCCACCGTCGCTGAGACAGGCCTCGGTCGGATGCAGCAGCGCGCCGCGATCGAGAAAATCGACAATCCTCATTGCATGACTCCTGGGCCAAGTGTCGTCCGCCGGGCAGAACGCGGCAAGGCGTGATCCTAGCGGGCATGACCGAAGCCCGCAATTATCGATCAGGGCTTGCGTGCAACCATGCCGATCAGCGCCGAGCGCCCCTTGTGTCCCTTCCCCTCGGCAATCTCTTCCTCATAGGCGACCAGTTCCTCGATCGCCCAGTCGGCAAAGGCTTCGCGCAGGATTTCGCTTGTATAGAGGTTTTCGAGGTCGCCCGGCCCGCCGGTCTTGTAGTCGAGCTGCTTCGGCGTGTAGCCGTGCAGCAGGATGCGCCCACCCGGCTTCGCCAGCTGCTTCATGGCAGCGAATTGCCGGGTGCGATCGGCGGCGCCGACGAACTGGATGAACACCCCGATCACCCAGTCGAAGGCATTGCGCATGTCGGCCGGGGGCCAATCCGGCGCCAGCATGTCCGCCAGCAGGAAGCGGATATCCAGCGTGCGACCGGCGGCGAGCCGACGCGCCTTTTCGACCGCGACCGGCGAGATTTCAACGGCCGTCACCTCCAGACCCTGCTCGGCCAGCCAGACCGAGTTGCGTCCTTCGCCATCGGCGACCGACACCGCCGTGCGTCCATTGCGCAGCAGTTCGATCCGATGCTCGAGGAAGCGGTTGGGCTCGGTACCGAACAGATAGTCCTCGCCGGCATCCCGGTAGCGCGTGTTCCAGCGGGTTTCCTGATCCATCGGCGAACTCCCTTTTCCTGTTGGCGAAACATTGACGAACATGCTGGATTGACTGCTGCAGCAGGAGTATATTAGATAAAACTAATGCACTGGAGATCGCCATGGACAAGGACACGCCATCGCTCGGCGAGCAAGCCTACGACAAAGCCCTCAAGTACGAACTCGACTACGGGTGCTGCCCGCAATGCGTGCTGGCCACCGTACAGGAAACCATCGGCATCATCGACGACCAGACCATCAAGGCCAGCCACGGCCTCTCCGGCGGCGGCGGCCTGCTCGGCGAAGGCGTCTGCGGCGCCCTCAGCGGCGGCCTGCTGGCCCTGAGCGCGAAGTACGGGCGCGACCGCGACAAGCTCGATCGCGGCCGCTACATCAACAATTTCAAGAAGGCCAGGGAACTCACCGAACGCTTCCGCACGGAATTTGGCGGCGTCACCTGCCGCGAACTGCAGCAGCAGTTCACCGGCCGCACCTACGACATGTGGGACGCCGGGCAATACAAAGCCTTCGACGATGCCCGCGGCCAGCAATGCGCCCACGCCACCGGCACGGTGACGAAATGGGTGGTCGAGTTGCTCTAGGGTTCAGGTGTTCGACCACGCCACCACCCTGCCCCTCGCCTTCTGGCTGCTGGCCGTCGCCGCCACGGTGCTGGTCGGCATGTCCAAGGCCGGCTTCGGCGGCGCGGCGGGCAGCCTCGGCGTGCCGCTGATGGCGCTGGTGGTGGCACCGCCCTTCGCCGCCGCGGTGATGCTGCCGATCCTGCTGACCATCGACGCCATCGGCCTGGTGGTGTTTCGCGGCCGCGGCGACGCTGCCAACCTGCGCATCATCCTGCCCGGCGCCATGATCGGCATCGCGCTCGGCTGGCTCACCTTCGGCCACGTCGATGCACGCTGGATCAAGCTGCTGATCGGCATCGAAGCCGTATTGTTTGCCTTCGACCGCTTCCGCGCTGCGCGCAGCACGCTGGCCGCCGTACCGTCAGCGCCGACTTTTTTGCCGGGCATTTTCTGGAGCACGCTGTCCGGCTTCACCAGCTTCGTCTCGCATGCCGGCGGCCCGCCGATCATGCAATACCTGATGCCGCAGAACATGGACAAGCTGCGCCTGGTCGGCACCACGGTGATCTTCTTTTCGGTGGTGAATTTCGCCAAGCTCGGTCCCTATGCCCAGCTCGGCCTGCTCGACCTCTCCAACCTCGGTGTCTCGCTGCTGCTGGCGCCGGCGATCCCGCTTGGCTACTTCGTCGGCTACCGCCTGCTGCACGCCGTCGACATGCGCGGCTTCAACCTCGTCACGGCGTGGACTCTGCTGGCGGCGGGGGCGAAGCTGGTGTATGACGGACTGGCGGGATAGCGCGATGAATCGGAGCGCCTGTCGGCGATTCGGCTTTGCTCTCGCAACGCTGCTGCTGGGCGGCTGCGTCTATCTGCCCGAGACCAGCGTCCGCTATGACCCGAAGTGCGGCGTCCATGAACGGAAAATGACCATGCAGCCCTACCAGGTCGGGACCCTGATGGGCTGTCGTGACGAAGGCTGCGTCGCGGGCCTGGTGGCGGCCGGCGTGGTGTCGGCCGCGTCGGCCGTGGTGACTGGCAGCGTGGTGGTGGTCGGCAACGTGGTTAACTGGCTCGAAAAGCAGGGGCAGTGCCTGAATCCGGCGCAAAGAGCCGAAGATCCCCAAGCGCCGCCCGCAAAGTAGCGCGCCGCGACGTTGATGCCGGCGCCAGCGTGTTGGCGGGTGCAGGGTACAGAGTACACTCCGCCCTCGCCCACCCGATCGACGCCCTCCACCCATGCAAAAAGAAGTCAAAGAAAAGCCCAAGTACGCCATCGTCGCGGCCGTGCAACTGCCGAAGGTGAGCGACATCGAGTTCGAGGCCTCGCTGGCCGAACTGCGCGACCTGGCCAAGACGCTGGGCTACGAGATCACTGCCACCTTCACCCAGAAGCGCTCCAGCTTCGACACCACGGCCTACCTGGGCAAGGGCAAGCGCGAGGAGATGCGCGCCTTCGTCGATAGCGAACCCGCGCCCGGCGCCTTCGAGCAACCCCTGCACGCCGCCGCCGACCCCGACGCCGGAAAGATCGACGCCATTTTCGTCGACCATGAAATCTCTCCCTCGCAGGCGCGCGACCTCGAAAAGGAAGTCGGCTGCGAGGTGATGGACCGCACCATGGTCATCCTCGAAATCTTCCACCGCCACGCCACTTCCCGCGCCGCGCGCGCACAGGTCGAGATCGCGCGACTGGGCTACATGGCGCCGCGCCTGCGCGAGGCGGCCAAGCTTGCCGGGCCGCAAGGCCGCCAGCGCAGCGGCACCGGCGGCCGTGGCGCCGGCGAATCGCACACCGAGCTGGACAAACGCAAGATCCGCGACCACATCGCCGAACTGCAGAAGGAAATCGACGCGATGGACGTTGAGCGCAAAACCCAGCGCTCGCGCCGGCAGGGGCGCCAGAGCCTCGCCACCGTGGCGCTGGTCGGCTACACCAACGCCGGCAAGTCCACGCTGATGCGGGCGCTGACCGGCAGCGACGTGCTGGTCGAAAACAAGCTCTTCGCCACGCTCGACACCACCGTGCGTGCGCTGCAGCCCGAGAGCCGGCCGCGCGTGCTGGTCAGCGACACCGTCGGTTTCATCAAGAACCTGCCGCACGGGCTGGTCGCCTCGTTCAAATCGACGCTCGAAGAAGCGCTCGATGCCTCACTGCTGCTCCATGTCATCGACGCCAGCGACCCCGGCTTCGAGCGGCAACTGGCCGTCACCGACAAGGTGCTCAAGGAGATCGGCGCGCAGGACGTGCCGCGCATCCGCGTCTTCAACAAGATTGACAATGTTGACAACCGCGGCGATGCCGCCGCGCAAGCCGAACGCGAAGCCGCGCTGCGCGCCGCCTGGCCCGATTGCATCGTCATGAGCGCGCGCCGCGCCGACGATGTGGCCTTGCTGCGCGAAGCCATCATCGAGTTCTTCCGCCAGGATCAGGTCGAAGCCGAGCTGTTCCTGCCGTGGTCGGCCCAGCAGCAACGCAGCCAGATCTTCGCCAACTGCGAAGTGCTGGACGAGCGCGCCGACGAGGATGGCGCCTTTCTGCGCGTGCGCGGCGAGCCTGAGACGATGGAGAAGCTGAAGGAGCGGTTCGGCCGGGCCTGAAAAGTTCCCGCAGGGACGCAGAGCGCGGGCTGGCCCGCCTCGTCGTGAAGTTCAGGTGAAGCGAAACAGGCTAACCCCATATTGCCCCGGGCTCGGATAGGCGCTTATGCAACGCGCAAGACGAGGCTCTTGCCGCATGCCTTGACGTATTTGCGAAGCGTGGCGATCGAGGGAGAATGCTTGCCAGTCGCCAATGAGCGTTCGAGCCGAGCCACCGCGGGCGCTTGCGTTCCCATAAGCTCCGCAACCTGTGCCTGCGTCAGACAGGCCTCCTGGCGTGCCTTGAGCAATGCATCAAGCAGAAGGCTTTCGTCGCGCTCGATACGTTCGACCTCAGCGCGCACACCGGGACGGCGCATGAGCTTCTTTACCAGTTGATCATGTGTTTTCACGTTTGATCTCCTTCATTCGGGTTACGGCAACT
Organism: Sulfuritalea sp.; assembly: GCA_030680805.1. Lineage (GTDB taxonomy): Bacteria > Pseudomonadota > Gammaproteobacteria > Burkholderiales > Rhodocyclaceae > Sulfuritalea. The sequence goes on along the minus strand of JAUXUK010000070.1, from coordinate 90,677 downwards.
TCGAGTTCACGCATGGGCGTGCGTTCGGATTTCTTGATAAAGCTGTGAAGCATGACGATGCGTTTGCCGACGAACGTGCAAAAAAACACGCGGGCTATGCCTTCGGCGCCTTTGAGCCGGAGCTCAAAGAGCCCGTTGCCAAAAGCTTTGGTATGAGGCTCCCCGATATTCGGACCAAGCGCAATCATCCGGCGTGTCAGCACGATGTACCGCGCCGCGAGTGTGTCCGGCAGTTCCAGTATCTGCTCCTGCACCGCGTCACTGTAGTAATCGATCGTGTAGTCCACACGCGAAGAATAACAAATATGTTATTTTCGCGCAAGCGCTGACGATGCCGAATTGTTCGGCCTATTTCGCCTTGTAGGTATCGAGGTTGATGCCTTCGCGCGCCATTGCCGCCGCTACCGGCGGCTGCGCGGCAACGCGGGCGACGTAGGCCTGGTAGGCCGGCAGCGTGGCCGGATCGATGCCGCCCAGCCCGCCCCAGCGCAGGAAGGTCAGTGCATAGGCATCGACGAAGGAAAGCCTGTCGCCGAGCAGGAAGGGGCCGGCCTCCTGCGTCAATTTCTGGATGCGTTCCAGGCACTCACGGAACGCCGCCACGGCGGTGTTCTTGACATCCGCCTGGGCGGCTTCGCCCGCGGCAAACTTGGCCGGGCGGAAGATGTGCGTAAAGGTCGGATGCACGGTGTTGTTCATCCAGGCGAACAGCGACAGTGCCTGCGCCCGCTGCCAGCCATCGTTCGGCAGCAGCCCGGCCAGGGGAAAGCGCCGGTCGAGGTAGTCGCAAATCGCCACGATCTGGTTCAGCGGCTTGCTGTCGACCACCAGCAGCGGTACCTGGCCCAGCGGGTTCAGCGCCAGGTAGTCCGGCGTCTGCTGCTCGCCCTTGTGCAGCTTGACCGACTGGGTTTCGATTTCCTCGCCCGACGCGGCCTTGATCGCTTCGATCCCGACATGCGGTACGAAAGAGCAGGCGCCGGGGCTGTAATAGAGCTTCATCATAATTCTTCTCCTCTGGAGTCGTTGGGGGATGTCGCGGCGAATTCTCGCACGGGTGCGATTCAGTCCTCGCCCTCGCCCCAATACCCCGCTTCGCGCTGGTGACGGATAGCGAGAATCAGAACTGCGTCCCGATCTTCCTCGAAGCTGTAGAGGGCCACATAGCCGGTGCGCCCGCGAGATATCACCAGTTCGCGCAAAGGGTGCTCGACCGGACGACCGATCAGCGGGTGACGAACCAGCAAGCCCACGGCTTCCTCGATCAGTTCAACCGTCTCAAGCGCCGCCTTCGGATCGGTTCCGATCAAAAAGTCGGTCAGCCTTTCGAGATCAGCCAGCGCCCGTCCGGAATAGCTCAGCTTCGCCAAGATCCGGCCTTCGGCTTGGCGGCCTTGCCGCCGGCTATGCGCGCCTTCAGCCAGGCATGAACCTCGGCGGCATCGTAGCCCTTGCCTGTCTTCAGCATCTGCTCCCGCGCCGCCAGCGCCTCGGTCACGAAACCGGCCCGTTGTTCAGCCGCCGTGGCCGCCTGCTCGATCGCATGGACCATGAACGCATGCGGCGACACCCCAATCTTCTCTGCCGCGGCAACGGCCCGTTGCTTGAGTTCGTCTGGAAGCTTCAGCGATGTGGTGGACATGATCGGGCGCCTTATGGTTTGCGGGTGGCACTATGGTAACACCTGCGAGCGATGAGTTGAGCGGCAATGAAAAGTCGGCGCTGGCGGCACGGCGACTCGACAATACTTCTAGCCCGCAAATTTCACCACGCGTCGGATTAAATGCTGAATGACTGTTGGTGGAGACAATTGTTGTTTTGTCGGGCGCAGGGAGTCTTTCCATAGGTGAATTTGCGGAAAGTAGGCGCAACTCCCCCTACCCCCGTTGTTTATAGCGTGCCGGGGTCAGCACTTTTTGGGGTCTATGGGGCGAGGGCCTGGGCGGCGCTGAGGAAGGTGTCGCGATAGGGGTGATGTGAAGCGAACATCAGGCGAATGCGGCGCGTGTTGCGGATTGACCTGCCCCCGTTCAGCCGATGACCTGAACGATCACTTCGCGCAAGCTGCGCAAATCGGCGGCCGAAAGCGCGCCCATGGTGCGGACAACAAGCCCCTGCTCGATGGTCGTACCACGGGCTTCAGCACGGACGGCTTGATGAGGCCGGCGGCCTGCCAGTCGGCGACGAGCGCCTCCCCGAACCCAAGCGGCGTACGCACCTGGCTGGTAATCGCCATGATGAGCAGATCGCGTCGGCCAGTGTTGTAGCCGTTGCTGGAAATTATGACGGCGGGCCGCTTCTTCGCGCCCGATTGGTCCGTAAAGGGGAACGGCACCAACACCACATCGCCGAAAGAATGCGCCATCGTTACATCCGATCGTAAGCGGCGTCTTCGTCGTTGTTCCACACCGCCGCAAAACTCGCCTCGGCAACTTTGGCGGCGGCTTGGTTGAGGCGCTGGTCATCCTCGCGGGTGCGCAGGAAATCCACAAAGTCCTCGACCTCCGCCAAGCGCTGCGGCGGCAGTTGTTTGATCTTCTCGATCAATACCTGTTCGGTAGCACTCATCGCTCTTGCTCCTGCCGGTTGAGATTGGAGAGGCCGTCTTCGACTTGACGGAAGCGGAATGGACACGAAATTCATTATACGTTACTGACTATCTCGGCCGGCCGTGCCTGAATAGCCGGCCCGCCAACGTCGGCAGTCGCCGGAACCGGAGCGGCCCGGATCGCGAAATTCAGGCAGCGGCGTGTTGCCCTGGCTCAACCGAAAGCTTCATGCCTACGGCCTTTAACACCGCCAGAAGGGTTTTCAGCGTGGGATTGCCCTTGGCCGACAAGGTGCGATACAGCGATTCCCTGCTGATGCCGGCTTCGGCCGCCACCGCGCCCAGTCCGCCGTAAGCTTCCGCCACGGTTCGCAGCGCAAGAAGACCCGCGGCCCGGTCATCCGGATCATCGAGCGATTCCATTGCCGCCTTGAGATATTCCACCGCCAGTTCACGGTCTGCCCGAAGTTCGGCTACCTCGCGCTCGTGATGCGAAACCGCCGCGGCTACTTTCTTGTTCATGCTTGCCTCCGTTTCCAATCGGCCCAGTATTCCTTGGCCGTCCTGATGTCCGTCGCCTGTGTCTTCTTCGATCCGCCCGACAACAGAATGACGATCGACCGACCGTGACGCCCCAAATAGACCCGATACCCGGCGCCGAAATGCTCCCGCAGTTCCAGAACACCATCGCCCACCGACTCGCAATCGCCAAAATTGCCAGCCTCGATCCGCTTCAAGCGAAGCCGAACCTTGGCCTACGCTTGCTTGTCGCGCAGCGATAGCAGCCACTCGGTGACCGGTTCATGACCACTGGCGGTTTGGTATCGGAATACTTCAATCATGGGAAAAGTGTAGCTTACAAGCTACATTCATGCAAGCACCGCGCACTTCCGAGAAACACAGTAGAGGGGATTGCAAATCGCCGTCCCGCCAGCGCCGACTTTTCCTTCCGCGCGACGCGCCGCTAAAGCAGGCCCGAAAACTCCCTGCCCATCCGTTGCTTCATGATCCGGGCGTAGAGCCCCGGCGCCAGCCGGCTCAGCCACCATGCCTTGCGCGCGGTGGTGTCGGGCAGTAGCAGCCTGCGCCCTGCCGCCACGGCATCGAAAATCTGCGCCGCGATTTCCTCGGGCGAGGATTCGACGCCGCTGGTGATGCGCGGACTGCTGACCGGCGCGCCGCTGCCGTCGGTCGCCGCCGTGCCGATGCCGGTGCGGATGAACGAGGGACAAACCAGGGTGACGCCGACACCGGCGCCTTCGACTTCGCTGCGCAGGCTGTCGAAGAAGCCATGCAGCGCGTGCTTGCTGGCGGCATAGCCGGTGCGGCCGATCAGCGGCGAAAAGCCGGCGACGCTGGAGATGGTGACGATGAAGCCCTGCCGCGCCACGATTTGCGCCAGCGCGGCCTGGGTGAGGTTGGCGGCGCCGAAGAAGTTGACTGCCATGACGCGGGCGATGACGTCGGAGTCGGTGTCGGCGAGCAGGCTGCGATGGCTGATGCCGGCGTTGTTGATGAGGCCGTCGAGGGCGCCGAAATGTGCCAGCGTTGCGGCTATCGCTGACTCGCACGCGGTCGGGTCGGTGATGTCGCCGGTCAGGGCCAGCGCTTCGGCGCCTTTGGCGCGCAGTGATGTTGTCAGGGTGTCGAGCTTGGCCGCGTCGAGATCCATGGCGGCGATCCGCGCGCCGGCGGCGGCAAAGCGTTGGCACAGCGCGGCGCCGAGGCCGCCGGCGGCGCCGGTGATCAGGACTACTTTGCCGGTGAGGTTGCGGCGGGTCATTTGAGGGTTAGGCCAGCTACGCGTTCCCGTCGCTCCGTCATTCCGGCGAAAGCCGGAATCCAGGGATTCTTTCGCCTTCCATAAGTCTCTGGATTCCGGCCTTCGCCGGAATGACGATGCCTCTTCACGTAGTCTTCCGTTGGCGCGAGTTGCGCCACAATTCGAAAACCTCGGCGGACGTCAGCTTTGGCACGTAGCCGAACTCTTCCTTCAGCCGCCGGTTGTCGAGCACCGGCCGGTAGCGAAGAAAATCGATCTGCTCGGGCCCGTATTGCGTCAGGCCCAGCTTCTTCAGCAGCCACAGTGCGGCTTGCAGCACGCCGGCGGGGAAAACCACGCAGCGCTTGCCCAGCCGTTGCGCGATCTCGAAGATGTCCAGTTTGCCGTCGCCGGCGACGTTGAAGGTGCCGGTCACCTTTGATCCGACGCCTTGCACGATGGCGCCCACCACATCCTGGTCGTGGATGAAGACGAAGGGACTGTCCGACCCGCGAATCGCGATCAGGCGCGGCTTTTCAAAGAGATCGGTGATCTGGTTATGCACCGAGGCGCCGAGTATGGTGCCGATGCGAAAAATGATCTGTTCGAGTTGGGGCTGCTGCTTGCGGTAGTCGGCGAGCATTTCCTCGACCAGGCGCTTGTGCCAGGAATAGGCGAAGCTCTGGTTGCCGCGCGCGGGGTCGGTTTCCGTCAGCCAGTCGGGATTGTCGGCGTGGTAGCCGTAGGCGGCGCCGCTGGAGGACACGATGACGCGCCTGACCGCATGGCGCACGCAGGCGTCGAGCAGATTGCGCGTGCCCTCGACATCGACGCTGTATTCAAAGTCGCGATTGCTCTTCTTCCCCGGAGTGACGATGGAGGCCAGATGCACCACCACTTGCGGCCGGTGGCGGCCGACGATGGCATCCACTTCCGGCGCGCGGATGTCGGCGGTCTCGTAGATCACGTTCGGCAGGCGTTGCGCCGCTTCGCGCAGATCGAGGGCGACCACGCTGAAGTTGCCGCGATCCGCCAGCACCTCCACCACCTGGCTGCCGAGGTAGCCGGAACTTCCGGTGACGAGAATGTCGAGCGCCGTCATGTCGTGCCCTGTGGGTCGCGCTTGCTCCAATAGGTGGATACCGTCAGACCCGAGATGATGTGCCAGATACCCCACCAAGCCGTAACGATGGCCATGCCGCCGAGGCCGTCGAAGAAATTGAAAATCAGGATCAGGCCCAGCGCCGAGTTCTGGATGCCGACCTCGATGGACACCGCGCGCCGGTCGCGCTCTGGCAGGCCGCTGAACCTTGCGGCGAAGTAGCCCGTGCTCAGGGCCAGCGCGTTGTGCAGGAAGACGGCGAAGACGACGAATCCGACGTAGTCGAGGAAGTAGCGCCAGTTGGCCGCCAGCGCGCCGAGCACGAAGATGCCGAAGACCGCGATGGAAAAAATCTTCACCGGCTTGTGTGCGCGCTCGACGAATTTCGGGAAGCGCGAACCGGCCCACATGCCGGCAATCATCGGCAGCCCCAGCAACAGGAATACGGCGAGCAGCATGTCGAGCGGATCGAGTGCCACCACCTTGAGAATCTTCGCCGTCTCCGGATTCAACCCGCCCCACAGCGAGAGGTTGAGCGGCGTCATGACGATGGCCACGGCGGTGGACAGCGCCGTCATGGTGATCGACAGCGCGGTGTTGCCCCTGGCGTAGTGGGTGAGGAAGTTGGAAATATTGCCGCCCGGACAGGCCGCGACCAGCATCATGCCCAGCGCGATGCTGGGCGCCGGCTTGATCAGCAGCACCAGCAGGAAAGTAAAGGCCGGCAGCAGGATGAACTGCCCGGCGAGGCCGATCAATACCGGCTTGGGCATGGTCAGCACGGCCTTGAAATCCGCCACCTTGAGGTCGAGCGCAACGCCGAACATGACCAGGCCGATGATGGCGTTGAGCGCCCACAGCGAGCCCGGATTGAAGTTGAGCCGGATGAGGTCGATTTCGGTCATGGGTGCTCCAGTTCAAGCAGATGCATCATTCCGTCGTTCCCGCGGCTCTGCATGCCTTGGATTCCGCTTCGCGGGGTGGCAACGCGGGAACCCAGGCCGTTCTGGATTCCCGCCTGCGCGGGAATGACGACATTGTCACGCCTTGGGCTCTTCGTGCATCTTCTTGAAATGGATCAGGCCCGGCGCCCACATGTGCTTGACCGGATCGACATCGACGTGGATCACCGCGCAGCCGCCCGTCGCCAGCGCGCGTTGCAGCGCAGGCTTCAACTCCTTCGGATCAGAGACGCGCTCGCCATAGGCGCCCATGCTCTCGCCCAGCTTGTCGAACTTGATTTCGCCCAGGTCGGCCTTGATCGTCTCATCGGGATCGAGGTGTTTGAAGATCATGGTCTTGATCGGCCGCAACATGAACTGCTGGTTCATCTTGACCATGCCCCACTGCTTGTCGGCGAGCACGATGTAGATCACCTGCGCCTTGTTGCGCACCGCCGTTTCGACTTCCTGCGAATGGAAGCCCATGGCGCCGTCGCCGATGATGCAGCAAACCGGCTTGCCCGGCCGCGCAATGGCCGCCGCCACCGCCTGCGACATGCCGGCGCCGAGCATGCCGAACTTGAAGGTGGATATCACGGTGTTGGGCACCGTGACCTTGTGATAGAACATGGCCCAGATCGTGGCATTGCCGCCGTCGGCGACCAGCACCGAGTCTTCCGGGAACAACTCGCGGCAAACCGCGCCGATGTGCGCCGGATGCATCGGGATCGCCATGTCGGAGAGCGCCTTGTCCCAGCCGGCGCGGTCTTCCTGCATGGTCCTGGCGTAGCCGGCGACGCGGGTGCGGCGGGCGTCGAGCTTGAGTTCGCCTTTGCGCTTTTCCAGTTCGTCGCCCAGCAGTTCGAGGAAGCGTTTGGCATCGGCGACAACGCCCAGGTCGGCCGGCTTGTTGAGGCCGATCATGTCGGCATCGAGGTCGACCTGGATGGTCTTCTGCTCGGAGGGATGACGCCAGTAGGGCGGCTTGCCCCACCAGTCGGTTTCTCCGATGCGCGAGCCGAGGATCAGCACCACGTCGGCGTCGTTGCGCACCTTGTGGTTGAGCTTGACGTGCGGCATGGTGATGGCCAGCGGCGAGTTCTCGGTCAGCATGCCGCGCGCGGCCCAACTGGTGGTCACCGGCGCATGCAGCAGTTCGGCGACACGCTGCAGTGCTGCATAGGCGTTGCAGTGGATGATGCCGCTGCCGGCATGGATCATCGGCGCGTCGGCGGCGATCAACAGATCGGCAGCCTGCTTGACCTGATCAAAAGTCGGCGCTGGCGGTACGGCGTTGCGGTACTGGTGCGGCGCCCAGTAACTGACGTCGGCCTTGAATTTGCCGTTCATGATGGTCTCGGGCACATCGACATGCACCACGCCGGGCCGCCCTTCCCAACTCTTGCGCAAAGCCTTCCTCACCAGCTCGGGCACGCGGTCGAAGCTTGATACCGCCGTGCTCCATTTGCCGATCTTGCCGATGACGCCGCTCTGGTCGAAGCACTGGTAGCTGCCGCCACGGTCGGGGTACATGATGGTCGGCCGGCGCGCGCTGGTGATCGCCAGCACGCGGTTGCCGTCGGCCTGCTCGTCCACCAGGCCGGGCCGCTGGTTGGCAACGCCGGGGCCATTGCTGGCCATGCAGACACCGAGCTTGCCGGTCAGCCGCGCATAGGTGCCGGCCATGTGTGCCGCGCAGGTTTCGTGGCGCGGCGTGACGATCTCGATGCCGAGCCGATGCAGCGCCGCGTAGAAGCCGAAATAGGTGCCGTCGATGATGCCGAAGACCTTCTCGACGCCCTCTTTTTGCAACATGCGGGCGATGATTTCGCCGCCGGTGATCTCTGCCATTTCTTCTCCTCCGGATTTCCGTCAAATGTAGTTCTTGTATTTGTCCAAAAAACGTACAGGCTTGGATAAGGCGTCGCGACGGAACGGGTCGCCCAGTTCGCGCGTGACCATCATTTCGAGCACGGTGGTTTTTCCGTCTTTCTGCGCCGCGCAGGCAGCGGCGAGCGCCGGGCCGACATCGGCGAGCTTGTCCACCACCACGCCCTCGGCGCCCATGGCGCGGGCGATGGCAGCGAAGCTGGGGTTTTCCAGGTTGGAGCCGAGGAAGCGATTGCCGTAGAAATCAACCTGGTTTTTCTTTTCCGCGCCCCACTGCTTGTTGTGGAAGACCACGGCCGTCACCGGAATTTTCTCGCGCACGCAGGTGAGTATTTCGCCAAAGCTCATGCCCCAGGCGCCGTCGCCGACGTAGGCCACGGCAGGGCGATCGGGAGCGGCATGCTTGGCCCCGATGATGGCGGGAAAGGCATAGCCGCAGTTGCCGAAGCTCATCGCGGCAAAGAAGCTGCGCGGACGCATGAAGCGCAAGTAACTGTTGGCCACCGAGCAGATGTTGCCGATGTCGGTGGACACCATCGCGTCGGCGGGCATCGCGCGCTCCAGTTCGCGCAGCATCTGGCGCGGATGCATGGCGGCATTTCCGTTGCCGGTGTCCTGCGCTACCTCGATGCTCCACGGATCGCGCTCCTGCGGCCACGCATCGAGCTCGGCTTCCCACTCGGCTTTCGTCTGCGCGATTTCCGCGGCGCGGCTCTCGATGTTCAACTGGCAGACAAGCACCTTGCTCGCCAGCCGGTCCGCCAGTGCGTCCGCCGCGGCCCGCGCATCGCCGCAGATGCCAACGGAGATCCGCTTCACCAGGCCGAGCATTTTCGCGTCGGCGTCGACCTGGATGATTTTCGCGTCCTTCGGCCAGTAGTCAAGGCCATGCTGCGGCAGCGTGCCGAAGGGCCCGAGGCGCGTGCCGAGCGCCAGCACCACGTCGGCTTTGGCGATCAGCTTCATCGCTGCCTTCGACCCCTGATAGCCGAGCGGGCCGCAGCACAGCGGATGGTCGGACGGAAAGGAATCATTGTGCAGGTAGCTATTCACCACCGGTGCGCCGAGCATCTCGGCCAGTGTCACGCAGGACTGGACGCCCTCCGCAAACACCACGCCGCCACCGGAGACAATCACCGGGAAGTGCGCCGCGGCCAGCAGTTCGGCCGCCGCGTCGAGGCTCTGCTCGCCGCCGGCGCCGCGTTCGATGCGGATCGGCCGGGCGATCTCGTACTCGGCATCGCCGTAGAAATGATCGCGCGGAATGTTGAGTTGCGTCGGCCCCATCTCCAGCATTGCGCGGTCGAAGCAGCGTGCGGCGATTTCGGCCATGCGCTTGGGGTTGTTGACGTGGCCCTGGTAGCGGGTGATTTCCGAAAAGATCGGCAACTGGTTGGTTTCCTGGAAGCCGCCCAGGCCCATGCCCAGGCTGCCGGTTTCGGGCGTGATCACCACCACCGGGCTGTGCGCCCAGTAGGCGGCGGCGACGGCCGTGACGAAGTTGGTAACGCCGGGTCCGTTCTGCGCGATGCAGACACCGTGGCGGCCGCTGACGCGCGCATAGCCGTCGGCCATGTGCGCCGCACCCTGCTCATGAACGGTGGGAATGAAACGGATGCCGGCTGCCGGAAAGATGTCCAGCGCATCCATGTAGGCCGAACCGACAATGCCGAAGATATCGGTGACGCCATTGGCGGCCAGGGTTTCCACGAGGGCTTCGCTCGGCGTCATGCGCTGGCGTCCGGTCAGGCTTGCGGCCATGCTGCGTTCTCCATGGATGATTTCGCGACATGATTGCATAACGCGAATTTATTGGCAATAATGAAATAAATTGTTCCATTATTTGATATTTATGCCTTACGAAAAAATTGAGACACCCTCGGCAACACTGCGCGCGCTGGCCGTCATGGAGACCGTGGCCCGCGCCGAAGGCCCGCTTGCGCTGACCGAAATCATGGCTGCGACCGGGCTGCCCAAGCCGACCGTGCATCGCATCCTCGCCTTGCTGGAAGGCGCCGGCATGCTGGTGCGCGAGCCGGAAGGGAAGCGCTACGGGCCCGGCCCGCGGCTATCGACCCTCGCCCTCGACGTGGTTTCCGGCGCGGCATGGCGCGCACCGCGCCATGCCATCCTGCAGTCGGTAGTGGACACGATCGGGGAGACTTGCAACCTGACCATGCTGGACGGCACCGAGGTGGTCTATCTCGACCGTGTCGAAGCCGCCTGGCCCTTGCGGCTGCACTTCCAGAGCGGCTCGCGCATCCCCGCCCATTGCAGCGCCAGCGGCAAGCTGCTGCTGGCAATGATGCCGCTGCGCACCCGCAAACGCATCGTCGACACCCTGCCCCTTCCCGCTTTCACGGCCAACACCATCACCGACCGCGCAGCACTGGAACACGCCATGAAGCGCATCCGCAAGGACCGGGTCAGCACCGACAATGAGGAGTATCTTGCCGGGACCGTGTGTGTCGCCGTTCCGGTGGAAAGTGGCCAGCGTCGCGTGCCGGCCGCGCTGGCCGTGCACGCGCCCGCCACGCGCATGAGCCTGGCCCAGGCGCTGGCGCATGTTCCGGCGCTGCGCCGTGCCGCCGCGCAATTGGCCGACACCTTTCCCGAGGCAAGCCCGCCCGGATAGGCAGTTCAAGGAGTTGTCATGCGACGCCTGTTGATCCTCACTCTGCTGACATGGAGCGCACTCGCCCGCAGCAGCGCCGTCCCGCTGCCGCTGGAAACCATCAAGCTGCCGCCTGGATTCGCCATCGAGCTCTGGGCGCGGGTGGACAACGCGCGCCAGATGGCACTCGGCGGCGCGGACGGAAAAGGCGGCGTGCTCTACGTGGGGTCGCGCGGCGCCGGCAAGGTACATGCGGTGCGCTTCGATGCGGCCTATCGGGCCGGCGCCGTAGTGCGCATCGCCGACGGCCTGAACATGCCCAGCGGGCTGGCCTGGAAAGGCGGCGCGCTGTATGTCGCCGCGGTAAATCGCATCCTGCGCTACGACGATATCGACCGCCAGATCGAGAAACCGCCGACGCCGACGGTCGTCATCGACAGCCTGCCGAAGGACACCCACCACGGCTGGAAGTTCATCGCCTTCGGCCCGGATGGCAAGCTCTACGTGCCGGTCGGCGCGCCGTGCAACATCTGCGCACCGGAGGATCCCTACGCCAGCATCCTGCGCATGAATGCCGACGGCTCGGGCCGCGAAATCTTCGCCCGTGGCGTGCGCAACAGCGTCGGCTTCGACTGGAACCCGATCGACCGCGTGCTGTGGTTCACCGACAATGGCCGCGACATGCTGGGCGACGACAGCCCGCCGGACGAACTCAATCGCGCGCCGCGCCCCGCCATGCACTTTGGCTATCCCTATTGCCATGGCGGCGAGGTGATCGATCCCGAATTCGGCTCCCGGCGGTCGTGCGGCGAATTCGAGCCGCCCGCGCAGAAGCTCGGGCCCCATGTCGCCAGCCTTGGCATGCGCTTCTACAGCGGGACCATGTTCCCGCCGGAATACCGGAATCAGGTCTTCATTGCGGAACACGGCTCGTGGAACCGCTCGAGGAAGATCGGCTATCGCATCGCCCTGGTGCGCGTGAAGGATGGCCGCGCAATAAGCTACGAAAGTTTTGCCAGCGGCTGGCTGCAGGGTGAATCGGCCTGGGGCCGTCCGGCGGATGTGCAAATGCTGCCCGATGGCTCGCTGCTGATCGCCGATGATCACGCCGGCGCCATTTATAGAATCACCTGGCGCAAGTGAATCCATGGGGCTATTGACCGCCTGACGCATCCGGCAGGCTCCAACTGCGCTGACAACATGTTTGCCGGGCGGCGCTGATTTGGATCAAAGGACAAGTGAATAGTCGAGGCCACTTATTGCATTGCAACAATTCCGCGCTAAGATAGTATCGAAAGCTCACGGAGCAAGATCATGACCCAGATTCAAGCCACCAATTCCGAATACATCGAGAACCGCACCTTCGACGAGATCGAGATCGGTGACAGCGCGTCGCTGGTGCGGACCTTGCGGCACGAAGACATCCAGATGTACGCCATCATGTCGGGCGACATCAACCCGTCGCATGTCGATCCCGAATACGCGCATTCTTCGATGCTGCGCGAGGTCATCGCCCACGGCATGTGGGGCGGTGCGCTGATTTCCAATGTACTGGGGACGCAGTTTCCCGGGCCGGGGACGGTGTACAAGGATCAGTCGCTGCACTTCGCGCTGCCGGTACGCGTCGGCGACACGCTGACGGTCACCATCACCTGCGAAAAAAAGTTCAAGCACAACCATCACATGGTGTTCGATTGCCAGTGCACCAACCAGGACGGACAAAAGGTGATCAGCGGCACCGCCGAAGTGTTGGCCCCCACTGAAAAAATACGACGCCTGAAAGCCAACCTTCCGGACTTCAAGCTGTCCGAAACCCGCAAGGCGCGCTTCGAACATCTGCTTGAAATCACCAAGGGACTGACGCCGATCTCCATGGCCGTGGCGCATCCCTGCGATACCGAATCGCTCAAGGGCGCTTTGCTGGCGCGCGATCGCGGCCTGATCATCCCGACCCTGGTCGGCCCGGAAGAAAAGATCCGCCAGATTGCCGAAGGCAACCAGCTCGACCTCTACGGCTGCACCATCATCAACGTTGCCCACAGCCATGCCGCGGCGGAGATCGCCGTCTCGCTGGCGCGCGAAGGCCAGGTCGAGGCGCTGATGAAAGGCTCGCTGCATACCGACGAGTTGATGAGCGAAGTCATCGACAAGACGACCGGGCTGCGCACTGCGCGGCGCATCAGCCATGTCTTCCTGATGGACGTGCCGACCTATCCGCGCCTGCTGTTCATCACCGATGCGGCGGTCAACGTCGCGCCCGATCTCGAAGCCAAGGTCGACATCGTGCAGAACGCGATCGACCTGGCGCACATGCTGAAGATCGCCGACCCGAAGGTGGCGATCCTCGCCGCGGTGGAAACCGTCAATCTGAAGATGCAGGCCACGCTCGACGCCGCCGCCCTGTGCAAGATGGCCGACCGCGGCCAGATCACCGGCGGCCTGCTCGACGGCCCGCTGGCCTTCGACAACGCCATCTCGCTGGTGGCCGCGCGCACCAAGGGCATCAAGTCGGCGGTGGCCGGCCAGGCCGACATCCTGCTGGTGCCCGACATCGAATCCGGCAACATGCTGGCCAAGCAGCTCGAATACCTGGCCGATGCGCTGACTTCGGGCATCGTGCTCGGGGCGCGGGTGCCGATCGTGCTGACCAGCCGCGCCGACTCGGCCGAAACGCGCACCGCCTCCACCGCCGTGGCGATGGTGATGGCGCATGCCAAGCGCAAGAAAATCTGAGGAACCACTGCTCATTTACGATTCGTCATTCCGGCGAAAGCCGGAATCCAGAACAGTCATTGCACTGGACACCGGCTTTCGCCGGTGTGACGGCTTATTCAGCATTCCCAGAAGGAAAAAACCATGGCTGATGCCATCCTCACCCTCAATGCCGGATCATCGTCGATAAAGTTCGCGCTGTTCGCGCGCACGGCAACGATCCCGCAACAGCCCGAACTGGTCGGCCAGATCGACGGCATCGGCGCCGCCGGTGGTCAGTGCGCACACCTCAAGGCCCGCGATGCCGGCGGACGCGTGCTGGACGACACCGATCTCATGCTCGAAGGTCCGGCCGAGTCCCAGCACAAGAGCGCACTGAACTTCCTGGTCGACTGGCTGCACGGTCACGAAGCCGGCTGGCGCATCTGCGGCGTCGGCCACCGCGTGGTGCATGGAGCGCAGAAATTTTCGCAGCCGGTGGTGCTCGATGCCGCCATGGTCGGTGCGCTGCGCGACTTCATTCCGCTGGCCCCGTTGCACCAGCCGCACAACCTGGCCGGCATCGACGCAATGACGGCGGCCCTGCCGGGCATCCCGCAGGTCGCCTGCTTCGACACGGCGTTTCATCGCAGCCAGCCCGAGGTCGCGCAGCTGTTCGCGCTGCCGCGCGCCATCACCGCACAGGGCGTGCGCCGCTACGGCTTTCACGGCCTGTCCTACGAATACATTGCCGAGGTGCTGCCGCAGCACCTTGCAGATGACCGCGCGAAGGGTCGTGTGATCGTCGCGCATCTGGGCAATGGCGCATCGATGTGCGCCATGAAGGATCTGAAGAGCCAGGCCTCGACCATGGGTTTCACCGCCGTCGATGGACTGATGATGGGCAGCCGCACCGGCAACCTCGATCCCGGCGTGCTGCTCTACCTGATGGATTACCAGAAGATGGACGCCAAGGCGCTGACCCGGCTGCTCTACAAGGAATCGGGCCTGCTCGGCGTATCGGGCATCAGTCAGGACATGCGCATACTGCTCGATTCGCCGGCGCCGGAAGCGCGCGAGGCGGTCGACCTGTTCTGCTACCGCATAGTGCGCGAAATCGGCTCGCTGACGGCCGCGCTGGGCGGTCTCGATGCGCTGGTATTCACCGGCGGCATCGGCGAACATGGCGCCCCGGTACGGGCCATGATTTGCGACCGGCTGGGATGGCTCGGATTGAAGCTGAATTCGGTCGCCAATGATGCCAACGCGTCAAAAATTTCGACGACGGACAGCAAAATAGACGTCTGCGTCATACCCACGAATGAAGAGTGGATTATTGCCCGGCACACGGCGGAGCTCATCGCCTAAGCGGCCACTTTCGGCGTTTTCCAGTCCCATCAAGCCTGTCAACCCCCTTGACAACTTGACCCGAAACTACCCAAGCAAAAAGCGGCCCAGAGCGCACTCAAGCCAAGTCTCGAAAAGCAGCGCCATCCCCCTGTTTTTCCTCCCCTTTCCTTGTTGAAAAACATACTATATCTAGTAGGGCGTACTGAGACCTGCACTAGCGCTTTTATTAACTCATTGTTTTTCTTGATGTAAAAATTTTCTCCTTTTCACGATAGAAACCCGGGGGTATGCTTCCCCGCTCGCTGAATAACTAAAACGGACATGCCTTCGGAAGAGACCATGACTAACACAATAAATAATACTGAGGAAACAGCAGGTTACGATCACACAGGGCAGATGGACCTGCCGCTGCCGCAGGAGATTTCAGGCGAGGTCCTGCTTGAAAAGTATGCCAAGGGCACGGAACGCGACGTCCGCGACGTGCGCAGCCGCGTGGCCCGCGCGCTGGCCTCGATTGAAGTCGAGGACAAACGAAGTTTCTGGGAAGCGCGCTTCCTCGAAGCCCAGGAAAACGGCTTTGTTCCCGCCGGTCGCATCAACTCCGCCGCCGGCACCGATCTCTGCGCCACGCTGATCAACTGCTTCGTGCAACCGGTGGGCGATTCGATTTCCGAAATCGTCGACGGTCGCCCCGGCATATACACCGCACTGCTGCAGGCTGCCGAAACCATGCGCCGCGGCGGCGGTGTCGGCTATGACTTCTCTTCCATCCGTCCGATCGGCGCGCGCGTCAAGGGCACCCAGTCGCGGGCTTCCGGCCCGGTCTCGTACATGCGCGTGTTTGACCGCTCCTGCGAGACGGTCGAATCCGCCGGCAGCCGCCGTGGCGCGCAAATGGGCGTGCTGCGTTGTGACCACCCGGACATCGAAGTCTTCATCCATGCCAAGGACAAGGGCGACCTGAGCAACTTCAACATCTCGATCGGCGTCACCGACCCCTTCATGCAGGCCGTCGAGGCCGATGGCGAGATCGAACTGACGCATCGTGCGACACCCTCGGCCGACATCAAGGCCGCCGGCGCCTATCAGCGCGAAGACGGCCAGTGGGTCTATCGCAAGATTCCCGCACGTGATTTGTGGGAGCAGATCATGCGCTCCACCTACGATCACGCCGAGCCGGGCATCCTGTTCCTCGACCGCATGAACAAGGACAACAACCTTTATTACTGCGAGAACATCGAGGCCACCAACCCCTGCGCCGAACAGCCGCTGCCGCCCTATGGCTGCTGCTGCCTCGGCTCGATCAACCTGACGCTGTTCGTCCAGGACGCCTTCAGCAAAAAGGCCAGCTTCGATTTCGCCGCCTTCGGCCGGGTCATCGACACCTCGGTACGCATGCTCGACAACGTGCTCGACGCCACCCACTGGCCGCTGGAGCAGCAGTTGAAGGAGGCGCAGAACAAGCGCCGCGTGGGCCTCGGCTTCACCGGCCTCGGCGATGCGCTGATCATGCTCAAGCTGCGTTACGACACCGACGCCGCGCGCGACATGGCGACGAAGATTTCGGAGTACATGCGCGACCGTTCCTACCTCTATTCGGTCGAGCTGGCGAAAGAGCGCGGTGCCTTCCCGCTGTTCAATGCCGACATGTACCTGTCGGGCGGCAATTTCGCCTCGCGCCTGCCGCAGGAAATCAAGGACTCCATCCGCAAGCACGGCCTGCGCAACTCGCACCTGCTGTCGATCGCCCCCACCGGCACCATAAGCCTGGCCTTCGCCGACAACGCCTCGAACGGTATCGAACCGCCGTTCTCCTGGGTCTACACGCGCAAAAAGCGCATGGCTGACGGCACGCACAAGGAATACGCGGTCGAGGACTACGCCTGGCGCCTCTACAAGCACCAGGGCGGCGATGTTTCCAAGTTGCCGGACTACTTCGTCACGGCGCTGGAAATCTCGGCCCAGGCTCACGAGAAGATGGTCGCCGCAGTTGCGCCCTACATCGACACCTCGATTTCGAAGACGGTCAATGTTCCCGCCGACTATCCCTACTCGGAGTTCGAGGACCTCTACATGGAGGCCTGGAAATCCGGCCTCAAGGGGCTCGCCACCTACCGGCCCAACTCGGTGCTCGGCAGCGTGCTTTCGGTCGGCAGCAGCACCCCCGCGGAAAACGCCCAGAAGCAGCCGCAGGACGTGACCATCGACCACGCCAACCGCCGCCTGTCGATCGGCGCCCTGCCCGCCCCGGTGCTGGCCTCACTGCGCTGGCCAGGCCGGCCGCGCATGACCGACGGCAATGCCGCCTGGACCTACATGATCGAAGCGCCGCACGGCGAGTTCGCCCTTTTCGTCGGCCAGATCGAGAACGAAATGGGCCGCGACGTGCCCTTCGAAGTCTGGGTCAATGGCGCCGAGCAGCCGCGCGGCATCGGTGCCGTAGCCAAGACCCTGTCAATGGACATGCGCGCCAACGACAAGGCCTGGCTCAAGCTCAAGCTCGACGCACTGGCCAGGACGCAGGACGACGACGCCTTCGAGCTTCCGCTGCCGCCCAACGGCGAGCGCAAGCTGGTGCCCGGGGTGGTCTCGGCGCTGGCCCAGGTGGTGCGCTATCGGTGCGAGAAACTCGGCGCGCTGGATGGCTCCGAAGCCACTCCGGTGATCGACTGCATGTTCAGCCGCGACGAACCCAAGACCGGCACCGACGGCACGCTGTCATGGACGGTCGATGTGGTGAACCCGGCCGCCGGCGAGGAGTTCGTGCTCGGCCTCAAGGAAATCACCCTGCCCGACGGCGTCACGCGGCCCTACTCGGTGTGGCTCTCCGGCCACTACCCGCGTGCGCTGGACGGCCTGACGCGCCTGCTCTCGCTCGACATGCGCGTGCTCGACCCGGCCTGGATCGGCATGAAGCTGAGGAAGCTGACCAACTACGCCGAGCCGCTGGGCGATTTCATGGCGCGCGTACCGGGATCCAACAAGCAGCAGAACTGGCCCTCGACGGTCGCCTACATCGCCCGCCTGATCATGCATCGCTATGCCATGCTGCACATTCTCGACGAGCATGGCTACCCGACACGCGAAATGGGCATCCTCGAAGTCCCCGAACAGAAGAACGGTGGCGTCAAGGTGATGCAGGGCTCGCTGTGCGGCGAATGCGGCAACTACACGGTGATCCGCAAGGACGGCTGCGATTTCTGTTCGGCCTGCGGCGCAGTGGGGACCTGCGGCTAAGACGCCCGGAATCGCTGCTTTCACATCAAAAACCCCGGGAGCCTGCTCCCGGGGTTTTTTCGTATGGACTTCGGCCGCAAGCGCAATCCCCGGCTACTCGGGCTCCCCGGCCGGTCGGTCGCGCATCAGCAGCAGCATCAGGCGCAGCCCGATCAAGGCGTTGGCAATCGCGACGCCTGCCAGCACCAGCGATGCGGCCGGCGCCAGTTCGTAGGTTCGCGCCACCCAGGCCAGCAGCGTCGACAGCGCGTTGAACACCACCATCAGCCAGAACGCCGGATTGCGCGGCTGGTAGAGCCGGCCGAGCTTCATGCGGCGTCCCGGCCAAGAAGCGCCCCGTCCAGCCGCTGCATCCAGTCGAGCACCTCGCGCACGGTTTCCTTCGGCCGCTCGAAGGGAAAGAGATGGGAGCCTTCCATCCAGCTGATGCGCCCCTGGGTGACGCGCCGCGTGGCGGCCAGCCCGACCTGGCGCACCTCGCGCGAGCGAGTTCCGGCAACGAAGGCGACCGGCCCACCGGGAGGATGCAAACGCAGATAGGACACCAACCGGTTCGGCACGGTCGAGTAGATTTCAGCCTCGATCTCGGGACGAAACTTCAGGCGACGACCGGCGCCTGCATGGTCAGCGGGATCCTGTTCGGTGCCGAAGTGGATATAGTCGTCGAGGATGGCCGGATGCCAGCGGGCGAACATCGGCTTCGCCGCAAAATGCCGGTGCGCCTCGCCGAGGTTTTGCCAGCGATCGCGGCGCTTCATCGCCGCCCCCGCGGGCGACACCCGGCGCATCTGCCCGGCGGCCTTGAGCAGGCTGACGACGCCGGCTTTCCAGCCATACAGGATGGGAGAATCGAGCAATATCACCCCCCGCACGCGTTGCGGCCGCTGGCCGGCCGCCAGCAGGCTCAGGTAGCCGCCCATGGAGTGCCCGACCAGCCAGAGGCGCGGTTCGGGCTGGCTGTCGATCAGCGTCGTGAGCTGGTGGGTCATGCCGCGCCAGCTGCGGTCCACAGGAAATCGTTCGTCATGGCCGAAATGCTCGACGGCCGCGACCTCTTCACCAGCGGCACGCCAGCCGTCGAAAAGCTGGCGATAGGTGGCGGCGCTATAACTGTTGGCGTGGGAAAAAACGATCATCGTGGTGGCCCGACTAAACCGAGGCGGAAGGAAGGGGGCCGGCAGTCATTTGCGCCGCGCAGGCACGCTTTTCAGCCGGCGGGAGCTGCTTGATGCGATGTTCTGCCTTTGAGGCGGCAGAGCGGTCCGGATGCGCTTCGGCCGCCAGCATGCGCAAGGGCGGGTGCAGGCGCATGTAGCGCGCACCTCGGCCCTGCAGGTGAGCCTTGAAGCGCGACTCGAGATCAACGGTAATCCCCGTGTAGAGGCAGCCGTCGGTGCATTCAATCAGGTAGACAAACCAGGTCTTGTTCGATGGCATTTGTTCGACAGCGGTACCGCTCAGGTAAGCAGAGGATGCATCCAGACGAACATCGCCTGGCCCTGCGAGTCGGCCAGCCGCGCAAGATCGGCCAGTTCCATTACCAGTGCCTGCACGTCCTCTGCCTCCCACTGTTCCAGCTCATACTCTTCGGTGGCCGCCAGTTCTTCGGCGACGAGTTCCAGCGCCTCTTCGTCAAGGCTGGCCAGGCGTTCCATGACCTCGTCGGCGATGCGCAGCACCACCGCGCCCTCGTCCGCAACATAGACGGGCTCGTAGGCGCCGATGGCCTCTTCAAATTCCTCGCCGGTCAGCAGGCAATGCAGTGTCGCGATCTTGGCCGTGTCGATGCCGCGGCGTTCGAGGCCGCTCCATTCGTCCACCGGCCGCAGCGATTCGCCGATGGCGGCAATTTCATCGTCTTCCGCGGCGACGATGTTGGTCAGTATTCCCAAGGGCTGGCTCCTGTGTAGGGTGCCGGCGGATCATAGCGGAAACCGGCCTCGCCGCAGCACCGCCTTAACGTTATGAAACACCTCATCCGGAGCGACTGGTGACAATCGAGCGAAGCGAGCTAACCAGTAGCCCCGCCCTGGGGCGGGGATGGGGGTGGGGGGCCTTTAATTCGCCTTTCGTGTGTTTCATCATCAGGAGTGCCGGATCACTGCATGAACGTTAGCGCGATCGTCGCCTGCCCTTTGCAGGCTTGAGCGGCGGCGTGGGCAGACCCAGCGCCTGCCGCGAAAGGCGGTCTGCGTCGACGTTGCGATGACGGGGCACCCATAGCAGCTGCACATCCTCAAAATCCCGGATTCTTTCGCGGGCCTGCGCCACCAGGACGACCAGCCGGGCGATCCGCGTGCTCTCCGGACCACGCACGTAGCGCACGGCGACATCGCTGTCACCGCGCAATGCCAGCCGCCGGGCACCCGCCGCGAAAGCGATGTCCAGCGCCAGGCACAGCGCATGCAACTCCGCCTCGTTGTTGCAGCCGGAACCGCCGGTCAGGGCGGATTTTTCGTAGCGGATGCCGGCCGGTGACATGAGGACGACGCCAACACCGATCTTGCCTGGGTTGGGCAGCGCGGCGCCGTCGAACCAGCCCTGCCAGTGCGCTTGATCGCCTATTGCCTTGCGCCTTGCGGGCCGGCGTTAGAACAGGCTGGCTACGACGAAGCGGTCGCGGGCCGCAAGCCTGTCGAGGCCCTTGACGACCTCCAGCGAGGCGCCCCATTTCATGATGTGCGCAAGAAAAGTGGTCAGCCCTTGCGACAGCGCGTAGCCGGTTTCCTGCCATTCGCTGCGAAATTCTTCAAAGGCAACCGTCTTGGCCGAGAGCCGGCCGCTTTTCATCGGCACCAGGGTGACGCTGTCGCCCCGATGCCGGATCACTATCGCGGTAGTACGCTTTCCATTTATGACGACCACGTGAGTCTCCCTGGATGGATATCGGCTGCATTCGAAGAAAATATCGGCAGAATGTCCGCAGGCTTGAGCGTTGGCGGCGCCGAAAAACCCGGCCGCTGCTCAGGCATTCGGCTGACGCACATCGAGTTCAGTGGCGGAGGCTATCAAGTCAGCCCGTTGATCGTCCGGCAGCATGACCATTCCCGCCACCAGCCACTCGATGCTGACGTGCGGCATCAGCCTGCGGGCTTCGACGAGATCGCTGGCCAGCGCAAGATTCGAGGTCGGCGACGATTCGACGATATGGCGCGCGGCATTCGAACAGATACGCGTCAAGTTGGCGCGCGGCGTATCCAGACCACGCAGGAGCTGAAGTATCAGCGGCGGCAGCTTCCAGAGTTCGGCGCAACGCATGGTCAGCTGTTTGAAATCGAATCCGCAGGCTTCCATCTGCGCTTGCGAACTGCGTTTCACCTTGCCGGAGAGCAGCATCTCCCTGGCCGCCTGCGGCAGTTCAGGCTCATACACCCAGAGCAGCAACTCGCCCGCATCGATAAGCAGGGCCGCGACGGCGACTTCTTCGGGATTGAGATCGTTGCGGCCGGGAGCCCAGCGTTGCGCCACTTGCGCGGCTACGGTCGCACGGGCTTCGACCTCCAGCAGGCCGGTATTGGCCTCCTCGATTTCCTGGCTTGACAGCAGCAAGTCCCTGAATTCGTCGATGCCCAGTTGCATGATGGCCGCCAACGCGGTGGTGGTTTCGTGCCCCAGCCGATCGGTGCGGCTACGCTCCGCCTCACGCAGCAAGCGCAGGCACAGCAAGGGATCAAGCAGCACGATGGAGGAAAGCTCGATGGGCGCCAGCATTTCGCCCTTGGATTGCTGAAAGGCGTTGAGCATCATCTTGGAGCGAGACATTACGGGAAGTTCCTGCGTCTCGAAGAACGCAGCCCATGACCCGACGCCCCAACGCTTTTTCCATGCGTCCAAAACGCATCACTCCCGTATGCAGCCTGCAAGGGAAACCCGGCACCCAGTGGGCACAGCGTATATCCCGCGCATCCGAAGCAACACCTTGAATACAGGCCGTTTCAAGTGCCTGCGAAAACTATTGGCCCTTCGCCTCCAGGGCCTCCCAGCGGATCAGGGCCGCTTCGATTTCGGCATCGACCGCGGCCAACCGGGCCTGCAACTGACGCACGGCGTCTGCCGGCCCTTGATAGAAGGCCGGATCGCCCAGCCGGCCTTGCAATACTGCCTGCTCGGCTTCCAGCGCGGCAATACGTTCGGGTAGTTGTTCAAGCTCGCGCTGTTCCTTGAAGCTGAGCTTCTTGCCCCCGGCAGGCTTGGCTTTCGCCGCATCGCCAGCGCCGACTCTCAGCGCAGACTTTGCCTCAACTCCACCCGTCGCATCGAACCGCGCGGCGCCCCCGGCCGGCCGCTGCCGCAGCCAGTCGCTGTAGCCGCCGACATATTCCTTCCACTGCCCATCGCCTTCACTGGCAATGGTCTGCGTCACCACGTTGTCGAGAAAGGCCCGGTCGTGGCTGACCAGGAACACCGTGCCGGAGTAGTCCTGCAGCAGGGCTTCGAGCAGTTCCAGGGTTTCGATGTCGAGGTCGTTGGTCGGCTCGTCGAGCACCAGCACGTTGGCCGGCCGCGCGAACAGGCGCGCCAGCAACAGGCGATTGCGCTCGCCGCCGGACAGCGATTTCACCGGCGAACGCGCCCGCTGCGGAGCAAACAGGAAATCCTCCAGGTAGCCGATCACATGCTTCTTCGTGCCGCCGATCTCGACATAGTCCGAGCCTGGGCTGATCACTTCGCATAGCGGCGCTTCCGGATCGAGTTGGGCGCGGAACTGGTCGAAATAGGCCACTTCGATCTTGGTGCCCAGCTGCACCTTGCCTGCGTCGGCGGCCAGCTCACCGAGGATCAGGCGCAACAACGTGGTCTTGCCGGTGCCATTGGCGCCGATCAGGCCCACCTTGTCGCCGCGCAGGATGCGGCAGGAAAAATTCTTCACCACGGTCTTGTCGCCCGCAGTTGTCGCAAATCGCTTGCTGACGCCGTCCAGTTCGGCCACCAGCTTGCCGGACGCGTCGCCGCGTACCACGCGGAAATCGACTTTGCCCAGTTGTTCGCGTCGTGCCGCGCGGGCCTCGCGCAAGTGCTCAAGACGCTGCACGCGCCCGACGCTGCGCGTGCGCCGCGCCTCGACGCCCTTCCTGATCCAGACTTCTTCCTGCGCCAGCATCTTGTCGGCGCGCGCATTGGCCAGTGCCTCTTCGTTGAGCATGAACTCCTTGCGCTCCTGGTAGGCCGCGAAGCGCCCGGGGAAGCTCACCAGATTGCCTCGATCCAGTTCAATGATGCGCGTCGCCACATTGTCCAGGAATACCCGGTCGTGGGTAATCAGCATGACCGCGCCCTGATAGCCGCGCAGCAGATCCTCCAGCCAGAGGATGCCATCGACGTCGAGATGGTTGGTCGGCTCGTCGAGCAGCAGCAGGTCCGGCTCGGCCACCAGGGCGCGGGCCAGGGCCACGCGCTTCTTGCCGCCGCCGGAAAGCGCGTCGACGCGGGCGTCGCCGTCCAGCGCCAGCCGCGAGATGGCTTGTTCGACCCGCGAGTTCAGCCGCCAGCCGTCGTTGGCTTCCAGTTGCGTCTGCAATTCCTGCATCCGGTCCATGGTCGCCGTGTCGCCAGCGCCGACTTTATGGGTGACCTCGTGGTACTCGGCGAGCACGCGGGCCACCTCGCCCAGCCCGGCGGCCACGGCGTCGAAGACCGTGTCATGGGTAGCGAATTCAGGCTCCTGTGGCACGTAGGCAATGGAGAGGCCCGGCTCGCGCCAGACCTCGCCGTCGTCGAGCGACCCGAGCCCGGCAAGAGCTTTCAGCAGGCTGGATTTGCCGCTGCCATTGCGCCCGATAAGGCCGACACGTTCGCCAGCGTCGATCTGCATGGCGGCGTGATCAAGAAGGGCAACATGGCCGTAGGCGAGACAGGCGCGATCAAGGGAAATAACGGGCATGGAAACAGGGCCGGGAAATGGGTGCCGGATTATAGGCGCGCAGGGTAGAATTCTTGCCCCGTGCCCTTGTAGCTCAGTGGATAGAGCGACCGCCTCCTAAGCGGTAGGTCTCAGGTTCGATTCCTGACTTGGGCGCCAGAATGCCTGATTGAGAGAGACATCATGCCGACCCACTTGACCATCAGACGCAATCTCCGATTTTTCCCGATACTTTGGTTTGCGCTGCATTCCGCTCTGGCGGCTCCCGCCGAGGCCACACTGGGCAAGAACGAGCAGCCGATTCACGATGCCGCTCGCATGGGCACGCGCCAGGACGTCGAAAAACTGCTCAAGGCATCGCCGCAGAATCGCGACGCGCGCACCGATCTCGGCGCCACGCCGCTCCACTACGCGGCGCTGAATGTAGACAGCGGCCCGCTGCTGGCGCTGATTGCAGCGGGCGCCAACGTCAACGCACGGGACAAGGAAGGCATGACGCCGCTGCACATGGCGGCGTTTTCCACCCGTACCCTGCATGCCAGGCCGCTCCTGGAAGCGGGAGCCGACCCCGCGCTGAAGACCGATGCCGGGCGCGATGTGCTGAGCATGGCGCGCAAGGTGCGCGCCGACGAATTTGCCGGGGTGGTGTCACTCTGGCTGCTGAAGGGTTGCAAACCCCGCAAGCCGTGCTGACCATGCGACGTTTCCTTGCGCTTGCCGGCCTGTTTCTTTGCTCGACGCCGCACGCTCAAGCCGCTGATGAAAACAGCCTGCCACCCATGGTGGTCTACGCCCCCAGCCCCTGCATCTCCTGCATCGACTGGGCAGATCACGTGCGCAAGAGCGGCTTCGAGGTCACCATGACGGAAACCCTGGCCGCCAACATGCCGCGCCTCAAGCGCTGGCTGAATGTGCCCTCGGGCCTGGAATCGGTGCACACCGCCACGGTGGCCGGATACTTCATCGAGGGCCATGTACCCGCTGAAGACATCCACCAGTTGCTCAAGGAAAAGCCCAAGGCGCGCGGCCTGGCCGTGCCCGGCCTGCCGCGCGGATCGCCCGGACGGGAGCTGTCCAACCCCTTCTGTGAAACCGCCTGCACCATTCTCGACAACGCGGGCCAGGAAAGAGATATCCGCCGCGAGCGCTACGACACCCTGTTGGTAGGGCCGGACGGCAAGACCAGCATCTTCGCGCGCCACTAGGATTCCTGGCGTCACTCCCTGGCAAGAAAGTCGGCGTACATCGACTTCGCCCAGTCGACGTCTTCTCCCCGCGGCTGAGGGTCGTTGTGCTGTCGTGCTGTTTGAGCGATGACACCGTCGCCGCGCAGTCGATACTGTGCGTCGATGCGGATGCCTTCCATCGGATCGACATCCGAAAAAACATGGCAGACGCTGTCCGGCAGAGCCAGTTCCACCACGCGGCCCGTGGCACGACCCGCTATCTCACGCGCAGCAATGCGCCCCAGCCGGTTGGCCAGATGACCGCTCTTCGGATAGTGGCCGAACAAGGGCGACACCTGGCCGATCAGATCGCCAATCAGGAACACCCGTTCGTCGCCGATGGCATGCAGACGGAGCGGATCGAGCGCGCCCCACCCCGTCGCCTTGCCGTCGCTGTCACGCGCCACCAACCCCGCCTGCCAGACCAGATCACCCGCCTGCTGCGGCGCCATCAGGATGCCATCGTCGAAACGCAGTTCATCGAACTCGGTGGCAATCGTCCGGTTGAACGGATCGACTGACTTCACCCTGGCATGCGTCAGATGGATGATCTGGTCCTTGTAGCGATCGGCGAAGACGCGGTTGAAGGCCTGCATGCCCGGGCCGGGATCGACGATGACCAACCGTCCCTTGATCTTCTTCTGCTTGAACAGCCAGGCGATCATCACCGCACGCTCGTAAGGCGCCGGCGGACAACGGTAGGGAGTTGGCGGAATGGTCATGACGAAGTCACCGCCCCTGAAATCGGTGAGTTTCTGCTTGAGCAGATCGAGCTCATCGGCGACAAATCCCGCCGGGTAGAATTTCTTTGCCTGCTCGGCGGCGCGGCGATCGCCGCCAAACCATGGCTCATAGTCGTAACGAATGCCGACTGCCAGCACCAGCCAGTCATAGTCGAGCGCGCCGCTGCGGGTAATGACGCGCCGCTGTTCGCGGTCAATCGCGGTCACCTCGGCCTGAACCACGGTGTAGCCCCAGGCGCGGGCCGTCGCAGCATAGTCGTGGCTTCGTCCGCCCTCCTGGGCCAGCCCGACCAGCCACTTGTTGCTCATCGGCAGGGAGCGGAACGCGGCGCTTCGTTCGACCAGAACCACCTCGAGTTCCGGCGCCAGGTCACGCAGATGCCTGGCCGCCGTGAGCCCGCCCCAGCCGCCACCGACGATAACCACGCGCCGATTCCGACCGCGAGGCATCAGCTGCGCCGATACCCCGCCGGTGGCCAGAGAGACCCCCAGCGCGCCGCTTGAAGCAAGAAAATGACGTCGGCTAAACTTTCCCATATGCTGGCCGATCCATGCGGGCCAAGCGCTTTATAGTGCCCCGTTGCAAAAACATGACTGATAAGATTCCAAGGTAAGGGTATTATTAAACGCATCTGACGGAATAGATGCAAGCATCGTTGTTGCCTGTCCGTGCCGGACGCCTTCGCAGCCAGACGCGGATTTCCGAAATTGAGGATCACCTGTTCGCTCCATGACGACCGCTGAAGTATCGACCATCGAAGAAGAACTCGCTCTGGCCCAGGCCGATTCCCGGGACATGAAGCGCACGGTGATGGCTTTGCGCACGGAGCTCGAGGCGGCACACGCTGAAATCCACGACTCAACCCTGCGTGCCACCCAGGCCAGCGCGGCAGAGCTATCGCAGCTGAAGATCACCGTCGGCGCCCTGCGCGAAGAACTGGAGCGAGCCCGCATCGAGCGCGAAAAGGCCGTCCAGCAGGAACGTGTCGCCGCGAATC
The DNA here is from genome assembly GCA_030680805.1 of Sulfuritalea sp. GTDB lineage: Bacteria > Pseudomonadota > Gammaproteobacteria > Burkholderiales > Rhodocyclaceae > Sulfuritalea. The sequence continues at coordinate 63,715 of JAUXUK010000070.1, read as the reverse complement.
AGGAAGCCCAGATGCTCAAGGCAACGGCCGCTGCCTTGCGCGATGAACTGGAGCAATCGCGCGCCGAACGCGATCACGCGGTGCAACTTGAGCGTGTCGTCGGCCATAACGAAATGCAGCAGTTGAAGGCCACCTCGGCCGCACTGCGAGAAGAACTGGAACGCGCACGGGCCGACACCGACAACGCGGTGCGGACAGCGCTGGTCAGTGCGCAGGGCGAAATCGCGCAACTGCGGCAAACAGTCAGCGGCTTGCGCGAAAGCCTGGAGCTGGCGCAGATCGACAAGGTCAATTCAGTCAATCGGGAGCGAACGCTGTTCGCCGACGAGGGTGCGCAGTTGCAGCACACCATACAGGCTTTGCGCGACCAGATCGAAGCCATGGGATCGAAGCGATCATGAACGCAATCGACCCGCCCGTCCCTCCCGTCGGGGCCGAGAAGAAGTCGGCTGAGCGCGACCAGGAAGGCCGTCGCCGGCTGCGCCATCTTGAGCTGCTGCTCGAGGTCACGCGCCGCATGGCCAGCTATGGCACGCTCGATGAAGTGCTGCAGGCACTGGTTGAAATGACCACCACCGAGCTGAATGCCGAACGTGGGTCGCTGTTCCTCAACGACCCCGACACCAACGAGTTGTACTCGCGCGTGGCGCAAGGCAACATCCAGCGCGAAATTCGGATCCTCAATACCAGCGGCGTCGCAGGCTACGTCTATACCGCGGGTGAAGCGCTGATCATCGCCGACGCCTACGCCGACGACCGCTTCAACCGTTCGATCGACGAACAGACCGGCTTTACCACGCACAACATCCTTTGCGTGCCGATCAGGACGGTCAAGGGCGAGATCATCGGTGTCGCACAGACACTCAACAAACGCAGCGGCAAGTTCACCAAACAGGACCTGAACCTGCTCGAAGCCATGACCAGCCAGGGCACGCTGGCACTGCAAAGCGCCCAGTTCATCGAGCGCATGCAGGCCATCCGCCGCCAGGAGATGGAGTTCATCGACGTCGTCTCCGAAGTCACGGCCGACATCAAGCTGGGCTCCCTGCTGCAGAAAGTCATGGGCGAAGCAACGCGCCTGCTGAATGCCGAACGCTCGACGCTGTTCCTCAACGAGGAGAAGACCAACGAGCTGTGGTCGGAGGTCGGCCAGGGACTGGAGTCGGTACAGATCCGCCTGCCCAACCATCTCGGCATTGCCGGTGCCGTATTCACCTCGGGCAAGGCGATCAACATTCCCTACGCCTACGCCGACCTGCGGTTCAATCCGGCATTCGACAAGAAGACCGGCTACTTCACCCGCTCGATCCTCTGCGTGCCCATCGTCAACAAGCACGGCAAGGTGATCGGCGTCACGCAGGTGCTGAACAAACGCGGCGGCCCGTTTACCAGCGAAGATGAATCGCGCCTGCGCGCCTTTACGGCGCAGATTTCGATTGCGCTGGAAAACGCCAAGCTGTTTGCCGATGTGCAGAACATGAAGAACTACAACGAGGCGATGCTGGAGTCGATGTCGAACGCAGTGATCACGCTTGATGAAGCGGAGCGCATCGCCACCTGCAACGCCGCAGGCCTGCGCATTCTGCGCGTGCACCTGCCGCAGATTCTGCAGAAGCCCGCGGCAGAGTTCTTCGCCGGCAGCAACGCATGGATTCCGGAAAAGCTCAAGCGCGTCGCCGATACGCAAACCACCGAAGTGATCATGGAGGCGGAACTGATCGTCGGCGAGGACAAGCTGTCGGTCAATCTCACGGCACTGCCGCTGCTGTCGATGGAGAAGAAACGCATCGGCTCGATGCTGATGCTGGAAGACATCTCCAGTGAAAAACGGATGAAGTCTACCCTTTCGCGCTATATGGATCCGGGCATTGCCGACCAGATGATCGCCAGCGGCGGCGAAATGCTGGGCGGCAAGAGCATCCTCGCCACCATCCTGTTCTCGGATATCCGTGGCTTCACCACCATCACCGAGCAGTTGGGCGCCCAGGGGACCGTAGCCCTGCTCAACGAGTATTTCACGCTGATGATGGATTGCATCCAGCATGAAGGCGGCATGCTGGACAAGTTCATTGGCGACGCGATCATGGCAGCCTTCGGCATCCCGGTCGGGCATGATGACGATGCCGACCGAGCGGTGCGCACGGCGATCGCCATGATCAAGGAACTCAACGTCTGGAATCGCAGTCGCATCAACGAAGGCAAGATGCCGGTCGACATCGGCATCGGGCTCAATACCGACAATGTGGTGTCGGGCAATATCGGCTCGAAGAAGCAGATGAACTACACCATCATCGGTGACGGCGTGAATCTTTCGGCCCGCCTGGAATCCGCCTGCAAGCAATACGGCGCGCACATCCTGATCAGCGAATTCACCTACAAGGCCCTGAAGGCGACCTATTTCAGCCGGGAACTCGATCTGGTAGTGGTAAAGGGCAAGACCAAGCCGGTCGCCATCCATGAAATTCTTGACTACCACACCGAGGAAAGCTATCCGCAGATGATCGATGCCCTGCGCCACTTCAAGTCCGGGCTGGTGAAATACAGGCAGCAGAAATGGGACGATGCCATGGGTGAGTTCAATGAGGTCCTGGCCCTCAACGATCACGACAAGGCGGCGAAGATGTACATTGAGCGCTGCGAGCACTTCATCGCCAATCCGCCAGGCGATGACTGGGACGGAGTCTGGGTAATGGAATCCAAGTAGCCGGCGGCCGGACCAAAGCGAATGCACGTCGAAGCTGAAGGAGTCCTGCCGGAAAAGTTTCAGACAATCATCGACTGCTTCCCGGGCGGCGTATCCATTTTCAACTCCAGGCTTGAAATGCTGGCCTGCAACCAGGCATTTCGCGATCTGCTTGATTTTCCCGGCGAGTTGTTTGTCGCCGGGCTGCCATCATTCCATACCCTGGTGCTCTTCAACGCGAAGCGCGGCGAATACGGACCGGGAGACCCCGATGTGCAGGCAAAGGAAGCCTGCGAACGGGCGCACAACATGCGACCTCATGTCTTCGAGCGCACGCGACCGGACGGGAAAGTGCTCGAGATTCGTGGTGCACCCCTCCCCGACGGCGGCTTTGTCACCATCTATACAGACGTCAGCGAACGCAAACGCGCGGAAGCCCAAGCCATCCGCGCCGGAATCGAGCGCGATGTCAGCCGCACGGGTCTGGCGCAGGTTCTTGGCGGCAGTTCGGTCGCGACCTTCGTCCTCGATCGCGATCATCGGGTCGCCTACTGGAACCACGCCTGCGAAAACCTGACCGGTGTCAGTGCAACTTCGGTGCTGGGAACCCGCGACCAATGGCGGCCTTTTTATGCCAGCGAACGGCCGGTGATGGCCGACCTGATCCTGTCCGGGGGGGCCGAGGACTCGTTCGACCAGCACTACCGGACCAAATGGCAGCACTCGAAGCTCATTGACGGCGCCTACGAAGCGGAGGACTTCTTCCCGAATTTCGGCGAAGAAGGACGCTGGGTGTTCTTTACTGCGGCGCCGCTGCGGGACGAAAGTGGACACGTCGTCGGCGCCATCGAAACCCTGCAGGACGTCACCGAACGACGCCGGGCCGAAGCCGCACTGAAGGACAGGGCCGAACAGGAAAATCTGCGTACGGCCTCCTATTTTCAGGAGGTTCTGACCAACCTGCCCTTCGGTGTTCTGGTGCTCGACACCGACCTCAACACCATCTTCTGGAATGACAAGGTCGAAACCCTGTTTGGCCTGACCAAGGGCTCGATTTCAAAGGGGGGCACGGTCAAGACCAGTTTGCGCATCCTCGCGCAGAACGGCTTCTACGGGCCGGGGGACGTCGACGAACAAACCGACACCCGTTTTGAGTATCTCGCCCAGTTTCCGGCGAACTCGGTTGAACTCCTCAACCCGAACGGTGGCACCCTTCTGGTTCGTACGGCCCCTGTCCTGATTGACGGCGCGCCTGCGGGCCTCGTCTTGCTGCAGGAAGATATTTCGGAGCGCAAGCAGGACGAGCAGCGCGCCCGTGAGCGCGATATGGAGAAATCCCTGTCCGTGCTGCGCCATGCCGTTGGCAACATCAGCCAGGGTATCTCGATGTTCGATGCCAACCTCAAGCTCGTCGTTTGCAACCCCAGATTTCTGGAACTTCTCAGCCTCCCGGAATCTCTCGGCATACCGGGCACGCCGTTCGAGACTTACATTCGCTACAACGCCGAGCACGGAGAATATGGTCCCGGCGACGCCGATGAGCAGGTGCAGACGCGGGTGCTCCAGGCGCTGCGCTCCGAGCCGCATGTGTATGAGCGCCAACGTCCGGACGGGTCGGTCATCGAGGTGGTCGGCAAACCACTGCCGGAAGGCGGCTTCATCACCACCTACACCGATGTCACCGAACGCAAGCGCAACGAGACCGCGCTGAGGGAATTCAACGCCACACTCGAACGCAAGGTGGCCGATCGTACCGAGGCCCTGCAGAAGACCCTGACGGACCTTGGCGCGACACAGGCACGTCTGGCGCAAATCATCGATGGCAGCCCGATCGCCGCGTTCGTTCTTGACCGCGACCACCTGGTAACGCACTGGAACCGCGCCTGCGAGAAACTCACCGGCGTGGAAGCCGAGTCAATCCTTGGAACCAGCAAGCAGTGGCGGGCCTTCTACAGCGGCGAACGGCCGATGATGGCTGATCTGATCGTCGACGGAGAGTCGGAGAGTGAGGTCGCACGCCACTATTCAAGATGGCGACGCTCGGAACTCATTGACGGCGCTTTCGAGGCCGAGGAATTCTTTCCCAATTTCGGCAAGGAAGGATGCTGGCTGTACTTTACCGCTGCGCCCCTGCGCAACCCGGCCGGACGAGTCATCGGGGCGATAGAAACCCTGCGCGACATCACCGAGCAGCGGCGAGCAGAGGCCGGCCTGCAGGACAGGGCGGAAGCCTTGCAGCAAGCCCTGTCCGAACTGGGGGTGGTGATCCAGAATCTCGAACAGACGCAAGATGAACTGGTGCGCAGCGAAAAGCTCGCGGGTCTGGGCTCGATGGTCGCTGGAATCGCCCACGAACTCAATACGCCGATCGGCAACAGCCTTATGGTGGCAACTCACCTTGTATCGACCAGCAGAAAAATGGGAGAAGCCCTGAAGACCGGATTGAAACGCTCGGTACTCGATGAGTTTCTGGCCAACACCGATTCCGCTGGCGATGTTCTTGTCCGCAACCTGAACAAGGCGGCCGAACTGGTGTCCAGCTTCAAGCAGGTCGCCGTTGACCAGACCAGTTCGCAAAGGCGCAGTTTCAAGCTTGCAGAAATGATCGCGGAAGTAGTGACGACAATCGGACCGACCATCCGCAAAACACCCCACGTCATTGAACAGGATATTCCCGATGACATAGTTCTGGAAAGCTTTCCCGGACCACTCGGTCAGGTAGTGACCAACCTGATCAACAACAGCATCATTCACGGCTTCGATGGTTGCCCGGCCGGCCGGATTCGCATCGAAGCCGAAAAGGGTCAGAGCGCTGAAACTGTCATTCTGAAAGTCAGCGACAATGGCAAAGGCATACCACCGGATGTCCTGCCGCGAATCTTTGATCCCTTTTTTACCACCAAACTCGGGCAGGGCGGCAGCGGTCTCGGGCTGAATATCGCGCACAACATGGTATTCAGCATCCTCGGTGGGCGAATCAGCGTTGCGAGCGTTCCTGGCCAGGGAACCTGCTTTACGATCACGTTGGCGACAACCGCCCCGCAGCAGGATCAGTCCATCCAGTCAATCAACGACCGGCGGGAGCGGGCCCGCAGAGCAGAAGATACCCGCGACTCCTCAGACCGTGACAGTCCCTGAAATCAGGAGCCCTTGCGAAAGGCCGGGATCACTGCCATGAAAGCCTCAATCACCCGCGGGTCGAATTTTCCGCCGGAATCCTGCCTGATCATTTCAAGCGCCTGCTCGTGGCCGATTGCCGTGCGCCACGGGCGGGAAGAAGTGATCGCAAGGTAGCAGTCGGCGACAGCGACAATCCGTCCCGACAAGGGAATGTCTTCGCCTTTCAGGCGATTGGGGTAGCCCGAGCCGTCGAAATTCTCGTGGTGCGACAGCGCGACCTCGCCAGCAAGACTGAAGACGCGCCCGCCCCTCACCTCGTTCAAGACATCCTGCAACATCGAGGCCCCGAGTTGCGAATGTCGGTGAACTTGCGCCAGGTCTTCCGCCGAAAGGGCCGCCGTACTTTCCAGAACGGTCGAGGGAATCAGGTGATTGCCCATGTCGGCGAGCACGGCTGCGCGCTCGAGCAGTTCCGGAAGGTGCCTTGCGATCGCCCGAATGGTGTCCTTTTCCTTCATCCGCGAAGCGATCTCCCGACTGAGCCTGCCGCGATTGATGGCATGGGAAAGCGGAAGGTAGGACGCGCGCGCCGTCAGCTTCGCCAACAGCGCAATCTCGGCGCCGTGGTCCAACCTCGACTGCTCTACAAATTCAAAGTTGTCGTAGGCGAGGACGATCTTCATGCAAAAAATGTCGATTAGTGCCAGTTCCGTTTCACTGATCTTTCTTGCGCCGCCGACATAAACGGCAACGTCGCTCAGGTTCGGCATCGGTACCAGATAGATTGATCGCTTGTCATCGATATGCGTGACGCCGCCTGAAAACACCCCGGTAACGCGCTCAATGCCTTCGGCATCAAGGATGTCCTTGATCGGCGCGCCGATGAAAGCATCGAAGCCGCCGCAGGCTGCCATGATTATGTCCTCGCCTCCTGCATCTCCGCGCCGGATCAGGATCAGGTCATTGTCGCCAATATCGAGCAACGACCCGAGCTGCATCAGCAGACCGGAAACAAAGAGATTTCTCGAGCGAAAATCCATGTTGCTGGCAGCGTCGAGAACCTTGACCAGGCCGCGCCGGCTGGACTCGATGGTCTGCAGATCCTGAAATGAGCGAAGGGCCGAAACGAGAGAGGTAAAGAGCTTCTTCGCCGTCATCTCCGATTTCGATTTGTAATCGTTGATGTGATAGTTCAAAACCACATGCTCTTCCGGTGCATGACCCGGCTGGCCAGTGCGCAATATGATGCGCACCATCTGATTGCCGATCTCCTCGCGAATGCGCCTGACGGTCCTGAGTCCCGAATCCTCTGTTTCCATCACCACATCGAGGAACACCACGGCTGTGTCCGGATTCTGTCGAAGAAGCTCACACGTCTGATTTCCGTCATAGGCATCAAAGAACTCGATACCACGATCGCAGAAAGAGAAGTCCTTCAAGACAAGTTTTGTCGCAACATGAACATCGGGCTCATCGTCGGCGATGAGGACCTTCCATGCGGCCTTTCCCTCCGTGGCGGTGACTTCCGCTTCTTCGGCAAAAAGGAAATCATCGGCTTGATCGTCTGTTAGGCGGGGCGTGCTATTCATATCGACCTCACGATACCAATTTCCGACTATTTACTCTGCTGCGCAAACCGCAGACCATGCGTCGCAACCCCGCAACGTGTGCAGGTCAATTGCCATTAATGAGAATACAGCAGAACTCGCGCGCGTAGTCCACCTGCGAGCCCGTCGCCGATATCGCCAAAGTAGAAGTCGCACGCCTGCCGTGGTCAGCCGGCAAGACAGGCAATCAGGTGCCGATGGCGACTCTGGACGCCCCAATTCATGACTTATGTGCCGCCGGCGGTTTCGCGACGGGACGGGGGCGCTACTTGACGCGGGTCAGAAAAGGTCGGCCGGATGGCCGATCTGAAGTTGGCGCGAGCGGAGTATCAGATCCCGACGGCAGTCCGGCCACTGGACTCAATGCTGCAGGCACGTCTTCCTGCTGCGAAGCCCCTTCGTTCCGTTCATTCGGCGTGGCATCCACTACATTCCGTTCCGTGACCTCAAAGGCCATCCCCTCGCCATTCTCCCGGGCATAAATTGCCGCAACCCGTTCGATGGGTACAACGACCGGGAAGGAACGTCCGCCAAAGCGCGCCTGAAAAGTGATTTCCTCGTTGCCCATCAGCAACTGATGCGTTGCTTCCAGTCCGATGTTGAGAACAATCTGTCCATCCTTGACGAACTCACGCGGCACCCGCGTCGTGGCATCGACCGCAACCGTCAGGTAGGGTGTAAAGCCCTGATCGGCGCACCATTCATGCAGGGCGCGGATCAGGTACGGCTTGGTAGACTGCATGGAAGCTGCGCCGAGGTGAATCAAGGCAGACGCGGACGAAGCGCCTTTAGCGGCGCATCATCTTTTCTGTAGGCGTCAGCGCATCGATGAAGCCCTGGCGCGAAAAGATACGCTCGGCAAACTTCATCAGCGGAGCGGCAGTCTTCGGCAACTCGATGCCGTAATGGTCAAGGCGCCAAAGCAGTGGCGCAATCGCCACATCAAGCATCGAAAAGTCGTCGCCCAGCAGGAACTTCTGCTTGTTGAACATCGGCGCCAGTTCGACCAACCGGTCGCGTATGTGCATCCGCGACTTGTCGGCCGACTTAAGGTTCTTTTCCAGCGCATCGATGTAGCTGAACAACTCATGCTCCATCGTGAACAACAACTGGCGCGCCTTCGCCCGCGTTTGCGGATCGGGCGGCATCAATTGCGGATGCGGGAAACGCTCGTCGATGTACTCGTTGATGATGTTCGACTCGTACAGCACCAGGTCGCGATCCACCAGCACCGGAACGCGGTTGTATGGATTGATGATGGCGATGTCTTCAGGCTTGTTGAACAGATCGACGTCGATCACCTGGAAATCCATCTGCTTCTCGTAGAGGACGATGCGACAGCGATGGCTGAACGGACACGTCGTGCCCGAATACAGGTTCATCATGGCGCTTGTGCCCCAGGAATAGTCAGCATCTCGTACCACTTTGCGCACGGGCGGCGCGTTCATTTCTCGATGACCCATAATATGCATTCACGTATCAGAGTTAATGAATGTCTTTCCAGTATTCGCGTTTAAGCGCATACGCAAAGACGAAGAGTACCGCCAGGAAAATCAGAACAATCACCCCAAGCTGCTTGCGGAATTCGGCCATCGGCTCGCCCATGTACTTGAGGTAGGCAACCAGATCGCCCACCATCGCATCGAACTCCTGCGGCTTGAGCTTGCCCGGCTTGACCAACTTCAGCTTGTGATCCGCACCCATGACCTGGTCACCCTGGAGTTCCCAAAATACATGTGGCATGCCCACGTTTTCGAACACCACGTTGTTCCAGCCGGTAGGCCGATTTTCGTCGCGATAGAAAGTGCGCAGATAGGTGTAGAGCCAGTCGGCGCCACTGCCGAACTCCGAAGCCCGGGCCCGCGCGATCACGGTCAGATCCGGCGGCGCAGCGCCGAACCAGACCTTGGCGTCGGCACGCTGCATGGCGATCTTCATGGGCTCGCCGACTTTCTCGGCGGTGAACAGAAGATTGTCTTTCACCTGCGCATCGCTGAGCCCGATGTCCTTCAGGCGGTTGTAGCGCATGTAGGACGCCGAATGACAGTTGAGGCAGTAATTGACGAAAATCTTGGCGCCGTTCTGCAGTGCCGCCATGTCGTTCGCCTTGTCCGGCGCGCGATCGAGATGCAGTTCGGCACCCGAGGCAAACGCCAGAAGCGGCGCAAACAGGATTGCGGTAAGGAATTTCTTCATTTCGAGGTCACCCTGTCCGGCTCCGGCTGGCACTTGTCGAGGCTGCTGTAGATCGGCATCAACAGGAAGAAGGCAAAATAAATCACCGAACAGACTTGCGCGACGATGGTGCGAACCGGCGTCGGGCCCAGCATGCCGAGATAGCCGAGGATAAAGAATGAAATGATGAACGCCGTCAGGAAGCCCTTGTACAGCGGGCCGCGATAGCGGATCGACTTGACCGGGCTGCGATCCAGCCACGGCAGCAAGGCGATAATCAGGGTCGATGCGCCCATCGCCACGACGCCCCAGAACTTCGCGTCGATGCCGAACAGCGGATAGGTCACGGCACGCAGGATCGAGTAGTACGGCGTGAAGTACCACACCGGCGCGATGTGCGGCGGCGTCACCAGCGGGTCGGCCGGGAAGAAGTTGTTGTACTCGAGGAAGTAGCCGCCGAACTCCGGCATGAAGAAGACGATCACCGAGAACACCATCAGGAAAACGACGACGCCGACGATGTCCTTCACCGAATAGTAGGGATGGAAGGGAATGCCATCCAGCGGAATCCCGTTCGCATCCTTCTTCTTCTTGATCTCGACGCCGTCCGGGTTGTTGGAACCGACTTCGTGCAGGGCGATGATGTGGGCCGCCACCAGGCCCAGCAGCACCATTGGCACCGCGATGACGTGGAAGGCGAAGAAGCGATTCAGCGTGGCGTCGCCGACGACGTAGTCGCCGCGCAGCCAGATCGACAGATCAGGGCCGATCAGGGGGATCGCCGAGAACAGGTTGACGATCACCTGCGCACCCCAGAACGACATCTGTCCCCACGGCAACAGGTAGCCGAAGAAGGCCTCGGCCATCAACGCGAGGAAGATGATCATGCCGAAGACCCAGATCAGTTCGCGCGGCTTGCGGTAGGAACCGTAGAGCATGCCGCGGAACATGTGCAGATAGACGATGGCAAAGAAGGCCGAAGCGCCTGTCGAGTGCATGTAGCGGATCAGCCAGCCCCAGGGCACGTCGCGCATGATGTACTCGACACTGGCAAAGGCAACCGGTACGCCCGAGGCGTTCAGCGAGGCGTCCGGCTTGTAGTGCATGGTCAGCAGGATGCCGGTGACGATCTGGATGACCAGCACCAGCATCGCCAGCGAACCGAAGAAGTACCAGAAGTTGAAGTTCTTCGGTGCGTAGTACTCGGAGAGGTGGGCTTTCCAGTTCGACGTCAGCGGAAAGCGCGCATCGACCCAGTTCAGCGTCCCTTGCAACAAGGCGTTAACTTTGCTCATCGCATCAGGCCTTCTTGTCTTCGCCAATGATCAGCTTGGCGTCGCCAAGATACATGTGCGGAGGAATTTCGAGATTGTCAGGGGCCGGCATGCTCTTGTAGACACGACCGGCCAGGTCGAAGAAGGATCCGTGGCAGGGGCAGAGGAAGCCGCCCGGCCAATCGGCCGCGATGCCGGAGTCCGCACCCGTCTTGAACTTTTCGGTCGGCGAGCAGCCGAGATGGGTACAGATGCCTACAGCGACCAGAATATCGGGCTTGATCGAACGCGTTTCGTTCCTGGCGTAGTCGGGCTGCATGTTCTTTTCGGACTTCGGATCAGCCAGTTTGTCGGCGACTTTCTTCAAGGACTCGAGTTGCTCCTTGGTACGATTGATGATCCAGACCGGCTTGCCGCGCCACTCGACGGTTTTCATCTCGCCCGGCGCCAAGTTGCTGATATCGACTTCCACCGGCGCACCGGCCGCCTTCGCACGCTCCGAAGGCAGCATGCTGGCCACGAAGGGCACAGCCACCGCAACCCCGGCTACCCCGCCCGCGGCTGCCGTGGCCACCAGCAGGCGCCGCCGACCGCAATCGACTGTATCGTCACAACTCATGGTGATAATCCCTGAAAGCAGAAATGCGAATTCGAAAACGGGGTTTGAAAAAAACGGAGCTTCAGTGACGGCTAACGCCGGTTCTATCAACGTCAAGCGCAGCGACCGTAACCAAAAGACCGCAATTGTAGCGAATCTCGTTGCGCGATTAAAGCCCCGAACTGACCCGGCTTATCGGCGCGGCTCGGCGCAAGGCAATAAGTTACTTATTAATCATTCAGATAACACCATCGCGCCGGAAGCAAACTATTGCGTCGGGGGGGTAGCCGAGACGTCGCAGTACCCGATCCGTATGTTCCCCAAGGCCCGGACCGATCCAACGGGTCTCGCCAGGGGTTAGCGACAGTTTCGGCACCACACCCGGGATACGAAAGTCTTTCCCGTCAGGGAGTTGCGCTGTCTCCAGCATCTGCCGGGCGAGAAACTGGGGGTCCTTGAACATGTCGGCTGCCGAGTAGATGGGGCTGGCCGGCACTTGCGCTGCTGCGGCGACGCGCAAAACCGCTTCCGCGTCGTTTTGGGCAACCCAGGCGTCGATCACCGCATAGATTTCCGGGGCCCGTGCATCGCGGCCGGCGTTGCTGCCGAGTTGCGGGTCGTCCGCCATATCTGCGCGACCGATGGCGGACATCAATCGCCGGAATATCGCGTCGCCGTTGGCGCCGATGATCAGGTGCTTGCCGTCCTTCGTCGTATGCGTGTTCGACGGCGTGATGCCCGGCATCACATTGCCGGTGCGCTCGCGAATGAAGCCGAAGACGTCGAACTCCGGCACCAGGCTTTCCATCATGGCAAACACCGCTTCGTACAAGGCGACATCCACCACCTGCCCGGCGCCGCCATTTACCTCGCGATGCCGCAGTGCCATCAAGGCGCCCAGCGCGCCCCACAGCGCCGCAATCGAATCGCCAATGGAAATGCCGGTCTTTACCGGCGGCCGATCGGCAAAACCTGTTACATAGCGCAGGCCGCCCATGGATTCGCCAATGGCGCCGAAGCCGGGCTGGCTGGCCATCGGGCCGGTCTGGCCAAAGCCGGACAGGCGGACCATGACCAGGCCCGGATTGATCGCAGAGAGCGCGTCCCATCCCAGCCCCAGCTTTTCCATGACGCCGGGCCGAAAGTTCTCGATCACGATATCGGCTTCAGCCACCAGTTTCCGGACGATCTCGATGCCCTCGGGATGCTTGAGATTGATCGTCACCGACTGCTTGTTGCGCGCCTGCACGAACCACCACAAGGATGTTTCGCCCTCGCCCGTCGGATACAGCTTGCGCCACTTGCGCAGGGGATCGCCCTCGCCCGGCGCTTCAATCTTGATCACCTCGGCGCCGAACTCGCCGAGGATCCGCGAGCAGAACGGCCCGGCTATCAGGGTGCCGAACTCGACAACTTTTACGCCAGCGAGTGGCTTTGCGCTCTCAGTCAAACGAAGTCGCGCCGCTCGCGCAAGGCCTGTGCCACCGTCGCGGCGTCGGAAAATTCCAGTTCGCCGCCCACCGGCAGGCCGCGTGCGATGCGGCTGACCTTGAGCCCGCGCGCATGCAGCAGCTCGGACAGGTAATGCGCGGTGGCCTCGCCTTCGTTGGTGAAGTTGGTGGCGAGGATCACCTCCTTGACCACGCCGTCCGTGGCACGCGCGAACAGCCGCTCGAAGGCGAGCTCCTTCGGCCCGATGCCATCGAGCGGGCTCAGCCGGCCCATCAGCACGTAGTAGAGGCCGTTATAGGCATGGGTCTGCTCCATGCTGTTTGCATCGACCGGCATTTCGACGATGCACAGTTGCGATGCATCGCGACGCGACGAGAGGCAGCGTTCGCAGACTTCGGCTTCGGTGAAGTTGTTGCAACGGGCGCAGTGATGCAGCAGTTGCAAGGCGACATCGAGGCCGCGGGCGAGGCGGTCGGCGCCGCGCCGGTCGCGCTGCAACAAGTGATAGGCCATGCGCTGCGCCGACTTGGGCCCCACCCCGGGAAGACAGCGCAATGCCTCGATCAGCTCGTCGAGGCTTGATGACGGAGTCATCAGAACGGCAGTTTCATGCCGGGCGGCAGGTTCAAACCGGCGGCAAAGCCACCCATTTTTTCGGCGGTGGTCGCTTCAGCGCGCCGGTTGGCGTCGTTGAGCGCGGCGGCGATCAGGTCTTCAAGCATTTCCTTGTCGTCCATCACCGACGGATCGATGGTGACGCGCTTCACATCGTGCTTGCAGGTCATCACCACTTTTACGGCCCCAGCACCCGATTGGCCCTCCACTTCGAGCTGCGCCAGCTGCTCCTGGGCCTTCTCCATGTTGGCCTGCATCTGCTGGGCCTGTTTCATCAATCCGGCTATGCCACCCTTCATCATTTTTCCTGTACTCCTTAAACGGGTTTGATCGTTGATTCGTCGATACTGGCATCGAACAGATCGACCACGTCGCGTACGAAGGGATCCTGTTCGATCGAGGCGACGGCGCGTTCCTGGCGCTCACGCTGCGCATTGCGACTGCGTTCGGCCGGGGTTTCGCTCGCCGGCTCGGCGACATCGATTTCGAGCCGCAATGGGCGCCCGTAGCAGGCCTGCAACTCGGCCTGCAGCTTCTCCTGCTGCGGCTTGCCCAGTAGATGCTTGTGCAGCGGCGCCAGACGCAGGTGGATTGCGGTCTCGCTGCGCTCCGACAATTCGCAGTGCTGGGCCAGTTGTTTGGCCATGCCCGTCAGCGGCAGGCGCGCGACCAGTGCATGCCAGTCTTCATCGGCGGCCGCGACGACAGCAGTAGCGGATACCGCTGCCGGGGACGATGCAAAACTCGGCGCTGGCGGGACGGCGGCAGACGGCCTGACCGGAGCGGCAGCCGCTGCCGGACGCGGGGGCGCCGGAGTTGCCGCCTTGGTCGCCACCTTGGTCGCCGCCCTGACGGCGCCGGCGCGCTCCGGCCGGAACGCATGCAGCCGCAGCAGCGTCATGACGAAACCGGCATAGTCGTCAGGCGCCAGCGACAGTTCGTCACGGCCGTGAATGGCGATCTGGTAAGCCAGCTGCAGATACTCGGCGTCCAGCGCCTGCGCATAGGGCGCCAGGCGACTGCGCTCCGCCTCGTCGAGCAGGGCCTCGGGAGCGAACTGGATCAGGGCGATGCGGTGGAACAGCGTGGCCAGTTCCTGCAGGCCGCCGTCAAACGACAGGCTGCGCGCATCCATGAGCTTCGCCACCTCGATCATGGCCTGCACGTCCTGCGCCACCAGACCGTCAAGCAGCGCAAACAGGTGTTCGTCGCCCACCGTGCCGAGCATGGCGCGCACGCCCTCGTCTTCCACTTTTCCGGCGCCATGGGCGATGGCCTGGTCGAGCAAGGAGAGCGCATCGCGCATGCTGCCGGCGGCGCCCTTCGCCAGATGGCGCAGGGCCGCCGGCTCGAAGGCGACGCCCTCGGCTTCGAGGACACGCGCCAGATGATCGACGATCTGCGTCAGCGGCATCTGCTTCAGGTTGAACTGCAGGCAGCGCGACAGCACCGTCACCGGAATCTTCTGCGGGTCGGTGGTGGCGAGGATGAACTTGACGTGTTCCGGCGGCTCTTCCAGCGTCTTCAGCATCGCATTGAAGGCGTGCCCGGAAAGCTGGTGAACTTCGTCGATGACGTAGACCTTGTAGCGGCCGATGGTCGGCGCGTAGGTGGCGCGTTCCAACAACTGGGTCATGTCATCGACACCGCGATTGGAGGCGGCATCGAGCTCGATGTAGTCGACGAAGCGGCCGGTATCGATTGCGATACATGCCGAACATGCGCCGCAGGGTGTGGAACTGACTCCGGCTTCGCAGTTCAGGGCCTTGGCCATGATGCGGGCCAGCGTCGTCTTGCCGACCCCGCGCGTGCCGGTGAACAGGTAGGCATGATGGAGCCGGTTCTGCTCCAATGCATGGGTCAGCGCCCGCACGACGTGCTCCTGCCCGACCAGGGTAGCGAAGGACTTGGGGCGCCACTTGCGGGCGAGGACCTGATAACTCATGCGGCGATTTTATCAGGCCCGCCGCATTGCATGCCGGGGAAAGCGCTTCGCGCGCCGGCAACAAGCGGGGCTGGCGTCTAGCCTTTGCGCGGTTCCGCAGCGCCCTGCCCGTCGCGCCCCGGACCGCCGCGACCGGGACCATGCTGATGCCGGCCGGCAGCGCTGAAATGCTTGTCGGCCGCGGCCTTCTGCTCCGGCGTCAAGGCGGCGTAGAACCGGCTGAAGGACTCGTTGACCGATTCCATCGCGGCGACACGATCTTTCATGATGCTTTGCATCTGCGCCATGCGCTCCGGCGCGCTGACCGGCTTGTCGTCCTGCCTGCGCTCCTGCATGGCCTGCATGCCCTTGCCGGCTTCAGCCTTGGACTTCTCGGCGAATGCCTGCCAGAGCGGCTCCTGCTGGGCAGTAAGCTTGAGTTCGCCCTTCAGTCGGGCCAGGCGCTGTTCGGCACGGGCGCCCGGATCCATCATGCCGCCCTGCTGCATGGAACTGCGCATCATGCCCGGCTTGCCGTCGGCGGCGCAGCCCGGCCCTTGTGCATGGGCGATACCGAAAAATGCGGCGCTGGCGGCGATAAAGCCGGCAACAATGGTGTGTTTGCGATTCATGGTGTGCTCCCGTGGTGAATGCCTCATGGCAGGATGCATTTCAACCGATGGCTGTAAGCCTGATGTGACAGGGGACAGGAGTTTGTAAGGGGAGATTGCAAAACCACTGTCAGCGCGGAGGGGAGGTGCGGCGAGCCTGGCCCCCGGCACTTGCGGAAAATGGCTGTGGCTGCTTCCTTCCGGACCTGACCAGATTCACCACCCCGCAATGCGGGGAGACCCGCCGCGACACGGATTCTAGCAGTGCCGCGCATCGCCGTCCCGCCAGCGCCGACTTTTTTGGCGTCGCTCAACCGCCACCGCGCTGGTAGTGGAGCGTGAAGCGCCGCATGAATGCGTCCTGTGCGGCCTCGTCAAGGCCATCGAATTCGATCTCGACGCGGTGGCGTTCGAGTCGCACCAGACCAATTTCAAGCGGTGGAATTGGAGTCAGGCGAAGGGACCAGCCCTTGCCGCGGAAGCAGCCGTCGAGTTCATGAACGACTTCTCCGCCGGTCGCCAGCGGCAACAGCCGGACAAAATCCTGGCGCGAGGTGGTCGCGTCGTAGGCGAGGGGAAACCTCATCCGCCAGCGACGGGCGGCCAGATGGCCAGCGTCTCCCCATCCCGCAGGAGGCGACCAGCCCGCTCGGCCGGCGCAACGTAAGTGCCGTCGACCAGAACGAGATGGACCAGCTTTTGCGGCAGGCTGAAGCGCTCGATGATCTGCGCCACCGTGGTCTCTTCAGCCAGGTCGAGCGCCAGCGCATTGGTCTTCTTCGCTTCGGACGGAAGATAGTCCTGCAAGGTGGCGAACAGCTTGAATGTGACTTTCATTGGCGTGACCGATGAATCGTGGGCAACTCCCGTCACGCCGCCTTTTGCGCCGTTGCCAGATAGGCCGCCATGAAGTTGGTCGGATCGGCCAGCAAACGCCCCTTCCATTCGCCAAGCGGCGCCTGCGTCTGCACCAGACCGCGCAGGGCGCCGACATGGTCGGTCCAGCCGATGCTGGTGGCGCCGATCAGCACATCGTCCCTGAACTGCAACGACAGGTAGCGATGCCTGGCTTCATCGACCAGTTCCACGCTCGCGCCGCCCTGCTCCTTGCCCACCCCCTGCCACTGCCCGAAAGAGGTCGAAATCAGGCCCAGGGTATCCAGCACGTTGATTGCCAGGCTGCCGCCGCTCACCGCTTCTCCGCCCGCCATGTTGTGCGCGGCGACGCGTGCCTGATCGACGGCGTTGGGCTGGATCGCGTTGAGTTCCGGCTGTCCGGTATGAAAGCCCGGCGCTTCGGTGACGTCGCCCGCGGCATAGATGTCAGCCACGCTGGTCCGCAGGCCGGCATCGACGCGGACGCCACGTTCGACCGCGACGCCGCTGCCGGCCAGAAAGGCCGTGTTCGGCGCAACCCCGGCGGCGCAAATCACCAGATCGGCGACAATCTCCGCGCCGGTGCTGAGCTTGGCCACCAAGGCGCCGTCCTTTTGCGCGATGGCCGTCACCCCGGCATTGACATGTACCGCAACGCCCTTGCCCTCGACCCACTGCCGGATCATGCTGCCGGCCTTGGCCGTCATCATGCGCGGCACCATGCGGTCGCCCATCTCGACCACGGTCAGCTTGACACCACGCGCGGCCAGCGCTTCCATGATGATGCAGCCGATGAAACCGGCGCCGATCTGCAGCACGCGCGAACCGGATGCGGCTTTCGCCGCGATGGCACGCGCATCCTCGATGGTCCAGCAGGTATGGACGTTGGGCAGATCCATGCCGGCCACCTTGGGCCGCAGTGGTTGCGAGCCGGTCGCGATAAGCAGGCGATCGTAGGGCAGGCGCTCGCCGCTGGCGAATTCCACCTGTTTCGCCTTCGAATCGATTTTCGCAACCTTGCCCTCAATAAGGTGGATGCGTTCCCTGGCATAGTGATCGTGGCTCTTGCGCAGATGCGTTCCCGTATCCGGAATTTTCCCGATCAGGAAATATGGAATTGCCATGCGCGAGTACGGAGGCTCGGATTCGTCGCCGATGAGGGCGATCTCGGCGTCCGGCTGCAGGCGGCGCAATGTTTCGGCGGCGACCAGGCCGGCCGGCCCGTTGCCAATGATGACGTGTTTCATAGCATATCCTTCAAACGATCAGGGGACCGGCAATGCCGATCCCCTGAGGGTGCTGCAGAACTACAGGCCGAGCCGCGCCAGGGTTTCCTTGGTCGGCACGCCTTCCGCATTCCAGCCGCGGGCCTTGTAGTACTCCGGCCGCATCTTGTCGATGCCATTGACCAGCCCCTTGGCCGGGCCGGTCTTGGCCGGCTCGGTCTTGAGGCGAGGCGGCAGGTCGTCGTCCTTGGCGGTAAAGCCGGCGGCATTGTTGAACTGGCGCTCCATGTTCCAGATGCGCTCGCCGACCAGCGCGAGCTTCTCCATGGTCCACTCGCCCTCGCAGGCTGCATCGAGTTGCGGCTGCAGGTCCACGAGTGACCAGGCAAAGGTGGTGAATACGCAGACGCCGGCGGAGTCGAAGACCGACGTGGCATCCTGGAAGGCCTTCACCAGATCGGCCTTGCCTT
The DNA here is from genome assembly GCA_030680805.1 of Sulfuritalea sp. Classification (GTDB taxonomy): domain Bacteria; phylum Pseudomonadota; class Gammaproteobacteria; order Burkholderiales; family Rhodocyclaceae; genus Sulfuritalea. The sequence continues at coordinate 45,084 of JAUXUK010000070.1, read as the reverse complement.
CGGTGACCAGCGGATCGGTCTTGACCGGAATGCCGAGCACCTCGGAGGCCACGGTATAGCCACGCAGGTGGCAGGCGCCGCGGTTGGACGTGGCGTAGGCCAGGCCCATGCCCTGAATGCCGCGCGAGTCGTAGGCAGGGAACTCCTGCTTCTTGACACCCATCGACAACTCGGGCCTGCCATACTTTGCGCACATGCGTGCCGAACCGAGCGCCAGATCCTTGCCGAAGCCTTCGCCCTTGACCAGCATTTCGGCCAGGGCCACCAGCGCCTGGGCCGAACCGAAGGGCGCGTCGAGACCGATCTGCTCCTTGGTCAGAATGCCCAGGTCGTAGAGTTCCATGGCCGCCGCCACGGTGGCGCCGAAGGTGATCGGATCGAAGCCGTCCTCGTTGCAGATCAGGTTGGCATACTGCAAAGCCTCCAGGTCGCCGACGCCGTTGGCCGCGCCCAGCGCCCAGGCCGCTTCGTATTCGAGACCGCCGGAGGCGCCCCAGTACTGCGGCTTGTTCACCACGCTGAAATGCGTCTCGTCGATTTTCGAAATGCGTCCGCAGGCGATGGTGCAGCCAAAACAGGCGGCGTTGGTCACCAGGTGCGGCTTGCCGTCGGTGGGCCGCTTTTCGTGCATGGCTTCGGCCGAGATCTTTCGCGCATCCTCGAACTGCACGTCGCGGTGGTTGCGCGTCGGCAAGGCCCCCATTTCGTTGATGACGTTCATCAACACCTGCGTGCCATAAGTCGGCAGGCCCTGACCGGTGACCGCGTTGTCGGCCAGTACCTTCTTCGCCGCCGCGGCCGCTTGCAGGAAGGCCTTCGGATTCTTGATGGCGCCGGCGCCCTTGGTACCGCGCACGGCGACTGCCTTGAGGTTCTTCGAGCCCATCACGGTGCCCACGCCGGAACGGCCGGCGGCGCGGTGCAGGTCATTGACGATGCAGGCATACATGACGCCGTTCTCGCCGGCACGACCAATGCTGGAAACGCGAATCTGCGGGTCCTGATGGCTCTTCTTGATGATCTCCTCGGTCTGCCACACAGTCTTGCCCCATAAATGGGCGGCATCTCGCAGTTCGACCTTGTCGTCCTCGATCGAGAGGTAAACCGGCTTGGGCGACTTGCCTTCGAAAATCACCATGTCCCAGCCGGCGAACTTGAGTTCGGCGCCGAAATAGCCGCCCGAGTTCGAGCACGCGATGGCGCCGGTCAACGCCCCCTTGGTGATCACCGAATAGCGCCCGCCGGTGGATGCCGGCGTGCCGGTTAGCGGCCCGGTGGCCATGATCATCTTGTTGGCCGGCGACAGCGGATCAACCTTGGGGGCGACTTCCTCGACGAAATACTTGGTGGCCAGCCCGCGCTGACCGAGGTACTGCTGCGCCCACTCCATGTTGAGCGGCTCCGATTTGCAAGTGCCCTTGCTCAGATCAACGCGCAGGATCTTTCGTGTCCATCCCATGTCTGTCTCCTTAGGCGCTGGCGCGCGGTTGAGTGTCGGTCTTGCCGGCCCACTGGCGCATCTTGTCGAGCCCGGTCCAGTCGGCGTCGACGTAAGTGATGGCACCGGTGGGACAGGCCGTGGCGCAAGCGGGATCGCCGCCGCAGAGGTCGCACTTCTGCACCTTGCCCGATTCCGCCACGTAATTGACCGTGCCGAATGGGCAGGCGATGGTGCATACCTTGCAGCCGACACAGACGTCCTCATGCACGACCTTGGCGCCGGTGCCGGCATCGATGCGAATGGCATCGACCGGGCAGGCGGTCATGCACCAGGCTTCGGCGCATTGGGTACAGGTGTAGGGGACCTTGCGTCCGGCGTGTTCGAAGTCGAAGACCTTGATCCGCGACTTGGAGATGTTGAACACGCCGTGATTTTCGAAGGAGCAGGCCATCTCGCATTGCAGGCAGCCTGTGCATTTGTTGGGGTCGATGTGCAACGATTTCTGCATGATGCCTCCTCTTTTTGGTATTCCCGGAATATGCGAAAGCGAAGCTATTCTAGGCCTCAACAAATGATGTCATAGGAACTTTCGATGCTGCACTGCGACACCTCCAATACCCATTGCTCAAGCAAGGAGAAATTCCCGCACCGGTGCTACCTGCCCAGCATCCATCAGCATTGGCGCATGGCCCACGCCAGGCACTTCGACCAGCCTTGCGCGCGGCCCGCGCTGGCTCATCTGCAGCGCTGCATCATGGGTCAGCAGATCGGATGTCGCCCCGCGCAGCAGCAAGGTCGGACAGGCGATGCCGTCGTATACCGGCCACATTTCCACGTCCTTGCCGTCGCTGGCGGCCTGCATCTCGCGGAAAGGCTGGGCAATGCCCGGGTCATAGGCGAACTCCACCTTGCCGTCTGCCGTCTGGCGCGTGACATGCACCGTCAAATGTCGCCACTGGGCATCCGAAAAGTTGCCGAAGGTCGCCGAAACGAAGCGCACGAAGGCTTCCGCCTGCTCGATGTTGTCGAAGCGCGGGGCCTGGCCGAGATAGGTTCCGATCCGCTCCAGCGAGGCCGCGGTGATCACCGGGCCGACGTCGTTCAGCACCAGTCGGGTGATCGGGGTTTCGGGCTGGGAGGCGAGCGCCATGCCGATCAACCCGCCCATCGAGGTGCCGACCCAGTGCACCGTCTCCACGTTCAGCTTCGCCAGCAGCGTGGTCATGTCGGCGCAGTATTGGGGCAGTGCATACAGCGACTTGTTGCGCAGCCAGTCGCTGCGTCCGCGCCCGACCACGTCCGGGCACACCACCCGGTAGTCGTCGGCCAGCGCCTGGGCCAGGAAGTCGAAATCGCGCGAACAACGCGTCAGGCCATGCACGCAGACCAGTACCTTCGGGTTGGCCGGATCACCCCACTCCACGTACGCCATGTGATGAAAGCCGGCCGCACTCAGACACTTCACTTTTCCTTCGCGCATTTCCATGTTTCCTTCTCAAAACAACTGCGGGCAAAGCCCGCCATAAATAGTCACCCCCTTCCGAGGGAAGGGGGCCGGGGGGATGGTACTCAACAGGGCCACGGTAAGGGGGAGGCGCAAGCGCCTCCCTCACCGTGGCACCAGCGGCGGCTCATGCATTATTGCGATCTGCTCGCGCAGTTCGAGAATCCGTTCTTCCCAGTAGCGGTTCGTGGCAAACCACGGAAACGCAGCCGGAAACGCCGGATCGTTCCAGCGCCGCGCCAGCCAGGCCGAATGATGCATCAGGCGCAGCGTGCGCAGGGCTTCGACCAGTTGCAGTTCGCGGTCGTCGAATTCGCGGAACATTTCATAACCGGCCAGCACATGGCCGAACTGCTGCCCCATCTCGTCCGCGTCGCCTGAAAGCAGCATCCACAAGTCCTGTATCGCAGGCCCCATGCGCGCATCGTCGAAGTCGACAAAATGCGGTCCGTCCTGCGTCCACAGTACGTTGCCGGCATGGCAGTCACCGTGCAGGCGCAGTTGCTGTACCTGGCCCGCGCGTTCGTAACATTCGCGTACGCCGTCCAGCGCCTGGTCGGCCACACCCGCCCACACTGGCTCCAGTTCGATCGGAATGATGCCGCTGCCGAGCAGCCAATCGCGTGAATCGATGCCAAAACGCTGGATGTTCAGGGTTTCGCGCACGACAAAAGCTTCCCGCGCGCCGACCCTATGGATGCGTGCCATCAGCCGCCCCATCCATTCGAGTATCGACGGCTCGCAAAACTCCGGCGCCCGCCCGCCCTGCCGCGGAAAGACCGAGAAACGGAATCCGCCATGATTGAAAAGAGTCTTGCCGCCGATGGCCATCGGCGCCACCACCGGCAGTTCGTCGGCGGCCATGGCAGCGGTGAAGGCATGTTCCTCGGCGATCTGCGCGTCAGTCCACCGCCCGGGCCGGTAGAACTTGGCGATCACCGGCGCGCCGTCGACGACGCCGATCTGCCAGACCCGGTTTTCGTAACTGTTGAGCGCCATCAGGCCGCCGTTGCAACGGTAGCCCACGCTTTCCAGCGCATCGAGAATGCAATCCGGGTTGAGTCCGGCAAACGGAATCGTGTCGCTGTGGGTCATGGCAATGCCGCGGGTGTTCGGGCGCCGATTATAGTGGCGGCCGGGCATGCCAGTAGCGCCGCCGCAGCTCGCGCTCATGGCGGAACGTCACGCCCTGCACGCCCAGGCCGACCCTGACCGACCCGTCCGCATCCGTGCGATGCAGGCGCGCGCCGCTTTGTACATAACGGGCCACCACATCGTCCTTGGGATGACCGAACTGGTTGCGATAGCCGACCGGAAAGATCACGTCGCGCGCCGCAACGGCGGCGATGAAAGCGGGCGTCGATGAAGTCCGGCTGCCGTGATGCGGCGCCGTCATGACATCCGCCGCCAGCGCGCCGGGATGGCGCTTGAGCATCGCAGTTTCCGACACAGCCTCGATGTCCGAGGTCAGCAGCATCGACTTGCCGCCCGCGCTTACGCGCAGCACGCAGCTCACGTCGTTGGTCTTGCGCGAAAGCGGCTCGGGACCGGGATGCAGCATGTCGAATCGCACGCCATCCCAATTCCAGCCGTCGCCGTCGGCACAGGGCTGTTGCGGCACCGGCTGCGCCGACAAGGCGTGTTCGAAAGGCAGCGAAGTCTTCAGGATCGCCACCGGCAGCGCCGCCAGCACCGAGGCTGCACCGCCTTCGTGATCCCTGTCGGCATGACTGATTACCAGCGCGTCCAGCTTGCGTACCCCCATCGCCCGCAAGTAAGGCGCGATGATGCGATTGCCACTGTCGGCATCGGCGGAAAACGCCGGCCCGGCATCGAACAGAAGGTCATGCGTGGCGGTCTGCACATGAATCGCCAGACCCTGTCCGACATCCAGCACGGTGAGTTCGGCCGTACCGGATGCCGGGCGCGGCGCAGTGACGGTCAGCAACGGCAGGAAAGTCAGCAGCCCCAGCCAGCGCGCCGGAAAACCGCGTGGCAACAATAGCCAGATGCCACCCGCCAGTGCCAGCAGTACCGCCCACGCCGGCGGCGCGGACTGCTGCCACATGGCCAGCGGCAGCAAGGAAAGCCAGTTGATAAAGGCCATCAGCCAGGCCGTGACAAGATGCGCAAGCGACAACAGTGGATCGAGAAATGGCAGGGTACCGACCAGCGCCAGCGGCGTGATGATGAAGCTGACGACGGGAATCGCCACCGCATTGGCCAGGGGCGAGACCAGCGAGAATTGCTGAAACAGCGCCAGCAACGCCGGCAGCATGCCCAGTGTGACCGCCCATTGCGCACGCCCCCATTCGATCAGCCAGTGTGCCGGCCCCAGCCGCCCGCTGCCGATATGGAACAGCAGCGCCACCGCGCCGAAGGAAAGCCAGAAGCCGGCCGCCAGCACCGCCCAGGGGTCGAGCAGCAGCACCAGCAGCAGTGCCAGCGGCAGCACGCGCGAGGCCCCCACTTCGCGCCCCGAGATCCGGGCGATGGCGACCACGCCGAGCATGTAGAGCGTGCGCTGCGCCGGCACCGCAAAGCCGGCCAACAGGCAATAGATGAACGCGGCAAAAAATCCGCCGGCCGCCGCCGCATGCTGCGCCGGCAGGCGCAGCGGCAACCTGGCCGAGCGCCGCCACAGCCAGTTGGTCAAGGCATAGAACAGCCCGGCCACCATGGTCACATGCAAGCCCGAAATGCTCATCAGATGGGTGATCCCGGTACGGGCAAAGGTCTGCCACAACTCTGCGTCGATCGATTGCTGGTCGCCGATGGCCAGTGCGATCAGGATTCCCGCATACGACTCAACAGGCAGCGCCGCGCGAAAACGGTCGCGAATGCTTTCACGCAGCATTTCCACGGCATAGCCCGGTTGCCACACCCGTGAGTCGATTCGTTCCGCACTGCGCGGGCGCACATAGCCGGTGGCGCGGATACCGCGCTCGAACAGCCATGCTTCGTAGTCGAAACCATGCGGATTGAGGTTGCCGTGCGGACGCTTCAGCCTCACCGTGAAGCGCCAGCGCTCGCCGGCGCGGACGGGGATCAGCGGCGATGCATCATCGTCCGTCGCATCGCGGCTGCGATACCAGGCGAGGGAAATACGCGGCGGCACGCCAACGCCGGCCTCCTCCACATCGAACTCGAAGCGCACACCGCGCTCCAGCGCCTGCGGCAGGCCGGCGACCACGCCGCTCAGTTCGATGTCGCGGCCTTCGAATTCCGCCGGTAACTCTTTTGCCAGGCGCAGATGGGCGAAGCCCGCCGCCCAGACGAAGCCGAGCGCCGATGCCGCCAGAACGAGCATCGCCGATGCAATGAATCGCCGTCTCGGACTCTGTCTGCCGGGGTTTCCGCTTCGCGGGCCGGCAAGCGCCGAGTTTTTCAGCGCCAGCAACACGAGCGCGCCAATGCCCAAGCCGGCAAGCCACGATGCGGCAGGCAGCACGGCCTGCTGCTGCAACAGCCAGATACCGCCGGTGAAGGCCAGAACAAAAATGCGCATGGAAGGTATTAAACCATGCGCCCGGCATCACCCTGCGGCGCGGCCGCTCAACGTCCTGCGGGGCGGGACGCTATTGCCGAGGAAACAGACTCACGCCTTTAGCGCGACGCTGATCTCGGCAAAGTTCCGGGCTATCTCGATGGTCTCTACCGGCTCGCCGAGTTGATTGGCGAGTTGGGAGGCGGAGAAGAGGCCGCGCAGGATCTGGCGCCCGGACGCATCCTCGTCCACCACGGCGGCATGCCGCCGCCCCGTTGCCTTGAGTGTCGCCACCACATGCCCCACGTGCGCGTGCAGCACGTCGTCCATGCTGATGACTTCGAGGCGACTCTCCGGGGTCATGATGTCGCGCACCACGGCGTCGGCACGGGAAATGCCGCGGGCGCTGATGCACTGCAGTGTCTTCTCGCCGATGAAATCGTTCGAGGTGATGATGCCGAGTACATGGTTGTCGACATCGACCACCAGCAGCAAATGGACCTTCCGCCGGCGCATGACACGAGCCGCGGTATCGACACTGACGTCCGGATCAATGGTGAAGGCGGTTACTTTCTGGAAATCGGTCATCACCACTTCGGCGGGATCTTCAGGCGTGACCCGCAGCGGCTGGGCCTGACAAGGGCTATGAAAGCTGGTGCGCGGCCGCAGGGGCCGATGTGGCAGCGCGGAATACTGGCGCATGGTGTTTCCTCCTTTCGATGGTCTCGGGCCCGCTTCTGTGAGCAGGTTGATGTCATTCTTTGCTTCCCGGACAATCGCCGTCAATGCCAAAATTTCTATGGAGCCATTGATTCGACTCGCATGCCCTGGCGCCCCCGCCATGGCATTCACTCCCCCGCCTCGTTGCGCCTCGACTCAGTAGGGTGTCTTGATCCGCATCAGTTCTTCCTTGGTGATTTCCCCGGGCTTCTTCATGGTCCAGGCGCCTTCGCCGACCCATTGCTTGAAGAGCTTGAGGTTCGCCTGCCGCTCTTCCTCGTTCTTTCCAAGTCGCTTGTACATGTTGCCCGCAACACCATCCTTCTTGTTCTTGCCGTCATCCAGGCGACGCATGATTGCGCCGGTATCCGGCCAGCCGATAAAGAAAATCAGGTCGGCGTAGCTGTCCATGCGCGGCCCTTTGTCATCATCTTCGTAGGCCTTTTTGTTTTCTTCGAAGGTTCCCAGATACGGGGCATTGCTGCCGTGACAGCGCTCGCACTGATCTTCCCACAACGGCCGAATGTGCTTGCGATAGGTGATTTCCTGTGCGCAAGCCATCGACGATACAGACAGCAACAACAGCCCTGCGACAAAGCTTTTCATGATCACTTTCACTACTCCATGAAGATGTAAAAGTTCGAGCTTACCACAAGCCAGACCATGGTGTCGCGGCGAATGTCCAAAGCACCGCCCACAAGGAAATTGCGCCACCGCGTCCAGACGACAGTGCCACGCAATAGGCGATAATCCTTCCGACATCATCAGGAGCCAAAATGAACTACGTCATCCCCCCCGCCCCGCTTCCTGCCGTACCGGTCGCGAACAGCACCGACAGCTTTCCGGTGCGGCGCATCTACTGCGTCGGCCGCAACTACGCGGCGCACGCCCGGGAGATGGGCTCCGACCCGGATCGTGATCCGCCGTTTTTCTTTTGCAAGCCGGCCGATGCCGTCGTGCCGGTGACACCGGGCATCACGGGGGATGTCGCCTATCCGCCCGAAACCGCCAACTACCATCACGAAGTCGAACTGGTGGTGGCCATCGGCAGGCGGGGCCGGAACATCGCCGTCGCCGAAGCCAACGAGCATGTCTGGGGCTACGCCGTCGGTTTCGACATGACCCGCCGCGACCTGCAGTTCGCCTTGCGCGACAAGGGGCGGCCGTGGGAACTGGGCAAGGCCTTCGACCAGTCGGCGCCCATCACCCCGATTGTGCCCGCCAGCCACTGCGGCCACCCGACGAGCGGAAGGGTCTGGCTCACCGTAAACGGCGCGAAGAAGCAGGAGGGCGACCTGGCCGATCTGATCTGGTCCGTGCCGGAGACCATCGCACACCTCTCGAAATACTTCGAGCTTGTTCCCGGCGACCTGATTTTTACCGGCACGCCCGAGGGTGTCGGCCCGGTGGTCAGGGGCGACGTGCTCACCGGCGCAGTCGAAGGGATAGGCGAGCTGTCGATCCGCATCGTCTGAACCGGAACCACTATCCGCCTGAACAACATATGCGTCGCCATATCCTCAAGTTTCTCCCCGATCACGAGGTGATCCGGGGAAACCGCTGGCTGGCGCCATTCGAGAACACGCTGCTGCATCCGCGGCTGTGGCATCTGAACCGCCGTTCTGCCGCCGGCGCCGTGGCGGCCGGCCTCTTCTGCGGGCTTATCCCGGGGCCGCTGCAGATGCTGGGGGCGGCGATCTGCGCCCTGGTCTTCCGCGTCAATCTGCCACTGGCGATACTGACCACGCTCTACACCAACCCCTTCACCATCGTCCCGCTCTACATCGTCGCCTATGCGATCGGCCAATGGGTGCTGCCCGGCGCACACGAGCACTTCGTCGCGCCGCCGGAACCCGGCGACGCCGGCCTGATTGCCTGGATGCAGGCAATGAGCGACTGGATGCTCGGCCTCGGCGCGCCGCTGGCCGTGGGCCTGGTGCTGCTCGCATCCGGACTGGCGCTGGCCGGCTACGTGCTGATTCGCGTGACCTGGCGGATATATCTGGTACGCGTCTGGCATCAGCGGCGCCGGCGCCATCGCGCCGCCTGAACGCTACGCCAGCACGCCGTCCTGTAGCCGCATGAGCTTGGCCGCCTTCGCCGCCAGATCAAGATCGTGGGTCACCAGCACCAGCGCTGCGCGTTGTTCGCTGCAAAGCTCGAGCAGCAGGCCGAACACTGCATTGGCGGCGCTGCGATCCAGGTTGCCGGTCGGCTCGTCGGCCAGGAGACAGGCCGGCTCGGTGACCAGGGCGCGGGCCACCGCGACCCGCTGACGTTCACCGCCGGACAGTTCGCCGGGCCGATGGCTGAGGCGATGACCGAGGCCGACACGCTCCAGCACCGCGCTGGCCTGGCGCTCCGCCTCGGAGCGCGGCATGCGCCGGATCAGCAGCGGCATGGCCACGTTTTCCACGGCGGTGAATTCCATCAACAAGTGGTGGAACTGATAGACAAAGCCCAGCGACTTGTTGCGCAGAGCGCCGCGCTCGGCCTCGCCCACCTGCGCCAGGTCCCGTCCGTGGAGCAGTACCGTGCCCGCAGTCGGCGTATCCAGGCCGCCCAGCAGATGCAGCAAGGTACTCTTGCCCGAACCGCTGGCGCCGACTATTGCCACCGTATCGCCAGCGCCGACTTTCAGTTCGACGCCGGCCAACACCGGCACGTCGGTCTGGCCTTGATGAAATACCTTGCTCAGGCCATGGCATTCAAGAACGACTGCGCCGCCGGGCCGCCCCAAGGCGCGGCCATCGTTCTCCACGGAGCCGCACAGCGGCGAACCACCGTCACCCCCTTCCGTGGGACGGGGGCCGGGGGGTAGGCTAAACGTGTCACTCATAGCGCAGCGCCTCCGCCGGCTGCGTGCGCGAGGCGCGCCAGCTCGGATACAGCGTCGCCAGCAGCGTCAGGATGAAGGACACCACGCTGATCGTCCCGACGTCCGACCAGTGCAGGTCGGAAGGCAGGTCGCTGATGTAATACACATCCTTGGCCAGGAACTTCAGCCCCAGCACGTTTTCCAGCGCGGGCACCACGACGTCGATGTTCAGCGCCAGCGCCACACCCCCGGCGACTCCGGCAGCCAGCCCCACCGCGCCGATCAGGGTGCCCTGCACGATGAAGATGCCCATGATGCTGCGCGGGCTCGCGCCGAGCGTACGCAGGATGGCAATGTCGGCGCGCTTGTCGGTCACCGCCATGACCAGGGTGGAGACGATATTGAAAGCAGCGACGGCGACGATCAGCAGCAGGATCAGGAACATCATGCGTTTTTCGATTTCGACGGCGCGAAAGAAGTTGGCGTGGCTGCGCGTCCAGTCGCTGACCCAGGCGTCTGTGTCGAGATAGCGCAGCAGCTCGCGGCCGATCTGCGGCGCCGCGAACAGGTCGTCTACCTTGAGCCGCACGCCCGTCACCCGCTCATCCATGCGATAAAGTTTCTGCGCATCGGCCATGTGGATCAGGGCCAGTCCGGAATCGAATTCGAACATCCCGGCTTCAAACACGCCCACCACACGGAACTGCTTTACACGCGGCAGGATGGCCGCCGGCGTCACCAGGCCCTGCGGCGCCAGCAGGGTGATCTTGTCGCCGGGCCGGGCGCGCAAGGCGCGCGCCAGTTCGCTGCCGAGCACGATGCCGAATTCGCCGGGCACCAATTGCCCGAGCTGGCCCGACTTCATGTGGCGGGCGAAGTCGGCCACCTTGTCTTCGGCCTCCGGCAGGATGCCGCGCACCATCACGCCGCGCACCTGGCCATCGAAGCTCAGCATGCCCTGCGCCTGAACGTAGGGTGCCGCCGCCTTCACCCGCGGATGCCGCGCCACACCCTGCATCACCTTGATCCAGTCGGCCATCTCGCCGCTTTCGCTGCTGACCTGGACATGGGAGACGACCCCCAGGATGCGCTCGCGCAGTTCCTTCTGGAAGCCGTTCATCACCGACAGCACCACGATCAGCGCCGCCACCCCGAGCGCCAGCCCGAGCATGGAAATCAGCGCGATGAAGGAGATGAAACGATTGGCAGCGCCTTCGCGCGGCTGGGCGCGCGTGTAGCGCAGACCGATGAGGAGTTCGTAGTTCATGCGCTATTTCGGCTATCCGGATTGCGTGATTGAATATTCATCGTGCCATGTACCAATGTCATTGACGTGTCGCCTGTGGTGAACCGACCGACTCCTTCGTGCCGACTGCGGTCATTCCCGCGAACGCGGGAATCCAGCGGCGTTTGAACAAGGACGCTGGCTTCCGGGTTCCGCTTCGCGGCCCCGGAATGACGGCTGATGACCGATCTGCGACTTCATCGCCAATCCTCGACATGCAATCCGCTGACCCGCTTGAACTCGCCGACATTGGAAGTAACCACCACCAAACCACGTGCCAATCCCGTTCCAGCTATCAAGACATCGTAAGCGCCGATGGGTTGTCCCTGGGGCTTGAGTGCCGCGCGGATTGCCGCAGCGGCCTGCGCGTCGGCTTCATCAAATGGTAACGTTGCGATGGTCGAAAAGAAGGCATCCAGTATGGGTGCCAGCTTCTTTGCACGCTCGGCGTTGAGTGCAAGGCCGTAATCAACCTCCATGCGCGTAAGCGCGGATACGGCGATCAGATTAGGCGATGTAGCCTTGATCCGCGCCAAAACCTTGGGTTGGCCTTTGACGAAATCAGAGACCGTGCACGTATCGAGCAGATACTTCATGCCAGCGGGTCTGCGACAGGCGACCGCAGGCGGTCTCTACTTGCTTCAAACAGCGGCATGTCGGCCATACCCTTGAATGCAAGCACCTCTTCCGGCCATTGAGGCTTGCCGCGCCTTTTCAACCACTCGCTCACAGCCTGCCGGACTAGCGCATTCCGGCTTTCGCCAGCCTTCTTCGCAACTTTGTTGAGCTGCTGACCTGTTTCGTCATCAAGGTAGATGTTGAAGTTCATGATTGCAATCTCCGCGCGTATAACTGTTTCTTATGTTATACCAAGTGAACGTGAAATGGAAGGCGCCCGACAGGAAATGGCCCGGACAGAACGGTAACTCCGGCCTGAATTCGTGTCACCGGCCCTTCCGGAGCAAGGAAAATCAGTCGCGGGATCCGGATACCCGCGTTTTTGCAGTTGATGGCGCGTGTTAACATCCGGCCATGCTGACGCTCATCGTGCCTGGCCTCATCTGGACGCGCCAGGCGCTCGCCGACCTCACCTACGACCTGCCTCTGCCCGCCTTCACCACCCTTTTGGGACGCGGCCGCTTGAGTCGGCGACCGCCCCAGGACACTGCCGCCACCCTCGCCGACGTAGCGGGACTGGCGACGCCACTCCCGGCGGGAGCCTTGCGCTGGTTTGCGCTGCGCGAACACCCGGGCGACTCCAACTGGCTTTGCCTCGATCCGGTGCGACTGCGCTTGCAGGAGCGCAGCCTGGTTGTCGATGATCCTCGGCAACTGGACCTGAGCGCCGAAGAATGCACCGCGCTCGCCGTGTCGCTGGCGCCGACTTTTGCCGCGCTGGGTCAACTGGACGTACTTTCACCTCACGCATGGAACCTGCGCCTGTCCGCCGCCGCCCCGGCGTTTCAGGCCCTGTCCGGAGCCATCGGTCGCTCGGTCTCGCCGCTACCGCTGACGCCCGATCATGCACCGTGGCGCCATGCCCTCAACGAAGCGCAGATGATCCTGCATACCCATCCGGTGAATCAGACGCGCGAAGCCGCCGGCCGGCCGCAGGTGAATTCACTCTGGCCCTGGGGCGGCGGACGCCTGCCCGAGCTTGGCAGCGGCGCCGGGGCTCGCCGCCACGACGCGCTCTGGAGCAGCGACCCCCTTGCCCGGGGCATCGCCCGTTTGCTGCAGATCGACAGCGCACAGCTACCTGAATGCTTTGCCCCCGCCGCAGCCCGCGCGCCGCTCGCCGTGTTCGATGCGATGGAGCAACCCGCCGGCGTCGGCGACGCACTGGTCTGGCGTGAACAACTCTCTCGCTTCGAAACCGAATGGCTGGCGCCCGCACTCGGCGCACTGCGCAGCGGGCAGCTCGATTCCCTGCGGCTGCTGGCCCCCGGCGAACTCGCCGCCGCCGAGTTGCGGGTCAGCCGCCATGACTTGTGGAAGCTCTGGCGCAAGCCGCGCGCCCTGACTGAACTGGGGCCGACATGACCCATGCGACGCGAATTGCCGTGCGCGACATTCCGCCCCGCGCCACCTGGGCGCTCGAACAGGGCGGCGTGCATCCCCTGCTGGCCAGGCTCTACGCCGCGCGCGGCATCCGCGGCATGGATGAACTCGATACGCGCAGCAGCGCCCTGCTCTCCCCCGACAAACTCAAGGGAACGATGGAAGCCGCGGTATTGCTGGCCGATACCATCGCCGCCGGGCGCAAGATCCTGATCGTCGCCGACTACGATTGCGACGGCGCGACCGGCTGCGCGGTCGGCCTGCGCGCCTTGCGCATGATGGGCGCCACGGTCGATTACCTGGTGCCGGACCGCTTCACGCTGGGCTACGGACTCTCATTGGAAGTGGCGCAATTGGCGGCAGCGCGGCAACCCGATCTGGTGGTCACGGTCGACAACGGCATCGCCAGCGTCGAGGGCGTCGCGGAACTGAAGCGGCTCGGCATCGCGACCCTGATTACCGACCACCACCTGCCCGCGGGTTTGACAACTGCGGAGTTGCCGGCCGCCGACGTGATCGTCAACCCCAACCAGCCCGGCTGCAATTTTCCGAGCAAGGCGCTGGCCGGCGTCGGCGTGATGTTCTACGTCGCACTGGCCCTGCGCGCCGAGCTGCGCCGCCGTGGCGCCTACGGCAGCGAGCCGGAGCCCAACCTGGCCGGGCTGCTCGACCTGGTGGCGCTGGGTACCGTGGCCGACGTGGTGCCCCTCGACCGCAACAACCGCATCCTCGTCGCCCAGGGTTTGACGCGCATCCGCGGTGGGCAGATGCAGGCCGGCATTCGTGCGCTGTTCGCCGTCGCCGGCCGCGAAACCAGCCGCGCCGCAACCTTCGACCTCGGCTTCGCGCTCGGCCCGCGCCTCAATGCCGCCGGGCGCCTGGCCGACATGTCGCTGGGCATCGAGTGTCTGATCACCGACGACCCCAACCGCGCCATGAACATCGCCCAGCAGCTGGATGCCATCAACCGCGAGCGGCGCGTGATCGAAGCCGGCATGCGCGAAGACGCCGAACTGCTGCTGGCGTCGCTCGATCCCGGCAACCGCGCCAGCCTGACGCTGTTCGATCCTGCCTGGCACCAGGGCGTGATCGGCATCCTTGCCGGCCGCGTCAAGGAAAAGCTGCACCGCCCGACCTTTGCCTTCGCCCGCGGCAACGCCAATGAGTTGAAGGCTTCCGGCCGTTCGATTCCAGGCCTGCACCTGCGCGATGCGCTGGATCTGGTCGCCAAGCGCCATCCGGGCATGTTGCTGCGCTTCGGCGGCCACGCCGCCGCCGCCGGCCTGACGCTGAACGAGGACCGCCTCGCCGAATTCGAAACCGCTTTCGAAAGAGTCTGCCGCGAACTGCTCTCGCCGGCCGACCTCTCGCGCACGCTGGAAACCGACGGCCCGCTGGAATCCGGCTATTTCTCGATCGACGCGGTGCGCCTGATGCAGCAGGAAGTCTGGGGCCAGGCCTTTCCCGCGCCGGTGTTCGCCGACAGCTTCGAGGTGCTCAACCAGCGCATCCTGAAAGACAAGCACCTCAAGCTCAAGCTGCAAAAAGGCAACCAGCGTTTCGACGCGATCCAGTTCAATTTTGCCGACGGGTTTGCCAACGGAGTGCCGGATCGCATCCGCGCCGCCTTCCGCGTCGATATCAACGAATGGAACGGCACCCAGACCGTGCAGTTGATGCTGGAGCACTTCGAAGCCGCCTGAAGCGCGCGTCCTGGCTCAGGTTCCGGACGTGATGAATTTTGCCGCTACTGCCCGCGCCACGCCGAACCGAGCCACTCCTCTCGCAAGATCGACACCAGTACCTGATCCACCCATTCTCCGCGCCGCCAGGCCACCTTGCGCTGCACGCCTTCCTCTGAAAACCCGGCGCGCGCATGAACAATGCGGGAAGCCACATTCGGCGCAAGATAATTCGAGACGATCTTCCGCAATCCCAGTTCGTGGAAACCCCGGCTGACCAATGCGCGGGCGACCGCCGTGCCCAAGCCCCGGTTCGACAATGCCCGGTCACCCACCACGACAAAGAAGCGCGCGACACCGTTGGCGGCATCGTAGTCCTCCAGCCCCGCCATGCCGGCAAATCGCCCCTCGCACTCGATTGCCAGCCTGCACCATGCCTCACCGAGCACGAACGCCTGCGTGTGGTGGAAAGGGATGGGCCTTTGGCAACGATCCTCAAGCCAGATGCTCACCTCCGGATCGGACATGAACGCGGCATAGGCAGAGGCGTCTTCGTGTCGCGGCGCGCGCAGAAGGAAGGGAGGAGGCTCGCGGTCGGCAGTCAGTTCCATAGGCCAGTATTGCGAAACGATAATTGCGAAGCAACATTCAAAGCATCGTCATTCCGGCGAAGGCCGGAATCCAGGATTTCGGAGCACATCACGTCGTCCTCTGGATACCGGCGGTCGCCGGTATGACGTTTCGAAAGTAAGAGGTCTTTGTACTAGTCGATGGCTTCAAGTCTAACTCCGAGAGGAACACCCCGGATCGCCCTTGCCGCTTCAGTCAGTCGCAAGAGTCTCCCAGCGGTTGCGACCGACAGCGCGGAACCAGCCGCAATGGCCGCTGCATCCCGGCTGCCTGCGGCAATGGCCTGCAGGCCGCGATCAAGCCTCTCGAAGCTGAGCTCCGACCAGATCGACTGCGCCAGTTCGACTTCGGCAGGGCTGAAATATTGTTGCGCACCGACGGGCTTTTCATTCACCAGCCAGTAGGAGAGATCCTCAAGGTCGCTCTCGCCATTCCAGTAGCCCGCCGAGGCCGGCTGCCGGATTACCTCCGGATCGCAGTTCAGGGCCCCGGCCAGTTGATACACCTGGGTCTTGTAGAGATGTGCGAGCGGCCCCAGGTGCCAGATGCCGTCACCGAGGCGGACGAAAAACCCGCATTCGGTTTCCGTCCGGTTCGACGTCCCCAGTGTGATATAGCCCCGGTCGTGATAGGTCGAATAGACCACGGTGCGCAGGGAATTCTTGGCGCGACCGATATCAAGAAAGGCCGCGTTGTTGAAACCTTCGCTGGGGTCGGCTTCAGCCAGCATGTCGATCATGGCGGGAGCCCACGGGGCAAGCGGTATCTCCACCAGCGGAATCCGCAGTTCGGCCGCCAGGCTTCTGGCATTGTGCAAATGGCGAAGTTCCATGTCCGCCTGAACCACGGTAAACAGCTTCAGCCTTTCTGCTCCGAGGGCACGTGCAGCCAGCCGCGCCGTGACGTCCGAATCAATGCCCCCGGAAACGCCCAGCACGGCTTTTTGTCCGGGCTGGATTCGACTGGAAAGGAAACCGGTGATTCGCTCGATCTCGCACGCCAGCCGATCCGGCGGACAGTGAAGGCTCATCGCCGCGCCGCTTCCGTCCATCATGCTTCGAGCAACCGGGCCATGGCGGGCAGGACGCTTTCCGCCGCAGAATTGATCACGGTGTCGCCCGGAAAGATCGGTACGGCAAGCGGTCCGAGGGTAACGAATACGCACGGCACTCCGCGGGCGCGAGCAGCGGCAAGCAAGGCACTGGCGGAGGAGACGGCAAGCTGGGACCCCACCACCAGCAGGGCTCCGCACTGCCCGGCCTTTTCCGCCGCATCGTGCCAGGTCGCCAGCCGGATACTTTCGCCAAATGCGATCACCGCCGGCTTCAACAGCCCGCCGCAAAGCCGGCAGCAGGGGCTGGCGTACTTCCAGAAAGCGTCGGCTGGCCATTCCTCTATATGGTCGCAAGCCAGACAACGAACCGAAAAGATTGTTCCGTGCAGTTCGCCAACCTGTTGGCTGCCCGCCGTCTGGTGTAGCCCGTCAACATTCTGGGTGATGGTGGCGAGGATGTAGCCTGCCTCCTCCAGGCCCGCGAGGGCGATGTGGCCGCCGTTCGGCTTTGCGCTGACGGCGACATCGCGAAACCGGGCGCAGGCATCCCAATAAAGCGCACGGGATTCCGCATCGGCCAGAAACGCGCCATAGCTGTAGCTCGATACCGGAATGCCGGGCGACAACCAATGCCCCTCGGTGTAATCGGGAATTCCGGATGCGGTGCTGATGCCGGCGCCGGTCAGGGCAAGGGTAGTCCCCGTGCCCCTGGCTTCGGCCAGAACGCGGGCCGCGTGTTGCACCCCCGGGTCAAGGCATAGCCGCCGGTCCTGTCCCAGCGTGAGAATCAGCGCGCCCCATATGCCCAGAAACAGAGGTCCCATCAGCGGCGGAACGTCCTCCAGCAATGGCAGGCGAAGCCAGAGCAGCCAGATGGCGGCGGACAGCAGCGCCGCCATCGCACCAGCCTTCCAGCCCAGGCGAAATCCCTTGAGAAAGACCGCGGAAAGCGCGAACATCGCCGGCACTACCGTAAAGGCCCACAGGCCTGCTCCCCTGATCGAGAGGGGATCGCCGCCGACAAGAACATGCACGACGGCAGTCAGGGCGGCAGTCAGCGCAGCGGCGGCGGCAGCCCGAACGTCCTTCAGAAACAAGGCAAGGGCCACGACAATAATCGCGATTGCCGGACCCGACGGGCCGAAGGGATTACCCGGCGGAACAAGCCAGAAATCGGCCCCCAGTGCCGCAAACACACCGATTGAAAGCCATATGCTGACCAGCCCGGGAAGTGCGAGCGACGGCAATCCCAGACCGTTGAAACGAGCCGCGATGGGGCCGCGCATGGCCAGGCAGCCCAGCGCCGCCACGGACAGCAGAAAGGCCATGTGCGGTCCCTGGCCGAATGCGCCGCCCCAGGCGATGCCCAGCAGCACGCAGTCGTAGGCGCCGAGGCCTTCCTTCCACTCCCATTCGCTCTGGGAAAACACGACCCTGCCCAGCACAATCGCCAGAGTGGCGCAGAATGCGGCCGCCGCAACGCTCCATGGCGCCACCGCGGCAATCGCAACAATGACCAGCACGCCATGTACCGGTCGGTCGAGAAACGCGACGTGCGCAAATCCCTTGAGCCAAGCCTGACCGGCGTCCTGCAACAAACGTTTTGTCACTATTGCCATGAATCAGAACTTCGCTCCCTTGGACTTCAGTCGAGCCGGAACCCTGTCCATGTTGAAAATGTCGCTGCGCGTCTCGCGCCGCCTGATCTCCTCCACCCCGTGAGGACCGACCATCACAACAGCGGGGCGCGGCTGGATGAACTGCATCGACTGGGTGATGCAGTAGGCGCCGACGTTCGAGATCATCAGCGGCGAGCCCAGCGCCATGCTCGGCAGGACGGCCCGTTCGCGCAGCACATCGACCTGCATGCACAAGGGACCGAACACCGCGACCGGCTTCGCTCCGGCCTTCCCCTGCGCATCGCCGCCCGATGCCGCATTGATGCCATGATCATACCAGTAGGCGGTCGGAACAAGATTCACGCCGGCGTCCACGATCACCGCCTCGCCCTGCCCGGCGATGTTCTTGCGCGCCACCACGGTGCAGGCCAGCCGAAACGCGGTATCCACCAGCGCACGACCCGGTTCCAGCACCAGCGTCGGCCGCGCGCCAAATGCCTTGCGGGCCTTGCTCAACGGCCCGATGATCGCTTCGGCAAAAGGCGCCAGGAACTGTCCGCTCGACCCTGAACCTCCGGCAACATCGAACGTCGGTTTCAGGCGATTGTTCGAGGGGTAGCCGCCGCCGAAGTCGGCAATGGCCGGAGCCAGGCCAAGGGCCCTGGCCGACCTGGCGACACCGATCAAGACCTGCGCCGCGCGCGAATAGATTTCCGGATTGGTCTGAAAGGTTCCGGAATGGTTGTGCAGGGCCTCGAAGCGCAGCAATTTCCCAGCCCTTTTTATCCTGTGCAAGGCTTCCTGCGCTTCGCCATTGTCAGCGTTCACGCCAAACTTGGTCCACGACTGCCGGCCATGCTGAAAGTTGATGCGCAATCCGGTGCGCGCGGCGATTCCAAGATTTTCCGCGACCGATACCAGCAGGTCCAGCTCATCGAAGCTATCGACATTGATCAGCGCCTCTTCCTTGATGGCGCGCGCCAGCTCTTCCGGTCTTTTGTATGGCCCGTTGAAGATTATCCTGGTTCCGGGAACGCCCAGCGCGCGCGCCAGATCGTATTCCATGCCCGACACCACCTCCGCCCAAGCCCCCTCCTGATGCAGGATTGAACAAACCGCGGGAAGATAATTGGTCTTGTACGAGTAAGCGACCACGGTGTCGATTCCGGGCGCGGTGAAGCTGTCGCGAAAGGCACGGTACTGCGCGCGCAGCGTCTTTTCCGACAGGATGAAAAGAGGCGAACCGAACTCGCGCAACAGCGCCTTGACATCGCCAATGTCATCCAGCGGGGAATCCGCGGAACTGATGTCGACGGTGCGATGCTTCTGCATGCTGCGCGGCGTGATCAGTTCGAGCCTGGGTGCCGTATAGGGAATCCGCTTAGTCATATGCAATCTCGCCCCGATTGACGAAGGCCGCCATGGTGGAGGCTGCCGCCGGAATCTCCTCCACGGTCCTCATGAAAATGGCCCCCTGGGTGAGGGCCTTGTCGCCGCCAGCCGGCACGGGCTGGCGGTCCATTGCCGCCAGCACAAGCTGGCGTGGCAAATTGGATCCCGTCAGGCCGGAAAACCCTATCCAGCCGGGGAAACGCGGATTGATTTCTATCAGCTCAAGCTTTTCCGTCACCGAGTCGCGAATGAACTCGACGTCCGCCGGGCCGACCCAGGCAACCTTCCTCAGCATCTCGGCCAGATCCGCGACGGCCTGCAACAGCGGCACCGGGGTCGCTCCCCAAGTCTTGCCCCGTTCGCACATCACCAGCTTTTTCAGGGCCATCGCATCGATCAGGCGCCCATTGCGGTCGCAGACGACACCTACGCCGAACTCCTCGCCAAACACCGAAGGCTGGGCAAGCACCTGAGCTTCGCCCTCAGCCTTGAATCGCATCCAGGCCATCAGCGCCTGCTTGAGTGAAAACAGGCGGACAGCTCCGGCCACCAGCCCCTTGAGTATCAGCGGATTGCCGAAACGTTCCCAGGCGCGCACCAGATCGGAGCGACTCTTGACCAGCATCGTTTCCGGGTATTCGAATCCGCTCCATTGATGTCGCCCGATAAGTTCGGCAAGACCCTGCTTGCCCAATTTCCGCCGCGCGGCGACGCCGGGCAACAAGGTCCTGATTCCGATTCGTTCAAGTTCGGGGGCGATGCGCTGATAGCGGCCGATCTCGAAATCGAGATTGGGAATCACGACGTCCAGGCCGTTCTTTTTCCTGATGGCGACGAGCCGATCAAAAAGCGCTGCGTCGCCTTGGCCCTTCTTTGCCTCATCGTGCTCGAAGCCGATGCGGCAGCACCTGTCGAAAAGCTCGGAACGAAACAGGCCGGTATCGTTGGGCGCGTAGGCAAGCCCGAGCAAACGCCCCACTTCCGGCGCAGCCCTGAGGCAGCGCGCGACGCCGAGGCCGGGCTGCGTCAACTCAAAGGCCGAGATTCCCGTGACGGCGACCGTCAGATCGCCCCGCCGCCTGCGCAGCGCCCTGACCGCCGGCACCGGCGCGCTCCCCGAACGCTTGAGTTCGCGAACGGCGGCGATCGGAACCGCCATCTCCTGCACATCCCTTGCATACATCGAGCCGACTCGCACCCTGCCGCGCACAGCCGTCCCCGGCGACAGCATTTCCTTCACCAGCGCAACAGGCATGTTGGCGCGGGCGAATTCGCTCAGAAGCACCCACGCCGGAAAGCGGCAGTTGATCTCGATCAGGTAGAACTGTCCGCCGCTGGCCGCACGAACGAATTCAAGCTCGAGCGGTCCCCGCCAGTGAAGCTTGCTCACCAGACGTGAGGCGATGCGCTTCAGCACGGGATCGTCGATGACGCCGCCGATCACGCTTTTGCCACGCAGATTGGTGCCCAGCTTGCGCGCCGAAATCATCGAGAGGCAGCTGCCATCACTCCGTACGACGGCGGCGACCATGTGTTCGCTGCCCTCGATCGTCTCCTGCAGCAGCACCCCGCCACCCCACTTGGCCGCCAGGATTTCCGCCTCGAATACGGCCTGCTCCCGGTTGTAGACCTTTCTCGCGCCCGCCACCGTTCCCTTGACCCAGAGCGGGTAGCCGAAGCTGTCGGCATGCAAGGGCACGGTGGACAAATCGCGCACATGCACCGTGCGTGGCGTGACCACGTCGTTGGCATAGCAAAACGCACTCAGGTTGACTTTGCTGATCGCCTGCACATCCCCGGCCTCGGGCAGCAGCGTGCGGATTCCGGCGCGGGCCAGGCGACTCGACAAGCGCGAGATGACCGGCACCTCAAGGTCGAGGCATGGGATGAGGACATCGAACCGGTGCCGCTGATGAAGGGTCAGGAGGCGCTGCAAGACCGCATCGTCGCCCTGGGCTATCGGCGGAATCAGGTGCAGGCAGTCGGCAACGCCCGGCGTCCAGCCGCCGGTGGATAATGCATCGTAGACGAGGCCGTCGAGCCGCAGCGGCCCCCGCCAGCCGCTGCGCAACGCACGGGCGACGGCAAGTCCGGGCTCCGGATTGTCGAGTCCGGACAGGCCGGTCAGCGCGACATGGATTTCGGTCGTGGTCATGCCTGCTCCAGCAAATCCATCAGTTGCAACTCGGCAACCAGCGCCAGAACGTCCTTCCGGGCCAGATCCGGATCGACCTCGAACGCCTTGGTCAGCCCCCTGGCCAATGCATCGGCATCGCTTCCGCGTTTCAGCGCTTTCAGGGTCACCCAGGCGGACTCGTTGCAGGCGCAAATCGTTCCGGACTGGGTATCCAGCATCATGCCGCCCCGACCTTCCGCATCGGTTTCGAGGCGGACATGCGGCCGCAATTTCAAATTTGCATTCTTCATGGCTTCCTGGCCGCGGCCAATCCTCGTAACGCGTCGGGATACTGCGGTGAAATCCTGAGCGCGCGATCAAAATAGGTCTGAGCGCCGTCGACATCCTTCAGCGCAAGCCGCGCATAGCCGCGACCGGTCAGCGCATCGATGTTAACCGGATTTTCGGTCACGGCCAGGGCGAAGAGTTCATCCGCCCTGGCATGCGCGCCGAGCCGATAATGCGCCCAGGCCAGGGTTGTGCCGGCGGTGTATTCAATAGTCCAGGACTGATTGGTCCCTGGAATCGGGACGACCTCGACGATCGGCAACAGCTTTTCGGGCTCCAGTCTCATTGCGGCCTCGAGCAGCGGCAGGGCATCCCGATACTTGCCCTGCCGGAACAGGGCGAAGCCCTTGCCGCGGGACAGGTTCGGATCGCTGGCACCCATCCTCAATGCCGCATCGAAGCGCTTGATGGCGCCGGCATTGTCGCCGGCAAAATACAATCCCCATGCCAGGCTGGGCAGCGCCGCGCGCGCCGCCCTGGGCGACAGGCCCAGGCGATCGAAGGCCGGATCTATGTAGGCGGGAGCCAAGGCCGCCGCGGTGGCCGCCTTGTGCGCCGCGGCGTCCTCATCGCCCAGGCCGAGCGCCGCCCGTGCCAGCAGGAACTGGATGTCGGAGGAATAGGGATAGACCTTCTCGCCGATACTAAGCACCTCTCTGGCCTGCGCGTATGCCTTGCCGTCGATCATCTTCACGGTGGGCACGGTGTAGGACGTCACGCCCTGATAGGGCGCAAGGGAATATGACGTCACCAGCGATCTTGCCGCCGCGGGATACTGCTTGCGCTCGACCGCCACATAACCGAGTCCCTTGTGCGAAAGGTAGGCGCCCGGCGTGTTCGCCACGACCGCCTGGAAACCCCTCTCCGCTGCGTCGTAATCCTTCTTGTAGAAGGCAAGCCACGCCAGGCCATCGTCGACCAGCCAGGCAAACTCGGCGGGGCCTTCCTTGCGTGCATTCTCGAACTTCGTCCTCGCCTGTTCGAACTGTCCCGCGTCGAGATGGCCCCAAGCCTGCTGATAAAGGACCAGTTCGGCCCTGCGCGCGGCAACGCGTCCGCTTTGCGACGAATAGTAGTCGGTATCGATTTTCAAGGCCCTGTCGAAGGCGCTGGCGGCGCCTTTGGTATTTCCCATCGCCAGCAACGTCCACCCGCGTCCGTCCTCCGCCGCCGCGTTCCTGGCGCTGGCGGCCGCATCCTGCTTCGCCTCGAACGCGCCCAGAGCCTTCTTGTAGTCGCCCTTGTAGTAGGCTTCCCAGCCCTCCTTGACGAGCATGGTCTTGCGAAACTGGATGGCCGCCAGGCCGGACTGGGCGGATGCGTGATTGGGCAGCGCCCTCAGCGCGGTCTTGAAACTTCTTTCGGCCTCCGTGATCTGCTCGACGCCCATCTGCGTCCAGCCGATCCCGGCATGGGCATCGCCAGTATCGCCGGCCCTGAGTGCGGCTTCGAAGGACTTTCTTGCGCCCGGCAGGTTCTTGAGCGCCAGTTGCGACCAGCCGCTCCCGAGCAGCCCGCCCACCGCGCTGCCCCCCGCTGCGGCGTATTGCTCGAATCGCTTCGCGGCTGCGGCCGCTCCTCCCGCATAGTAGAGCGCCCAGCCGATCGACAGCAGAGCCGTCTGCTTCGCCTGCGCGCCAAGGGTAATTTTGTCGAACACGGGATCTATGTAAAACGGCGCCAGATCTGCGGCCCTGACCAGACTTTGAGCGGCGCCGCGCTCCTCGTTGAGCCCGGCCTGCGCTCGCGCCAGCAGATAGTGGATGTCGGCGGAATACGGGTAAATGCGCTCGCCCCGCGCCAGGATGTCCCTGGCGTCGCGGAACTGGCCGGCGTCGATCAGCTTCGCGGCGGGGATCGTATAGGAAACCAGCAACTGGTAGGGGTTCAGCAGCAAGGACCGCGACAGGTGCCGGATCGCTGCGCTGAAGTCCTTGCGCTCCAGTGCAATCCTGCCCAGCCCCATTTCCGAGAGATAAGCATCCTTGTTCGTTGCGAGGACTACCGCAAACCGCTTCTCGGCGCCAGCGTAGTCCTTCCTGAAGAACGACACCCAGGCCAGTCCATCCTGGATCAGCCATTGCAGATCCGCCGGCGTCTGGCCGCGGGCTCTGCCCAACATTGCCACAGCCTCATCGAAGCGCCCTGCATCGATCAGGTTCCAGGCCTTGTGGTAGCTGCTCAGCAGCCGGCCCTCGGCGCTGGCGAGGCCGCTGGCCGAATAGAAGAATTGCGGGTCCATGGCGATCGCCGCGCGAAACGCATCGCGTGCCTCCTCGGCCTTGTCCAGCGCGAGCAGACTCCAGCCGCGACCGTCCTCCGCCGAGGGATTCCTGATCGCCGCCGCCTCCTTGCGCTTGCCATCGAACAGGCTCAGAGCCTTCTCGTACAGGCCACGGAAGTAGGCCTCCCAGCCGTCCTTGACAATGCGGGTCTTGAAAATCTGCAGGGAGGCGATTCCCGCCTGTGCCGCCGGATTGTTCGGATCGATCGCCAGCACCTTGCGAAACTCGGACTCGGCGCCGGCAGCCCTGCCTTCCGTGAGCAGCGCGTTGCCCAAGCCGTTCCGGTAGGCGATTGCCCCGGGGTGGCGGGCGACAAGAGTTTCGTAGGTCCGCCGGCCAAGCGTGGAATCGTTGATGGCGACCAGCACCGACGCGAGAAGGGCATTGAGCCCCGGGCTGTCGCTGGTCGCTTCGATCCCCGCCAGCACCTGGCTGAGGGCTTCCTTCAGTTCCCCTCTGGCCATTGCGACACGCCCGAGACCGTCGCGACAATAAAAACATTTTCCATCCCGGCTCAGGCCGCGCTCGAATTCCAGCCTGGCCTTTGCCAGATCACCGCGATTGAACGCCAGCCATCCCAGACCTAAGGCCGCGTCGGGCTTGCCGGCGGCGGCCGGGTCCTTCTCCTCTTCCTCGAAATGCCGGGTCGCGGCTGCGAAGTCGCCCCTCTTCATCGCCAGCCATCCCTTGAGGTCGTGAACCAGCGGCCGCTGCGAGGCCACCGCGGCGAGTTCCGCCCTCTTCAGGTATTTCTCGGCCTCCGCGAGGTTCCCGGTCCTGGTGTGGACCCAGGCCAGCCCCAGCAGCGCATCGAAATCATTGGGCCAGCTCCGTTCGAGCTTGCGAAAGCTGATCAGGGCCGAACCGTAATCGTCGAGCATGTACTGGCTCCAGCCCAGAATGCCCAGATCGTCGAGACTGCCGCTTCTGGCTGCGAGATCCCGCGCTTCGACGAACTTCTTTCTGACGAACGACTCCTCCGCCCCGGCCCAGATTGGCGACGAAAAGCTTAGCAACAGCACTAGAGCAAGCGCTCTTCGCATTTGCAGGCGGTCGACGATCATGCTCCGGAGCGCATCCAC
The DNA here is from genome assembly GCA_030680805.1 of Sulfuritalea sp. Classification (GTDB taxonomy): domain Bacteria; phylum Pseudomonadota; class Gammaproteobacteria; order Burkholderiales; family Rhodocyclaceae; genus Sulfuritalea. The sequence continues at coordinate 19,560 of JAUXUK010000070.1, read as the reverse complement.
AATGCTTCGCTCAGTCGTCCGCCTTGCGGCCTCTCAGTATGTCGTCCACCGTTCCCGGCCGGCCGAACAGGTAGCCCTGATAGGCATCACATCCCTGCCCGGCCAGAAACTCGCGCTGATCCTCGGTCTCGACTCCCTCGGCGATCACCGCCAGTCCCAGGCTCTGTCCGAGCGCAATGATGGTGCGCACGATCGCTGCATCGTTGGTGTCGCCAAGCACGTCGCGCACAAACGATTGGTCGATCTTGAGCTGGCCCAGAGGCAGGCGCTTCAGGTAGGAAAGCGATGAGTAGCCGGTGCCGAAATCATCAAGCGAGAAGCTGACACCCTCTCCACGCAGCGCCGCCATCTTGGCGATCGTGTCTTCCACGTCGTGCAGCAGCAGGCTCTCGGTCAGCTCCAGCTTGAGTCGCGCCGAATTTGCGCCGGTGTCCCGGATGACCGCGAGTACCTCGTCGACAAAGTATTTCTGGCGGAATTCGCGGCCGCTGACATTGACCGCCATCGTCAGATGCGACGACTCCTTCTGTTGCCCCCACAGCGCCAGCTGCTGGCAGGCGGTTTCCAGCACCCAGCGACCCAGCGGCAGGATCAGTCCGTTGTCCTCTGCCAGCGGGATGAACTCGCCGGGGGACACCATGCCGCGCCGCGGATGCTGCCAGCGCACCAGCGCCTCGACACCGGTCGCACGGCCAGTCCGATCCACCTGGGACTGATAGTGCAGCAGGAACTGTCGCTCGCGTATCGCGAAGCGCAGGTCGGAATTCATCGCTGCGCGCGCGGCCACCACGGCTTGCATGTCGGGATCGAAGAAGCGCAACGTGTTGCGGCCGGCCGCCTTGGCCTGGTACATCGCCGTATCGGCACGCTTGAGCAACTCGTCGGCCGATAGCGACTGATCGCGAAACAATGTGATACCGATACTCGAAGTGCAGTGATAGCTGCGCGTGTCCCGGTCGTCGCCGAAGGACATCTCAAGGGTGAAGAGCTGGCTCAGGGCTGCCTGTATCTTGACCGCCACGATCTCGGCCTGCATGCCGGCCACTGCTTCCGCATCAAGGTCCTCGAGGATCACGACGAATTCGTCACCGCCGAGCCGGGCTGCCGTATCGCCTTCTCGTATGCAGGATTCCATGCGCCTGGCGACTTCCACCAGGAACTGGTCGCCGACGTCGTGTCCCAGCGTGTCGTTCAGCGTCTTGAAATCATCCAGGTCAAACAGCATCAGGGCGCCATGCAGTCCATGTCGCGTGCTGCTGGTCAGCGCTTGGCGCAGACGATCGAGCATCAGTCGCCGATTGGGCAGGCGCGTCAGCGGATCATAGAACGCCAGATTCCTGATCTCGCTCTCCGCCGCCTTGCGCTGGGTTATGTCGGTAAAGGTCACCACGACGCCGACAATCTGCTCATCGCGCCGCAGCGGGTGTGCTCCATAACGCACGGGAAATCCCGAACCATCCGCGCGGAAGAAGATTTCGTCCTCCACCCATACATCCTCGCCGCTTTCGAGCACTTTATAGATCGGACACTCATCGGCGGGATAGGGGGAACCATCGGGCTTCTGGTAGTGAGTCTTCGTGTGCATTTCTTGGCCAAGGAGGTTCCGCTCATCCTCCCATCCCAGCATGCGCACGCCCGCCGGATTGCAAAACGTGCAACGGCCCTCCCGATCGATGCCGTAGATCGCCTCGCCGGTTGAATTCAGCAGCAGCCGGATCCGTTCCTCACTGTGCCGCTGCATCGCCTGTTCCTGAGCCCGCGCCTTCTCCGCCAGCCGACGCGCGGTGATATCGACGAAACTGCCGCGCACCAGCCGGCGCTCGGTGGAAGGCAATCTCACCATGCGCGCCTCGCAGTACAAGGCCTCACCCCGACTGTTGAGAATCGAGGCATCAATCACGACCTGATCGCCTGCCAGCACGCGTTCCAGCATTTCCTTCAAATTTTCCGCCGCGGATTTTCCATTGAACAGGCCGGACGGAAGGAATCGCTCGGGCCCGGCCGCCAGCAGTTCCTTGCGGGAGCAACCGAACAACTGTTCGGCCTGGGAATTGGCCTCGACGAAACGGCCCAGATCCACGTCGAACACCACAATGGCATCGGGCGCCTGCTCGACCAGGACCCGAAACTGCTCTTCACTCTCGCGCAATGAAGCCGTCATCCTGCCGGCCAGGCGCAGGGCGCGGTCGCGATTGGTGGCGAGTGACCAGGCAATGCTGAACAGCAGTGCGCTGGCAAGCAGACCTCCCACCAGGACCTGCGTCGGACGCGACGTGTCGCCGCGCGCTTCAAGTTCGGGCCGGCTGGCATGGGTCAGGGTCCACTGCCGCCCTCCCACTTTCACAATCTCGCTGGAACCGAGTCGAGGCACCGCGCCAGTTGGTTCCGGATCGCTGGTATAGAGCAGGTTCTCCGCGTGGGTCGCAGTGCCATCGTGGATGCTCAACGAGATGCCGCGCGGGTTGCGCTTGAGGAGGTCCGCCATCAACGTCGGCATGCGGACGGGACTCAGCACGTAGCCGAAAACATGCTTCCCCGACCCGGCCATTACTGGCAGATACATGATGAACGCAGGCACCGGATTCTGATCGTCGATCAGCAGCGTGACGCGGCCCGTGATCATCGGTTCGCCGGCGCTGCGTGCGCGCTGCATCGTCTCGCGGTTATCCGCGTCCTGCCACATGTCATGGCCGACAGTCTTGCCGTTGAGCACGGTATGGGGCTCGGCGTAGACATTCACCACGTAATGCTCGCGGCGCCCCGGCGGGTGCGCCGCAAAATCCGGCAATCCGCTACTGCGCATTGTCTCAACCAGCGCACCGAGTTCGGCCTCGGCAACTGAACGGGCAAAGATCACCGCCTGGATTCCCGGATAGTTGGTTTCCAGTTTCAGGCCGGCCACATAATCCCGCCAATCCTTGCGCGTAACCGTGTCGCTCGCGGCAAACAGCGCGGCAGCCCCCCGCAGGGTCTGGGTATAGGCACCGATTCGGCTGTCGAGGTCGGCCCGCGCCTGGGTGACCTCGGCTTCGAACTCAAGGCGCAACTGACGCTCGATATCCTGCTGGGTATAGCGCCAGACAACCGCGGTCAACGCCAGCGAGCAGGCGAGCGCAACCCACGCAGGCCAAAGCCCCAAGCGGGATGGCTTTGCTGGCTTAGTGCCGTCGGCAGCCAGATCGTGCGGCATTGAGAAGCGTCATGATAGGCATGTTGGGTAATACTACACCCCCCCTCGGAGAACATGGTCATTGCGTGCTGATGTGCCCCGCCTGGCGCGTTAACCGGCTACTACCCGCTCCCGGTCTTATGCAGGAACAATGCGCTGCGGACATGCATGTGCGTGCCTGCCCCAACCCAAGGAGAGAGACATGGCAGCCAAGAAGATACTCATGCTGGTCGGCGATTACGTCGAGGATTATGAAGTGATGGTGCCCTTCCAGGCCCTGCTGGCGGTTGGGCACATCGTGCATGCGGCCTGCCCCGACAAGAAAGCCGGCGACAGCGTCGCCACGGCGATTCACGATTTCGAGGGACAACAGACCTATTCGGAAAAGCGTGGCCACAACTTTGCGCTGAACACGAGTTTCGCCGACGTCAAGGCCGAGAACTACGACGCGCTGGTGATCCCCGGCGGCCGTGCGCCGGAATACCTGCGCCTGAATCCCGTGGTACTCGACATCGTCCGCCACTTCTTCAGCGCCAACAAACCGGTGGCCGCGATCTGCCACGGTGCACAGATTCTCGCGGCCGCGGGCGTGCTCAAGGGCCGCAGCTGCTCCGCCTACCCGGCCTGCAGTGCCGAAGTGGTACTGGCCCAGGGCAAATTCGCCGAGATCGCCATCGACGCCGCCGTCACCGACGGCAATCTGGTCACGGCCCCGGCCTGGCCGGCACATCCGGCCTGGATCAGCCAGTTCCTCAAGTTGCTCGGCACCCGCATCGAGCTTTGATCCGGCAAGCGGTGCTACATTGCACGGCCGGGATGCGTCCGCATCCCGGCTGACCGTGCCGAGGAGAAAAGGTGATGTGCAAGATTTTCATCAGCGCCGACCCTGAACTGTATCGCTGCCGTTCGCGCTCCCTGCGACTCTCCGGCGTCGCTACCAGCATCCGCCTGGAGAACCTGTTCTGGCAGGTGCTGGAGGAAATCGGCGCGCGCGACGGTCTCAGCGTGGCGCAGTTGATTACCCGCCTCTACGACGAACTGGCTGAAGCCGGCGGCGACTGCACCAACTTCAGTTCCTTCCTGCGTGTCAGTTGCGGCCGCTATCTGGCCTTGCAGGTGTCCGGGCGCATTCCCGCCGACATCGACATACCGATCCGCTCGCTTGACGCCGACTGGGTGCTGGCTGGCGAGAAGCCTCATCGTCCGGGCGTATTTTCCGCCTCCTTGTCGCAAACTGGCGTCGCGCAAACGGTTAGCTGATACAAACGGCGACGCCTGTCGCCGTATCGCGAGCGCCGAGTTTTTGCCGGCACCGTATAATCGCGGCCCTTCGCATCAATCTCCCTGCCACCGTGTCCCAGCTCGAAACCGAAACCGCCCGTCGTCGCACCTTCGCCATCATTTCCCACCCCGACGCGGGCAAAACCACGCTCACCGAAAAACTGCTGTGGTTCGGCGGCGCCATCCAGGTCGCCGGCGAAGTCCGCGCACGCAAGGCTTCGCGCCACGCCACCTCGGACTGGATGGAACTCGAAAAGCAGCGCGGCATCTCGGTCACCAGTTCGGTGATGCAGTTCCCCTACCGCGAATGCATGATCAACCTGCTCGACACGCCGGGCCACGAGGACTTCTCCGAGGACACCTACCGCACGCTCACCGCGGTCGATTCGGCGGTGATGGTGATCGATTCGGTCAACGGCGTCGAAGCCCAGACCATCAAGCTGTTGAACGTCTGCCGCCTGCGCGACACGCCGATCCTGACCTTCATCAACAAGCTCGACCGCGAAGGCCGGCCGCCGATCGAACTGCTCGACGAGATCGAATCGGTGCTCGACATCCAGTGCGCGCCTATGACCTGGCCGATCAGCATGGGCAAGCGCTTTCGCGGCGTGTACCACCTCTACGACGACATCATCTACTTCTTCGATCCGCAAGCGGAAAAAGGCACCTCGGAGATCATCGAAGGGCTGAACAACCCGCGCCTCGACGAACTGATGCCGGATCAAGTGGATGAATTGCGCATGGAAGTCGAACTGGTGCGCGGCGCCTCGCATGCCTTCGACCGCGAGGCCTACCTCGCCGGCAAGCAGACGCCGGTGTATTTCGGCTCGGCAGTGAACAACTTCGGCGTGCAATCCCTGCTCGACGCCGTGGTCGAGCTGTCACCCGGCCCGCAGCCCCGTGCGACCGAAACGCGCCTGGTGCAGCCGGGCGAGCCGAAGTTCTCCGGCTTCGTATTCAAGATCCAGGCCAACATGGACCCCAAGCATCGCGACCGGATTGCCTTCGTCCGCGTCTGCTCGGGCAAGTTCGAGCGCGGCATCAAGCTGCGCCAGCGCTCGACCGGCAAGACGCTGGCGGTCAACAACGCCATCACCTTCATGGCGCAGGATCGCAACACCACCGACGAAGCCTGGCCGGGCGACATCCTCGGCATCCCCAATCACGGCACGGTGCTGCTCGGCGACGCCTTCAGCGAAGGCGAAGACCTCAAGTTCACCGGCATTCCCTGCTTCGCCCCGGAGCATTTCCGCCGAGCCCAGATCCGCAATCCGATGAAAATGAAGCAGTTGCAGAAAGGCCTGCAGCAGTTGGCCGAAGAAGGCGCAACGCAGCTGTTCAAGCCGATCCACAGCAACGACCTGATCCTTGGCGCGGTCGGCACCCTGCAGTTCGACGTGGTCGCCCACCGCCTCGAATTCGAGTACGGCGTCGATGTCATGTTTGAGCCCTACCCGGTCGCCACGGCGCGCTGGCTGCGCGGCGACGACCTGGCGATCCGCGGTTTGGCCGACAAGGCCGGCGTCAATGTCGCGCTCGACGGCGCCGGCGATTACGTCTATCTGGCACCCAACCGGGTCAATCTGGCCATGACTCAGGAGCGCCACCCGGAAGTGAAATTCCTCGAAACGCGGGAAATTCATTAGGCTTGAACTATTATTGTGTAAGGAACTCGGACCCCGTCCGACTACCTCTGCAGCAGGCAAGATTGCGATTCCGCATGCCGGCGATGCTGCACCCCTTACCCCAATAGATCAAGGAGATAGACCATGAACAAGACAATGACCGCCGCTTCCCTCGCCGTCGCCTTTGGCGCCGCCATGAGCATCGCCGCTGCCCCTGTCTCAGCCGCCTCTCACGGTGGAGCAATGAAAGCGGAGACGGAAAAGGAAAAATGCTACGGCGTGGCGATGAAGGGCAAGAATGATTGCAAGGCAGGCGCCGGTACTTCCTGTGCCGGTACCTCGAAGATGGACTATCAGGGCAATGCCTGGTCGTACGTGCCCAAGGGTACCTGCGAAAAGACTGCTTCGCCGACCTCGGCCAGCGGCAAGGGCCAACTCGCCGAGTTCAAGGAAAAGAAGGCCTGATCGCCTGACGCAATTCATTGCGACGAGATTGCCGTGGCCTTCAAGCCAGTGGCTGCCGACTCCCACCCCACCCCGGGATTGCCCGCCCGGGGTGGCGTCGGCCTCAAGCCCGAACATTTTCGGGAGATCCTTGCATCCGCACCCGACCTGGGATTCTTCGAGGTTCATGCCGAAAATTACATGGTGGACGGTGGCCCCTTCCATCACTACCTGAGCCGCATCCGTGAGAACTACAGCTTGTCGATCCACGGCGTGGGCCTGTCGATCGGCAGCGAGTCCGCGCTGGACAAGGAACATCTGAATCGTCTCGCCCGGCTGCTCGACCGCTACCAACCCGAATCTTTCTCCGAACACCTGGCCTGGGCCAGCCACGGCAGCGTGTTTCTGAACGACCTGTTGCCCGTGCCCTATGACGCCGACACCCTGACCCGCGTCTGCGCGCATGTCGATCAGGTGCAAAGCAGGCTCAAGCGACGCATGCTGCTGGAGAACCCGGCGACCTATCTTGAGTTCGCCTCGTCGACGCTGTCGGAAACAGAGTTCATTGCCGCAGTCGTCAAGCAGACCGGCTGCGGCCTGCTGCTCGACGTGAACAACGTGTATGTCGCCTGCGTCAATCATCACCGCGATCCCCGTGCCTATATCGAGGCGCTGCCGCTGGATGCGGTGGGCCAGATCCACCTGGCCGGCTTCGCCCGCGACATCGATGCCGCCGGCGATCCTCTGCTGATCGACAGCCACGGCGCTCCGGTGGCGCAAGCAGTCTGGGATCTGTATGCCTTCGCGCTGGAGCGTCTGGGACCGACGCCGACCCTGATCGAGCGCGACAACGACATCCCGTCATTTCCGGTGCTGCTGGCCGAGGCACATCAGGCCGAGGCGATCATGGCCAAAGTGGCAGCGGATCGTCCGTGCGAGGCTCTTGCATGAGCAGCCATCAACTCTTTGCCGACAGCCTGCTGGCGGCGCAACAGACCTGCCCGCCCGGGCTGACGGCCTGGAACCGGTCGGACCCCGCCCGCCGCTTCGCCGTCTACCGCAACAATGTCATGGTGTCGCTGATCGATGCGCTGGCCGATACCTATCCGGTGACGCAGGCACTGGTCGGCGAAGAATTTTTTCGCGGCATGGCGGCCGTATTCGCCCGCGCCAACCCGCCTCGCTCGCCTGTCATGGCGCACTACGGAAGGGGCTTCGCCGCCTTCATTGAAAGCTTTCCCGCCGCCGCCGGATTGCCCTATCTGGCCGACGTCGCCCGCCTCGAAATGCTCCGCGTCGGGGCCTGTCACGCCGCCGATGCAACGCCCGTGTCGCCCGATGAAATTGCCCTCCTGCTGTCGGCTCCCGAGCGCCTGCCCGCCGCCCGATTCGCGCTGCACCCGTCGCTGCGGCACCTGGCTTCGGCGTATGCCGTCGTCTCGCTATGGGCCGCGCACCAGGGCGATGACATCGACGCTGCGCTGTCTGCGGTGGATACCACCGAGGCGGAATCCGCCCTTGTGCTGCGCGTCGGGCTGGATGTCGAGATCTATCGCATCACGACCGGCACGGCGACACTCATCCGGCACCTGCAACAGGGTTTTGGACTCGGTCCTGCCGTCGCCCTCGCCTCGGCGGCCGACGCGGCCTTCGACATGGCCGACGCGCTGGGCCTGCTAATTCGTGTCGGTGCGCTGACCGGAATCATCACTTCAGGAAGCCAACAACCATGATCGCCCGACTGAAAGACCTGCTGGACCAGTGCATCGACCTGCTGAGCGCCATTCCGGATTCCCTGATCGCCCTCCTGGGCCGGTTTTCGATTGCGGCGATTTTCTGGAAGTCCGGCCAGACCAAGGTGCAGGGATTTGCCATTGATATCGTCAACGGCGAATTCACCCTCGGCATGCCGCGCCTGTCCGACTCGGTGGTTGACCTGTTTCGCGACGAGTACAAGCTGCCCCTGATACCGCCGGAGCTCGCGGCGCCAATGGCCGCGTTTGCCGAGCATCTGTTCCCGCTGCTGATCCTGATCGGCCTGGCAACGCGCTTTTCAGCAGCGGCGCTGTTGGTGATGACGCTGACCATCCAGTTGCTGGTGTATCCCGACGCGTATCCGACCCACGGCGTGTGGGCGGTCGTGCTAATCTTCCTCATGGTCAAGGGGCCGGGAGTGCTCTCCCTGGATCATTTGATCTCCCGCCGCTACGGCTGAAACTCCTGCTTCTGCCGGGCATGAACAGGATCATTCCCGGAGACTCATGATGTTCGGTTCGCTCTCCATTCGTGCACGGCTGATACTGTCGTTTTCGGTCCTGCTTTGCCTGCTGCTGGCCGTTGCCGCCGTTTCCCTGCAACGCTTTCAGGCCCTGACCGACAAGACCGACATCCTGATCAACGACGAGGTGCGTCGCGTCTTCCTCGCGCAAAGCGCCAATCAGCATGCCCAGGCAGCAGCCATTTGCCTGCTCAAGATTTTGCAGACACCGGAACGGGAAAAGCGTGTTCCGCTCTACGCGGAAATGGATGCTGATAACGCGGCGGCCCAACTGGCGATTACCGAACTCGGCCGCAATGTGGCCGTGCCGGCAGTGCAGACGGAAGTTGACCGGATACTCGCGCTGGGCAAGACCTATGCGGATGTATTTCAGGAAACAGTGGAACTGGTCGAGCTGAGCGGTCCGCAAACAGCCATCATGCACTTCCAGGACAAGACCGGCGTGGCGCTGGCTTCGTTGCTGAATGCCACGCGCAACCTGGTGACCAAGCACCAGATGATGACTCAATCCGAAGTCGAGCAGCTTCGCCGCGACACCGCCAGCGCCCGGCTGCTGGTGATCCTGCTGGCGGCCGCCGCCTTCCTCACCGGCAGTGTCCTGGCCTGGATCATCGCGCGCAGCATCGTGGTACCCGTGCAGGAAGCCGTGGACGTGGCCGAAACCATCGCCAGCGGCGACTACAGGAAGGAAGTCCCGATGGGCCGGCGCGACGAAATCGGCGCCCTGCTGCGTTCGCTGGCCATCATGCGCGACAGCATCGGCAGCCGCGAAGAACGCATCCTGCGGCTGGCCTACGTGGATACCCTGACCGGCCTGCCCAATCGAACGCGCCTGCTTGAACTGTTCGAGGCGCGCTGCGTTGATTGCGCCGGTGTTCTGTTCATACTCGGCATCGACCGCTTTGCGCCGATCAACAAGGCGCTGGGGCACGCTGTAGGCGACCAGTTGCTGCGCGAGATCGCGGTGCGCCTGAAGGGCGCGCTGGGCGATTCGGAAGTCGTGGCCCGGCTGTGGGGTGATGAATTCGCCTTGCTGCTGAACCCCGCCGACAAGCCGACGATCGAGGCATTTGCGCAGAAGATCCTTGTGGCACTGCGAGAACCCATGAGCGTCGATGGCCAGCGTCTGGACATCGACGCCAGCATCGGCATTGTCAGCTTCCCGCGGGACGGGACCAGCATCACCAGCCTGATGCGACGGGCCGATCTGGCCATGAACGCGGCGAAACGGCGGCACTCCGGTTTCGCCTTCGGTTCCGAACTGGGGGACGAACCGGCGCACGAAGAATTGTCATTGATCGGCGAGATGCGCGAGGCCCTGGCGCGGGGCGAATTCGTCGCCTGGTATCAGCCCAAACTGAATCTCGCGCAAAACAGGATCAGTGGCGCTGAAGCGCTGATCCGCTGGCGCCATCCGGAGAAAGGCATGATTCCGCCGGGGCGCTTCATTCCGTTTGCGGAACAAACCGGTTTCATCCGCGAAATCACGCCATGGATACTCAAGCAGGCCATCGAACACGCCGCGCAATGGCAACAGTCGGGCATGCCGGTGGTGACATCGGTGAACCTGTCCACCCACGACCTCCTGAGTCATGCGCTGGTTGAACAGGTCAAGTGCCTGATCGAACAGTACGCGCTACCGCCGGAACTGCTCTGTCTGGAAATCACCGAGAGCGCGCTGATGGACGAGCCGGAACTTGCGCTCAAGCATCTGCACGAACTGGCCGCCCTCGGCCTGAAACTGTCGATTGACGACTACGGAACCGGACAGGCCTCGCTGGCCTACGTCAAGACCCTGCCGGTGCATGAACTGAAGATCGACCGCGCCTTCGTCACCGGCGTCGATAGCGATCACAGGAACGCCGCAATCGTTCGCTCGACCATTCTCCTTTGTCGGGAACTGGGTCTGTCCGTGGTTGCCGAAGGCGCTGAAACCGCGGAGGAAGTCGACTGGCTGCGAAGCGTCGGCTGCGATCTGGTGCAGGGCTACCGGGTAGCAAAACCGATGCCGGTCACCGATTTCGCTGCCTGGGTGAGCGACTTCGATCGAAGCGCATAGCGCTGCTGCTGCACGCGACTACTTCTGCAGCGTCGCCTCTTCGATCAGCACCTTGTACGCGTAGCCCGAGCCAAAGTCCTTGTCGGTGCGCACGATGCCCTTCACCAGCACGATATCCCCGACACTGGCCTGATCGAGGGTCGTCACCAGCACGTCATTGCTGTTGTCGATCGCCGAACCCGATCCGTCGCGCAGATGAATCCAGTTCTTGCCCATGATCGACGCGCTGAACTTGACGACCCTGCCGCGAATCAGGACCGTCTTGTCCTTGAGCTCGGTGCGCCTGGTGATGACTTCCGCAACGGTCCTCCCGTCGGCGCCGCCGGCCTTGGCCACCTTGACATCGCTCACAGGGTCACCCCTGGGTGCGCCAACGGGGTGAGCCGCTGCCAGCGCAGTGCCGGCTCCGGCCACAGCCGCTCCACCCAGGCTGCCGAACACGATCTTGTCGAATGTTCTCTTCAGCGCCTTGCTCTCGAAGTTGTTCATCACCGTCGCGTTCTCGATGGCGACCTTGGCACCCGGCTTTACCGGCGCCCTGCCCACGGCGGCCCAGACTTCGCCATCTGCGGTCTTGAGCCGCAAATAGGAATAGCTCTCGACATTCCTGACTTCCAGAACCTCGCCCCTGACCACGGCGAACGGCGATGCCAACGGGGGTTCGGCGCTCCATGCAACGGTGGCGCAAAACATCCAAACGAAAGCGACGATGAGTTTCATTGCGAAATCCCTTCTTGTCGATGAGTACTGCAATCGGCCGGCACACCCTGCGCTGGCAGTGCTGGCGAAACCGACTCCGGCATCTTACCCGCTCAGACCGGCAGCGCCGTCTCGTACTTCAGCTCACGCAAGACCACGCTGGTGCGCACGTTGGCGACACCCGGCAGCGTGAGCAACACCTGATTGAGGAAGGCGTCGAAGGCCTTGATGTCCGGTGCGACGACCTTCAACAGGTAGTCCGCTGCGCCGGTTGCGCTGAAACACTCGATGACTTCCGGACATTCACCGATGGCCTGTTCAAACTCCTGAATGGCTCCTTTCACATGGCGCTGCAAATTGACGCTGACCAGACAGCAGACATGCAAGCCGAGCTTCTCGCGATCGAGCAGGACCGTGTAGCGCCGGATCAACCCGCTTTCCTCCATCTCCCTGACGCGCCGCCAGCAGGGTGTACCGGAAAGCCCTACCCGCGCCGACAGATCCTGCATCGAGCGGCGCGAGTCGAGTTGCAGCTCGCGGAGCAGCTTCTTCGAGTAATTGTCGAGTTCATTCATTTCCATATTTCCAGTTAGTTGGAACAACCGTTTCTTTTTGATGGGAAACGCAGGAACAAAAGGTAACACTTTCTCGTACCCAATGTCTAAAGTAGCTTCCGACAGCGGCATCGCATCGCTATCCGGAAAAAACGCAGCATCGGAGGAGAGTGAATGAACAGCAAACCGCAGCCATCGCTGCCACGCGGCGACTATCGGCTCGAAGACGCGCTGCAGGCGCGCACCGGCCAGGTATTCCTCACCGGCACCCAGGCGCTGGTACGCCTGCCACTGATGCAGCGCCAGCTTGATGCGGCGGCCGAGCTCGACACCGCCGGCTTCATCAGCGGCTATCGCGGTTCGCCGCTCGGCGCCTACGATCAAGCGCTATGGCGTGCCGCCGAGCAACTGGCCGCCGCCAACATCCGCTTCCTGCCGGCGATCAACGAAGAAGCCGGCGCCACCGCCGTGCTCGGCAGCCAGCAGGTGGAAAGCGATCCGCAACGCACGGTGAACGGCGTGTTCGCGCTCTGGTACGGTAAGGGGCCGGGCGTCGACCGCGCCGCCGACGCGCTGCATCACGGCAATGCCTTTGGTTCCTCGCCCACCGGCGGCGTGCTGGTGGTGGCGGGCGACGATCACGGCTGCGTTTCGTCATCGATGCCGCACCAGAGCGACTTCGTCATGCAGGCCTGGGGCATGCCGGTGGTAAATCCGGCCAACGTCGCCGAGATGCTGGAATTCGGCTTGTACGGCTGGGCGTTGTCGCGCTACTCCGGCGCCTGGGTCGGCTTCAAGGCGATTTCCGAAACCGTCGAAAGCGCAATGACGGTCGATCTGGATGCACTGCAACTGAATTTCACCGCGCCCGAAGGCTTTGTCGCACCACCCGGCGGGCTGCATTTCCGTCCCAACGACAATCCCAGTCCGGCCATCGAACTGCGCCTCGCGGCCAAGCTTGATGCCGTGCGCCACTTCGCCCGCACCCATTCCATCGACAAGCTGATCTGCCCGAGCCCGACGGCTGACATCGGCATCGTCACCTGCGGCAAGGCACATTTCGACGTGATGGAAACCTTTCGCCGTCTGGGGCTCACCCGCGCCGAACTCGACGCACAAGGCGTGCGCATCTACAAGGTCGGCTTGAGCTTCCCGCTGGCGACCGGCCGCATCGACACATTCTGCGCAGGCCTCAAGGAAGTGCTGGTGATCGAGGAAAAGGGCGCAGTGGTCGAGCAGCAACTGCGCACGCTGTTGTACAACCGGCCCGAGGCGGAACGCCCGCGCATCATCGGCAAGACCGATGCGCTGGGCAAGCCACTGCTGGCCGCCACCGGCGAACTGCGTCCGTCCCGCGTCATGCCGGTGGTCGCGGATTGGCTCGCCAGTCACAAACCGGCGCTGGATCGGCGCGAACGCGTGGTCGATTTCACCGCCCCGGTGGTGCTCTCCAATTGCGCGGATGCCGTCAAGCGAATTCCGTACTTCTGTTCCGGCTGCCCGCACAACACCTCTACGCGCGTTCCGGCAGGCTCGGTGGCCTCGCCAGGCATTGGCTGCCACTACATGGCCTCGTGGATGGACCGCGACACCGCCGGCGCCATCCACATGGGCGGCGAAGGCGTCGATTGGGCGGCGCACAGCCTGTTTACCAAGCGCCGCCACATGTTCCAGAACCTCGGCGACGGCACCTACTTCCACTCCGGAATTCTCGCCATCCGGCAGGCCATCGCCGCCAAAGCCAACATCACCTACAAGATCCTCTACAACGACGCCGTGGCCATGACCGGCGGCCAGCCCCCCGACGGTTCCATTTCGGTGGCACAAATGGCACGACAGGTGGAAGCCGAAGGCGCGCAGCGCGTCGTCATCGTCAGCGATGCGCCGGAAAAGTATCGCGGACAGGAAACCGACTTCCCCAAAGGCACAAGCTTCCATCCCCGCGCCGAACTCGACGTGGTGCAGCGCGAACTGCGCGACGTTGCGGGGGTCACGGTGCTGATCTACGAACAGGTCTGCGCCACCGAAAAGCGTCGTCGGCGCAAGAAGGGAAAGCTGGCCGCCGCGACGCAGCGAATCTTCATCAATGCCGAGGTCTGCGAAGGCTGCGGCGACTGCGGCAAGAAGTCGAACTGCCTCTCGGTGCTGCCGCTGGAAACACCGCTCGGCCGCAAGCGCATCATCGATCAGGCCTCCTGCAATCAGGACTATTCCTGCGTCGATGGCTTCTGCCCGAGTTTCGTTTCCGTCATCGGCGGCAAGCCGCGGCGTGGCGCCATGGCCGACAGCAAGCAACTGCTGCAGGCGGCAAGCGCCCTGCCCGCGCCGGCATCCAGGCTCGCCGATGCGCCCTATGACATCCTCGTCACCGGGGTCGGCGGCACCGGCGTCGTCACCATCGGCGCCTTGATCACCATGGCTGCGCACCTCGACGGACACAGCGCTTCGGTGCTCGACTTCATGGGTTTTGCGCAAAAAGGCGGCGCCGTGCTGTCTTTCGTCCGCCTTGCCGCGCGCCCCGAGTTGCTCAACCAGGCGCGCATCGACACACAGCAGGCCGACATGATGCTGGCCTGCGACATGGTGGTCGGCGCCGGCGAAGCCGCGCTGCAGACCCTGAGCCGCGGACGCACCCGGCTGGTGGTCAATAGCCACGAAATCCCGACCGACGTCTTTGTCCGCGATCCGGATGCAAACCTGCATGCGGCGGAACTTCTGGAAAAGATGCGTTTTGCCGCGGGGGCCGACCAAATCACCGTCTGCGACGCCAACACGCTGGCAGCGCGGCTGCTCGGCGATGCGGTGGGAAGCAATGTCCTGCTCATGGGGCACGCCTGGCAGCAGGGCCTGATCCCGGTGTCGCTGGCGGCGATCGAGCGCGCCATTGAACTCAACAATGTGGCGGTGGACATGAACCTGCTGGCCTTCCATATCGGCCGGCTCGCCGCCGCCGATTCGGGCGCGCTCGGAAAAGTCGGCGCTGGTGATACGGCGATAGCCGACGACAGCCTCGCCACCCTGATCGAAATCCGTGTCGCCCATCTCACGGCCTACCAGAACGCCGCGTATGCCATGCCGTATCGCCAACGAGTGGCGCGCGTCATGCAGGCCGAGCAAGCCATGGCCGATGCGGACATGACACTGCCGCTGACGCGCGCCGTGGCAATCAACTACGCCAAGCTGCTGACCGCGAAAGACGAGTACGAAGTGGCCCGTCTATATACCGATGGCAGCTTCAGCAAGGCGCTTGAAGCCGCCTTCGAAGGCGACTACCGCCTCCAGCTCCATCTCGCTCCGCCGCTGCTGGCCGGCCTTGACGCCAGCGGCGCACCGCGAAAGCGCAGCTACGGTCAATGGCTGCTCCCGGTGCTGAAACTGCTGGCCGGCGCCCGGCGCTTGCGCGGCACCTGGCTCGACCTTCTCGGTTACAGCGAAGAACGCCGCCTGGAGCGTCAACTGGCCAAAGACTATGCGCGGATGGTCGATACGGTGCTGCCTGCGCTCGATGCGTCAAGCCTCCCTGCCCTGCTCGAACTGGCCGCGCTGCCGCAAGCCATTCGCGGCTATGGCCACGTCAAGCGAATCAGCATTGAAAAAGCCAGGGAGCGCGAAAGGCAGTTGCGGGCCGAACTGGACGCCCCGGAAAACCCGCACGCCGCTTGACCCGCTACACTGGCACGCCTGAAGCCAGTCGGGAGCGAAAACCATGAGAATTGCGGTGATGGGTGCCGGTGCGGTGGGCTGCTACTACGGCGGGATGCTGGCCCGCGCGGGACATGACGTGGTCCTGATCGGGCGGCCGCAGCATGTGGACGCGGTGCGCCGCGATGGCCTGTTCCTCGATACCAAGGCTTTCCAGGCTCACGTAGCCATGCAGGCCGACACCGCCGTCGGCGCCATGCAGGGCGCGAAGCTGGTGCTCTGCTGCGTCAAGTCCACCGATACCGAAAGCGCCGCGGCGGACATGGCCCTGTTCCTTGAGCCCGACGCCGTCGTGCTGAGTTTGCAGAACGGCGTCGATAATGCCGAACGGCTTCAGGCGGCGCTCGGGCGCGAGGTGATCCCGGCGGTGGTCTACGTCGCCACCGAAATGGCCGGGCCGGGCCATGTCAAACACCACGGGCGCGGCGAACTGGTCATCGGCCCATCGGCGGCCAGTGCCGAACTGGCGACGCTGTTCACCGCCGCCGATGTCCCGGTTCAAGTATCCGACAATGTGGCGGGCGCACTGTGGGCCAAGCTGATCGTCAATTGCGCCTACAACGCCCTGTCCGCCATCACGCAGTTGCCCTACGGTCGCCTGGTCCAGGGCGAAGGCGTGGAACAGGTGATGCGCGACGTGGTGCATGAGTGTCTCGCCGTGGCACGGGGCGCGGGGATCAGCGTGGCCGGCGACATGTGGGAAGCGGTGCAGCGCATTGCGCAGACGATGCCCGGCCAGTTGTCCTCGACCGCCCAGGATCTGGCGCGCCACAAGCGCAGCGAGATCGATCACCTGAACGGCTATGTGGTGCGCAAAGGCGAGGCGCTGGGTATCGCGACCCCCGTCAATCGCGTCCTGTACGCCACGGTCAGGCTGCTGGAAGCTCACCCGGCCCCGATCGACAGATAGCGGCCGGCGTCAGATGGCTGCGGCGCGCCGCCAAACGCCGATGCAGCCCGGGCGTTTCTATGTCGAAAGTGAGTATTGTTGCCGGCAGTGAAAGCGCTTAGCATTCGCCCGCTGGATTTCAGCCCTCAACTGCCGCGCGGCCTGTGTTTCTTGACATGCGCCCCGTCAAACATATGGACGTGTGAATGACGCAGATGCGTGACAACCCCCTGGAACTATTCGGGCCATTGGCCTCCGACATCCGGCGGCTGCTTTTTCTCGAATGGGACCCGTGCGGCAGCAACCACCATCCGGTATCCGCCGATATCTACGATGACTACATTCCCGCCATTCATCGATTGGCCAGGGATCGCCATTCCAGCGACGACACGGAAGACATAGAACACATCGCCGCTTATCTCAATTTCGTCGTAAGAAACTATATCGGCGGGATTCCGGACAAGGAATTGAATCGATCGGTCGCCGAAAAGATATTCGAATTGGCCGAGAAGGCACGGCGACACCCGCAATTGGCCTGACCCGTCCAGCGGACGGCAGGATTGGAATACAGACATCTGGAGATTTGCACGTGCTCAAGCATTACGTTTTTTGGGGATTGTTCGCTCTTGTCATGCTCGGCGTCGTGGTGACAGTCCTGCGTCAGCGTCGCTCGGATCAGCGCCGCTCGGATCAGCAGCGCGCGGCATCAGTCGCAAAAGCCGGCGTTGCTGCCGCCAGCGTCAGCAGCAGCCCGGTCGCGAAGCCGGTGGAAGCCGCCTTCGATCCCGGCGCCACGCGGGTCCATTTTCGAGGCGCTCCGTCCGACAGGCCGGCTTCGTCGCTGGAACGCGAAGAAGCAACGCTGCCGGCTGAAGCATCCGCCAAACTGGTTTGCGTCAGCGGCGCCCAGAAGGGCAACAGCTTCCCGGTGGCGGCCGCCGGCATTTCCGTGGGACGTCACCAGGACAACGACATTGTCATCGTCGATCCGCGGGTTTCATTCCACCACGCCTGGGTCGGCGTCATCGACCGCAAGGCCGTTCTGCGCGACCTGGAATCCACCAACGGCACTTTCCTCAACGGCAAGATCAACGCGCCCGTGCGCGAGGCCGTGCTGAGTCACGGCGATACGATTTTCTTCGGTGGCCACAGCCGCGACCAGTTCCTGTTCGTGGTGAACTAGGCTCCGTCCGGAGCAAGGCCCGGGGCCGCACGGTTCACAACGCCGTACCCGCAATCCTGCACCGCGCTAGCGGTGCGCGTCGCGAACCGACTGTTCCAGCTCGGTGAACGCCTCGCCGACATAGTCGCTCAGCTTTTCCAGGTTGGGCAACTCGTCGGTTGCAATCAAACCGAAGAACAGCTGCCCGGCATAGCTGAACAGCGTGATATTGAGCAGGTTGCTCGGCGGCAGGGTGCTGATCGGATGCATCTCCTCCATCCGCGCGCCCTTGAGGTAGAGATGCTCTTTCGGTCCGGGCACGTTGGAAACCAGGGTGTTGCCCATCGGCGGGGTACGTTCGCTCAACTGCAGCATCTCGGCGATTTGCCCGACCAGTCCGGTGATGATGGTGTAGGACTCGATGGCTTCCGGCGCCACGCTATCGATCATGGTCCTGACGTTGCGCAGCGAAAAGCCGATGTTGCGCAGGCGGATGTAGGGATCATCGGTCGGCGGAGACAGATCGACCTGGATGATGCCGATCTTGTTGCCCGCTGCCTTCTCGCCTTCCGGGCGCAGATTGACCGGCATTTGTATCGTGATCGGCCGTTTCAGTTTGACTCCCTGGTCCTCCAGGTAGCGATGCAACGCCCCGTCGAGACAGGTCAGGGCGATGTGATTGAGTGTCGACCGGGTACTGGCTCGGATCCGATTGACGCGCTCCATCGACACCGCGGCGGAGGCGAACTGTCGGCCCGAGGTGACCTGCCCGGTCAGCGGCGTATGTTCGCTATGGACGAAGGGCAAGGCGATGGCATTCTTGGTCAGTTTCACGCTTTCCAGCAGCAGCATGACGGCCAGACGCCCGATGCCGAGAAAGCGCTTGCTGGTTACCGCCACCGATTTCCACGCGGACAGCAGCATCTCCTGCTTCATGCGGTTGCGCTGGCTGGCGCCACGGACATGCTTGAGCGTCCACACCGGCCGCAGTTCCAGATCATCCGCGGACTCGGCAAGGCCTTCCGCGGTCCACCGTGCCATGGTCACCCCGTCCGCGCAGGCGTGGTGCATCTTTTGGTAAACGGCAAAGCGTCCTTCGCTCACGCCGTCGATGATGTGGAATTCCCACAGCGGCCGGGAGCGGTCCAGCATCGGCGTATGCAGGTCGGACACCAGCCGATAAAGCTCGGCACGGCCGTTTTCCCGGGCAGCCAGCTTGTGGTAGAAGATGTGCTGGTTCAGGTCTATCGCGCCGCAGGTCTGCCAGCGCGGCATCGCGGTCATCGAAAAGTCGATCACGCGGTTGAACGGCGCCTCGACCTCGGTGAGCGTCAGCATCTCCCTGTAAATATTCTTGACGAAGCCGGCCGGAGCCTTGGGCGGCTTCTTGCAGATCAGCAAACCACCGACATGCTTGGGACTCGCGTGCGATTCGGCAATGAAAAAGCCCAGGTCCAGCAGGGATAACTTGTTCATCGTTCTTCCTTTGTGCGCAGTAGTCCGCCAAGTCGGCAATGCTGCCTGCCCGGTGCATGCCGAACGTGCCACAGTCTAACGTTCATGCAGTGATCCGGCACCCCTGATGATGAAACACACGAAAGGCGAATTGAAGGCCCCCCACCCCCCGCTGCGCGGCCCACGGCAGGCTTTGCACAGCCTGCCGGCTGCGGCGGCGCGAGGCATGCCTCGCGAAACCCC
>JAUXUK010000029.1 GCA_030680805.1 Sulfuritalea sp. | reverse complement strand
GTCGGCGAGGGCCATGATGGCCATTTCGCCGAGTTCGCCTTTGTCGCCTTCGAGGGCTTTCAGGGCGGAACCCTTGATGATCGGGATGTCGTCGCCGGGGAAGTCGTACTTGCTGAGCAGTTCGCGCAGTTCCATTTCGACCAGTTCGAGCAGTTCGGCGTCGTCCACCATGTCGCACTTGTTCAGGAACACGACCATGTACGGTACGCCGACCTGGCGCGCCAGCAGGATGTGTTCGCGGGTTTGCGGCATGGGGCCGTCGGCGGCGGAACAGACCAGAATGGCGCCGTCCATTTGCGCCGCGCCGGTAATCATGTTCTTGACGTAGTCGGCGTGTCCCGGGCAATCGACGTGCGCGTAGTGACGGTTCTTGGTCTCGTATTCGACGTGCGCGGTGTTGATGGTGATGCCGCGTGCCTTTTCTTCCGGCGCCGCGTCAATCTGGTCGTAGGCTTTCGCTTCGCCACCAAACTTCGCCGCCAGCACCGAGGTCATCGCCGCCGTCAACGTCGTCTTGCCATGGTCTACGTGACCAATCGTCCCTACGTTTACGTGCGGCTTCGTCCGCTCAAATTTCGCTTTCGCCATGTCTGCTTTCCTTAAAGAACGATTGTTGGTCGATCACTTCTTGTTGATAACGGCTTCGGCGACATTCTTCGGCGCCTCGGTGTAGTGCTTGAATTCCATGCTATAGGTAGCGCGGCCCTGAGACAGTGAACGAAGCGTGGTTGAATAGCCAAACATCTCGGCCAGCGGCACTTCGGCCTTGATCAGTTTGATGCCACCCACCTGATCTTCCATGCCATGAACGATACCGCGACGGCCGGACAAATCGCCCATGACATTGCCCATGTAATCTTCCGGCGTCTCCACCTCGACGGCCATCATCGGCTCCAGCAGCACCGGGCTGGCCTTGCGCATGGCGTCTTTGAACGCCATGGATGCCGCCATCTTGAAGGCGTTTTCGTTGGAATCGACATCGTGGTAGGAGCCGTCGAACAGTGTGACCTTGACGTCCACCACGGGGAAGCCGGCGAGCACGCCATTCGGCAAAGTGTCGCGGAGGCCCTTTTCAACTGCCGGGATGAACTCACGCGGTACGGAGCCGCCCTTGATCATGTCGATGAACTCAAAACCCTTGCCGGCCTCGTTCGGTTCCAGCTTGATCCAAACGTGGCCGTACTGACCACGACCGCCGGATTGCTTGACAAATTTACCTTCCTGTTCGACCGACTTGCGCACCGCTTCACGATAGGCCACCTGCGGGGCACCGACGTTTGCCTCGACGCTGAATTCGCGGCGCATGCGATCAACCAGAATCTCCAGGTGGAGTTCGCCCATGCCGGAGATGATGGTCTGACCCGACTCTTCGTCCGTACGCACGCGGAAAGACGGATCTTCCTGCGCCAGGCGATTGAGTGCGATACCCATCTTCTCCTGGTCGGCCTTGGTCTTGGGTTCGACGGCAACGTGGATCACCGGCTCAGGGAACACCATACGCTCAAGCGTGATCACGTGGGCGGGATCGCACAGAGTCTCGCCCGTGGTGGCCTCTTTCAGGCCTACCGCAGCGGCAATATCACCGGCAAAAACTTCCTTGATTTCCTCACGCTGATTGGCGTGCATTTGCAGGATTCGCCCAAGGCGCTCCTTGCGACCCTTGATCGGGTTGTAAATCGTGTCGCCGGTCTTGACCGTGCCGGAGTACACACGGAAAAAGGTCAGCTGCCCGACGTAGGGGTCCGTCATGATCTTGAATGCCAGCGCGGCAAAGGGATCGGTGTCATTCGGCTTGCGCTCACCCGGCGTCTCGTTTTCGAGGATGCCATCGACCGGCGGAATATCCGTCGGGGCCGGCAGGTACTCGATGACGGCATCCAGCATGGCCTGCACACCCTTGTTCTTGAATGCGGAGCCGCACAGCATCGGCACGATCTCGGCGTTCAGGGTACGGGAGCGCAATCCGGTCTTGATTTCCTCTTCGGTCAGATCGCCGCTCTCGAGGTACTTGTTCATCAGCTCCTCGGAGGCCTCCGCTGCTGCCTCGAGCATCTTCTCGCGCCACTCATCGGCCTTGGCCTTGAGGTCCGCCGGAATATCGCTGTACACGAACTTGACGCCCTGGCTTGCCTCGTCCCATACGATGGCCTTCATCTTGACCAGGTCGATCACGCCTTCGAACTTCTCTTCGGCGCCGATCGGAATCTGCAGCGGAATCGGATTGGCCTTGAGGCGCATGCGCATCTGGTCATGCACCTTGAAGAAGTCGGCACCCTGACGGTCCATCTTATTGACGAAGGCCAAACGCGGTACACCGTAGCGGTTGGCTTGACGCCAAACGGTTTCGGACTGGGGCTGAACGCCACCCACGGCACAGTAGACCATGCAGGCGCCGTCAAGCACCCGCATGGAACGCTCCACCTCAATGGTGAAGTCGACGTGCCCCGGGGTGTCGATGATATTGACACGATGTTCGGGAAAGTTCCCGCCCATGCCTTTCCAGAAACAGGTAGTGGCTGCCGAGGTAATGGTAATGCCGCGCTCCTGCTCCTGCTCCATCCAGTCCATGGTGGCTGCGCCGTCATGGACTTCGCCAATTTTGTGATTGACCCCGGTGTAGAACAGGATACGTTCGGTGGTGGTGGTCTTGCCGGCATCGATGTGTGCCGAAATGCCGATGTTGCGATAGCGCTCGATGGGAGTCTTGCGGGCCACTTGATTTACCTGCCTTATCTAAACCAAACCGCCATGAGGCCTCGTTGTTGAACGAAGCGACAGGGCGGCAGACAAAAACGAAAGCCCCGCCGGACACCCGGCGAGACGCGATACTGCTTAGAAACGGAAATGCGAGAACGCCTTGTTGGCTTCAGCCATGCGGTGAACTTCTTCGCGCTTCTTCATCGCTGCCCCACGCCCTTCGGACGCCTCAAGCAACTCGGCGGCCAGACGCTGGCCCATCGACTTCTCGGAACGCTTGCGCGCCGCTTCACGAAGCCAGCGCATCGACAAAGCCATGCGACGGGAAGGACGCACCTCAACGGGCACCTGGTAGTTGGCGCCGCCCACGCGACGGCTTTTTACCTCGACCAGGGGCTTGACGTTATTCACCGCCAAGGTGAAGACCTCCAGCGGATCCTTGCCACTCTTGGTCTGGATTTGAGCAAACGCGCCATAGATGATGCGCTCGGCAACCGACTTCTTGCCGCTATCCATCAGCACATTGACGAACTTCGAAAGATCGACGCTGCCGAACTTCGGATCGGGCAGGATGTCACGCTTGGGAACTTCACGACGACGGGGCATGGTATCTCCTTAAGCGCCGGATCAGGCGGCCTTGGGCCGCTTGGCGCCGTACTTGGAACGGCTCTGCTTGCGATCCTTGACACCCTGGGTATCAAGACTGCCGCGCACAATGTGGTAACGCACACCCGGCAGGTCCTTGACTCGACCGCCACGAATGAGCACAACCGAGTGTTCCTGCAAGTTGTGGCCTTCGCCGCCAATGTAGGAAATGACCTCGAAGCCGTTGGTCAGCCGTACCTTGGCGACCTTCCGCAGAGCGGAGTTCGGCTTCTTCGGTGTGGTGGTGTACACACGGGTGCAGACACCGCGCCGAGCCGGGCTGTTGCCAAGTGCGGGCACCTTGCTTTTGGACTGCGGCGCCTGGCGACCCTTGCGCACGAGTTGGTTAATGGTAGGCATGTATATGTCCTGAATGCTCTGCGAAAAGCACTGCAAAATTACGAAAAGTCGGCCCCTGCCAAGGGCAAAGAGGCCGGATTATAGAATGGTCGCCAGCGAGCGTCAACCTGCTTGCGCATCTTCGGCTGCCACTGGAGCATCTTCTGTAGCCGCCGGCAGGTCGAACAGATTCTGCGCCTCGGCACCGCCACGGGACTGCTTGCGGCGGGTGCGGTGGTAAGCCATGCCGGTGCCCGCCGGAATCAAGCGGCCGACAATGACGTTCTCCTTGAGGCCCCGCAGTTCGTCCCGCTTGCCCATGATGGCGGCTTCGGTCAGAACGCGCGTGGTTTCCTGGAAAGACGCCGCCGAAATGAAGGAATCGGTCGACAAGCTGGCTTTGGTGATGCCATGCAGCATGAAGTCGTAGATGGCCGGGGTCTTACCTGCGGCGATCAGCTTGTCGTTCTCGTCCAGCACCGCGGCGCGTTCGACCTGCTCTTCCCGGATAAAGCCCGAGTCGCCCGGGTGCGCAATAACCACCCGACGCAGCATCTGGCGCACGATCACCTCGATATGCTTGTCGTTGATCTTCACGCCCTGCAGGCGATACACGTCCTGGACTTCGTCAATGATGTAGCGCGCCAGCTCCTCGACACCCTTCAGACGCAAAATGTCATGCGGATCTGCCGGACCGTCAACAATCACTTCGCCCTTATTGACGACCTGGCCATCGTGGGCCATGACATGCTTGTCCTTGGTGATCAGATATTCATGCGCCGTGCCATCCGGCTCGGTAATCACCAGGCGTTGCTTTCCCTTGGTATCCTTGCCGAAGGAGACGGTGCCGGTGACCTCCGCCAGAACGCCGGCGTCCTTGGGGATGCGAGCTTCGAAGAGTTCGGCGACGCGCGGCAAGCCGCCCGTGATATCGCGCGTCTTCGACGACTCTTGCGGGATCCTGGCGAGAATGTCGCCAACGGCAACAGGCTGTCCATCCTTCACGGTAATCAGCGAGCCGACCTGGAAGGTAATGGTCACGATGTGATCCGTGCCGTGAATCTTCACCTCCTGACCCGACTCGTCGATCAGCTTGACCTGCGGGCGAACGCCCTTGGATGCCTTGGCGCCGCGCTTCGGATCGATGACGACGAGCGTGGAAAGACCGGTGACCTCGTCCATCTGCTCGGCTACCGTCGCGTTCTTCTCGACGTTCTCGAACTTTACCGTGCCGGCATACTCGGTGACGATCGGGCGGGTATGCGGATCCCATGTCGCCAGTTGCGCGCCGGCCTTGACCGCCTTGCCGTCATCAGCCAGCAGGGTGGCGCCGTAAGGAACCTTGTGCCGCTCGCGCTCGCGACCGTTGTCGTCAGTAATCATCACTTCACCGGAGCGCGATATGACAATCTTCTCACGCTTGGGATTGGTGACGTAGCGCATGGTTGCCGTGAAGCGAATCGTGCCGGAGCTCTTGGCCTCGATGCTGCTTTGTGCTGCCGAACGCGACGCCGCGCCGCCGACGTGGAAGGTACGCATCGTCAGCTGGGTACCCGGTTCGCCAATTGACTGGGCTGCAATGACGCCGACCGCCTCGCCGGCATTGACCAGCGAACCACGGCCCAAATCGCGGCCGTAGCACTTGGCGCACAGACCGTACCGGGTCTCGCAGGAAAGCGGACTGCGCACGCGAACCTCATCGATATCGAGTGCTTCGATGGCATCAACCGCATCTTCGTTCAGCAAGGACCCCGCCGCGAACAACACATCCTGCGTATCCGGATGAATCACGTCGTTGGTTACGACGCGGCCAAGAATGCGCTCGCGCAGCGGTTCGATTACCTCTCCGCCCTCAACCAGCGCCTTCATCGCGAAGCCGTTCAGGGTTCCGCAGTCATCTTCGATCACGACGAGATCCTGGGTGACGTCCACCAGGCGGCGCGTCAGATATCCTGAGTTGGCCGTCTTCAGCGCGGTGTCGGCCAAGCCCTTTCGGGCGCCGTGGGTCGAGATGAAGTACTGCAGAACGTTGAGGCCCTCGCGGAAGTTCGAGGTGATCGGAGTTTCAATGATCGAGCCGTCCGGCTTGGCCATCAGGCCACGCATGCCCGCCAGTTGGCGGATCTGTGCGGCTGAACCGCGCGCGCCGGAGTCGGCCATCATGTAGATGGAGTTGAAGGACTCCTGGCTCACCTTTTTGCCGTCGGCTCCGGTGACTGACTGATGGGCAAGCTGGTCCATCATGGCCTTGGCTACCTGATCGCCGGCACGGCCCCAGATATCCACCACCTTGTTGTAACGCTCGCCGACCGTGACCAGGCCCGAGGTGTATTGCTTTTCGATTTCCTTGACCTCGGTCTCCGCGGCCGCAATCAGGTCGTGCTTCTGCGTCGGCACCAGCATGTCATCGACACAGATCGAGATGCCGGCGCGGGTTGCCAGACGGAAGCCGGCTTGCATCAGCTGATCGGCGAAAACTACCGTCTCCTTGAGCCCGCAACGACGGAAGCTCTCGTCGATGAGTTTGGAGATTTCCTTCTTCTTGAGCGGCTTGTCGATCACCTTGAATGGCAGTCCGCGCGGCAGTATCTCGGAAAGCAGCGCGCGGCCGGCAGTGGTTGAATAGCGGGTGATCTTCGGCTGCCATTGCTTGTCGGCATCCAGTTCATACTCGCGAATGCGTACCGTGATGCGCGCATGCAGGTCGATCTGGCGCGAATCGATGGCGCGGTGAATCTCTGAGATATCGGCGAACATCATGCCGTTGCCACGGGCGGAAACATTCTCGCGGGTAGCATAGTAGAGGCCCAAAACCACGTCCTGCGAGGGCACGATGATCGGTTGGCCGTTGGCGGGCGACAGTACGTTGTTCGAGGCCAGCATCAGGGTGCGGGCTTCCATTTGCGCCTCGAGCGAAAGCGGAATGTGCACAGCCATCTGGTCACCGTCGAAGTCGGCGTTGAATGCAACGCAAACCAGCGGGTGCAACTGGATGGCCTTGCCTTCAATGAGGGTTGGTTCGAAGGCCTGGATGCCAAGACGGTGCAGCGTCGGCGCGCGATTGAGCATAACCGGATGTTCGCGGATAACCTCTTCGAGAATGTCCCAGACCACCGGGGTCTCGGCTTCGACTTCCTTCTTGGCCGCCTTGATCGTGCTGGCGATACCCATCTTTTCGAGACGCTCGAAGATGAAGGGCTTGAAGAGTTCCAACGCCATCTTCTTCGGCAGGCCGCACTGGTGCAGCTTCAGCTGCGGACCAACGACGATGACCGAACGGCCGGAGTAGTCGACGCGCTTGCCCAGCAGGTTTTGGCGGAAGCGGCCGCCCTTGCCCTTGATCATGTCGGCCAGCGACTTAAGCGGACGCTTGTTGGCGCCGGTCATGGCCTTGCCGCGACGACCGTTGTCGAGCAGCGAGTCAACGGCTTCCTGCAACATGCGCTTTTCGTTGCGCACGATGATGTCCGGCGCCTTGAGCTCGAGCAGGCGCTTCAGACGATTGTTGCGGTTGATGACGCGGCGATAGAGATCGTTCAGGTCGGACGTCGCAAAGCGGCCGCCATCAAGCGGAACCAGCGGACGCAGATCCGGCGGCAACACCGGCAGCACCTGAAGGATCATCCACTCGGGCTTGATGCCCGACTGCTGGAAGCCCTCGAGAACCTTGAGGCGCTTCGAGATCTTCTTGCTCTTCGCTTCGGATCCGGTGGTCTCGAGTTCCTGGCGCAGGGTTTCCACCTGACGGTTGAGGTCGATGGTGCGCAGCAGTTCGCGCACGCCTTCGGCACCCATTACCGCGGTGAAGTCGTCGCCGTATTCCTCGACCTTGGCCAGGTAATCATCTTCCGTCAGCAGTTGCGCGCGGTTAAGCGGGGTCATGCCCGGGTCAACCACCACAAAGGCTTCGAAATACAGCACGCGCTCGATGTCGCGCAGGGTCATGTCGAGCACCATGCCGAGACGGCTCGGCAGGCTCTTCAGGAACCAGATGTGCGCGGTCGGCGACGCCAGTTCGATATGACCCATGCGCTCACGGCGCACTTTCGACTGGGTAACCTCGACACCGCACTTTTCGCAGATGACACCGCGATGCTTGAGGCGCTTGTACTTGCCGCAGAGGCGCTCGTAATCCTTGACCGGGCCAAAAATCTTGGCGCAGAACAAGCCGTCGCGCTCGGGCTTGAAAGTGCGGTAGTTGATGGTCTCCGGCTTCTTGACTTCGCCGTAGGACCAGGAACGAATCTTGTCCGGGGAAGCCAGACCGATCGTGATCGCGTCGAACTCCTCTTCGGCCGCCAGGTTCTGCTTGAACAGGTCTGCAAACAGGCTTTTCATGTATGTATTCTCCTAAGGGCTTTGGCGGCTCAGTAACGCTCGAGATCGATGTCGATCGCCAGCGAACGGATTTCCTTGACCAGCACGTTGAACGATTCCGGCATGCCGGCATCGATCTTGTGCTCGCCCTTGACGATGTTTTCGTACACTTTGGTCCGGCCATTGACGTCGTCTGACTTGACCGTAAGCATTTCCTGCAATACGTACGCCGCGCCGTAGGCTTCCAGTGCCCACACTTCCATTTCGCCGAAGCGCTGACCCCCGAACTGCGCCTTGCCGCCCAGCGGCTGCTGGGTAACGAGGCTGTAAGGGCCGGTGGAACGGGCATGCATCTTGTCATCAACCAAATGGTGCAGCTTCAGGACATGCATGTAGCCCACGGTTACCTGGCGCTCGAAAGAGTCGCCGGTGCGGCCGTCAAACAGGTCTACCTGTCCACTGCTGGGCAGGCCGGCAAGTTCCAGCATGGTCTTGATTTCAGACTCATTGGCGCCATCGAACACCGGAGTGGCAAAGGGCACACCGCCTTGCAGATTCTGCGCAAGTTCCACGACTTCCTTTTCGCTCATGCCGTCAATGTCCTCCTTGCGGCCGGAAGAGTTGTAGATCTTGTTCATCAGCTTGCGAATTTCCGCGGCAGCCGCCTGCTTGCGCAGCATTTCACCGATCTTGTGCCCGAGACCCTTGGCCGCCCATCCGAGGTGGGTCTCGAGAATCTGGCCAATGTTCATCCGCGACGGAACACCCAACGGATTCAGCACGATGTCCATTGGCGTGCCGTCCGCCATGTGCGGCATGTCTTCAATAGGAACTATCTTGGACACCACGCCCTTGTTACCGTGGCGACCCGCCATCTTGTCGCCGGGCTGCAGGCGGCGCTTGACGGCCAGGTAAACCTTGACCATCTTCTGTACGCCGGGCGGTAGTTCATCGCCCTGGGTCAGCTTCTTCTTCTTTGCTTCGAAGGCAACGTCGAAATCCTTGCGAGTCTGCTCCAGGCTGTCGCGCAGATTTTCAAGTTGCTGCTGAGCCGCTTCGTCAGCAAGGGAGATGTCGAACCAGTGATAGTGCTCGACGGTTTCAAGGTAGGCCTTGGTGATCTTGGTACCCTTGACCAGTTTCTTCGGCCCCTTGCTGGCGGTCTTGTTCGTCAGCAGTTTCTCGATACGGGAAAAAGTATCACGCTCGACGATACGCATCTGGTCCGCCAGATCCTGCTTGTAGCCTCGGAGCATGTCGTCGATGATCGACTGCGCGCGCTTGTCGCGCTCGATGCCTTCGCGGGTAAACACCTGCACATCGATCACCGTGCCGATCATGCCGGACGGTACGCGCAGCGAGGTGTCCTTTACGTCGGAAGCCTTCTCGCCGAAGATCGCGCGCAGCAGCTTCTCTTCCGGAGTGAGTTGCGTTTCGCCCTTCGGTGTTACCTTGCCGACCAGCACGTCGCCTGCCTCGACTTCGGCGCCGATGTAGACAATGCCCGACTCGTCAAGGCGGCCGAGCTGTGATTCGCCAAGAGTGGCGATGTCGCGCGAAATTTCCTCGGCTCCCAGCTTGGTGTCACGTGCGACGACCGTCAGCTCCTCGATGTGGATCGAGGTGAAACGATCATCGGCCACGACACGCTCCGAGATCAGGATCGAATCCTCGAAGTTGTAGCCGTTCCAGGGCATGAACGCTACCAGCATGTTCTGGCCCAATGCCAGCTCGCCCAGATCGGTGGAAGCCCCGTCGGCCACCACGTCACCCTTCGCAATCAGGTCGCCAACCTTGACGATGGGGCGCTGGTTGATATTGGTGTTCTGGTTGGAGCGGGTGTACTTGATCAGGTTGTAGATGTCGACGCCGACCTCACCCACCACGGTCTCCGCGTCATTGACCCGAACCACGATGCGGTTGGCGTCGACGTAGTCCACCACGCCGCCCCGCAAAGCCTGCACCGCCGTCCCGGAGTCAACGGCCACGGTGCGCTCGATGCCGGTACCGACCAGCGCCTTTTCCGGACGCAGACAGGGAACCGCCTGACGTTGCATGTTGGCGCCCATCAGTGCGCGATTGGCATCGTCGTGCTCAAGGAAGGGAATCAGCGAGGCCGCGACGGACACGATCTGGCTCGGCGCCACGTCCATGTACTGAACCTCGGGCGGCTCCTTGAGTTCGAATTCGCCCTTGAAACGGCATGACACCAGCGCATCGCTGAGCTTGCCCTTTTTGTCGAGCTGGGCGTTCGCCTGAGCGATGACGTACTTGCCTTCCTCGATCGCCGACAGGTATTCAATGTGGTCGGTAACGTGGCTGTTTTCGACCCGGCGATACGGTGTTTCCATGAAGCCGTACTCGTTGGTCCGTGCAAACAGCGCCAGCGAGTTGATCAGGCCGATGTTCGGGCCTTCCGGCGTCTCGATCGGGCAGACGCGACCATAGTGGGTCGGGTGCACGTCGCGCACTTCGAAGCCGGCACGCTCGCGGGTCAGGCCGCCCGGGCCGAGGGCCGAGACCCGGCGCTTGTGGGTGATCTCCGACAACGGATTGGTCTGGTCCATGAACTGAGACAGCTGGCTGGAACCGAAGAACTCCTTGATCGCGGCCGAAATCGGCTTCGCATTGATCAGGTCGTGCGGCATCAGGTTGTCGCTTTCAGCCTGATTCAGACGCTCCTTGACGGCACGCTCGACACGCACCAGGCCGGCGCGGAACTGGTTCTCGGCCAACTCACCGACCGACCGCACGCGGCGGTTGCCCAGATGATCGATGTCATCGACTTCGCCGCGCCCGTTGCGCAGTTCGACGAGGATGCGCACGACGTCGACGATGTCGTCGTTCGACAGCGTTCCTGCACCTTCAATTTCATCGCGACCGACGCGGCGATTGAACTTCATGCGGCCAACGGCCGACAGGTCGTAGCGCTCTTCGGAATAGAACAGGCCGTGGAACAGATTCTCCACCGCATCTTCGGTCGGCGGCTCGCCGGGGCGCATCATGCGATAGATCGCCACGCGGGACGCCCACTGGTCTGCGGTTTCGTCGATGCGAAGCGTGGAAGAGATATAGGCGCCACGATCCAGGTCGTTGACGTAGAGCGTCTGGACCTGCTCGATGCCGCCATCGACCAGCTTCGCCAGCAGGTCTTCGGTGATCTCGTCATTGGCATTGGCCAGCACTTCGCCCGTTTCGGCATTCACGATATTGTGGGCAACGACCCGGCCCATCATGAATTCGTCGGGTACAAGAATCTTCTTGATGCCGGCTTCGGCCATCTCGCGGATATGCTTGACCGTGATGCGCTTGTCCTTGGCGACGATCAACTTGCCAGCCTTGTCGAGAATGTCGAACTTCGCCACTTCTCCGCGCAGGCGCTCGGGGACGACTTCGAACGAGATGCCCTTCTTGGCGAAATGGAAAGTGTCGAACTCGAAGAAGGTGGCGAGGATCTGCTCATGCGTCATGCCGATCGACTTGAGCAGGATCGTCACCGGCATCTTGCGGCGACGGTCGATACGGAAGTAGAGGATGTCCTTGGGATCGAATTCGAAATCCAGCCACGAACCGCGGTAGGGAATGATGCGCGCCGAGAACAGCAGCTTCCCGGAACTGTGCGTCTTGCCCTTGTCGTGCTCGAAGAACACGCCCGGGGAACGATGCAACTGGGACACGATGACGCGCTCGGTGCCGTTGATGACAAACGAGCCGGTCGTCGTCATCAGGGGGATTTCGCCCATGTAAAGCGGCTGGTCCTCCTTGACTTCCTTGACCGCCTTGGTGTCGCGGTCCAGCAGTTCCAGGCGGACCTTGGCACGCAGCGGGCTGGCGAAAGTCAGGCCGCGCTGCTGGCATTCCTTGACATCGAAAGTCGGCTCACCGAGCATGAACTCGACGAAGTGCAGGCGGGCATTCCCCGAATGCGCGACGATCGGGAAGATCGACGTGAACGCGGCTTGCAGGCCCTCATTGCGGCGCTGTGCGGGCGGCACATCGGCCTGCAGGAAGCGCGTGTAGGACTCGATCTGCGTCGCCAGCAGAAAGGGCACGTCAAGGACGTTGGCCCGCTTGGCAAAGCTCTTGCGAATGCGCTTTTTTTCGGTATAGGAATACGCCATGGTGGCTCCGTTCAGGATTCAGACGTCGAAGGTCAAAGGACAGGGCTGAAGCGGTTCAGCACTCTCGTGTAACCCCCGGATCAGGTACAAAGGGGTAAAGCTCAACAGGTTCAAATGCTTCTGCTGCTACAAGCACAAAAGCGGGTTGGCGGCATTGCCGCCAACCCGCGATCGAATCGCTATTACTTGATCTCGACCTTGGCGCCGGCTTCCTCAAGCTGCTTCTTGAGAGCTTCGGCGTCGGCCTTCGATACACCTTCCTTGACAGCCTTCGGTGCGCCATCGACCAGGTCCTTGGCTTCCTTGAGGCCGAGGCCCGTGGCAGCACGAACGACCTTGATCGCCTCGACCTTCTTCTCACCCGCGGCCAGCAACATCACGGTGAATTCGGTCTGCTCTTCCACCGCAGCCGCGGCGGCGGCCGGGGCGGCGGCGGCGACAGCAGCCGCAGCGGCGGAAACGCCAAACTTGACTTCCATGTCCTCGATCAGCTCGGACAGATCGAGAACGGTCATGCCAGCGATGGCATCGAGAATTTCAGCTTTTCTTACAGCCATGATTACAACTCCTGAATGAATGTTTGAATCAGTTAAAAACGATTTCGCAGTCT
>JAUXUK010000038.1 GCA_030680805.1 Sulfuritalea sp. | reverse complement strand
CGCAACATGGCCGGCGCCCGCGCGCTGTGGCGCGCCACCGGCATGAAGGATGGCGACTTTGGCAAGCCGATCATCGCCGTAGTCAATTCCTTCACCCAGTTCGTGCCGGGCCACGTGCACCTCAAGGACCTGGGCCAGCTGGTGGCGCGCGAGATCGAGCGGGCCGGCGGAGTGGCCAAGGAGTTCAACACCATCGCCGTCGATGACGGCATCGCCATGGGCCACGGCGGGATGCTGTATTCGCTGCCCTCGCGCGAACTGATCGCCGACTCGGTCGAGTACATGGTCAACGGCCATTGCGCCGATGCCATGGTCTGCATTTCCAATTGCGACAAGATCACGCCGGGCATGCTGATGGCGGCGCTGCGGCTCAACATTCCCGCCGTGTTCGTTTCCGGCGGACCGATGGAGGCGGGCAAGGTCAAGTGGCATGGCGAGTACCGCATGGTCGACCTGATTGACGCGATGATCGAATCCGCCGACGACAAGAACAGTGACGCCGAAGTGGCCAGCATGGAGCGCTCCGCCTGCCCGACTTGCGGTTCCTGCTCCGGCATGTTCACCGCCAATTCGATGAACTGCCTGACCGAGGCGCTCGGCCTGTCCTTGCCCGGCAACGGCTCGCTACTGGCAACGCACGCCGACCGCGAAAAGCTGTTCCTCAAGGCCGGCCGCCTGATCGTCGATCTGTGCCAGCGCTGGTACGAGAAGGACGATGCCTCGGTTCTGCCGCGCTCGATCGCCAGCTTCAAGGCCTTCGAGAACGCAATCTCGCTCGACATCGCCATGGGCGGTTCGACCAACACCGTGCTGCACCTGCTGGCCGCGGCGCAGGAAGGCAAGGTTGATTTCGATCTTGCCGACATCGACCGCATGTCGCGCAAGGTGCCGTGCCTCGCCAAGGTCGCGCCGGCGACGCAGAAGTACCACATGGAGGACGTGCATCGGGCGGGGGGCATCATGGCCATCCTCGGCGAACTCGACCGCGCAGGTCTGATCAATCGCGACTGCCCGACTGTCTTGTATCCGAGCATGGGCGAGGCGCTCGACTGCTGCGACGTCAAGCGCAACACCAGCCCCGCAGTGCATGACTTCTACCGCGCGGCGCCGGGCGGCGTGCCGACGCAAACGGCTTTCTCGCAGAGCCGGCGCTACCCGAAGCTCGACCTTGACCGCGTCAACGGCTGCATACATGACCTGGCCCACGCCTATTCGCTGGACGGCGGCCTCGCGGTCCTGTACGGCAACATCGCGGAGAAGGGCTGCGTGGTCAAGACGGCCGGCGTCGATGATTCCAACCTCAAATTCACCGGCCGCGCCCGGGTCTGCCAGTCGCAGGAAGAGGCGGTGGAGAAAATCCTCGCCGACCAGATCGTCGCCGGCGACATCGTGGTTGTCGTCTATGAAGGCCCCAAGGGCGGCCCCGGCATGCAGGAAATGCTGTATCCGACCTCGTACCTCAAGTCCAAGGGCATGGGCAAGGTCTGCGCGCTCTTGACCGACGGGCGGTTTTCGGGCGGCACCTCGGGGCTTTCCATCGGCCACGCCTCGCCGGAAGCCGCCGCCGGCGGCGCCATCGGCCTGGTGGAAGAGGGCGATACCATCGAAATCGACATCCCCAACCGGCGCATCCATCTGGCGATCGAAAAGTCGGCGCTGGCGACACGGCGATCGGCGATGGAAGCACGCGGCGCCGGTGCATGGAAGCCATTGAATCGAAAGCGGGAAGTCTCGGCCGCGCTGCTGGCCTATGCCGCCATGACCACCTCGGCCGACACTGGTGCAGTGCGAGATATTTCACAGCTTTCTTGATCTGCGTCAAATCTCCATCGGTATATAAGCAGATAATTAATTTCAGTTATCTTGCTATGAAGTCCATGGAGGTGTTTCATGTCCCACCTACTCACACGGGCCGCGCTGTTGCTGTGCTGCACCGGATGGCTGGTCGCCAGCGGCGCGGTTCTGGCGGTTGACGCCAAGCCGGAACCCAAGCCGCTCAAGCTCACCACCACCGCCGACCACACCAAGTTCAAGCAACTGCAGCAGACCTTCAATTCCGGGCCGGAAGTCACCAAGGCCTGCCTGGAATGCCACACCGAAGCCGCCGGCCAGATCCACCGCACCAAGCACTGGAAATGGGAGTTCCTGAACCCGGCCACCAAGCAGACCTTGGGCAAAAAGACGGTTCTCAACAACTACTGCATTTCCATCGCCTCCAACCAGGCTTCCTGCACCAGTTGCCACGTCGGCTATGGCTGGAAGGACGCCAACTTCGACTTCAAATCAGAAACGAACGTCGATTGCCTGGCCTGCCACGACACCACCGGCAACTACAAGAAACCGCCCGGCTTGGCGGGCAACGTGGTTACCAAGGACATGGAGTTCCCGCCGGGATCGGGCAAGATACTCAAGGCCATCGACTTGTCCAAGATCGCGCAGAAGGTCGGCAAGACCAGTCGCGACACCTGCGGCGCCTGCCACTTCAATGGCGGCGGCGGCGACGGTGTCAAACACGGCGACCTCGACAGCTCCATGTCGGCGCCGGAAAAAGAGCTGGACGTGCATATGGACGCAACGGGGCTCGATTTCACCTGCGCCACCTGTCACAAGGCTTCCAGCCACGATGTCGCCGGCAGCCGCTATACGCCGACCGCCAAGGATGCCAAGGGCGCGCATGTGCGCGGCCAGACCGGCATGGGCAACCCGGCCACTTGCGTTTCCTGCCACGACAACGCACCGCACAAGAAAGAGGCGCGACTGAACCAGCATGCGAGCAAGATCGCCTGCCAGACCTGCCACATTCCCAGCTTCGCGCGGGGCGGCGTCGCCACCAAGATGACCTGGGACTGGTCGACCGCCGGCAAACGTGACGCCGACGGCAAGCACATCGTCACCAAGGATGCCAAGGGACGCATCATCTACGAATCGCGCAAGGGCAGCTTCACCGTCGGCGAGAACGTCATCCCGGAATACGCCTGGTTCAACGGGCACGTCGAGTACACGCTGCTCACCGACAAGATCGAGAAGACCGGGCAACTCACGCCGATCAACAAGCTTGGTGGCAGCGCGACTGACGGCAAGTCGATGATCTGGCCGATGAAGGTGTTCCGCGGCTCGCAGCCCTATGATCCGGTCAACAAGACCCTGATCACGCCGCACACCGCCGGCAACGACGACACCGGCTTCTGGAAGAACCTCGATTGGGACAAGGCGATACCGGTAGGCATGAAGGATTCGGGCGCGCCCTATTCCGGCAAGTTCGAATTCATCGAGACCGAAATGTCCTGGCCGATCACCCACATGGTCGCGCCCAAGGAAAAGGCGCTGGGCTGTGTCGAATGCCACAGCAAGAACGGCCGGCTGGCCGGCATCCAGGGCATCTACATCCCGGTTCGCGACAACAACAAGCTGCTGGACACCGCCGGCTGGATCATCGTCTTCCTGACCCTGTTCGGCGTGTTCGGCCACGGCGCGATTCGCATCGCATCCAGCCGCAAGAACAAAGCCAAGGAGAACTGAAATGGCTGAACGTATCTACGTCTTCAAGCGCTTCGAGCGTTTCTGGCACTGGTCGCAGGCCGGTCTGATCATCTTCCTGATGCTGACCGCCTTCGACATCCACGGCACTTACACGATCTTCGGCTTCGAAAAGGCAGTGGCTTACCACACCATCGCCGCCTGGATGCTGATCGGCCTGTGGGTGTTCGCGATCTTCTGGCACTTCACCACCGGCGAATGGAAGCAATACATCCCGACCACGGAGAAGGTCCTGGCGATGGTCCATTACTACTCTGTCGGCATTTTCCGGAACGAGCCGCACCCGTTCAAGCTGACGCAACTGCGCAAGCACAATCCGCTGCAGCGGCTGGCCTACCTCGGCATCATGCTTTGCGTCGGCCCGCTGATCTGGGTCACCGGCGTGCTCTACCTGTTCTACGACAAGTGGGCGGCCTGGGGCCTCGGCAACCTGTCGCTGGAATGGGTCGCCAACGGCCACATCCTCGGCGCCTTCATGATGCTGGCCTTCCTGATCGCCCACGTTTACCTGACCACCGCCGGCCATACGCCGACGGCCCACATCAAGGCCATGATCACCGGCTGGGAAGAAGTCGATTGATAAAAGGATTTTGGACGTCGATACAAGCTTTGCATAGGCCGACCCCGCCCCTTCAATACACTTCAGCATTGCAAATTCATCAAGGAGCACCACCATGAAACTCGCCACCACCCTTGCCGTCGGCACCGCGCTCTCCCTGTTCGCCTCCGCCGCTTTCGCCTACGACGCCGACTGGAAACGCGGCCGCATCTACTACCGCAGCGTGTGCACCTCCTGCCACGTTGTCGCGCCGATCGGCACCATCAACCCGAGTTCCAAGACCAAGGCGGAATGGGCGGCCTACCTCAAGGCCGACAAGCATGCCAAGGGCAAGGACACGGTCAAGCAGTACGTCAGCAAGGCCTATCGCGCCAGCATCAAGTCGGGCAACAAGGCCGCCGAGAAGTTCGCCGACACGCCCGACCAGGAACTGCTCGACGATGTCGCGGCCTTCCTGACCAAGGGCGCCAAGGACGGCGACGCGCCCGCCAGTTGCAACTGATGTCGCCGAGCTGATGCAGGCGCGTCGCCAGAGGGCGGGGCGCCTGCCTGTTCGCGTACGGCACTGGAGAAACTCATGAGTACCGAAAGCGGGTCCGGCTGGCTGGCCGGGTTCAAGACCGACTACCAGACCATCTTCGTTGAGGAATGGTCGCCCTTCGTCGGCGCCATGCTGCTGGTGCTGACCATCATCGGCCTGATGCTCTCGGGCCTGGTCTGGGGCGTGTTCGGCGGCGTCAAGTTCTGGGGCGACTGGTTCAACAACCTGATCGGCCTCGGCCCCATGCTCGGCCTGCCGCAGCAAACCGAAGGTTTCCTGATGCACCGCATGTCGCTGATGAACATCATGCTGGTGGTCGGCGCGTTCAGCGCAGCGCTTTTGTCGCGCCAGTTCAGCCCGAACCGGCCGCCACCGCTCGAATACCTCTGGGCCGCACTCGGCGGCAGCCTGCTCGGCATTGGCGCCGCGCTGGCCGGCGGCTGCACCACCGGCGGCTTCTTCAACCCGGTGCTGCACTCTTCTCCTGCCGGCTGGGCCATGTGGCTGGGCCTGCTGGCCGGCGCGGCGATCGGCCTCAAGCTGCTGCTGTGGACCCTGGACAATATCGAGTGGGGCATGCAGGCGCCGCCCGCGCTGGACATCCCCGAGAACGTCACGCGCCGCTTCCCGCTGCTCGGCCTTGTAGTCATCATCGGCGTCCTGCTCTGGGCCACGCAGTGGTACGGCTCGGCCGACGAAAAGCTCGCGGCGCGCGCCGTGATCGTCGTTGCCGGCTTCGCCATCGGCTTCATCATGCACCGCTCGCGCCTGTGCTTTGCGCGAGCCTTCCGCGAACCCTTCATGACGGCGGAGGGCGACATGACCAAGGCGGTAATTCTTGCGCTGGCCATCGGCATGCCCATCGCCGCGCTGTTGTTCCAGAAGAAGGTGATCGATCCCTACCTCGCCATACCCGCCACGTTCTGGATCGGCTCCCTGGTCGGCGGCCTGATCTTCGGCATCGGCATGGTGTTCGCCGGCGGCTGTGCATCGGGGTCGCTATGGCGCATGGGCGAAGGACACATCAAGCTGTGGGTGACGATGTTCTTCTTCTCCTGGATGGGATCCACGTCCAGTGCGATTTTCAAGAAGCTCGGCCTGACGTCCATCGACGAAACCAATGTCGAAACCTATGAAATGACCAAGGTCGGCTTCCAGGCCTACCTGCCCGAAATGCTCGCCAGTTGGGGCTGGACACTACTGATTGGCGGCACCCTGCTGCTGCTGTGGTATGCACTGGTACGCTACAACGAAAGTACCGAAAAATTCACTCTTCTATAAGGAGATCATCATGAGAACCAAGCAACTTTCCCTGTTCGTCGCTGTCCTGGCCAGCCTCGGCGCCGCGCCGCTGCTCTATCCGGCGCAGTCCTTCGCCGCTGATGCGGCCGTCATTCAGCCGCGCGACGGCTGGTACAACAAGGCGCTGGTCGATTTCGACTTCATGCGCCAGAACGTCAGCATTCCGCCGAAGAAGGGCGTGATGATCATCGACTCGCGCCCGGCCGCGCGCCAGTACGACCCGGGCCACCTCCCCGGCGCCATCAACATTCCCGACAGCCAGTTCGACAAGCTGGTCGACAAGCTGCCGGCCGACAAGGCGACGCTGCTGCTGTTCTACTGCGGCGGGCTGGAATGCATGCTGAGCCATAACTCCGCCTTCAAGGCCGAGAAGCTGGGCTACACCAACATCAAGGTGTATCCGGCCGGTTCGCCGGAATGGAAGGCCAAGGGCGCGCAGATGTCGGTATCCGCCGCTTACATCAAGAAGCTGATGGAGGACAAGACGCCGTATGTGCTGATCGATGCACGGCCCAAGCGCGTGGCCGACAAGGGCATGATCCCGACCGCCCTCAATATCTCCGACACCGAGTTCGACAAGAACGTCGACAAGCTGCCCGCCGACAAGGCCACACCGCTGATCTACTACTGCGGCGGCATGGAGTGCGTGCTCTCCGACAATTCGGCGGAAAAGGCGAAGAAACTCGGCTACACCAATGTCCTGACCTATCCGCCTGGCTATCCGGAGTGGGAAAAGCTGCATGGCACGCCGGCAGCGGCTGGTGCCGCCGCGGGCGCAGCCGGCCCGGCGGCGAGTACGGCGGCTCTTGTCCCGGGCAAGGAAAAGGGCTCGGTCACCGTGGCGTCCTTCGAGCAGGTCTGGAAGGCCAACCCGGGCTCCGTGATGCTGGTCGATGTGCGTGATCCCAAGGAAGTCGCTTCCGGCATGATCAAGGGTTCGGTCAACATCTCGATGAATGAACTGGAGAAGAAGATCGGCACGCTGCCGACCGACAAGCCGGTGATTTTCGTCTGCGGCACGGGTGCCCGCTCCGGCGAGGCCTTCGACACCGTCAAGCTGCTCGGCGGCAAGGTGCAAGCCTCTTTCCTCGACGCAGACGTCAAGTTCAATGCGGACGGCACCTACAGCATGGTTCAGAAGTAGTCGTCCCTCTTCCGCAAAAAGAGGTACCACCGGGGGCGGTCCCGCCCCCGGCCCGGCCACAACCAAGACTGGAATCCAATCATGAAGAAGCTATCGGTCGCACTCGCACTCGGCTTTTCCCTCGCGCTTCCGGTTCACGCCCAAAACACCACCGAGCTCTTTGTCGGCATCAATTCCGGCAACGCGCAAACGCAGGGCGTCGCCCTTGTCCTGGCCAGCCAGGCGGTTACGCAAAAGGCTGCCGTGCGCGTCCTGCTGTGCAGCGAAGGCGGCCAACTGGCGGTCAAGGACAAGGAGTCGGCCGTCCTCAAACCGAGCAACAAGTCGCCCAAGGAAATGTTGCAGGGGCTGATGAAAGCCGGTGCCAAGGTCGAGGTCTGTGCGCTGTTTCTGCCCAATAGCGACCTGAAGCCGACCGATCTGATCGAAAACATCGGCGTCGCCAAGCCCGCCGACGTGGCGGCCTACCTGCTACAGGCGAATGTGAAATCGTTAACGTTTTGAGCGCCATCACCCGCGGTCGCCGCGTCGGGTAGCATGACCGGCGTGACGAACGAAAACAGCTCGAAGACTGAATTCCAGCGCCTCAACACCGGTCGCCTGTGGTCGGTGATGAGCTGGGATCAACTCACCGCACTTTGGCGGCGCATCGACCCCGCCGCGGGCTGGTTTCTTCAGGCGGTCGGCGTTGCCTGCCCGCGAAGCGGAAATCCAGGCACGCAAAGCGGAGCAGCGCCGACTCTTGCCGACGCCGCCGCCGTCAGCGCCTTCATCGAGCGCATCGACGCCCTGTTGCGGGCGGAGCACCATGAATCCTACTGCGGCATTGTTTACGCGGACGATCTCGACAACCCGCGCCTGATCAAGATCTACGATCCGAACAATCTCGGTTCCTCCTGCGGCTCGTCGAAAAATCCGCCGGGACCGGGCTGGATCATGAGTCGGGTAGAGCCCGACGAAATCCTTTCCGCGCGGCCGGCGCCCGAAAACCGCAAGCGCTGGTGGCGCGCCTTGTTCGGAGATAGCTAGGGACTTCCCGCCCGTATTCGCGGTTTTGGCGTCTTCCCGCTTAAGGCATAGTGCGTGCTATTCGCCCTCCGCACGGACAAGACCATGCCCGATCGCACCTCCCTCAAGTTTCTGGTCGTCGATGATTTTTCGACCATGCGCCGCATCGTGCGCAACCTGCTCAAAGAGCTCGGCTTCACCAATGTCGACGAAGCCGAAGATGGCGCCGTCGCGCTGACCAAGCTGCGTGAAGGCAATTTCGAGTTCGTTGTTTCCGACTGGAACATGCCCAACATGGACGGACTCACGCTGCTGCAGAACGTGCGCGCCGACGCCAAACTGAAGACTTTGCCCTTCCTCATGGTTACCGCAGAAGCGAAGAAGGAGAACATCATCGCGGCGGCGCAGGCCGGCGCTTCGGGTTATGTCGTCAAACCTTTCACGGCCGCCACGTTGCAAGAAAAACTCGAAAAAATCTTTGAGAAGATGGGGATCTGAACATGGCTGCGAAAAAAACGCCTGGCAAGAGCAGCAGTATCAAAAAGCCCGCATCGCACGCTGGCGCCCCGCGCAAACCGGCAGCCAAATCCGGTGTGCGGCGTCCGGCTTCGGCGCGGAACACCGGGGCGGTGCTGTCCGAACTCAAGTCGCTCGCGAAAGAACTCAACAAGGCCGCCAAGGGACTCAGCAAGAAACGCAGCGGCAACCCCAAGGATGTCTCCACCATCCTCGGCAACGTCGAGCGCATGACGGCGGAAGCCGCCACCAAATCGCTGATCGAGGCGGAGAGCGCAAAGCTCATCGTGACCCGACTGAACGACAGCCTGAGCCGTGACTGGAGTCGCAAGGACATCGAAGCCTCGCTCAAGGAGCTCGGCGGGCACCTCACCAACATCATCGTCGCGCAGGAATTTCAGGATCTGGCCGGGCAGTCGATTCGCCATGCCCTGAAGGCGCTGGTCGGCGCCATCATCGTTACCGAAGGCGGCGGGCCGACCGAAGAAGGCCGGCTGTCACAGCTCGAGGTCGACAGCCTGCTCAAGGACCTGATGCCATAAAGGTTATATCCGAGTAATTTTATCGGGTATTATACGGGCCTCTTTCGTTAGGCCTTTTTTATGTCCCCGTTCCTTTGGGCGGGGACGGTATCCTAGGATATGTCTTCGCCTGGCAACCGGCTCGCCGCCGAAACCTCGCCTTACCTCCTGCAGCACGCCGACAACCCGGTGCACTGGCAACCCTGGGACGAAGCGTCGCTCGCCCAGGCCCGCGAAGAAAACCGGCCGATCCTGCTGTCGATCGGCTATTCGGCCTGCCACTGGTGCCACGTCATGGCGCACGAGTCCTTCGAGAACGCCGATGTCGCGGCGGTGATGAATCGCCTGTTCGTGAACATCAAGGTCGACCGCGAGGAGCGTCCCGACCTCGACCAGATCTACCAGACCGCGCACCAGATGCTGACCCAGCGCAGCGGCGGCTGGCCGCTGACGATGTTCCTCGCCCCGGACGGCACACCCTTCTTCGGCGGCACCTACTTCCCCAGGGAGCCGCGCTACAACCTGCCCGGTTTTGCCGACCTCTGCGAACGCGTCGCGGAGGCCTTCGGGAATCGCCGCAGCGACATCGACGCGCAGAATGCCGAGTTGCGCCGCGCCCTGGCTGGCACGGTACCCGCCTCGGGAGCGGTTGCCGAGTTCGACCCGCAACCGC
Source organism: Sulfuritalea sp. (assembly GCA_030680805.1). GTDB lineage: Bacteria > Pseudomonadota > Gammaproteobacteria > Burkholderiales > Rhodocyclaceae > Sulfuritalea. Next base: position 5,249 of record JAUXUK010000038.1, on the reverse strand, counting down.
TGGCGGCGGCCGAACGGTCCCTGGCTCGGTCGTTCGATCCCGTTCACGGCGGGTTCGGCGGCGCGCCGAAATTCCCGCATCCGACCGACCTGGCCTTTCTCCTGCGCCGCAGCGATGCCGCCTCCCGGCAAATGGCGCTGACCACGCTGACGCGCATGAGCGAAGGCGGCATCTACGACCAGATCGGCGGCGGCTTCAGCCGCTACAGCGTCGACGAGCGCTGGGAAATTCCGCATTTCGAAAAAATGCTCTACGACAACGGGCCGCTGCTCGGGCTCTGCGCCGATGCCTGGGCACAAACCGGGGATGCGCTGTATGCGCGGGTCGCCGAAGAAACCGCGGCATGGGTGCTGCGTGAAATGCAGTCGCCTGACGGCGGCTACTATTCCTCTCTCGACGCCGACTCGGAGGGCGAAGAAGGCAAGTACTACGTCTGGGATCGTCGCGAGGTGGAAGCGCTGCTGCCCCCCGAAAACTCGGCGCTGGCGATACGGCGCTGGGGCTTCGGCGGCCCGCCGAATTTCGAGGGCCGGCACTGGCACGCGAAGGTCGTCGGTCGCGTGAACGCGGACGAGGCCGCGCTGCTTGAGTCAGCCCGCCAGGTACTCTTTGCCGCACGTGAAAAACGCATTCGCCCCGGCCGTGACGACAAAGTGCTGACCAGTTGGAACGCATTGATGATCGAAGGTATGGCCCATGCGGCACGCGTCTTCGAGCGCGGCGACTGGCTGGTATCGGCACAGCGGGCAATGGATTTCATTAGCCGGACGATGTGGCGGGATGGACGCCTGCTGGCGACGGCGAAGGATGGCCGCGCCCACCTCGACGCCTATCTCGACGACCACGCGTTTCTGCTTTCCGCACTGCTGGAACTGATGCAAGCCGAGTTCCGCCGCGAAGATCTTGCCTTTGCCGTCGAGCTGGCCGACACCCTGCTGGCCCGATTCGAGGACGGCGAGGCCGGCGGCTTCTTCTTCACTGCCCACGACCACGAGGCGTTGATCCACCGTCCCAAAACCGGCCACGACAATGCCACGCCCGCCGGCAACGGGGTCGCCGCCTGTGCCTTGCAACGTCTCGGCCATTTACTGGGCGAACCCCGCTATCTGGCTGCTGCCGAAAAAACCCTGCACCTGTTCTGGCCGCAGATCTGCCATTCACCCGCCGGCTTTGGCAGCCTGCTGCTCGCCCTTGAAGAAGCGCTCACTCCGCCTGACATCATTGTCCTGCGCGGCCCTGTCGGACAGATGACGGAGTGGATAAGGGCATTGGGTGCTGCGCCGCACCGCATCATTCTGGCCTTGCCCAACGGAATTCCGGGCCTACCGGAAACGCTGGCCAAGCCGGAAAGCGATTGCGTCAACGCCTGGGTATGTCGCGGCGTTACTTGCTCAGCCCCGACGGCAAATCTGGACGAGCTGGTTTTTTGATATGGAGCATTTTCAGCGCGGCCGGAATCCGGTAACATTCGCGGCGTTTTGCCCGGCACATCCATTTTTCTCACACAACAAGGAATTCAACATGAAATCAGTATTGATCTCCGCGCTGGTTGCTGCCGGCGTAATGGCTTCGGCTCCGGCTTTCGCCAACAAGGACCTGGCCACCAAGAGCGGCTGCATGGCCTGCCACGCCGCCGACAAGAAACTGGTCGGCCCCGCCTATCAAGAAGTTGCCAAGAAGTACAAGGCCGCTGACGAAGCCATGCTGGCCGACAAGGTCCGCAAGGGTGGCAAGGGCGTATGGGGTCAGATCCCGATGCCGCCGAATGCCGCGGTGAAAGACGAGGACCTGAAGACCCTGATCAAGTGGATTCTCGCCGGCGCCAAGTAATTCCGGTCGTTGTCACAAAAAGCCAGTCCCGCCAGTCGCGGGGCTGGTTTTTTTTCGTCTTGTCCCGGCGACGCCGCATGGCACCTGCGAATTGGCATTGACAAGTCCATGACGGAAGGCAAGAATCCCGCCGGCTGATTTGTCATTCGACGTACTATGTACCTCTTCCCCGACCTGAACGGAGCATTGCCATGAATACACCCAAAAATGCCCTCGCACTTTCCGTGCTTGCCGCTGTTGCCCTGATGGGCTGCGGCAAGGAAGAACCACCCCCGCCGCCCCCGGTTCAGGCACCGCCCCCGCCCATGGTGATCAAGATCGGCAGTGTTGCTCCGCTTACCGGCGGCATCGCACATCTGGGCAAGGACAACGAGAACGGCGCCCGCCTGGCCATCGACGAAGCCAATGCGGCCGGTGTTTCACTGGGCGGCAAGAAGGTCAAGTTCGAACTGATGTCGGAAGACGACCAGGGCGATCCGAAGGTCGGCAACACCGTGGCGCAAAAGCTGGTCGACGCCAAGGTCGCCGGCATTGTCGGCCACCTGAATTCCGGCACCACGATTCCGGCTTCGGCGATCTACAACACCGCCAACCTGCCGATGATTTCCGGTTCCGCCACCAACCCGGCACTGACTGAGCAGGGCTTCAAGGGCGTCTTCCGCGTCGTCGGCCGTGACGACCAGCAGGGCCCGGCCATCGCCAACTACCTTGCCGGCCAGAACAAGCCCAAGACCGTGGCCGTCATCGATGACGCCACCGCCTACGGCGAAGGCCTCGCCAACGAAGTCGAGAAGACCCTCAAGGCCGCCGGCGTCAAGGTGCTGCCGCGCGAGAAGGGCACCGACAAGACCGTCGACTGGAAAGCCGTGCTGACCAAGGTCAAGGGCAAGAAGCCCGATGCCGTGTTCTACGGCGGCATGGATGCCACCGGCGGCCCGCTGATCAAGCAGGCGCGCGAGCTCAAGATGACTGCCGTGTTCGCCTTTGGCGATGGCGCCTGTACCGACAAGATGGCGGAACTCGCCGGACCTGCCGCGGAAGGACTGCTCTGTTCGCAGGCCGGGATACCGGTGCAGGCCGCAGGCAAGAAATTCCTCGACGCCTACAAGGCCAAGTTCAAGGTCGACCCGATCCTCTACTCGCCCTTCACCTACGACGCCGCCAACATGATCATCGCCGCGATGAAGAAGGCCGACTCGCCCGATCCGGCGAAATACTTGCCGGCTCTGGTTGCCAGCGACTACACGGGCGCGAGCGGCAATATCAAGTTCGACGAAAAGGGCGACCGCAAGGATGCCGAGATGACGATCTTCACCTTGAAGGACGGCAAGATCACGCCGATCGCCATTCTCAAGAGCGGCAAGTCGATGACGCTGGATGAGTACGCGCAAGCCACTGCGCCGGCTGCGCCGGCTCCGGCTCCGACTGCTGCTGCACCTGCTGCTGCACCGGCTGCTCCTGCCGCTGCTCCTGCCGCTGCACCGGCAGCAGCTCCCGCCGCGGCTCCGGCTCCGGCTGCAGCAGCGCCTGCAGCTCCAGCCGCTCCAAAGAAGTAAGCACGCGCCGAGCCTAAAGGGGAAGTCGCCATCCGGCGACTTCCCCTTTTTTTCGGCAACCGCACGCCCATGGAGATCTTCCTCCAGCAAATCATCAACGGCTTGACCACCGGCAGCGTGTATGCCGTCGTCGCGCTGGGCTACACAATGGTCTACGGGGTGATCCAGCTCATCAACTTCGCCCACGGCGAAGTGGTGATGATCGGCGCCATGGTGGCCTTTTCCATCATCACCTCGCTGGCCGGCAGCGGCATGCCGCCATTGGCCATCGTCCTCGCCGGAGTCATGGCGGCGATTCCGGCCTGCATGGCCATCGGCTACCTGCTCGAACGCGCGGCCTATCGCCCGCTGCGCCATGCACCGCGCCTGGCGCCGCTGATCACCGCCATCGGCATGTCGATCATCCTGCAACATGCGGCCCTGCTGATCTGGGGCCGCAATCCGCTGGCCTTTCCGCAGATCATCGAGAACCCGAGCTTCAGCATCGGCGGCGCGGCGATCAGCGCGGTGCAAATCACCATCATCCTGCTCTCCTTCACGATGATGGCCGGCCTTTCCTGGTTCGTCTACCGCACCCGTTTCGGCATCGCCATCCGCGCCACGGCGGAAAACGTCCACGTCGCCAGCCTGATGGGCATCAATGCCAATCGGGTAATCGCCGCCACCTTCGTCATCGGCGCCGGGCTGGGCGCCGTCGCCGGCGTGATGTACGGCTCCTACTACGGCATCGCGCACTACACCATGGGTTTCACCCTCGGCCTCAAGGCTTTCTCCGCCGCCGTGCTGGGCGGCATCGGCAACATCGCCGGCGCCATGCTCGGCGGCTTGCTGCTTGGCCTGGTCGAGGCGCTGGGCACCGGCTACATCGGGGATTTCACCGACCTCTGCCGCTGGCCCGGCGCCGGGAGCTGGATGGGTGAGCGCTGTGCCGACGGTGCCCACTTCGTGCTCTTCGGCAGCAACTACCAGGACGTGTTCGCCTTCCTGATGCTGATCCTGGTGCTGGTATTCCGGCCCTCCGGCCTGCTCGGCGAACGCGTCTCGGAGCGCGCCTGACCATGACAACAATCCCCCCAACCCCCTTTCCGCGAAAGGGGGTGACCAAGGTTCAGCCACTCACGTGGCTTCCGGGACATGGCTTGCTGCCTCCTTGGGACGGCCCGGCGGAGGCAGCGTGACCGCACGCGAAAAATTCGGCCTGGCGCTGATTGCGATCGCGCTGGTCGCACTGCCCTTCGTGCTGGCCTCGGCCGGCACGGCCTGGGTGCGCATCGCCAACTTCGCGGTCCTGTTCGTCCTGCTGTCGCTGGGCCTCAACATCGTGGTCGGCTTCGCCGGCCTGCTCGATCTGGGCTACGTGGCCTTCTATGCCGTCGGTGCCTATGTCTACGCGCTGCTGGCCTCGCCGCATTTTGGCCTGCATCTGCCATTCTGGGTGATCCTGCCGATCGGCGCCGCCGTCGCCTGTCTTGCCGGCGTCATACTCGGGGCGCCGACCCTGCGCCTGCGCGGCGACTACCTGGCGATTGTCACGCTCGGCTTCGGCGAAATCGTGCGCATCCTGATGAACAACCTGTCCAATCCTATCAACATCACCAACGGCCCGAAGGGTATCAACCGCATCGATTCCTTCCAGATCGGACCGATCAATTTCACAGGCAGCGACACGCTGGCCGGTTTGGTCTTCAGCGGACCGATCAAGTACTACTATTTCCTGATGCTGGTGCTGCTCGCGGTCATCGTCATCAACCGGCGTCTGCAGGATTCGCGCATCGGCCGCGCCTGGGTCGCCATCCGCGAGGACGAGATCGCGGCCAAGGCCAGCGGCATCAACACGCGCAACATCAAGCTGCTGGCCTTCGC
>JAUXUK010000033.1 GCA_030680805.1 Sulfuritalea sp. | reverse complement strand
GCACCAGTAGATGTCGTCGGCGTGAAGGTCGAGCGCGTAGCGGCCCGTCGCCCAGTGCGTGACCACCGCACCATGCACATGCACGGCGCCCTTCGGCGTACCCGTGGTGCCGCTGGTGAAGTGCAGCAGCGACATGTCCTCCGGGCCGGTGGCCGCCACCGCGCATTCGTCGCTCGCCTCCGCCATCAGCGCGGCGAGGTCGAGCGTGCCCGGAACATCGGTGCGGCCGCCGTCCTCGGCCACCAGCAACACATGTTCCAGTGTCGGCATCTTGTCGCGCCACTTCGCCACCTTGCGCTCGTAGAGCATCTCGGTGGTGACCAGCACCCGGCCCGCGCCGAGATTGACGCGCGTCGCGATCGGCTCCGGGCCGAAAGCGGAGAACAGCGGCGAGACCACCGCGCCATGCTTGAGGCTGCCAAGCACCGCGACGTAGAGTTCCGGAATGCGCCCGGCGAGGATGAAGACCCGCTCGCCACGACCGATGCCCAGCTTTTCCAGCACATTGGCGAAGCGGCTGGTGTGCCGCGACAGATCGCTGAAGCTGACATTGATGGCCGGCTTGTCGCGCGACAGAAAGCGGAACGCGGTCTTGTCGCGCAATGCGCCCGCTGCATGGCGCTCCACGGCGTGGGCGGCAATGTTGAAGCCGCCGCCTGCGCCGGCCAGTTCGGCCCGCACGGCATCCCAGGAAAACGCCAGCCGCTCGCCAGCGTAATCGACGAAATTCGGCGCCACTCGCTTATCGGCGGCCGTCTTGCGGATGATCGATGAAGAATCCATGCCTTCCTCGCTCCCTTCGATTGAAATATAGCCCCTTCCAGGCGCGGGGGGAAGCCGGCACAAAATGGCGGGTAAACTGCGCGGCTTGATTGCACGCTTTCATTCAGCCGGAGCCATCGTGACGCCAACGAACGAAGAACTAGAAGCCAAGGCAAAGCATTTCGCCAACACCGTATTCGTGATCGGGGCGGGCGCCATCATGCTCGCCGCATCCTTGCTGCAAGGCTTTGCCGTGAGTCGGTTGGGAGAACACGGCGGCGACATCGCCTTTGTCATCGCCACGATCTTCATTCTCGGGTTTGCCTCAAAGCGAGCGAGCTTCGCGCTGTTTGCCATCGAGCGGCAATGCGCAAAATATGGCCACGTGCCGCGCGAGGGTTCATCGGTCTGCAGCCGCTGCTTCCAGACCATCGTGGACCAGCCCCGGACGGATTGAGTGCGAGCGGAAGCGGAGAAAATCGCCGCGCGGATCGCCTGATGACGGTCATGCGCATCGAGCACATTCGCCAGCGCCTGCGCGGCCACGGCGCGCTGCCTTGCCATGAGGAGCGCATCCTGCGGGCATGGACGCGGGCGCTGCCGCTCGACAGCGGGTCGGTGCCGCCGGCGGATTTTTTCCCTTTGAGCGTCCGCGCCGCCATGCCGGCGCTGGTGGCGGAACTCGACGGCCTGGCGCGGGTGCGCTCCGAGCATGTTGGCGAAGACGGCTCCGCGCGCCTGCTGGTCCAACTCGGCGACGGCCAGACGGTGGAGAGCGTGCTGCTGCCGCGCGACGGCGTCTGCGTCTCGACCCAGGTCGGCTGCGCGGTGGGCTGCGGCTTCTGCATGACCGGCCGCGACGGCCTGCTGCGCCAGCTCGGCAGCGCCGAGATCGTCGCCCAGGTGGTGCTGGCCCGCGCCCGCCGCGCGGTGAAGAAAGTCGCCTTCATGGGCATGGGCGAGCCGGCGCACAACATGGACAGCGTGCTTGAAGCCATCGACCTGCTCGGCACTGCGGCGAACATCGCGCACAAGAACCTGGTGTTCTCCACCGTCGGCGACCGCCGCGTTTTCGAGCGGCTGCCGCGCGAACGCGTGAAGCCGGCGCTGGCCCTGTCGCTGCATTCGACGCGCGCCGAACTGCGCGCCCAACTGCTGCCGAAGGCGCAACGCATCGATCCGGCGGAACTGGTGGAACTGGGCGAACAGTACGCCCGCGCCACCGGCTATCCGATCCAGTACCAGTGGACCCTGCTCGAAGGCATCAACGACAACGATGCCGAACTCGACGGCATCGTGCGCCTGCTCAAGGGCAAGTACGCGGTGATGAACTTCATCCCCTGCAACGAAGTGGCCGGACTCGCTTACCGCCGCCCCTCGCCGCAACGCGCGGCGGCGATGTCGCTGCATCTCCACCATCACGGCATCCTCGCCAAACTGCGCCAGTCGGCCGGCCAGGACATCGACGGCGGCTGCGGCCAGTTGCGCGCGCGCAGCATCGAAAGCGCAGCCTAAAAACTCGGCGCTGGCGGGACGGCGATTATCGGCGCCGGGCTTCAAATCTGGAGGCGGCGCCCCCTTTGCCAATGATTGTCACATGCCTTGCAATATATATAATCGTATATATAATAGGTGGCATGAAATTTACGTGGAAAGCCGTCAAGCGCACGGCCAACCTGAAAAAGCACAGCTTTGATTTCTCGGATGCCGAGGAAGTTTTCAATGGGCCAACCTTCACAGTGGAAGATGCTCGCGAATACGACGGCGAGCAGCGATTTAACTCCACCGGCTTTCTGCGTATGGCCATTGTGACGATCTGCCACACGGAAACCGAAGACGAAATACATATCATCTCCATGCGAAAGGCGGACCCCAATGAAATCGAAATCCTCTCCCGCTACCTCTAAGCCACCCCGCCTGCGGGTGGGCCTGAAGGATGTCAGCCGCGATGAATTCTCGGCGGCGGTCAATGAACGGCTCGGCAAGCAGCGCGTTTCGATCATGCTGGATGGTTCGGTTATTGCGTTCTTCAAGGCGAAGGCCGGCGAGCGAGGCTACCAGACGCTCATCAATCAGGCGCTCCACCAGGCCATGACAGGCGAACAGATCGAATCCACACTACGCCGCGTAATCCGCGAAGAACTGCATACGACGTGAGGCAGGGTTGAGGGCTTGCGGTTCGTGGGCTTCAAGGACGACAAAAACCGATTCGAAGCCTGCGGAAGTATCGTCGCCCCGCCAGCGCCGACTTCCTCGATTTGGCCGAGCCGCGTCAACTATTTCGACGTTGTCCCCATTTGACTACAAGGCCGCGCAACCCGATCCAAAGACTCCGCGCGACGGAAAGTCGGCGCTGGCGAGACGGCGGTTGTTTGGCCGAGGCCGACGCTCGCCACGATCGGTGCAAGATTGGCGAATGACTGTAATGCGGCAATCTGCTGAGCTCACACTGTCGGTCATGACCCGTCATTCCGGGGCCGCGAAGCGGAACCCGGAATCCAGTGTCCTTGCTCAAACGCCCTTGGATTCCCGCGTTCGCGGGAATGACGGCATCGGGCACGAAATACACATTCGCAAGAGTGAGAAGCAGACCTTCAAACCCGGTCTTGGCGTATCGACGCGGGCCGACCCCTCCGACCGACTACCAGCCAATCAGCGCAGCACGGGTGAGTGATAGCAAAGCCGGCAGCGGGCGCCCGGCTTCCCGCCTGAACTTGCCGGGAAAAGTCGGCGGTGGTGGAACGGCGTCAGTTCTCCTCCGCCACCATCCGGATCGCGCCGCAGGGGCATTCGGCGGCACACATGCCGCAGCCCTTGCAATAGTCGAGGTTGAACTGGAAGCGTTTGCCGGGGCCGAGCTTGATCACGGCGTTGTCGGGGCAGACGCCGTAGCAGTTGTCGCATTCGAAGCAGTTGCCGCAGGACATGCAGCGCCGCGCTTCGAACAGCGCATTGGTCTCGTCGAGCCCACCCAATACTTCCTCGAAGGTGGACTGGCGGCGGATGATGTCGAGCACCGGGCGCACGGTCTTCGGCGCATCGGAGTAGTACCAGGAATTCATCTTGTCGACGGTGGCGATTTCCGGCTTGGGCGCGGGTGCGTAAGCCTCCCCGCGCAGCCAGGCGTCGATGGCGCGCGCGGCCTTCTTGCCGTGGCCGACGGCGACGGTGACGGTGCGCTCATTGCCGGCCATGTCGCCGCCGGCGAAGACGCCGGGGTGGCCGGTCATCATGCCGCGATCGACCTGGATCATGCCGCCCTCGACGACCAGGCCCGGCACGTTTTCCAGCAGCGAAAGGTCGGCATCCTGGCCCAGCGCCAGCACCACGGAGTCGGCCTCGATGCGCTCGAATTCGCCGGTCGGCTGGGGAAAGCCCTTGTCGTCGAGCGCCATCTTTTCGACCATGATGTCCCCGCCGCCTTCACCCATGCCGGCTTCCTTGATGGTGGACAGCCACTTGATCGAGATGCCTTCCTGCAGCGCTTCCTCGACCTCGAAATCGTGGGCCGGCATTTTGTCGCGGGTGCGGCGGTAGACGATGATCGCTTCCTCGGCGCCGAGGCGCTTGGCGGTGCGCGCGACGTCGATCGCGGTGTTGCCACCGCCATAGACGACCACCTTGCGGCCCAGCATCGGCGCCATTTCGTCCGACTGGGCTCCCTCCATGCCGCGCAGCACCGCTACCGCGTCGAGCACCTTGGCGGCATCGCCGGCCGGGATGTAGGCGCGCTTGGCGATGTGCGCGCCGACGCCGAGGAAGACCGCGTCGAAGCCGTCCTTCATGGCGTCGAGCACGCTGGTGACCTTGGTCCGCAACTGGATCTCGACGCCGTAGTCGACCAGGCGCCGGATCTCGGCGTCCAGCACTTCGCGCGGCAGGCGGTACTTGGGAATGCCGAAGCGCATCATGCCGCCGGCCAGCAGGCCGGCTTCGTAGATCACCGCCTTGTGGCCCATGCGCGTCAGGTGGTAGGCGGCGGAAAGCCCGGCCGGGCCGGAGCCGACCACCAGCACGCGCTTGCCCGTGGCGGGCGCCGGCGCGGCGAATTTCCAGCCGTGCTTGTGGGCCTCGTCGCCGAGGAAGCGTTCCACCGAGTTGATGCCGACCGCCGAATCGACATGCTGGCGGTTGCAGGCGCCCTCGCAGGGGTGGTAGCAGACGCGGCCCATGATGGCCGGCAGCGGGTTGTTCTCCACCAGCGACTGCCAGGCCTTTTCGTAATCGCCGCTCTCGGCGTGGAACAGCCATGCCTGGATGTTCTCGCCGGCGGGGCAGGTGGCATTGCAGGGCGGCAGGCGGTCGACGTACTCCGGGCGCTCGGTGCGCCAGGAACCGGTGTGGTTGGCCAGCGAGGAGCCGGGGTTGAGGGTGATGGCAAAGGGCTTGTCCATTTCAGTGGCCTTCCTTTCGCGCCTGCAATCCGTACTTGCGCATGTTCTTGTCCGCCTGCGCCTGGATGCGTGCAATGGTTTCGACGGCGGGATTCTTGCCGAAGAGGTGGGCGAAGCGTTTTTGCGGCCGCAGGTAGTCCTCCACCGGCAGCGGTCGCCGTATCGCCAGCGCCGACTTTATCTCGCCGTGCTCGGCCTCGAACACCGGGAAGATGCCGGTCTCCTTGGCCAGTCGCGCCATCCTGATCGTGTCGTGCGAGGCCGTGCCCCAGCCCAGCGGGCAGGGCACCAGGATGTGGATGTAGCGCGCGCCGCGCATGCCCATGGCCTTGGTGACCTTGTATTCGAGGTCGCGCAGGTCGGCCACCGTGGCGGTGGCGACGTAGGGAATCTCGTGCGCCATGGCGATGGCCGGGACGAACTTGCCCTGGCCGAAGGGGTTGCCCGGTTCGGGGCCGAGCGGCATGGTGGTCGCCGTGCGCGCGGCCGAAGGCGTGGCTGACGAACGCTGGACTCCGGTATTCATGTAGCCGCCGTTGTCGTAGCAGATGTAGAGCACGTCGTCGTTGCGTTCGAACATGCCCGACAGGCAGCCGAAGCCGATGTCGGTGGTGCCGCCGTCGCCGCCTTGCGCGACGACGCGGACATCGCCGCCCTGGCCTTTCTGGCGCTTGACCTTGATCGCCGCGGCGATGCCGGTGGCGACCGCCGCCGTATTGCCGAACAGCGAATGGATCCAGGGAATCTGCCAGGAAGTTTCGGGATAGGGCGTGGAAAACACTTCGAGGCAGCCGGTGGCGTTGGCGGCGATCAGTTGCCGGTTGGTGGCGTTCATCGCGGCGTCGATCGCGTAGCGCGCACCGAGCGCCTCGCCGCAGCCCTGGCAGGCGCGGTGGCCGGAGTTGAGCGAGTTGGTGCGCTGCATGTTGGCCTGCACGCTGCGCTCTTCGGGAGCGAGCAAGCGGTTGCCGACGGTGAAGGTGCCGGTCTGGTAGAACTTGACGGTTTGCAATGACATGACTGTCTCCGCGGATCAGGCGATTTTCGAAGCGACGGTGCCGAGGTCGCGCAGCATGCTTTCCGCGGCGGGACCGGTGCGACGGGTCTGCTTTTCGCGCTCGAGCTGGCGGTTGACCACCTTCCAGTCGAGGTCGAGGAAAGTCAGCAGTTCCAGTTCGTCGCGTCCGGCTTTTTCGAACAGGCCGGCGAGCGACTTCATGGTGATGGCACGACCGCCGAGGCCGGCGACCACGGTGTAGCCCTTGAGCCCCATGCCGGTGACGGCCATGCGGACGTTGGTCGCGACGATGCCGCCGATGCCGACGGCGAGGCTCTTCTCCAGCACCACGAAGCGCTTGCAGTTCTTCAGCGCCTTGGCCACTTCGACCAGCGGGAAGGGGCGGAAGCTGGTGATGCCGAGCACGCCGATCTTGTGCCCGGCGGCGCGCATCTCGTCCACCGTGTCCTTGATGGTACCCAGCACCGAGCCCATCGCAATGACAATAGTCTCGGCGTCATCAGTGTGATAGGTGTGCGTCAGTCCGCCGCTGTCGCGACCGAAGGTCGCCTTGAACTCCTGAGCCAACTGCGGGATGCGTTCCAGCGCCTGCATCTGCTTGGCATGCGCGAGGTAGCGCACTTCCATGAAGGCTTCCGGGCCGACCATGGCGCCGATCGACACCGGATCGGCCGGATCGAGCACCTGGCGCGGTTCATAGGGCGGCAGGAAGGCATCGACCTGTTCCTGGGTCGGCATGTCCACGCGTTCGTAGGCATGGGTCAGGATGAAGCCGTCCATGCAGACCATGACCGGCATCGATATCTCCTCGGCCAGCTTGAAGGCCTGGATGTGCAGGTCGAGCGCTTCCTGATTGGTCTCGGCGAACAACTGGATCCAGCCGCAGTCGCGTTGCGAGAGCGAGTCGGAATGATCGTTCCAGATGTTGATCGGCGCGCCGATGGCTCGGTTGGCCACGGTCATCACGATCGGCAGGCCGAGGCCCGAGGCGTTGTACACGGCTTCGACCATGTAGAGCAGGCCCTGCGAGGCGGTCGCCGTGTAGGTGCGCGCGCCGGTGGCCGAGGAGCCAATGGCCACCGACATGGCGGCGAATTCGGATTCGACGTTGATGAACTCGCAATCCTTGAGTTCGCCGGACTTCACCATTTCGCCGATGCCTTCGACGATGTGGGTCTGCGGCGAAATCGGATAGGCGCAAATCACTTCGGGCCGGCACAGGGCGACGGCCTCGGCAACGGCGTGGGAACCTTCACATTGCTTAAGCATGGGCAGCCTCCTGGCGGCGTGCTTCTTCCATCTCAGCGCGAACAATGTCGTAGGCCTCGGTGGCGCCGGCAATGTTGCCCGCCGCAACCTTGCCCGAGAACTTGTCGTTGATGGCCATCACCACCGATTCGAGTTTGATGATGCCCGATACGGCGGCAAAGCCGCCCAGCAGGGGCACGTTGGGCATCGGCCGGCCGATGTGCTTGCGGCTCAGGTCGGTGGCCGGCACGGTACATAGCCGGTCGTGCGGCCAGTCGCGCAGGAAATCGCCGAGGCCGAGTTGCTCGAAGGTCTTGTTGGTGTTGATCAGGATGTAGCCGCCTTTCTTCAGGCCCGCAAAGACATCGACCTGGTGCAGCAGGGTCGGATCCTGGATGATCAGCGCGTCGGGCTCCATGATCGGTTCGCGCAGACGGATCTCCTTGTCGGCAATGCGGCAGAAGGCCACCACCGGTGCGCCGGTGCGCTCCGAACCGAAACTGGGGAAGGCTTGCGCGTGGCGACCTTCGTCGAATGCGGCGATCGACAGCATTTCGGCTGCGGTGACCACGCCCTGACCGCCACGGCCATGAATGCGAACCTGGAACATGACTTCTCCTTGGTGTTTGCTACCGAGATGACTTTACCCCCTTAGCGCGCCGGATGGGAATAGGGGAAAACCGCAACTTGTGAATCCCGGTACGCTGCCGACCGGTAGAATCATGCCTTTACCCGCATCCCAGACAAAGCATGAAGCATATTACCGACGACGTCCGCATCCGCGAGATCAAGGAACTCTCGCCCCCGGGACACATCCTGCGCGAGTTTCCGGCCACCGACCTGGCAGCGGAAACCACCTATGAGGCGCGCCAGGCTGTGCATCGCGTGCTGCACGGCGCCGACGGCCGGCTGGTGGTGGTGGTCGGACCCTGCTCGATCCACGATTACGACGCGGCGATGGAATACGCGCGAAAACTGCGCCAGGAAGCCACGCGCCTGGCCGACGACCTGCTGATCCTGATGCGGGTGTATTTCGAGAAACCGCGCACCACGGTGGGCTGGAAGGGCCTGATCAACGATCCGCGCATGGATGGCAGCTTCAGGATCAACGACGGCCTGCGCCTGGCGAGGAAACTGCTGTGGGAAGTCAATGAGCTGGGCCTGCCGGCGGCAACGGAATTCCTCGACACCATCACCCCGCAATACACTGCCGACCTGATCAGTTGGGGCGCCATCGGCGCGCGCACCACGGAATCGCAGGTCCATCGCGAACTGGCCTCGGGCCTGTCCTGCCCGGTCGGATTCAAGAACGGCACCGACGGCAACATCCGCATCGCCGTCGATGCGATCAAGGCCGCGGCCAGCCCCCACCATTTCCTGTCGGTGACCAAGGCCGGGCATTCCGCCATCGTGTCGACCAATGGCAACGAGGATTGTCATGTCATCCTGCGCGGCGGCCAGGCGCCGAACTACGACGCGGCGGCGGTCGACGCGGCCTGCTCCGAACTGGGCAAGGCCGGCCTCGCGGCACGCGTCATGATCGATTTTTCGCACGCCAACAGCAGCAAGAAGTTCAAGCGCCAGATCGATGTGGCGCGTGATGTCGGCGCCCAGATGGCGGCCGGCGACGACCGCATTTTCGGCGTCATGATCGAGTCGCACCTCAAGGAAGGCCGGCAGGATCTGACGCCCGGCAAACCGCTCGAGTATGGCGTCTCGGTGACCGATGCCTGTCTCGGCTGGGACGACACGCTGATCGCGCTGGATATCCTCGCAGAAGCGGTGAAGGCGCGCCGCGTCGCGCTGGCCGAGCGCTAGGCGAGCTTCGCGCGTCTTTGCAAGTCGTGAGGAAAAAGGCGAAATCTCACCGCAGAGGCGCAGAGGCGCAGAGGATTCGCAGAGAAGATCAAGAATTCCCGCTGGCCTTGCTTTCCTCTGCGTGGTCTTTCTCCGCGCCTCTGCGCCTCTGCGGTGATGCCTTTGGGTCTGGTATCGGTAATCCCACATGACCGGCCGCCTGTTTGCCGCGCTGCTGGTCGTCACGCTGGTCTTCCGCTTCTGGCTGGCCGCGGCCTTTCCGATCACCGGCGACGAGGCCTACTTCATCTGGTGGGGCTGGAAGCCGGACTGGGGCTTCTACGACCATCCGCCGATGATCGGCTGGTTACTTTCAGCGCTGATGGTGGCGGGCGACGCGGAGTGGTGGCTGCGCCTGCCGGTCATCCTGCAGCCGGCGGTGCTTGCCGTGGTGGTGTATTGGGCGCTGCCGCGACTGGTGACCGGGGTCGGCGAAGAGCGCCGGCTGTGGACGGCCGCGCTGGTGCTGCTGGCGCCGGTGAATGTCTGGAACGTCTTCATTACCACCGACGTACCGCTGATCTATTTCAGCGTGCTTTCCGGTCTGGCCTGGATACGCGCCTCCCGCGACGATTCGCCGCGCTGGTACCTGGTCGCCGGCCTGATGCTGGCGGGTGCGGTGCTCTCCAAGTACTTCGCGGCGATTCTCGGTTTTGCCTATCTGGTGGATGTGCTGCGCCGACGCAAACCCGGTGCGCTTGCCGGGCTGGCCATCGCCTATGCCTGCACCCTGCCGGCCTTGGCCCTGATGGCATGGTGGAACAGCGGCAACTGCTGGCCGAACTACATGTTCAACTTCGTCAATCGTCATGGCGATGCCGGCTGGTCGTTGAAGACGCCGCTGCTGTATGCGCTGACGCTGGTGTATGTGCTGGGGCCGCCGGTACTGTGGCTGGCGTGGCGGGAGCGCGCGGATCGCCGCTCCACCAGCGCCAGCGCGGTGCGTCCCTTTGGGAACTTTTCATTGGCGGCACTGGGCACCCTCGCCTGGCTGCCCTTCCTGCTGTTCGCCGTCCTTTCGCTGGTCAAGCAGATCGGCCTGCACTGGGTGCTCTCCTTCGTGCCCTTCACCCTGATCTGGCTGGCTCTGCGCCTGAACCCCGTCAGCCTGCGCCGCCTCGGCCTGTTCTTCGCCGGCTTTGCCACGCTGCACATCGCCGGCATCCTGATCGCCTCCCGTCTGCCGCTGGAAACCTGGCAGAAAACCCGGCTGTACGACGGCATCGTGCTGACGTTCGAACATCAGGCGCTGGCAAAGGAGCTTCAGCCTTACCGAAAAGACTGGGTGCTGGCGATGGACGGCTATTCGAATGCCGTGACTCTGGGCTACAACCTGCGCCAGTACGTGATGGTCTTCGGCGAGGGGTCGAGCCATGCCCGCCACGACGATCTGGTGACCGATTTTCGCGCGCTGGCGGGGCGCAACATCCTGGTCCTGAGGAAGTCCCAGCCGAAGCTCGACGACTACCGCAAGTACTTCCGCGAGGTCAGCGCAGACAGCTTCGAGGTGCGCGGTGCACGCTTCTGGCGGGTCAAGGGCGAGGGCTTCGACTACCCGGCCTACCGCGATGGCGTGCTCGCCGGCGTCCGGCAGAAGTACTATGCGGTTCCGGCCTGGTTGCCGCAAACCGCCTGCTACATGTGCGATAGATATTTTCCGGGGGAAGCATGCCGTCGATGAGCCCCGACGAAGGGCCGCCCCAAGACGGGGCAAGCCAAGATAATGGAGTCCGCGCTAGCGGACGAACCTCCGTCACCCCCGCCGGGGCGGGGGCCGGGGGGTGGCGAGCCTATCTCCGTTTGCTGCGCCCCCACCAGTGGCTCAAGAACGGCTTCGTTTTCGTCGGACTGCTGTTCGGCCACGCCTGGACCGATCCGGTCAAGCTCGGTCAGGCGCTGGCGGCCTTCGCTGCCTTCTGCCTGCTGGCCTCCGCCGTGTATGTCATGAACGACCTGATCGACCGCGAGCAGGACCGGCTGCATCCGCGGAAGAAGAGCCGGCCATTGGCCGCGGGCACGGTGAGCGGCCCCGCCGCTCTGACGCTGGCCGCGCTGTGCCTGCTTGCGGGCGGCACCGTCGCCTGGCAGTTCGCCGGGTCGGCGCCGTGGGTTTTCGCGGCCTATGTCGCGCTCAACGTGGGCTACAGCTTCGGCCTCAAGCACGTCGTGATTCTCGATGTGTTCATCATTGCTTCCGGCTTCATGCTGCGCATCCTCGCCGGCACGCTCGGGCTCGGTATCGCGCCGTCGCAATGGCTGCTGCTGTGCGGCCTGATGCTCACGCTGTTCCTCGGCTTCGCCAAGCGTCGCGCCGAACTCAATGCTCTGCTGGCCGACAGCGCCGGCCATCGTCGCGTGCTGGAACACTACACGGCGCCCATGCTCGACCAGTTCATCGGCATTGCCGCCGCCGGCACGGTGATTTCCTACGCGCTCTATACGGTCAGCGCGGAGACCGTGGCCCTGCACGGCACGCGCGGCCTGATCGCGACCGTGCCCTTCGTGCTCTACGGCATGTTGCGTTACCTGTGGCGCCTGCATCGGCATGGCGGCGGCGGCGATCCGGCGCAGGAACTGCTGACCGACCCCCACCTTCTGGCGGCGACAGCCGGCTGGCTGCTGCTGGTTCTCCTGCTGTTGGGCGGGGCTATAATGCCAAGGCCATGAGTTCGATCGACCATATCCCGAATGTCGAGTTTCTCGGTGATGCCGTGCCGTTTGTAGGCCGCATCCGCGAGATCATCGAAGTCATCCAGTTGTTCGAGGATTTCGATCCCGACGAGCTGGAAGGTTTGGCTCGCTACATGCGCTGCTATCGCGCGCCGCTGGGCACCGAAATCATCCGCGAAGGCGATGACGGCGATTTCATGCTGCTGCTGCTCGATGGCAGCGTCGAGATCGTCAAGAAGGACGTCCGCGGGTCGGCGCAGATCATGGGCACCGCGGGTCCCGGCAAGACGCTGGGCGAGATGTCGCTGATCGATGGCGCGCCGCGCTTTGCCAGCTGCGTCGCGCTCGACACGGTCGAAATCGCCGTGCTCGATCGCGAAAGCCTGTCGCGCATCATTGCCGAAGAACCGCGCATCGGCGTCAAGCTGATGATGGAATTGCTGATGCTGCTCAATCAACGCCTGCGCAGTGTCAGCGCGCAGCTGCTGGATTGCATGGAAGCGCGGCGCTCGCGAATTCGGTAGGAATCGCCGTGTCGGACTCTGTCTGCCGGGGATTTCGCTTCGCGGGCCGGCAAGAGCCGACTTATTTCTATTTCGGCAGCCGGCTCACCAGAAACACCTGAGGATCGTCGCCGTGGTCGAGCAATAGCGCTCGTACCCGCGCTTGCCAGTTCTCGCGGAATTCCGATATTTCCTGTGGCGTGGCGCTGCCCTCAAGGCACTTCTGCATCAACTCGGGCGTCCGCGGCGCGAAGGGGACGCTTTGCATGCGTGCGGCGACATCGACCGCCTGGCCGTTGTCGATCCGCGTGAAACGGATCTCCTCGGCGACATCAGCGGAAAAATACAGCAGCTGGCGCCGGTCGAAACGACCGCCGATGCCCTTGAAGCCTGTGTCATGCGTGGCGCCGGTGAGCATGGCGACGACATTGGCGATTACCCCGGTGACGCCCGACAACCGGTCCTGGCGAAACTCGACGCGTATCCCGCCGCGTTGCGGCAGTGAATCGGGATACAAGGCGGCCAGCGCCTTCAGCGTCATCCAGTAGGCGGCGGCCACCGTCGGGCAGGAGTGGCCGGCCAGCTTGACCGCGTCGATGTAGCGATACTCGATGCGGCCATTTTCGACCGCGCCGAGAAATTCGGCCAGCGGGTCGTATACGGTCAGGCGGCGCACCTGATCGTAGAAGCCCGGCGTCTGCATTACTGCTTCTTGATGAAGTCGATCACGATGTTGCCGGGTTCGCGCTGGCGATACGTGATTTCCACCGCCTCGCCATAGCGCTGCACGAGCTGGTCGAGCAGCGGCAGGGGATCATGGTCATTGACGAAACGCATGGTTTCGCCGGCGCGCAGCGCATCCAGCGCACCAAAGATGGCGGCGTGGCGAAAACGCTTGGCAATGCCGCGAGCGTCGAAGGGATAGATCGAATCGGGAGAGAGATGAACGTGCATGGCTTGGTTTCCGGTTGGTCGAGACAGCGCCATTGTGCTCCCCGGTCGCGAGCCGGAAATTGATGTAAATCAGTTATAAATCATAAACTTAAAACCATACTGAAAAAGTAGGTTTTAGGTTCCGTGCGGTCGGGCGACTCGTTCGGACTTCTGTCGTGCAAACGGCAAAAAACTAGACCGTCGGTACGGCGCTTTCAGCGGAACAAACCCGGTTGCGTCCGCCGTGCTTGGCCGCATACACGGCGCCATCAGCGCGCTCGATGACGGCCTCGAGGGACAAGTCTTCTGACGGCAGCAGTGTCGTCAAGCCGAAGCTGGCGGTTATCCGCAGCGCCGGCTGAGCCGCCAGTCCTGTTTCGATCACCGTGCCTTCCAGCGCGCGACGCAGCTTCTCCGCCACCAGTGTGCCTTCCTTGAGGTTGGCGTCCGACAGCAGGATCAGGAACTCCTCGCCGCCGAAGCGCGCCACCAGGTCGATGGTGCGCAGATTGCCGGCAAGCACCTTGGCGACGGCCTTGAGGCAGACATCGCCGACGATGTGGCCCCAGGTGTCATTGACCCGCTTGAAGTGATCGATGTCCACCATCACCAGCGTGAGCGGCAGGCCGAGGCGCGCCTGGCGCTGCCTTTCGAGTTCGTAGCGATCCTGGAACTTGCGCCGGTTGGCGAGACCGGTGAGCGTGTCATGCAGGGCGATTTGTTCCAGCGCCTGGCGTGCCAACGTGATTTCGGTGACATCGACATCCACGCCGCGATAGCCCATATAGGATCCGGCTTGATCGAATACCGGCTGCGCGCTGGTGGATAGCCAGACCGAGGCGCCGGCCTGGTCTGTTGCTTCGATCACCAGGCGGTCGATCGGCTGCCGCGCCGTCATTCGCTGTGACACCTCGCAGCCGACACAGCGCTTGGCGCCACACAGGGTGGCGCTGCGTTGCTGCCCGAGCAGGTCCTTCTCGGCGAAGCCGAGGATGTGTTCGACGCCCTGCAAATGCGTGTAGTTGCCCGCGGCGTCGGTCTCCCAGATGAAGGTGGGGGAAAAATTGATGGCCGCGCTCATCATGTCTTTCACCCGGCGCAACGCTTCCTCGTGGCGCTTGCGATCGGTGATGTCGGTGTAGATGCTGACCCAGCCGCCGCCGGGCAGGGGTTCGCCGCGAATTTCGAGCGTGGTGCCGTTCGGCCGCTGCCGCTCGAACACATGCGGCTGCATGGTGCGCGCCCGCTCGCAGACCTGGTCGGCGATCGCTTGCGCGCCACCCTCCTGGTACTCGCCGTATTCTCCGCGCTCGGCATTGAACAAGGCGAGGGCACGCAGCGTCGGCAGGCCGTCGGCAAAAAGCGCATCGGGGAATTCAAGCAGGGTGCGAAAGTTCTGGTTGCACACGACCATCTGCTGCTCGGCGTTGAACATGGTTATTCCGCCCGGCAGGAAATCGATGATGGTTTGCAGCGTGTCCTGATAACCCATGTTTGGCTTGCCCATGCTGCCTCCGCTGGCCCTATGTCTTTGGTGTAATCATACCCCGATGCCGATCGCCCCGAGGGGAAGGGGAATCCCTGCGCCGGAGTCCGGTGAAGAGCTACCGGCCGAGGGGCGGCGTCATGGGGAATCGTGGCCGGTTCCCTATGAACTCGTGCAGGCAGCGATCATGGCGCGATTCGATCCCTTGCTCAGGGGCGCTCGGGACGAAATCACACATTGACTGCGCTTGCCAGGCTCGGAGATACTCCGCAGGTGCCGCTATTCCCTTTCCTTGAACGCGACAGGCTTGGTCATTCTCGACGGGCTGGCGTGCTGTCGACAGGCTAAAGGAGGCCTGAACCATTGAGGCTGTCGCCCGGCGGAAACTGGCCTGTCGCGCTCCTGGCGCTGCTCCTTGCGTTCGGGCTGGGGGCGCATTTTCTTGAGTGGTTCGAGTGGCGCGAGACGCTTGCCTGGGCGCGCGGCCATGCCGGGCAGTGGTGGCTGCCGCTGGCGCTGGTCCTGCTCCAGACGGTGCTGTTCATGCTTGCGCTGCCGGGCTCCACTCTGCTGTGGGTGGTCGCACCCCTCTACGCTCCGCCCGCCGCCACTCTCATCCTGACTGCGGGAGGGGCAGGCGGCGCGCTGGCGGCCTACTGGTTCGCGCGGCGGCTGACGGTAGCGCGGCAGGAGCGCCTGCGCCGACATCGCGCCTGGCGCCTGCTTGCGAGCGAGAGCGATTTCCTTACCCTGTGCGCCCTGCGCCTGGTGCCGGCCTTTCCCCATTCCGTGCTGAACTACGGTGCCGGCATCGTGCACCTGCCTCTCGGCCGATTCATCGCCGCCGCCGCGATTGGCTTCGGCCTCAAGTCCTTCCTCTACAGCAGCGTCATCCATCGCGTGCTGGAGGCAACCGACGCTCGGGATCTGCTGCGGGCGGAGGCAGTGCCGCTCCTTTTCCTGCTCGCTTTGCTGCTGTTGGGCGCCCACGTCCTGCGGCAGCGCCGGGAGCGCGCGCCTCGCTGATCGGCTTGCCGTCGCATCGCACCGCTAAGGGAAATACTGAACAAGTCCAAATCCGTCATTCCGGCGAAAGCCGGAATCCAGTGCATTCCAATACCCGGACACCGGCCTTCGCCGGTGTGACGGGCTTATTCAGCGAATCCCTAAAGGCCGCCTTCGTCGTTGGCGAGCAAGACGACTGCCTTTGTCAGACCCACCACCACTTCCGCCATGCGCACATAGTCGATTTTTTCCGGCGTGTCCTGCGCGGTGTGGTATTGCGGGTAGCGGTTGAAAGCGGTATCCGTCACCATGATGGCGGGATAGCCCTCGCGCCGGAAGGAAAGATGGTCGCTCCAGGATACGCCGGGGACGATGCCGGGCGCCGCCAGCGATCAGGCGTTCCTGCCCTTTTGCCAAAGCACGTCGCCGCCGCCTGCGGCCTTGTTCAGCCAGCGGCCGAGGACGAACAGCAGATCGGAAAGGCGATTGAGGTATTGTCGTCCGGCATCCGACACGGCCTCCTCGGCGGCCAGCGCGACCGCAACGCGTTCGGCGCGGCGGCAGACGGTGCGCGCCAGATGGGTCAAGGCCGCGGCGCGACTACCGCCCGGCAGGATGAATTCCTTGAGCGGTCCCAGATCGGCGTTGTAGTGGTCGATGGCGGCTTCCAGCCGGGCCGGTTGCGTGGCTTTCAGCAGCACCGCGCCGGGGATCGACATTTCGCCGCCCAGATCGAACAGGTCGTGCTGGATGCCGATGAACAGTTCTCGCACATCGGCGGGCAGTTCCTCGCAGAGAATCACGCCGATCAGGGAGTTGAGCTCGTCCACGTCGCCCATCGCGGCGACCCGGACGGAATCCTTGCTCGTGCGCGACCCGTCGCCGAGGCCGGTGGTGCCGGCGTCGCCGGTGCGGGTGTAGATTTTGGAGAGGCGGTGTCCCATGGCGGGTTTCCTGTGGTTGGGTTTGCCCGGATTATGACTCAGACCGTGTCTTCGCCGGATTCAGCCGGGTCACCTGCCTAGCCGGTCTCGCCGCCAACGTGCGCATCGCCTCCGCAGAGCAGCACAGGAACGTCGGCGCGCTCCAGTACGTCATTGCTGACACTGCCCAGCAGCGTGCGTCCGAAACCACTGCGGGCATGGCGATAGAGCACGATCAGGTCGACGTCGGCCTCGCTTGCTGCGGCGAGGATGGAGTCGGCTATGCGCCCGTTGCGGGTCAGATGTTCGGCGGCCACGCCTTCCCGTTGTGCGACCGCCAGTGCGAGTCCCGCCTCGTCGGCAATCGCTTCCGGCAGCCTGCCCTGACGGTCGGTGGCCGAGAACAGCGTCAAGGGCAGGCGCATCGCCTTGGCGATCTGCAGCGCGAATTCAAAGGCGCTCTGCGCCGCACGGCTGCCGTCGAAGGCGACCAGGATGCGGCGCGACCAGAGTTTGCCGTTCGCCGGGATCACCAGCACGTTGCACGGCGCCCCGGCGACGATGCGCCGTGCCTCCGGGTCGACGCCACCGGACTTCCCGGCCATCGTGCAGCGTCCGACCACCAGCAGCTGCGCATCGGTTTCGAGCGCGACGCCATGGATTTCGGCGGCGGGGTCCTTGCCCGGGCGGCGGTGGAACTCGGTCGGCACGTCGGCGATCATGGCTTCACGCTGCAGGGAAGACAGGCGCTCGCCGTACTGGTCCTCGTCCTCGCCGGGCCGGCGCAGGGCGACAACGTCGAGCGCCACCCCGAGGCTGCGCGCGAGGCCGATCGCCGTCGCGCCCGGATGGCGCGCCGTGTTGTCGTCGTTGGCGGCGAGCAGCAGGCGCAGGCGGCGGTCGCCGTCGGGCAGTTGGCCGCTGTGGCAGGCAGCAAAGATGCGCGCCTTGCAGTGACGGCAGACCTCGGGATCCAGCGTCCAGTAAAGCGCTTCGGTGGGTTTCGACTTGACCGGAAAGAAGGCGCCTTCGCCGATCTCGTGCACATAGTTGCCGTCGCGCAGCAGGCGATAGGGTTCGTCCTTCATGCGGTAGAAGTAGAGGCCTCCGCCGAGGCGCTTGCGCCGCCTGGCCTCCTGGGCAAACATCTCGGCGCCGGCGATGTCGACGAAGTTCATGCCCAGCGAGACGACCAGCACCGACTTCTGGCGCGGGTTGTCCAGATCGATCTGCTGCAGCGCGCTCTGGATGTGGTCGACGGCGCCGAAGTAGGCCGAGCCGTTGATGCGCACGATGCGCAGTTGCGGGCATTCCACCTTGCCGCGCGCTTCGATGAAATGGTAGCCGCCGGCATCATCGACCGGTACCAGCGGCTCGATGCCGGGTTTCGAGGTGCGGTTGAGGTAGAGCAGCAGGGACACCAGCACGCCTGCCGTGATGCCTGCTTCGAGGTTCATCAGGGTGCCGATCACGGTGACCCAGAGGATGAAGGATTCCTGCCGGCTGGTCTTCCAGATCGACGCGATGTGATGGAAATCGATCAGGCCCCAGGCGACCAGGAACAGGATGCCGGCCATCGCCGCATTCGGCAGATAAGCCGCCAGCGGCGCGACCGCGAGCAGGATCAGGACCAGGAAGACCGAGGCGAATACCGTGGCCAGCGGGGTGCGCGCGCCGGCTTCGTAATTCACCCCGGAACGGTTGAAGGAGCCCGACGAGGCGTAGCCGGAAAAGAAGGCGCCGGCGATGTTCGACAGGCCCTGGCCGATGAATTCCCGGTTGCCGTCGATGCGCTGCTCGGAGCGCAGGGCGATGGCGCGCGCGATGGATACCGCCTCGGTCAGTGCCAGCAGGGTAATCACCAACGCCGGGCCGAAGGTTTTTTTCAGCGCGGAGAAGGAGAAGTCCGGCAAGGACAGCGGCGGCAGTCCGGCCGGCAGCGCGCCGACCGTCTTGATGCCGGTCGCGGCCTGGCCCAGCATCTCGTTTATGGCGAAGGCGACCAGGCTGCCGACCAGCATCGCCGCGATCATGTAGGGGAAGCGCTTCCAGTAGCGCTTGGTCAGGATGCCGGCGACGAGCGTGGCGACGCCGACGCCGGCGACCCAGGGATTGATGCGGTCGAGTTGCAGGGCGAACTGGTGCAGGATTTCGTAGAACGGCACGCCACGCGGAATGTCGATGCCGAAGAAGCTGCGGATCTGGCTGGCCGCGATCAGCACCGCGGCGCCGGTGGTGAAGCCGATCACGACGGTATGCGAAATGAAGTTCACCAGCGCGCCCATGCGCGCCAGGCCCAACGCCAGCTGGAAGATGCCGACTTGCAGCGTCAGGGTGAGGATCAGCCCGACGTACTGCGGCGTGCCTGGCTCCGCGAGATGGTGGATGGCGCCGTAGATGGCGATCGAGATCGCGGTGGTCGGCCCCGATACCAGGTGCCAGCTCGATCCGAATAGCGCCGCGACGATGGCCGGGATCATGGCCGCATACAGGCCGTACTCGGGCGGCAGGCCGGCAATCGTGGCGAAGGCCACGCCCTGCGGCAGCACGATCAGCGCGCCGGTGAAGCCCGCGAGAAGGTCGTCGCGCAGGGATCGCCGCGTGACCAGCGGCCACCAGAGCAGGAAGGGAAAAAGACTCTTCACGGTACGAAGGGAAAGCTTCATCGAAGCGCGCCTCCACCCGGCCCGGCATTGCCGGATGGACGCCCGGGCAGGGCGGGCGCGGCGTTGCCGCTCAGTGCGCGCTGCGTGTCTTCAGCGCCCGGGCCGCGTGTGTCGATCCGGCACAGCGCGCGGCCGTGGCTGCCTGTATGGCAGCGCTCCCCGGTTTCGGCTCGGAGGCGAGGCGCGAATAACGCTCCGCTTCGAGCAGGTGCGCCTTGCGTCGCACGGAAAGAAGCTCGCCGGCTTCGGAAGCGGCGACCTCGGCCAGGTAGCGCAGAAAAGCTTTCAGCAATGATTGCATGGCAGAACACCTCAGTGACTCGTTGTGCGTAGCTAATGCACATGCCATGCCAGTTTGAAATTTTTGTGCAAGTCATTGAAGTAGCGTGAATTGATCCTGCGCGGCGAACCTGGGTTCTCATTCTGATCATTGCGAAATGCAATGGTGACCGCGGTGCAAGCGTCGCCGTACCGGACTCTGTCTGCTGGGGATAGCGCTTCGCGCGCCAGCAAGCGCCGACTTTTCGTGCGATGCCCGGAGCGCGCTCTCAGCGCGCCGGCACGGGTTCTTTGGCGATCGTCTCCAGTTGGCGCGAACGCCAGTCAAGCACGGCGGTGCGTGTCGCCATCTTGTCGGCCATTTCGGGAAATTCCGCACGGATCACCTTGGCGGCAAAGTCGGAAAGGAATCGTGACTTGAGTTCCGCCCGTGCGCGATCGACGCCGATTTCGTCGTAGGGTGCCGAGGCAAGGAGCAGGAAACCGTCGGTCGGAATGCGCCCGGCCGTCATGTTGTCGCGGATGATGCCGGCGGCGGTGCGAATCGGCTCGTCGAGCTTCGGGCTATACGGGCCGATGATCAACGCGACATTCGGGGTGTGCAGGAAGTCGAAGCCGCGACCCAGGCAGATGATCCATTCCCGATGCTCGAAATCAAGTTGGCGTTCGTGGCGCGCGATCTGCTCGCGCACGGTGCGGATGCGATCCAGGTTGCCTTCAAGCAGCGGCAGGAGGTCGCTGCGCATCTGTGCCGGCATGTCCGGCAACAGCGCGGCGAGCCGCGCGGCGAGCAAGGGGCGCTCGGCATCGGAGAGCGAAGCCATGTCGAGCCGTGCGCCGCCTTCGCCATGGACGATCAATGCGTCTTCGTCGGTCTCGAGACCGCAAACCAGGGGGTAGACCGTGCCATGGGCCGCGCCGAAAATGGCTTCCATCTGCGCGCGAATCGCGTAGGTATGGCGTATCGCCGCTTCGGTGTCGTACCTGAACCCGGCGCAGCCTCGGTGGGGGTCGCCTTTGGAGAAGTGGTAGGTGACCAGGAACAGCACGCGCCGCCCCTGGCTCACCATCCGCTGGACGTGGTGGGTGAGCACCTCGCCCAGGTGCGGCCAGCCGAGGTCGAACATGCCGCCGAGATTGCGAAACGGCATCAGGATGCCCGTCGGCGTGTTGGTCACGACCGGGATGTTGACGCGCCCGTCCATGCACTTGAGTACGGCGATGGCCGTGGGGTGCTCCGCGAGATACCGTTGTCGCGCCAGGCTGGCTTCCGGGCTGCGGAAAGTGGCGCCATGGCGGGAAGCGAGGTCGAACAGCCAGTCGATGCGTTCGGCAATCGGATGGGCGTGGATGGGCATGGTCAGGCCTTGCGACAGGAGGCGGTGATCAGGACGGGATCAGGATCGGCATGCCGAACAGCGGCCACAGCGTGACCAGCGCCAGCCCCAGCACCACGAGCAGGATCGTGCTCATCGCCAGGCCGTGCCAGAAGAATTCTCCGGGCGTGAACTGTTTCGATTCGTAGGCGATCGCATTCGGCGCGGCGCCGATCAAGAGCACGAAGGGCATGCCGGCGGTGACCAGCGAGGCGTAGAAGATCACGTCCGGCGCCACGCCCAGATAGCGCGCGATCACCAGCGACACCGGCAGCGCGATGGCGATGGCGGCGACGTTCATGATGAAGTTGGTCATCGCCAGGACGAAGGCCGCGATGCCCATGACGAACACCCACCAGTGCGCGTCGGTGAGCAGTGACAGGAAGCTCACCGCCATCCATTCGGCGGCGCCGGTCTTCCAAAGGCAGAAGCCGATGCTCATGGCGCCGGAGAACAGCAGGATGATGTTCCACGGCATTTCTTCGAGGTCCTTGACGGTGAGCACGCCGAAGATGAAAAACAGCAAGGTGGCGGTCAGCATCAGGGCGGCGCGGTCGATGCCCTTCAGCGCCGGCAGCGTCGACTGCATCGCCATCAGCGCCACCACCAGAACCACGCAGCCGATGACGAACTTTTCCTTGGTGCTCATCGGGCCGAGCGTGGCGGCCAGCTTTTCCACCTTCTGGCGCAGGCCGGTGATGCTGGCCCTGGACGGCTTGAAGACGATGGAAAGGTAGCCCCAGATGAGGAACACCATGCCCCAGCCGATCAGGCCCATGTAGAGCGGGAAATCGAAGAAGTCGACCTGGCGCCCGGTGAATTCGCTGAACATCGCCGCGGCGGCCGGCCCGCGCGCCGAACCGAGCAGGGTGATGATGCTGCCCGCGCCGGCCGACCAGGCCATGCCGATGAACAGCGCCTTGCCTAAGCGCGAGGGGCCGTCGCCCTCCTTGTAGAGGGCGAGGATGGCCAGCAGGATGGGGAACATCGTCGCCGCCACCGCCGTGTGCGCCATGACATGGGCCAGGAGCGCCGTGACGACCATGCTGCCGAGCAAAATCGTGCGCGTGTTTTCGCCGACGACGGCGAGCATCTTGTAGGCGATGCGCTTGGTCAGGCCGGTCTTGGTGAAGGCCATGCCGATCACCATGGAGCCGAAGATGAACATCACCGATGGATCCATGAAGTCGCGGAAGGCCTCCCTGGCGGGGCGGATCAGGAACAGCGCCTGGAACACGCCGATGGCGATGGCCGTGACGCCGATCGGGATGACCTCGAACACCCACCAGATGCCGGCCATGAGGAACAGGCCGATGGCGGCCTTGCCCTGCGGCGAGAGCGTGAAATGCTTGCCCGACGGGTCGATGGCGTCGGCCCAGGGCGGCGCAAAATAGATCAGCAGGAAAACGCCGAGGCCGCCGAGCAGCGGTATCCATTTGCGCCAGTCGAAGCCTTGGGCGGCGGCGTTCGCGACGGCGGTCTGCGTGTTCATTCGCCATCCTCCGCGAGCACGGCATCGGCCACCGCGGCCATCACGTCCACCCGGCGCAGCACGCCGACGACGCGCTCGCCTTCGACGACGGGAAGGATGTTTGCGTTCAGTGTTGCGAACAGGTAGATGGCCTTGACCAGCGGGTCAGTCCCGGCGATCGTCGCTTTTGCCTCGATGATATGGGCGCCCACCGGCATGGCGGCTGCCTTGCGGCATTGGGCGGCGCAGTCCTCCTGCCACAACGGGGCCAGCGAAGCCAGGTCGCCGCGGCCGCCTTCGTAGTTCGCCGGCTCATGCGACTTCAGGTATTCCGGCAGCAGCGCGTGCAGCAGTTCGCGGAAGCCGAGCACACCGGCCAGGCGGTCGTTGGAATCGAGCACCAGCACGCTGCGGAACTGCTCGGCCGAGTCGTAGTGGTGTTTGAGCGTGGCGTAGACATCGCGCAAGGTGACGTCGTCGCGCACATGGGGGTAGCCGGCGAGGGGGGTAACGTGGTCATTGACGATGCCGCTGACGGACATGGTTTTCTCCCTGATTCCTTCAATCGTGCAAGGGCGCGACGCTCATGGCTGCAACGCGCGGCGGCGGTTTCAGCGGATCGTCCTCATCGGCGTGTTCGGCGCGCGAATAGATGCGCTCCAGCGCCTGTTCGGCCGTCGGGAAGAAGCGCTTCTCGCCGATCAGGTCGTAGAGGCCGGTGGCGCGCATGACGTCGAGCACCTGCTTCTTCAGGCCGGAGAAGATCACGACGATGCCGTTCTCGTTGAGCCGCTCGACCAGGTGGTGGATGACTTCCTCGCCCGAAGCATCCAGATCGTTGATGCCGTTGCCGACGATGAGCACATAGGGGGCCTCGGGGTTTTCCGCCACGGCATTGAGTACTGCATCCTCGAAATAGGACACGTTGGCAAAGTAGAGCCGTCCGTCGAAGCGCACCGCGGTGACGACATTCGAAGCCGGAAGGTTGTTGATGCCGGCATCGCGCAGGCTGCCGTCGGGCATGCGGCCGAGGATGGCGACGCGCGGCTTCATGGTGCTGTAGAGGTGCAGCAGGATGGCCAGCATGGCGCCGATCATGATGCCCTTGTCCAGGTGCGGCGCAAAGCCCAGCGTGGCGACGAAGGTAATGAGCGCGGTCATGCCGTCGGCGCGGCTGGCCTTCCATGTGTGCTTGAGCGCCGCCGGGGTAATCAGGCCGGTGACGGCGAGCAGGATGATCACCGCCAGCACCGCCTTGGGCAGGTGGTAAAGGTAGGGCGTCAGGAACAGCAGGGTGACGGCGACGAACAGGCCGTTGAAGACCATGGCGAAGCCGGTCTTGGCGCCGGCCTGGAGGTTGATGGCCGAGCCGGTGAAGGAGCCGCAGGCCGGGTAGCACTGGAAGAAGGAGCCGCCGATGTTCGCCAGGCCTTGGCCGATCAGTTCCTGGTTGGGGTCGATCTTGTCCTTGGTGGTGGCGGCCATCGCCTTGGCCATCGAAATCGATTCCATGAAGGCGACCAGGGCGATGATCAGCGCGGCGGAGAATAGCGAGAGCATGGCATCGAGCCCCAGCGGCGGCAGGCGGAAGCCCGGCAGGCCGGCGGGGATATTGCCCACCACGTCGCCGCCGCCGACCAGGCGGATTTCGCCCTTCTCGATCTTCTTCACGTGCCAGCTGCGGCCGTCGGTTTCCGTACCGGCGGGTGTTTCACCGGCGATGTGGATAGTCACGTACTGCTCCTCGGCCGCCTTGCCGCGTTCCAGCTTGAGCAGGGACAGGCTCTTGAGGCGGCCCTTGTTCTCGGCCTCGAGGTTGGCCAGGCCGATGCGCATCATGTCGATCTGGTATTCGAGATCGGCGCTGGTGGACCCATCCCTGGCCTTCTGCGCGCTGCGCAAGGCGGCGGAGTGCGTGGTGATTTCCGCGGCGAGGTCGCGGATGTTGTTATCGACGTTGATGTAACCGTTGATTGCCGCGGCCACTTCGGTATTGGCGAAGTCGTCCATCCTGGCCTTGGAGTTGTGGGCGAATCCGGCGTAATAGCTGACCAGCGTGGTGATCACCACGGCGACCAGCACGCTGGGCTTGGACAGCGGCTTGATCTTTTTCAGGACCAGCATCAACGCCAGGGCGAAAGCCGACATGGCCAGCGTCGGCAGGTGAGTCTGCGGCAGGTAGGCCAGCATTTCCCAGATGTCCTTGACGAAGGAATCGCTGCGGCCCTTGGGGATGCCCAGCAGCATGTCGAGCTGCGACAGCGCGATGATGATCGCGGCCGCGTTCATGAAGCCGAGGATCACCGGGTGGGAAACGAAATTGACGATGGTGCCGAGCTTGAAGGCGCCCAGCGCGAACTGGATGACGCCGACCATCAGCGCCAGCAACAGCGCGAGGCCGACGAACTCATCGCTGAAGGGGACCGCCAGCGGCGCGATGGCGGCGGCCGTCATCAGCGAAACGATGGCGACCGGGCCGGTCGCCAGTTGGCGCGAAGAGCCCCACAGCGCGCCGAGGACGGCCGGCAGCAGCGCCACATAGAGGCCGTAATACACCGGCAGGCCGGAGAGCTGGGCGTAGGCCATCGCCTTGGGTACCAGCACCAGGCCGCCGGTGATGCCGGCGATCAGGTCGCCGCGCAGGATGATCGAGTTGACCGGAAGCCAGGCAATAAACGGGAAAAGGCGCAGCAGCAACTTGTTGGCGAACATCGGGATCCTCGGGCCGTGGCCGGGCGCAACCGACGGCAGCGCCCATGGTGATGCAAATCACACCGGCAACATTGCAGAACGCAACATTTTATACGCGGCGAGTCCGTGGCGGCCGAGAGACGCGTTATGCGCACATCACGCGTCTCTATCGCGGGACGCGGATCACTCTTCCATCTGGTAGCGCTTGAGCTTGCGCCACAGCGAGACGCGGTCGATGCCGAGGATCTGCGCGGCCAGCGTCTGGTTGCCGCCGGCCTCCTGCAAGACCCAGCGGATGTATTCGCGTTCCTGCTCTTCGAGGGAGGGCAGGCGCCCTTCCTTCTTGCGGAAGGTGCGGATCGCCAGTTCGCGCAGGTCATCGGGCAGGCTGGCGGTTTCGATGACGTCGCCGGTGGCGATGGCAACTCCCCGCTCGACGATGTTCTCGAGTTCGCGCACATTGCCCGGAAAGTCGTAGGCCTTGAGCAGATCCATGGCCTCGGTGGAAATCTCCGACACGTTCTTGCCCATGCGGGCCGCACATTTTTTGAGGAAATGGTAGGCCAGCAGTGGCACGTCCTCCCTGCGCCGGGAAAGCGGCGGGATCAGCAGATTGACCACGTTGAGGCGAAAGAACAGGTCCTGGCGGAAGTCGCCGCCCTTGGCCATGTCGAGGATGTTGCGGTTGGTGGCCGCGACGAAGCGCAGATCGACCTTCTGCGGCGTCGTGGCGCCCAGCGGCAGCACCTCGCGCTCCTGGATCACGCGCAGCAGCTTGACCTGCATTGCCGGCGACATCTCGGTGATTTCGTCGAGGAACAGCGTGCCGCCCGCCGCCGCCGCGATCAGCCCTTTCTTGTCGCCGGCGGCGCCGGTAAAGGCGCCCTTGACGTGGCCTAACAGCTCGTTGGCGAGCAGCTCCTCGTTGAAGGCGCCGCAATTGACCGCGACGAAAGCTCCCTCGCTGCGCCGGCTGTGGTGGTGCAGGTAGCGCGCGAAGAGTTCCTTGCCGGTGCCCGACTCGCCGGTGATCAGCACGTTGCAGTCGGTCGGCGCGATCTGGCGCGCCATGTCGAGCAGGCGCTGCATCTCGGCGTTCTGCGTGATGATGCGGACCTTGCCCTGGAAGCCCTCGACCTGCTCGCGCAGGTTGCGGTTCTCGCGCCGCAGTTGCGTCTTGGCGAGGGCTTCGGCGACGACCTTGCGCACTTCGTCGAGGCGAAAGGGCTTGGCGATGTAGTAGAAGGCGCCGTGCTTCATTGCGTCGACGGCCGATTCGAGCGTGGCATAGCCGGTGATCAGGATCACCTCGGTATCGGGGCAGGTGGCGCGGCATTTTTCCAGGATCTGCATGCCGTCGGTCTTTTCCATGCGCAGGTCGGTGAGCACGACGTCGAAGGGCTGCCTGCCGAGCAGGGCCAGGGCATTGGCCCCGCTTTGCGTCGCCGTGACTTCGTAGCCCTCCTTCTTCATCACGTGTTCGAGATTCCTCAGGGCGACCTTTTCGTCGTCCACAATAAGCAATGAGCCTTTAGTCATTTTTCCTGTCCTTTGCCGGCAGGCGGATCAGGAAGCTGGTGCCCCGGCCGGGTTCGCTCTTCACGGCGATGCAGCCGCCGTGTTCCTCGATGATTTCGAAAACGATGAAGAGGCCGAGGCCCAGCCCGCAGCCGACTTCCTTGGTGGTGAAGAAGGGATCGAAGATGCGCGGCAGGTCCTGCGGCGCAATGCCGTGGCCGTTGTCTGCGACTTCGATCTCGATCGTGTCGTCCTCGTTCGCGCAGTGGCCGAAGACCAGCGCGTCGGTCGGGCAGGGCGCCGCCGCGGCGCGCGCCGCGACGGTGATTTTCCCCGCACCTTCGAGCGCGTCGACCGCATTGCCGACCAGGTTGAACAACGCCTGCTGCAGACGCTGCTTGTCGCCGTGGACGACGAGCTCGTCGGCGATCGCGACATGGATCGCGACCTGTGCCGGCAACTGGCCGCGCACCAGGCGCAGGCTGTCCTCGACCAGCGGCGCCAGGGCCACGGGCGCGCTGCTGAAGGGCCGGTCGCGGGCATAGTCGAGCAGCGAGCGCACGATGCGGCGGGCGCGCCAGGTCTCGCCGTCGATCTGTTCGAGAAGTTCCTTCTGGAACGCCGTGTCGCCAGCGCCGACTTCCGCGACGAGAATCTCGCAGGACGTCGAGATGTTCGACAGCGGGTTGTTGAGTTCGTGCGCCACGCCGGAAAGCAGCGTGCCGAGCGCCGCGAGCTTTTCCGAACGAACCAGTTGCCCTTGGCGCAGTTCCAGTTCGTGCAGGACATGGTTGAAGGCTTGTGTCAGCGAGGCGATTTCGCGGTCCTGCGCCGCCATTTCGAGCTTGGCGAGGCGTCCTGCGCCCACCGCGGCCATGTTCTTCTCAAGTTGCTTGAGCGGGCGTGCGACGCGCCACGAGAGCCATTGGCCGATAGCGACCAGCAGCACGATGATGGCGGCGATGGAGCCGAGCAGCCGCATGCGATGGCGGTTCAGCTGGCTTTGCATCAGCGTGCGCTCCGAGCGCGACCAGTTCTCGGCGGTGGTCGCGATCTCCTTGCCGGCCTGGCGGATCTCGGCCTCGCGCAGGGCATAGCCGTCGGTGCCGGCCGGACCGGACATCAGGCCGGCGTAGCGGTCGAGCGTCGCGCGCAGCGCCGCGATCCGCTCCGGCCTTTCGATGGCTTCGAGGATGCTGCCGTTTTCCGCCAGCAGCTGGCGCGCCTGCTGCACGTAGGCACGGTTTTCCTCCAGGTCCGCCGCCTGGCGGTAGAGCAGGTAGTTCTTTTCGAAGCGCCTGATTTCCAGCGCCAGCCCGAGGAAGCGGCCGATGCGTTCGCCGGCGGCAATCTGCGCTTCGAGCAGGCGCATCTCCACCAGCGAGAAGGCGGACAGCCCGAGGACGAGGACGACGACGGCGCCATAGCCGAAGACGATCTTGCGCCGCAGGGAGCCGAGCCTGAAAAACTGAAGCTTCATGGATTGCATTATGCAACTACAGGCTTCGTCGATGCAACACCAAGGAAGTTCGTCGGCTCTGGCGCAACTACCGATGATTCATGGGTGGTGTTGCGAAGTGCAATCAGGAGCGCTGCGATTCAGCGGGACCATTTCCTGCCGGATTCGGATACCAGCGTAAATTCATGGGCTTGGTCGCGGAGTGGCGCGATGGCATGAATGCTGCGTTGGTCAGCCCGTGAAATGCCGCCATGCCCTCAAGAGAAACCATGTCCAGCGCCAGGACTGAGCGCAAGGTCGTGCTCGCCGTGCGCGAGGGCCACATCGAGCCGCGGTTGCTAGCCTCGGCACGCAGCCTCTGCGAGCGCCTGGACGCCGAGCTCGACATCCTGGCGCGCGTCGCCGGGCCGGCACTGCCGGGCGAACTGGAGGAATTCATCGAGTCGCTGCGCGCGGCCGGGGTTTCGTACAGCCTGGCGCGGAAACCCGAAATGCGTCGACGCGACATCGTCCAGTACGCCAACACTCACGAATGCGTGGCCACGGTGGTGATCGACTCGCTGGAAGGCTGGGAAAGCGTCGCCGAGGATCGCGCCAGCGACCCCTGGTCGCGGCTCGCCTGCCCGCTGGTGACTGCCGCCGCGCCGAAACCGCCGCAGAACTAGACCCCCGGACCCGAGCATGAACTTCTCCCTGTTGCGTCTGCTGCCCTTCCTCAAGTGGTTTCCGCCGCGCCGCGATGTACTCAAGGCGGATTTCATTGCCGGCCTCACCGTGGCCCTGGTGCTGGTGCCGCAGTCGATGGCGTATGCGCAGTTGGCCGGCTTGCCGGCCTACTACGGTCTTTATGCCGCCTTCCTGCCGGTCATGGTGGCGGCGATGTGGGGCTCGTCGAGCCAGCTCGGCACCGGGCCGGTCGCCGTCGCTTCGCTGCTGACCGCCTCCAGCCTGACGCCGCTGGCGGCGCCGGGCTCCGACGCTTTCATCGCTCTCGCCATCATGTTGGCGTTGATGGTCGGTATCGTCCAGTTGGCGCTCGGCGTGTTCAAGCTGGGCGTCGTCGTGAATTTCCTTTCCCACCCGGTGATCGTCGGCTTCACCAATGCGGCCGCCATCATCATCGCGCTGTCCCAGGTGAACAAGTTGATCGGCGTGCCGATGGGCCGTTCCGAATTCTTCATCAACGATATCTGGGGGGTGCTGAAGCTGGTGGGCGATACCCACCTGCCGACGCTGGCGATGGGCCTGACGGCGATTGCGATCATGTGGGTGATCCGCAAGAAGGCACCCCGCCTGCCCGGCGTGCTGATCGCCGTTGCCCTCGCCACGGTGGTCTCCTGGCAGATCGGCTTCGAGCGCAACACCACGGCGACGCTGGAGCAGATCGTCGAGCCCGAGGCGCGACTGCTGCTGGAGGATCTCGCGACCACCGAAGCGCGCATCCGGGAGATCAACGCCCAGATCGCGGCGAAGACGACCGCGCTGAAGCAATTGAGGAAATCCGGAGGCGAACTGACCCACGGCGCCGCGACCCTGAATTACGAAATCGAACTGGCGAAGCTGCAACTCAAGGATCGCGAAGACGAGAACCGAAAACGCAGCCGCGCGCTGCGCAGCTTCGTCTTCGAGCAGGTGGCGGCGGCCGACGGTCAGCCGCCGCAGTTCCATGCCCAGGGCGGGCTGCCGGCCGGCGTTCAGGGCGACGGACATTCCTGGCGCATCGCAAAGGCAGGCGGCGGCAAGCTGAAGCTTTCCGGCGGCGGCGAAGTGGTGGGCACGGTACCGGAGGGCCTGCCCTCCCTCAGCCTGCCGGCGATGTCCTGGGACATGATCGGCAGCCTGCTCTCGGCGGCCATTGTCATTTCATTGGTTGGCTTCATGGAGGCGATCTCCATCGCCAAGGCCATCGCCGCGAAGACCAAGCAGAAGATCGATCCGAACCAGGAACTGATCGGGCAGGGCCTGGCCAATATCGTCGGCAGCCTGACGCAGGCTTTCCCCGTGTCGGGTTCCTTCTCGCGCTCCGCGGTGAATATCAATGCCGGGGCGAAGACCGGCATGTCCTCGGTAATCACCGCGGTCTTCGTATTGCTGACCCTGCTGTTCCTGACGCCGCTGCTCTACCACCTGCCGCAGGCGGTGCTGGCCGCCGTGATCATCATGGCGGTGATCGGCCTGATCAACTTCGCTGCGATCAGGCATGCCTGGCAGGCCAACCGCCACGACGGCGCGGCCTCGGTCGTCACATTTATCGCCACGCTCGCGTTCGCGCCCCATCTCGACAAGGGCATCATGATCGGCGCCGGCCTGGCCATCGGGTTGTATCTGTACCGCACCATGACGCCGCGCGTGGCCATCCTCGGCCGTCATGCCGATGGCAGCCTGCGCGACGCCGCCGTCAACCAGCTGCCGGCCTCGGACCTGGTGACGGCGGTGCGCTTCGACGGCCGGCTTTACTTCGCCAATGTCTCCTTCTTCGAGGACGCGATTCTCGACGCGGTGGCGGCAAATCCGAAAGCGCCCTACCTGCTGGTAGTCGCCAACGGCATCAACGAACTCGACGCTTCGGGCGAGGAAGTGATGCACCATCTGGTCGAGCGGCTGCGCGGCAGTGGCGTGACGGTGGTCTTCTCGGGACTGAAGAAACAGGTGATCGACGTCATGCGCGCCACCGGATTGTTCGACTACATCTCGCAGCAGCACATTTTTGCCACCGCCGATATGGCGCTGGCAGCAATCCATGCCTGGGCCGCCACCCGCGGCGCGGACGAGGGCGCGAGCCCGTTGCGGCCCCTGCCGGCAAAGCGCTTTGGCTGAAAGGAACCCGTTCCCACGCCGGGCGGCGCGATGCGGCGCGGCCCGGAGTCGGCGCCGGCGCTACGGCGTTTCCGCAGGAAACCGCTGCTAGAATCGTTCGCAGACACGCGTCCACCATGCCCAGCCTCCTGCCCATCGACACCCTGCTGATAGCCGCCTGCGCCTGGCTGGCCATCGGGCTGCTGGGGCTGGTGGCGCCGCGCAATACGCGCTTCATCAGCAAGATCCTGTTCCCGCTCGGTGCCCTGATCGGCATGCTGGTGGGCCTGGTCGCGCTGGGTTCGCTCGGCGGTCAGGCGCAAACCGCGGTGCTGGTCATCGGCCTGCCGGATCTGCCCTTCCATCTGCGCCTGGACAGCCTTTCCGCCGTGTTTGCCCTGCTGCTGGGTTTCGTCTCGGTCGGCATTTCCATTTTCGCCGCCGGCTATTTCAGGAAGGGCGAAGGCACCGCGCCGGGGCTGCTCTGTCTCGAATACCACGTCTTCCTTGCCAGCATGCTGATGGTATTGCTGGCGGATGACGCCTACGCCTTCATGGTGGCCTGGGAGTGCATGGCGCTGTCCTCCTTCTTCCTCGTCACTACCGACCACAAGCACGAGGAAATCCGCCGCGCCGGATTCCTCTACCTGCTGATCGCGCACATCGGCGCGATTACCATCCTGCTTTCCTTCGGCGTGATGACCGGCGGAATTGGCGGTGGAGGCGGCGACTACAGCTTTGCCGCGATGCGTGCGCAGGAACTGTCGCCGTTCTGGGCCTCGGCCGCCTTCCTGCTGGCGCTGGCCGGCTTTGGCGCCAAGGCCGGGCTGGTGCCGCTGCATGTCTGGCTGCCCGAGGCGCACCCGGCGGCACCCTCGCCGGTATCGGCAATGATGAGCGGCGTGATGCTGAAAACCGCGATCTACGGCCTGCTGCGCGTCAGCTTCGACCTGCTGCACACGACCTTGTGGTGGTGGGGCGTGGTGGCTCTGGCGGTTGGCCTCGTCACCGCGCTGTTCGGCGTGCTCTACAGCACGGTGCAAAGCGACATGAAGCGGCTGCTGGCCTATTCGTCGATCGAGAATATCGGCCTCATTGCCGTCGGCATCGGGCTGACCCTGATCTTCCATGCCTATCGCATGGAGGCGCTGGCGGCGCTGGCGATGACGGCGGTGCTCTACCACTGCCTGGCGCACTCCGCCTTCAAGAGCCTGCTGTTCCTGTGTACCGGCTCGGTGCTGCACGCAACGAAGGAACGCAGCCTGGGCAAGCTGGGCGGCCTGATCCATCGCATGCCCTGGGTGGCCTGGCTGGCGCTGGCCGGGGTGATCGCCAGCGCGGGGCTGCCGCCGCTATCGGGGTTTGTTTCGGAGTGGCTGCTGCTGCAAAGCTTCCTCTTCTCGCCGGGCCTGCCGCACCCCTGGCTCAACATGGTGGTGCCGGTGGCGGCGGCGCTGGTGGTGCTCGTCGCCGCCCTGGCCGGTTTCGCCATGGTCAAGTTTTACGGCATCATCTTTCTTGGCCAGATGCGCGAGCCCGGACTCAAGGATGCCCAGGACGCCGGTCCGTGGGAGAAGTTCGGCCTCGTCTGGCTGGCGCTTATCACGCTGCTGCTGGGCATCCTGCCTTCGACGGTGATCTTGCGCATTGATGCGGTGACGCGGCAACTCCTTGGCACCGGCCTCGCCGACAAGCTGAATGAACAGGGCTGGTGGATGCTGGCGCCGATTTCACCGGCGCGTGCGAGCTACGAGCCGGTGATCTTTCTCGTCACCATTGCCGCCACCTTGCTGCTGGGGCGCTGGCTGGTGCGCCATCTGTATCACGGTCGCGTGCGCCGCACTTCGGCCTGGGATTGCGGCTACTACTTCCAGGGGCCGCGGGCGCAGGACACGGCCGAAGGCTTCAGCCAGCCGATCCGGCGCATCTTCGAGCCGATGTTCCGCATGGAGCGGCATTTCCCGACCGCACGCGACGCCCAACCCTATTACAGCGTCAAGGTCGAAGATCATTTCTGGCATTGGCTATACCTGCCGGTGGCCAAGGCGGCCGGCTGGATATCGACCCTGATCGTCAGGCTGCAAGGCGGGCGCATTGCCGTCTACCTGATGTACAGCTTCATCACCCTGCTGGTCCTTCTGTTGGTGGCGCGACCATGATCAGCATTTCCGGCCTGCTCGGTCAGGCGTTCGCGATCCTGCTGGCGCTGGTGCTGGCGCCGCTGTTGTCGGGCTGGGTGGGGCAGTGCCGCGCCTGGTTGCAGAGTCGCAGCGCGCCGCCGCTGTTGCTGCCCTATTACATGCTGCAAAAGCTTTTTCGCAAGGATGTGGTGCTGGCGCATGGCGCTTCGTCGCTGTTTCGCGCCGCGCCCTTTGTGGTTTTCGGCTGCATGGTGCTGGCCTGCGCCATCATTCCCAGTTTGTCGACCGACCTGCCGCTCGCTCCGGCCGCCGATGCGCTGGCGCTGGTCGGCGTGTTCGGCCTGGCACGCGTGTTCATTTCGCTGGCGGCCATGGATGTCGGCACCTCCTTCGGCAGCCTCGGCGGCCGCCGTGAAATGCTGATCGGTTTCCTTGCCGAGCCGGCGCTGTTGATGGTGATTTTTACGTTGGCCATGATCGCCCAGTCGACCTCGGTGGTCACCATCGTCGAGACGCTGGCCCATCGCGAGCTGGTGATCTACCCCAGCCTGGCCTTCGCCGGCATCGCCTTCACCTTCGTCTCCTTCGCCGAGAACGCCCGCGTGCCGGTGGACAATCCAGCGACGCACCTCGAACTGACCATGATTCACGAGGCGATGATTCTCGAATACTCGGGCCGCCACCTGGCGCTGATCGAATGGGCGGCGAGCCTCAAGCTGTATGCCTATTCCTGCCTCGGCCTTGCGCTGTTTTTCCCGTGGGGCATCGCGCCGGGGGATGATTTTCCTGCCTTGCTGGCGGCGATACCGCTGCTCGTCCTCAAGCTCGCCATTGGCGGTGCGATTCTCGCCGGCATCGAGACAGTGAACGCCAAGGTGCGCATCTTC
Source organism: Sulfuritalea sp. (assembly GCA_030680805.1). Taxonomy (GTDB): domain Bacteria; phylum Pseudomonadota; class Gammaproteobacteria; order Burkholderiales; family Rhodocyclaceae; genus Sulfuritalea. The sequence continues at coordinate 26,712 of JAUXUK010000033.1, read as the reverse complement.
CGTGCCCCGGAGTTTCTCGGCACCGCGTTCATGCTGGCGGTGCTCGGACTGCTGGTGCGGCTGCTGCTGGAGAGCAAGGTATGAATACCGCCATTTCCTTTTCAGCCCAGCTCATCAATCTTTTCGCCGCGGTGATCCTGCTGCTGGCCTTCGCCATGCTGGCGCAGCGTCGGGTGGTGGCGCTGATCAACCTGTTCGCCCTGCAGGGGTTCACATTGTGCTTGTCGACGCTGGTGGTGGCGGTGACTACCGGCCAGTCCCACCTGTATTACTCAGCCGGCCTGACACTGCTGCTCAAAGCCATGGTATTGCCCTGGATCCTGCATCGGCTGGTGCGCAAGCTCAACGTCAAGAGCGAGGTCGAGGCGCTGATCAACATTCCGACCACCATGCTGGTCGGCCTGCTCCTTGTCATGGTCGCCTTCAACGTCGCGCTGCCGATCTCCGAGCTGTCCCACACCATCACGCGCGGCACGCTGGGCATTGCCATGGCGGTGGTGATGCTGGCCTTCCTCATGATGATCACGCGGCAGAAGGCCATCACCCAGGTAGTCGGTTTCCTCTCGATGGAAAACGGCCTGTTTCTGGCGGCGACCAGCGCCACCTACGGCATGCCGATGGTGGTCGAGCTGGGCATCGCACTCGACGTGCTGGTCGGCGTGATCATCCTCGGCGTGTTCTTCTTCCAGATCCGCGACCAGTTCGACAGCCTGGATATCCGTCACATGGAACGCCTTAAAGACAATTGAACGGCCATGGATAGAATCAAAAGCTCACCGCAGAGGCGCAGAGGCGCAGAGGGTTCGCAGAGGAAAACCAAAGCAATTCTTTTGCATTTGAAGTTCTCTGCGTTTCCTCCGCGCCTCTGCGCCTCCGCGGTAGATTTCCAGATTCTCTGACCCGCCATGGACTTCTTCATCCTCATGCTCGCCATTCCCCTCGTCAGCGGTGCGCTGCTGACGGTGGTGGGCGAGCGCGACTGGGCACCGAACCTGAACATCATCGCCAGCCTCGGTACCTTCCTCGCCGCCGCCGGCCTGACGGCCGAGATCATCGCCAACGGGCCCCGCTTTGCCTTCGGCGAGCAGTTCTTCATCGATTCACTGAATGTTTTCTTCGTCGCGCTGACCGCGTTTGTCGGCCTGACCACCAGCATATTTTCCGGCCCCTACATGAGGAACGAAGCCGAGCACGGCCGCCTGACCAAGCCGCGCCTGCGCCTCTACAAGAGCATGTACCAGCTCTTCATGTTCACCATGCTGGCGGCGCTGACCACCAACAACCTGGGCCTGCTCTGGGTGGCGATGGAAGCGGCGACGCTGACCACCGTGCTGCTGGTCTCGCTCTACCGCACGCCGGCCAGCCTCGAGGCGGCGTGGAAGTACTTCATCCTCTGCGGGGTCGGCATCGCCCAGGCCCTGTTCGGCACCATCCTGCTCTACTTCGCCGCCGAGCGCGTGCTGGGCGAGAGCGGCAACGCGTTGTTGTGGACCCATCTGGTCGACGTCAAGGGACAGCTCGAACCGAACATCATGGCGCTGTCCTTCATCTTCCTGCTGGTCGGCTATGGCACCAAGGTCGGCCTCGCACCCTTGCACAACTGGCTGCCCGACGCGCACGCCGAAGGCCCGACGCCCGTGTCGGCGGTGCTCTCGGGCCTGCTGCTCAACGTCGCGCTGTACGCCATCCTGCGCTGCAAGGTGCTGGCCGACGGCGCCATTCCTGGCGACTTCGCCGGCAAGCTGATGATCGGCTTCGGCCTGTTCACGCTGCTGGTCGCGGCCTTCTTCCTGTCAAGGCAGAAGGATGTCAAGCGCATGTTCGCCTACTCGTCGATCGAGCACATGGGCCTCATCACCTTCGCCTTCGGCATGGGCGGCCCGGTGGCGAACTTCGCCGGCCTGCTGCACATGACCATGCACTCGCTGACCAAGTCGGCCATCTTCTTTGCCGTCGGCCACGCCACGCAGAAGACCGGCACGCAGCTGATGGAGAACATCCGCGGCCTGATCAAGATAAATCCGCTGATCGGCTGGGGGTTGATGCTGGGCACGCTGGCCATCCTCGGCATGCCGCCCTTCGGCGTCTTCGCCAGCGAATTCATGATCCTCACCCATGCCATGAAGCACTACCCCTGGGCCACGCCGATATTGCTGTTGGGGCTGGGCGTGGCCTTCGCCGCCATTTTCGGCAAGGTGCAACCGATGGTGTTCGGCGAAACGGAGGCCAAGCGCCTGCCGCACGCGCCCGCCATCACGCCGGTGTTCCTGCATCTGGGCATCGTGTTGATGCTCGGTCTCTACATTCCGCCTTACCTCACGCGCTGGTTCCATGAAGCGGCGCGGATGCTGGGTTAAGACTATGGCCCCCCACGCTCGCAAACCCGGCTCGCTGCCCCCCACAGGGGGGCGCATGCCTCCTTGGGGCGGCCCGGCGGAGGCATGATGTTCCTCTTCGACGACTCGACCATTGACTTCACTCGGCAGCCTGGCGTTGGCGCGCCGGTCTGGTGCGGCCGCGCGCCGAGCGGCGATGACCTGAAGAGCTTTGCCGCTTCCGCGCATCTGGCTGGCGGCCGCCTGGCGGCGATATGGGGCAGCGATGAACGTCAGCGCAACCGGAGTTATCGCCTGCACTGTGTCTTTGGCCTGGACAGTGGGCATGCATGGCTGAGCCTTGATCTGCCCGCCGATGAACCGGTTTATCCCGATCTGTCCGGAATTTTCCCCGCCGCCAACCGCATGCAGCGCGCCACCCGCGACATGGTCGGCATCGCCACCGACGGCGGCGACCAGCGGCCCTGGCTGCGCCACGGCGCCTGGCCGGCGGACTGGTACCCGCTGCGCCACGACGCCGTGCACGAGACGGGAATGGGCGCCGGTTTCGGGAATCTGCCGAGCGACTACGATTTCGTCCAGGTCGGCGGCGAAGGCGCACACGAAATTCCCGTCGGCCCGATTCATGCCGGGATCATCGAGCCGGGCCACTTCCGCTTTTCGGTCATAGGCGAGCGCGTGCTGCGCCTGGAACAAAGGCTGGGCTATCAGCACAAGGGTGTCGAGAAGTTGTTCATCGGCGCCGACGTTCCGCACGGTGCGCGGCTGGTGGGCCGCGTCTCGGGCGACTCCACCTGCGCCTACGCCTGGGCCTATGCCGACGCCGTCGAAGCGGCGTGCCGGGTCGAGGCGCCAACGCGGGCCCTGATGTTGCGCGCGCTGATGCTCGAGCGCGAGCGTGTCGCCAATCATCTGGGCGATCTCGGCGCGCTGGGCAACGACGCCGCCTTCGCCTTCGGCCTCACCCAGTTCCTGCGCCTCAAGGAGGACTGGCTGCGGCTGAACCAGCAGATGTTCGGCCACCGTTTCATGATGGATCGCATCGTGCCCGGAGGTGTCGCCGTGGATATCGACGCTCCGTCGCTTGCCGCCATCGTCGAGCAATGCCGCGTCATCGGCGCGGAAGTGAAGAAGCTGCGCCTGCTCTACGACGAACACGCCGGCCTGCAGGATCGCTTTGCAACCACCGGCATCATCGATGCCGGCCTGGCGCGCGAACTGTCGCTGACCGGCATGGGCGCTCGCGCCAGCGGCATCCTGCTCGACGGCCGGGTGCACCGGCAGGGCTACACGCCGCCGGCGCCCTATGCGGCGCTGGGCGTGCGCCCGGTCACCGACGAACGCGGCGACGTGGCCGCGCGCGTGGCCGTGCGCTTCGACGAAATCGCCGAGTCGCTGCGCCTGCTGCGCGAAATTGCTGTCGGCATGCCGTCGGGCGGAACGCGGGTCGAAGTAGCGCCGCTAGCCGGCGCCAGCGGCCTCGGCGTGGTCGAAGGCTGGCGCGGCGAGGTGCTGGTTGGCGTGCAGTTCGCCGACGACGGCACGCTGGCCCGCGTGCACCCGCACGACCCGTCGTGGCAGGCTTGGCCGGCACTGGAGCACGCGGTGATGAAGGACATCGTCCCCGACTTCCCGCTGATCAACAAATCCTTCAACCTGTCTTATTCGGGGGTGGACCTGTGATTCCGTTGCTGCGCCACATCTTCCGTACCGGCATCCTTACCGAGCCCCTGCCCGAGGCAACGGACGGCGGGCCGCGGCGCGAGATGGACCGGCTGCACGACGAAATCCTGCATGTCCTCGGCCGCGCGCTGACCATTCGCGAAGTCGATGCCGGCTCCTGTAATGGTTGCGAGCTGGAAATCCACGCGCTGAACAATCCCTACTACAACCTCGAAGGGCGCGGCATCAAGTTCGTCGCCAGCCCGCGCCACGCCGACATGTTGCTGGTGACCGGCCCGGTGACCAAGAACATGGAGAACGCGCTGCGCATCGCCTACGACTGCACGCCCGACCCCAAGCTGGTGGTGGCGGTGGGCGATTGCGGCTGCAATGGCGGCGTGTTCGGCGAGAGCTATGCGAGTTGCGGCGCAATCGAGAATGTGGTCGGTGTCGATCTGCGCATTCCGGGTTGTCCGCCGACGCCGCTGGCGTTGATGCAGGGGATTCTGGCGGCGGTGCGCACGTCGAAGTAACCGGAAACGCCACCCGCAAAAAGTCGGCGCTGGTGATACGGCGGCGTCACATCCTGCATGCGCCCCTCAGCTTGCATATGGCATGAAATCGGGCTAGGCTTGCGTCATCAGTCATCGAGCGCCTTTCGCCACTTGTTCTCCCATGCTCGCCAAGCCCATCTCGAAGAACAAGGTGGACTCTCGCCCAAGTCGTTTTACACGTCGCGGCGAGATCGACCGGTTGATGCGCAAGCTGGAGTGGGACGGCTATCCGCGCTTGCAGATGTTCCTGCTGGTGGTTCTCACCGGTGGCGCCGGTTTGCTGGCGTCCTTCGTGTTGTTGCGTTCCGGCATCGAGGCCATGTACGTCCGCTACCCGATAGCGGTGGGATTGGGCTATCTGGTCTTCCTTTTCCTGCTCTGGCTGTGGCTGCGCACCAAGGCGGATGATTACGTCGATGGCTCTTTCGATCTGCCCGACATCTCGGGTGGTGGCAGTGGTGGTTCAGGCGTGGATGCGGTGCCGGAATTCGGTGGCGGCGCGGGGGGGCAGTTCGGCGGCGGCGGGGCGTCGGGCAATTTCGTGATCGATGATTCCCTGCCTTCGCCCTCCCTCCCGATTGGCGATGGCGGCGGTGTCGGCTCCGTTGGCGAGGCAGTCGGCGAGGTGGTCGGGGGCGCGGACGAAGGGGCGATCCCGCTTGCGGTTGCGCTGCTGATCGCGGCGCTTGTGGCGGTGCTGCTGTTCGCGACGATCTACATCGTCTACCTGGCGCCGGCGCTGTTCGCCGAACTCCTGGTCGACGGCGCGTTGTCCGCCAGCCTCTACCGCCGCATGCGCGGCCTGCAGACGCGGCACTGGCTGGAAAGCGCTGTGCACCGCACTGCCGTGCCTTTTGCTGTCACCGCTGTCGGGCTAGCTCTGATTGGCTACACTCTGCAGGTCTATGCCCCCGAGGCGCACACGCTTGGTGCGGTGTTGCGGCATTTCCAGATGTCGGAGCTCTGATGTAATTAGGCCGGAAGCGGACCGCTTCGGCATAGTCCCAGGCGCGGCCGAGCATGCAGGCCTTGGCGCCGAGCGCGAGGGCCTTGACCACATCCAGCCCGCTGCGCACGCCGCGATCCATCAGCACCTCTGGTGCCTTTGGGGACATTGGACTTTCTAAGCGGCGAACAACGATGCGAAACGAAAAGCGGAATGTCTCCGACCCCTGAAAGCTCTTGCACCACCGAGCTCGCGGTACAATCAGCATTACTTTACGGAGGTATTGGCCATGGGAAATCAACTCGAATTGCTCGAAGCTGAAGCCCTGAAACTAACAGCGGGTGAACGCGCAGCTTTCGCCCAGCTATTGCTTGCCAGTCTCGACGAAGATGCCGAGATTGAGGAAGCGTGGGCTGCTGAAACCGAGCGCCGAATTGCCGACATTGAGAGTGGTGCAGTACAGGCCATTCCAATTGCTGACGCACTTGCACAGGTACGTGCATCGCTGAAATGAAGCTCGTTGTTGCTCCGGCTGCGCTTGCCGAGCTACACGACGCGGCCGCGTTCTATATGCTGAAAGCGAATGCCGAGCTTGGTCTCGCGTTCGTGGCTGAGTTTGAACGAACGGCCAATTTCGTTTTGGACAATCCTCTGCTCGGTGCTGTATTTCGTGGCACTCGCCGGCGATATATCTTCCGTCGGTTCCCATATAGCATCATCTATCAGGTCACCGCAGAGGAACTTCGTATTCTTGCCGTCGCGCATCACAGACGGCGTCCTGGCTACTGGGTGCATCGGAAGTAGCTTACCGTTGCCACTTCGATCAGTGACGCCCAACCCTGCGTGTACCGGACGCGGCGCGATAAAGCTGTGCCAGTGGGGTCTGCCGTTGGCGTCAGAGACAGTTGACTTTCCGAGCGGCGAACAACGACGCGAAACGAAAAGAGAAATATCTCTGACTCCTGAAAGCTGCGACCCCAAGCTGGTGGCGGTGGTGCGCACGGCGAAGTAACCGGAAACGCCGCCCGCAAAAAGTCGGCGCTGGTGATACGGCGTCCCTGCCCGGCGGCTACCGCTTCGCCTCCTGCAACGCTTCGCGATCGAGCTTCGCCACATCGGTCACGCCGCACAGCGCCATGGCCACTTCCATTTCCTTGCGCATCACCGACAGCACATGGGCGACGCCGGCCTCGCCGCGGGCGGCGACGGCATAGCCCCAGGCACGGCCGAGCATGCAGGCTTTGGCACCGAGCGCGAGGGCCTTGACCACATCCAGCCCGCTGCGCACGCCGCCATCCATCAGCACCTCAAGCTTGTCGCCCACGGCGTCGACGATTCGCGGCAAGGCGTCGATGCTGGCCGCGACGCTGTCCAGTTGGCGGCCGCCGTGGTTGGAGACGACGATGCCGTCGGCGCCGCAGGCTGCCGCCTGATTCGCATCCTCCACATCGAGGATTCCCTTGAGCAGTATTTTGCCCGGCCAGTTTTCGCGCACCCAGGCCAGATCCTTCCAGGTAACGCGTGGATCGAACTGGCTATCCACCCAGGCCTTGAACTCCGGCAGGCTGCCCGCGTCGGGCACCGCCGCCGTCAGGTTGCCGAAGGTCAGGGGTTTGCCGCGGATGCCGACATCCAGCAGCCACTGCGGATGCGAGAGCAGGTCCCAGGCCTTGGTCAGCTTGCCGCCGAGCGACAGGCCGCCGGCCATGCCGTTGCGGACATCGCGATAGCGCGCGCCCATCACGGCCAGGTCGGCGGTCAGCACCAGCACCGGGCAACCGGCCGCATGGGCGCGGGCCATCAGGTCCTTGGCATAGCCGCGGTCGCGCATCACGTAAAGCTGGTACCAGAACGGCGCCCGCGTGGCGGCACGAACCTCCTCGATCGAACAGATCGACACGGTCGATTCGCAAAACGGCACGCCGGCCTGTTCGGCGGCGCGCGCGGCTTGCACCTCGGCCCGGCAGGCCATGGCGCCGGCGAGTCCGAGCGGGGCAAGGATCAGCGGCAGGGCAAGGTCCTGGCCCAGCACGCGGGTGGACAAATCCAGCTGCGAGACGTCGCGCATGACCCGCTGGCGCAGATGCAGGCGCTGGAAGGCCTGCTGATTGTCGGCCGCGGTCAGCTCATCATAGGCGGCGCCGTCGAGGTAATCGAACAGGGGTCGCGGCAGACGCTTGCGCGCCAGTTTCCGGTAGTCGTCCGCCGTGGCGGGCGCCAGGCCGAGTCCCTCAGTTTTGCTATCCATGAATCATCTCCGAAATCCTGGGCGCATCTTACAGTGAGCGCAGGGAAATCCGGCTCGGGCGAAGTTCGCCCCCCGTGCCGCTGGGCTGCTGCCGGAACCGCACTTCGCCTGCCGTGCTTGCTTGCGCGAAACTCCGCTACCATGGGAACATTCTTCCAATCAACGACCCGAGTTGTTCGGACCGGGGACACCGCATGACGCATACCAGCAAGGGGGCCAAGGAGCAGTTGCTGCGCGAGCAGCAGCTGATTTTTGAGCGCGCCCAGATTGGTATCGTGGTATTGCGGGATCGCATCGTCCAGCGCTGCAATCCGCGTTTCGAGGAGATCTTCGGCTATCAGCCGGGCGAACTGACCGGGAAGTCAACGCGGGCCTACCATTTCAGTGACGAGCAATGGGAAGCGATCGGGCGTCGCTCCTATCCGATGATTGCGGAAAAAGGCAGCTTCGTCGGCGAAGATGTCTATCGGCGTAAAGACGGATCGGAGGTCTGGTGCCATGTGATCGGCAATGCGATCAATCCGGACAACCTGGAAGAGGGCTATATCGGGCTCTACGAAGACGTCACGGAAAAGCGCCGGACCGCGGACGCCCTCAAGGCGCTGCTCAATGAGCAGACGCTGATTTTCGAGCGCGCCCAGATCGGCATCGGGGTGCTGCAAAACAGGGTCATAAAGCGCTGCAACAGGCGGCTGGAAGAGATTTTCGGTTACGCGCCGGGTGAACTGCTCGACAGACCGACGCGGGTGCTTTTTGCCAGCGACGAAGCCTGGGAAGCCCTGGGAAAACGCGGCTATTCCGCAATGGCCGAACGCGGGGAATTCAGGGCCGAACAGGAGTATCGGCGCAAGGACGGCCGCGTGGTCTGGTGCCAGTTTGCCATTCGGCCGATCGCCCCGGATCACCCCGAAGAAGGGCATCTCGTTCTGTTCGATGACGTTACCGAACAGCGTCACGCCGAAGCCGCGCTGAAGGACCTGCTGCGCGAGCAGACGCTGATATTCGAGCGCGCGCATACGGGCATCATGTTCGTCCGCGACCGGGTGATCCAGCGCTGCAATCCGCGTTTCGAGGCGATGTTCGGCCATCAACATGATGCGCTGATCGGGCAATCGACCCGGGTGCTGTTTTCCGACGAGCAGGCCTGGGTCGACAATGGCGTCCGCGTGTATTCGGCGATCAGCGAGTCGGGCATCTTCGACGATGATCTGGATTACGTCCGCGGCGACGGCGCGCCGATCTGCTGCCACGTCGTCGGCAGCCTGCTCGAAGCCGGCAATCCGGCCGCGGGTACGGTCTGGTTGTATGAGGACATCACCGCCCGCCGCGCCGCGGAAGAGGCACTGCGACAGAGCAATCTGGAGCAGCAGCTGATTTTCGACAATGCGCTGATCGGCATTGCCTATCAGCGCAACCGGACCATCCAGCGCTGCAATCGTCGACTCGAGGAAATGTTCGGCTATCCCCCCGGCGGCCTGACCGGGCAGTCGACGCGAATCCTGTTCGCCTCGGATGATGATTGGGAAGAGGCTGGTCGCCGGGTTTACGTCGAGGGCGCCGCTCGCGACACCTTCGATGGAGAAATGCTCTATCGCCGGGCTGACGGTGCGCGCATGCTGGTGCGGGTGGTCGGCCGCCTGATCGAAGCGAAGGGGGAAGGCCAGACCTGGATCTGGACCTACGACGACATCACGGCGCGCCGTGCGGCCGAGGAAGCGCTGGCGAGGAATGCCCGCGAGTACGCGCTGATCTTCGACAACGCGATGATCGGCATTGCCTACTCCCGCAATCGCGTCATCGAGCGCTGCAATCCGCGCTTCGAGGAAATCCTCGGTTACGGCCCGGGCGAGCTGGTCGGTCAATCAACCCGGGTCTACTACGCCAGCGATGAAGCGTGGACCGCGATGGGTCGGCGGATTTTCGAAGCGGTTCCCCACTTGCAGACCTACGAGGATGAAATCAGTTTCTGCAAGCGCGACGGCACGGCCATCTGGGTGCATGTGGTCGGCCGCACCGTCGATTCCGCGGACGGCCAGAGCTGGATCTGGACCTACGAGGACATTACCGCGCGCCGCGCGGCCGAGGAAGCGCTGGCGAGGAATGCCCGCGAGTACGCGCTGATTTTCGACAACGCGTTGATCGGCATTGCCTATATGCGCGGCCGGGTTTTTCTGCGCTGCAACCGGAACATGGAAGAGATTTTCGGTTTCCAGTCGGGCGGCCTGACCGGAAAAACGTCGCGCGTCCTGTTTGCCAGCGACGATGATTGGGAGGCGACCGGCCTGCGCATTCAGGCAGCAGTCAGGGAAGCGGAAAGCTTCGCCGGCGAGATCCTTTACCGAAAGCTGGATGGGACCCCCGTCTGGGCCTTGGTCAATGGCCAGCCGATAGCCGAAGGCGACGGACAAGTCTGGATCTGGACCCTGCAGGACATCACCCGCCGGCGTCAGGCGGAAGAGGCCTTGCGTCAGAGCCACGACGAGATGGAGCAGCGCGTCGCCGAGCGCACGGCCGAGGTTTCGCAACAACTGCATTTCATGGAGCAACTGATCGAGGCAATTCCCGGCCCGGTGTTTTACAAGGACCGTGAGGGACGCCATCTCGGCTGCAACCAGCGTTTTGCAGACTTTCTCGGCAAACCGCGCAGTGAGGTGATCGGCACCACGATTCATGATATAGCCCCTGCGGATCTTGCGGACCGGGCATGGACGGTGGATGAGGAGTTGTTCAACAACCCCGGCTCGCGGGTGTACGAGGCTCAGGTCCAGTCCGTCAGCGGTGAGCGGCTCGATGTGATGGTCCAGAAGGCCACTTTCGCCAATCCGGATGGAAGCGTGGGCGGCCTCATCGGCGCCATGTTCGACATCACCGAGCGCAAGCGCATGGAAGAGCGCATGCAGCAGGCGGCGACGGTGTTCGACAGCAGTGAAGAAGGCATCATCATTGCCGCGCCGGACGCTACGTTCATTGCGGTGAACCGCGCCTTTTCGGAAATTACGGGCTGGGCCGAGGAGGAAGTGCTCGGGCGCCAGGCAACGATCCTGCGCTCCGATCGTGATGAACGGGCGCTCTATCACGACATGTTCGCCACCATGGGCGCTACCGGGCGCTGGCGGGGTGAGATCTGGTTCAAACGCAAGGACAACAGCCAGTTCCCTGCATCACTCACCGTCAGCACGATCAAGAATGCCGCCGGCAGCCTCAACCACTATGTCGCCGTGTTCTCCGACATCACCGAAATCAAGCGGGCCAACGAACTGCTCGACCATCAGGCGCACCACGATCACCTGACCGGCTTGCCCAACCGCCTGCTGCTTGAAGATCGCCTGCACGGAGCCTTGCTGCGCGCCCAGCGCGAGCAAAGCCAGGTGGCGCTGCTGTTCGTCGATCTCGACCGCTTCAAGAACATCAACGACAGCCTGGGCCATCATGTCGGCGACCGCGTGCTGTGCGACGTGGCCCAGCGCTTCCGTGCGCTGACGCGCGAATCGGATACCGTCGCCCGCCTGGGTGGCGACGAGTTCCTGATCATCATGGAGGGCATTCACGATCCGGGCGTGGCTTCGCGCATCGCCGACAAGATCCTCGATGACCTGCGCCACAATCCGGTAACCCTGGAACAGGAGTTCTTCGTCGGCGCCAGCATCGGCATCAGCCTGTTCCCGCAGGATGGCCAGGATTCGGCAACACTGTTGAAGCATGCCGACGCCGCCATGTATCGGGCCAAGGAGCGCGGTCGCAATACCTACGAGTTCTTCAGCGACGAGCTGACGCAGTTCTCGCTCGATCGCTTCAAGATGGAGACCGACCTGCGGCGCGCCATCGAGCGCGATGAACTGATTGTTTACCTGCAGCCGCAGTTTTCGCTGAAGACCGGCGATCTGCTCGGCGCCGAAGCGCTGGTGCGCTGGCAGCATCCGCAGCAGGGGCTGGTGGCGCCAGCGAAATTCATTCCGCTGGCCGAGGAATCGGGACTGATCGTCGCCCTCGGCGAATGGGTACAGCACGCCGCCTGCCGTCATTGGGCCGAATGGGTCGCCGGCGGGCTCAAGCCCGGCGTGCTCTCGATCAACGTGTCGGGGGTCGAGTTCCGTCGCGGACAGATCCAGGACACGGTGCGCAGTGCGCTCGCGGCTACCGCCCTGCCGCCGGAACTGCTGGAACTGGAGATCACCGAGGGGGCGATCATGAGCCAGGCCGAGAACAGCATCCAGGTGCTGCACGACCTGAGGGCCATGGGCATCAGCCTGGCCATCGACGACTTCGGCACCGGCTATTCATCGCTGGCCTATCTGAAGCGCCTGCCGCTCAACAAGCTGAAAGTGGACCAGAGTTTCGTGCGCGGATTGCCAGGCGATGCGGAAGACGGCGCCATTGTCCGCGCCGTGATTGCCCTCGGCCACAGCCTGCAGTTGAAGGTGATCGCCGAAGGCGTCGAAACCGAAGAGCAGCGCGAGTTCCTCCGTCTCGAAGGATGTGACGAGATGCAAGGCTACCTGCGCGGCAAACCCGTGCCGGTGCAGGATTTCAGGCGCCAATTCCTGCCGGCTTGAGGCCTGCGCAATGGCCCTGCGCAGGCAGGGGTTGAACAGCGTTTTCGGGCCGCCATAAAAAATTGGAATCCACGGACCGGTTTGCTTGGTTATGCTTGCAGACATGTCGCAGTGGTTGACCCTTTCCCGCGCCGCGCATCTGCTCGGCATTTCTCGCGTCGCGCTGCAAAAGCGCATTCGCGAGGGCGATCTGCCGTCCTTTGACGGCATGGTGGCGGTGGATGATTTGCAGCGTACCTGGCCGCAGCTGGATCTCGACGAATCGGGGAGTTTCGAGAAGACACGCGCCATTCGCGAGGATGCATTCGCCAGGCGCTTGCGCGAACGAGTGCTGCCCAGCCAGGAAGCGCTGGCCCAGCGCCTGTTCGTGCAGGGGCAGGAACTCGCCGAACTGCAGCGCACCCTGACGCGCTACCACGCGCTGTTCGACGTCCTGCAGGTACGCCTTGCTCAGACACCCCAAGTCACCGCCGGAGAACTTCAGAAGTTGCTGGACGAGGGGCTGGCGCGGGCCTTGTCGGCCCCGGCGCCTGCGGCCGATGTCGCCGCGCTCGATGCTATGCTGCGCGTCATGTCGGCGCACGTTACGGTCAAGCCCTCGGGTCGCGAATTCTTCGTCGAAGGTTCGGAGACGCTGCTGAAAGCGGCATTGCGCGCCGGCCTGGCGCCCAACTATGGCTGCGGCAACGGCGTGTGCGGCTTGTGCAAGGCGCGCGTCGTGGCCGGCGAAGCCCGCGCCGTGGCGCCCTCGGATTACCGCTTTTCGGAAGCCGAGAAGACCCAGAACCATGTGCTGATGTGCGTGTGTACGGCGCACAGTTCCGATCTCGTATTGGAGGTGCTGGAAGCCGGCGCGCCCGAGGACATTCCCGAACAGCGCATCGTCGCCAAGGTGCGCAGCGTCGATGTGCTCAACGACGAGGTGATGCGCCTGCACCTGCAAACCCCGCGCAGCAACCGGCTGCGTTTTCTGGCCGGGCAGCGGGTTACGCTGGGCGTCACGGCGGGGCAGGCGAGCGGAGCCGATATTCACGGCGAGTATCCGGTGGCGAGTTGTCCCTGCGATGACCGCAACCTGATTTTTCACATCAGCCGATCGGATCGCCGCTCCGGACTCTGTCCGCCGGGGATTCCGCTTCGCGGGCCGGCGAGCGCCGACTTTTCGCACGCCGTATTCGAAGGCCGGATCAAGTCCGGCGACGATCTTTCCGTGTGGGGGCCCTGGGGTCGCTTCGTGTTGGTGGAGGACTCGGCGCGGCCGCTGGTGTTCGTCGCCGTCGAGGACGGCTTTGCGCCGATCAACAGCCTGATCGAGCATGCCATTGCGGTCGACGCGGCCGAATCGATTGCGCTTTACTGGGCCAGCGCGCGGCCGGGCGGCCAGTACCTGCCGAACCAATGCCGTGCCTGGGCCGCGGCGCTCGACGAATTCAGCTACCTGCCGCTGGCGACTGATGATCTGCCGACGGCGCTGAAGGAGCATGCCGGCCTGTCGAACAGCGAGGTCTATCTGGCCGGCGCCGCCGCGCACGTGGAGCCGCTGGCGGCGGCGCTGCTGGTCGCCGGGCTGCCACCTTCCCAACTGCATGTCGAGGCACTTTGACATCATGACCGCGAAACGCCGCATCATTCCGATCCAGCCGCAGGGCGCGGGCCTCGAACACCCCGCCGAACTCGAGGCCTGTTCTTCCGCCGAGCCCTTCGCCCTGATGGTGCTGGGCGATAGCATGGAGCCCGAGTTCGTCGAAGGCGAAGTGATCCTGATCGAGCCGGAAGGATTGGCCACCGACGGCTCCTTCGTGCTTGCCCAGCTCAACGGCGAATGGATTTTTCGCCAGTTGGCGAAGCACGATGCCGGCTGGCGCTTGCAGGCCCTCAACCCGGCCTATCCGGCGGCGGATATTTCCGGCCTCGATGCGGTCAAAGGGGTCATCATCCAGAAATCGAAACCCGGCCGTCGCAAGGCCAGCAAACGTTACGTGGAGTAGGAGCCTATGTCAGTGAGAATCATGCCCCGCGTTGAGACCAGGATCGGATGGATGCAAGGCGCAGTGCGCGGCCAATGGTTGTTCCAGGGCTGCGCGCTGCAACGCCGCAGACGCCGATCATGGTCTCAACCCGGAGGGCCGGCTGGCGTTGGGCGCGCTGCTACGTTGTCGGTCGTTTGCATGGAGGTACCATGCCGCACTCCCTCCGCCTCGCATCGCATCCCAACGCCAACCGGCGCGGGGCATGATTCTCACTGACATAGGCTCCAATCAATGCCGTACTACATATACAGGGTGACGCCGGTTGGGCCGATTCGCCAATTGGTGAAAATCACCCAGTTCGACGCCTTCAAGGAAGCGTCGAACGAGGCCAAGCGCCTGCGCCGGGAACTCGATCTCGCCGCCGGGGAGGCGATCAAGACCATCTTTGCCGCGAACGAGCTGCAGGCCGAGGAGTTGCTCAACGAGCTGCGCGTCGACGAGCCGAGAACGGGAGAAGATTACTGAAAGGCTGTGAAAATTCACAATCACACCGCAGAGACGCAGAGGCGCAGAGGATTCGCAGAGAACAGCAATACGAATTTTCTCTGCGCTGTCTCCGCGCCTCTGCGCCTCCGCGGTAAGGTTTTTCACTGGTTCTGAGATCGTGGTCGACGAAGCCGCCTACCGCCATGCCAAGGGCGAGATCAATCGCCTGCCCTGCGTTTTCGAGCGCGCGCTGCTGGCGCGCCACGCGGCGTGCGAACTGGCGGTGCGGCACCAGATTGCCGAACGCGAAACCGTAGCCTGCGCCCAGCCGGTGGCGCGCGCGGTCTGCGCGCAGATGTCGGCCCTGTTGCGCGACAAGTCGGCGTTTGCGCTGGGCCTCACCGGCACGCAACGCATCCTGCCGTACGCGATGGTGATGAAGATCCAGTGCGGCGGACTGGATGGCCTGAAGATGCTGCTCGATGCCGACGCCGTGGCACCGGATGTGCGGCGCCTGGTGCGCCTGGCGCAGGAGCGCTACGGCGATCTGGCGGCGCTGCCGTTTTCCGAAATCGTGCAGGGCGTCGCGGCGTGGAAGGCGCGCCGCCGCCACGGCGGGGAACCACGATGATCGCCGGCATGGCGGCGCTGGTGAATGCGGTGCAGGCCAACTGCGACATCGCCGACGCACGCCATGCGCGCGATGTCAGCCTGTGCACCTACCTGCTTGGCATGCGCGAGTTCTACCGCTGGGAACATCAACTGCCCTTCGGCGTGTCGCCGCCGCGCGAGGAAGTGGGGCGCTGGATCACCGAGCGCGAAGCGCGCTGGGAGCAGATCAGCGACGAGGATTTCCTCGCGGTGCCGGTTGCCGGCCGCGAATTCGATCCCTTCGACGCCCAGCAGGTCAATACCGTGCTGGCTGGCAGCGGCTTGGTCTATGGCGCAGGGATCGGGCGTTTT
Source organism: Sulfuritalea sp. (assembly GCA_030680805.1). Lineage (GTDB taxonomy): Bacteria > Pseudomonadota > Gammaproteobacteria > Burkholderiales > Rhodocyclaceae > Sulfuritalea. Next base: position 10,994 of record JAUXUK010000033.1, on the reverse strand, counting down.
CACAAGCCGCACTTCTTCCTTGGCCAACTGGACCGGGAGGAACAGCGCGGTGACGCACGGCTGCTGGTCTGCGGCTGCGAGTATGCGCGCGACATCTCGGCGATTCCGGCGGCGTCGCAGGGCGGCACGGTGATCGTGCGGCGCGAGGCGCTGCGACAATGGCTGTGGGAAAAGGCCGAGGGCTGGAATGTGAAGCAGCAGGATGGATCCCTCAAATCCGCCCTGCTTGCCTATGGCTTCGATGTCGATCCGCAGGCCGCGATCGAGCGCATGACGAACGGCGAAATCGAAACCCTGGTGCTGCACGAGGAAGGCGAACTCGCCGCCGGCCGGCTGCTGGGCAAGGGCTGGCCGGCGAAGCTGGACGGCTTCAGCGGCAAGCGCGCCGAACTGCTGGCGCGTGCGGTGCGTGACAATCTGGCGGATTGCCTGGTGACATTGCCCAGCCTGTTGCAACGAGGCGCCGACGACTCGTTGCATTTCTGGTTCTCGACCTTCGACGGCTTGCGCCGCGAATTGTTTCCTCAACTGGTCGCAGCCTACGAAAAACTCGGCGTTGGTGCGCTCTGCGTACCTGGGATTCCGCTTTGCCGGCCCGCGAAGCGGAAATCCCGGCAGGCAAGGCCCGGGCAGGCAACGGCGATTCTGCTGGATGCAGCAGCAGCCGGACGTGCCCATTTCGCCACACTCGGCCTGCGCCTGCTGGACATGGACGAAAGCGCCATCGAGGCGCTTTCGCATGAGGCGGCCTCAATCGCGCTCTAGGCGCGGCGAACCTTACTCCTTGACGGCTTCGACGGCGATGGTCAGCGTGACTTCGTCGCCGACATAGGGCACGTTCTTGCCCATGTTGAATTCGGAGCGCTTGACCTTGGTCACGGCGTTGGCGCCGATCGCGTCCTTCTTCAGCATCGGGTGCGGCATCGAATGGAAGTGGGTCACGGTCAGCGTCACCGGCTTGGTGACGCCCTTGATGGTCAGGTTGCCCTCGACGGCCACCGGCTTGTCGCCGTCGAACTTCACCGCGGTCGACTTGAAGGTGATAGCGGGGTATTTGGCGGTATCGAAATAGTCCGCGCCCTGGATGTGCCCGTTGAACAGCGCGTAGCCGGTGTTGACCGAGGTGGCGTCGATCGTCACGTCGACCGATCCTGTTTTGGCGGCGCGATCGATGACGACCTTGCCGCTGGTCTTGTCGAAGCGCTGCTGCTGGTTGGAATAGCCGAAGTGGGTGTATTCAAAGCGCGGGTAGGTATGCGTAGGTTCGATGTTGTAGGTTTCGGGGGCGGCGAGGGCAGCGGCCGAGAAGGACGAAAGAGCGATTACGAGGGCGAGTTGTTTCATGGGTTTACTCCTTGGGGTGGTGAAGCGGCTTATTTAGCGGTGGTGGTGGTGGCCACCAGACGGAACTTGATGTGCACTTCGTTGGCGACGGTGCCGAAGTCGGCCCACATGCCTTCGCCAATGGCATAGTCGGCACGCTTCAGCACCAAAGCGCCTTCGAAGCTGGCGCTGTTGCCTTCCTGGCGCAGCGTGACGGGCGTGGTGAGATCCAGCGTCCTGCCCTTGAGGGTCATTTTGCCGGTGACCTCGAAGCGGTTGTTGCCCAGCGGCTTGACGGACGTGGCGACGAACTTCGCGACCGGAAAGGCCTTGGTGTCGAACCAGGCTTTGGTTGCTACCTCGTCGTTGGCATCCTTCGAGCCGGCATCGATGCTGGCCAGGTCGATTTCCAGTTCGGCTTTGGCCGCCGCCGGTTTTGCAGGATCGAACGCGAGCTTGCTGCGAAAACTCTTGAACTGCCCTTCGACCGGCACGTTCATCTGTTTCGAGACGAACGAGAGCGCGCTCTTGCCGGGCTGGAACTGGTTGAACTCGACGGCGCTGGCCGGTAGCGCGGCAGCCAATGCACAAAGGGCCAGGCTCTGTCGCCAGGTGTTCATTTCATGTCTCCGGTGGGTGTGTTGCCGGGAAAGGGCAGCATGCGGGAAAGCACGCCGTCGCGGTCGACAAAATGATGCTTGAGCGCGGCGCCGAGGTGGGCGACGACCAGTGCGGCCATGCTGAAGTTGAGCAGCATGTGCACGTCCCGCAGCAGATCGCCCAGTTCCTTGTTCTTGCCCAGCAGATCGGGCAACGGCAAGACGCCGAACCAGACGGTCTGGAAGCCCTTGGCCGAACTCATCAGCCAGCCGGTGAGCGGCACGGCGAACATCAGCAGATAGAGCAGCACGTGCGTCGCTTCCGCCGCCTTGCGCTGCCAGGCAGGCATGCCGGCGGGCAGTTCCGGCGCGCGGTGCGACAGACGCCAGCCAAGGCGCAGCACCACGAAAAGGAAAATCGTCACGCCGGCCCACTTGTGCCAAGAGTAGAGCTTGAGCTTCTGCGGCGAGAGCGGCAGGTCGACCATGTACAGGCCGACCGAAAAGCTGCCGATGATGGCGAAGGCGATCAGCCAGTGCAGTCCGATGGCGACGCCGGTATAGCGTGTGGTGGAGCCGAGACTCATTGTGTGGCGGCGGATGGTGGACAACAAACGCACTGTAACCGCCCTATCGACCCGGACAAAGGCCGGTGGCCACAATTGATTGGTGCAGGATTGGCAACAATGCGTGCCGGCTTGCCGTTTCCCTATAATCGGCAGATGCCACGTTTTTCCGCGAATCTTTCCTTCCTGTTCACCGAGCGCCCGTTTCTCGAACGCTTCGCCGCGGCACGGGCAGCGGGCTTCGCGGCGGTCGAGTTTCATTTTCCGTATGAGCATGACCGCGCCGCGCTGGCCGAGGTGGTGCTCACTTCCGGGTTGGAGGTCGGGCTCTTCAACCTGCCGCCGGGTGATTGGGCGGGCGGGGAGCGCGGCATTGCCTGCCATCCGCGGCGCATTGCGGAATTCCAGGACGGGGTCGGGCAGGCCATCGACTACGCCCGACTGCTGGGCTGCACCCGGCTGAATTGCCTGGCGGGGATCGCGCCGGGCGACATTGCCCACGACAAGGCGCGCGAAACCCTGATCGAGAACCTGCGCTTCGCCGCCGCAGTGACGGCGCGCGCCGGCATCGAACTGGTGCTGGAGCCGCTCAACACGCGCGACACGCCGGGCTTTTTCGTTTCGACCACACGCGCCGGCCTGGCGCTGATCGACGCGGTCGGCAGCGGCAACCTGCGCCTGCAGTACGACATCTACCATGCCCAGGTGATGGAAGGCGATCTGGCCCGCACCCTGCAGGAGCATCTGCCGCGGATCGGCCACATCCAGCTGGCGGACAATCCGGGGCGGCATGAACCGGGCACCGGCGAAATCAATTTCCCTTTCCTGATGCGGCATCTCGACCGCATCGGCTATACGGGCTGGGTCGGCTGCGAATACAAGCCGAGTGGCCGCAGCGAGGACAGCTTCGGCTGGCTGGCACCGTGGCGGTGAGCGCCGCGCACGGCGTACCCCTGGCGGCGCCCTGCGTGCTGCTCTCCGGTGGCGAGACCACGGTCACCGTCCGTGACCGGGGGCGCGGCGGACGCAACGCCGAATTCCTGCTCGGCTTGGCGCTGGCACTGGGTGGACGCGGCGGCATCCATGCCATCGCCTGTGATACCGATGGTATCGACGGTTCGGAAGATAACGCCGGCGCGCTGCTTTCGCCGGATACCCCTGCGCGTGCCGCCGCCGCGGGAATTGATTTGCGTGCGGGGCTGAACGAGAATGACGCCTACAGCGTGTTCGCGGCCCTGGGCGATCTGGTCGTCACCGGGCCGACACGCACCAATGTAAATGACTTCAGGGCGATCCTGATCGAAGCGCCGGAAAGCCCTGTGGAGAAAGAACGATGAGCCAAAGCGAACAGACGGTCGATAGGGCGACGGACCTCGCCAACCCTGACCGCGCCGCCTTGCTGGCCGACCTCGCGCGCGTGCTGCCGGCCGAGGCCTTGCTGTTCGAGGACGAGGACTTGAAGCCTTACGAATGCGACGGGCTCACCGCGTATCGCTGCCTGCCCTGGGCCGTGGTCTTGCCGCGGAACGACGACCAGGTCGTGGCCGCGCTGAAAGTCTGTCATGCGCGCCAGGTGCCGGTGGTGGCGCGCGGCGCCGGCACCGGACTTTCCGGAGGCGCGACGCCGGTAGCGCAGGGCGTGGTGTTGTCGCTGGCCAAGTTCATGCGCATCCTGGAGATCGATCCGGTGGCGCGCCTGGCGCGGGTGCAGCCCGGCGTGCGCAACCTCGCCATCTCCGAAGCGGTGGCGCCGCATGGCCTCTACTACGCGCCGGACCCGAGTTCGCAGATTGCCTGCACCATCGGTGGCAACATCGCCGAGAATGCCGGCGGAGTGCATTGCCTGAAGTACGGGCTGACCTTGCACAACGTGCTGAAACTGCGCGTGGCGCTGGTGAACGGCGAGGTCATCGAGATCGGCTCGCACGCCCTGGACGAACCCGGGTACGACCTGCTGGCCCTGATGATCGGCTCCGAGGGCATGCTCGGCGTGGTGCTGGAGGCCACCGTGAAGTTGACGCCCAAGCCGCGCACTGCCCAGGTGGTGATGGCCAGCTTTGACAGCGTGATCGACGCCGGCAACGCGGTGGCGGCAATCATCGGCGCCGGCATCATCCCCGCCGGCCTGGAAATGATGGACAAGCTGGCCACGGCTGCCGTCGAGGATTTCGTCCATGCCGGCTACGATCTGACAGCCGCCGCGATCCTGCTCGCCGAGTCCGACGGCACGGCCGAAGAAGTCGCCGAGGAAATTGCCATCATGTCGACGCTCCTGGAACAGAGTGGCGCCCGCGAGTTGCGCATTTCGCAAAACGAGGCGCAGCGACTCAAATTCTGGGCGGGGCGCAAGGCGGCCTTTCCGGCGGTGGGGCGCATTACCCCCGACTATCTGTGCATGGACGGCACCATTCCGCGCAAGCATCTGTCCCATGTGTTGACGCGCATTGCCGAGTTGTCGGCGGAGTATTACCTGCGCTGCGCCAACGTGTTCCATGCCGGCGACGGCAACCTGCATCCGCTGATCATGTTCGATGCGCGCATTCCGGGCGAAACCGAGCGCGCGATTGCTTTCGGCGCCAAAATTCTCGAACTGTCGGTCGATGTCGGTGGCACCATTACCGGCGAACACGGCGTCGGCATCGAAAAGGTGCAACAGATGTGCGTGCAGTTTTCCCGCGAGGAGCTCGATGCCTTCCATGCCGTCAAAGCCGCGTTCGATCCAATGACGCTGCTCAATCCGGGCAAGGCGGTGCCCTATCCGCGCCATTGTTCCGAATATCGACTGACCGGGAGTGCGAAGTGAGCGCCCCGCGCGGCCGCCCGAAGGGGCGCTATCCAACATACGGAGCCGCGCAGCGGCGAACCGCCGTCACCCCCTGCCTTGGGCAGGGGGTTGGGGGGAGGGTACTTCAATGAGCGATCGTGTCGAGGAGTTTCGTTCGCGCATTCTCGAGCGCAAGCCGCTGCGCATTCGGGGCGGCGGCAGCAAGGATTTTTACGGCGGGCCGCTGGTCGGCGAAGTACTTGATACGCGCGGCTACAGTGGCATCGTCGGCTATGAGCCGACGGAACTGGTGATCACCGCGCGCTGCGGCACGCCGCTGGCCGACATAAACTCGGCGCTGGCGACACGGCGACAAGTGCTTGCCTGCGAGCCGCCGCAGTTTGGCGAGGCCACCGTCGGTGGCGCCGTTGCCGCCGGATTGTCCGGCCCGCGCCGGGCGGTTGCCGGCAGCGTGCGCGACTACGTGCTCGGCGTCAAGCTGATGGACGGCGAAGGCCGCGAACTGAATTTCGGCGGCCAGGTGATGAAGAACGTCGCCGGTTTCGACGTCTCGCGCCTGGTCACCGGCAGCCTCGGCACCCTGGGCCTGATTCTGGACGTATCGCTCAAGGTGATGCCCTTGCCGGCAGCGGAGGCCACGCTGCGTTTCGATATGCCGCAAAACCAGGCGCTGGACGCCATGAACCGTTGGGCCGGTCAACCGGTGCCGCTGGCCGCGACTTGCTGGCAGGACGGTGTGCTGACGCTGCGACTGTCCGGCGCGCAAGCCGCGGTCACCGCTGCCTGCGCAAGTCTGGGCGGCGAGCGCTTGGCCGAGCCGGAGGCAACGGCCTTTTGGACTGAATTGCGCGAGCAGACCACGGCCTTCTTCGCCGGCGATGCTCCGCTATGGCGGCTCTCCCTGCCCTCGGTGGCGCCGCCACTGGCTCTGCCGGACGCGCAGTTGATCGAGTGGGGCGGGGCGCAGCGCTGGCTGCGCGGCGCCGTCGATGCTGCCCAGTTGCGTGACGTTGCAGCGAAGGCAGGCGGCCACGCAACGCTGTTCCGCGGCGGCCATGGGGAACAGCGGGCCGGCGGCGTGTTCGCGCCGCTGTCGCCCGCGCTGATGGACGTGCATCGCCGCCTCAAGCAAAGCTTCGATCCCTATGGCGTGTTCAATCCCGGCCGCCTGTACCCGGAATTCTGAGCATGGAAACCCATCTCGCCGATTTCATCAAGCACACGACCGCCGGCCGCGAGGCCGAGGAGATCCTGCGTCGCTGCGTGCATTGCGGTTTCTGCACGGCGACCTGCCCGACCTACCAGTTGCTGGGTGACGAGCTCGACGGCCCGCGCGGCCGGATTTATTTGATCAAGCAAGTGCTCGAAGGCGTCGAGCCTACCGAGAAAACCCGTCTGCATCTGGATCGCTGCCTGAGTTGCCGTTCCTGCGAGACCACCTGCCCCTCGGGCGTGCAGTACACGCGCCTGCTCGACATCGGCCGCGAGGTGGTGGAAAGCAAGGTGCCGCGCACCGGCAGTGATGCCTTCATGCGCGGGGCGCTGAGGAACCTGTTGCCGCGCGCCACGCTGTTCGGTGCGGCGATGAAGTTGGGGCAGTCGGTGCGGCTCCTGCTGCCGGGCGTGCTGCGCGCCAAGGTGCCGCCGCCGTCTTCCGCCGGCCCGGCGCCACGAGCGGGTCACGCACGGAAGATGATCGCGCTGGCCGGCTGCGTGCAGCCTTCTATGTATCCGAACATCAATGGCGCCACCCGACGTGTGCTGGATCGGCTCGGCATCGAGATGGTCGAGCCGTCCGGTGCAGGGTGTTGCGGCGCGGTGCGGGCACACCTCAACGCCGCGGAGGGTGCGCGCGACGACGCCCGGCGCAACATCGATGCGTGGTGGCCGCTGCTCGAATCCGGCGCGGAAGGCCTGGTGATGACGGCTTCGGGCTGCGGTTCGCACGTGCTCGAATACGCCCATCTGCTGCAGGACGATCCCGACTATGCGCTGAAGGCGGCGCGGGTGGTGCTGGCGACGCGCGACATCAGCGAGGTCATCACCGCGGAAGCGGCGGGCCTTGCGCCCCTGCTGCAGGCGTGCAAGGCCTTGCCGGAAGCGCAGCGCGCGCTGGCATTCCACAGCCCCTGCAGCCTGCAGCACGGGCTCAAGATTCGCGGCACGGTCGAATCCCTGTTGAGCGCGGCGGGCTACACGCTGACCGCGGTGGCGGACTCGCATCTTTGCTGCGGCTCGGCGGGTACCTACTCGGTGTTGCAACCGGTGCTCTCGAAGCGCCTGCAGGACAACAAGATCGCGGCGCTGACCGCGGGTGGTCCGAGTGCAATCGTCAGTGCCAACGTCGGCTGTGTCGGGCACCTGCAGGGTGCCACGGATGTGCCGGTGATGCACTGGATAGAAATGCTCGACGCGCGGCTGTCGTCATGATGATGCTGGAGCCAAAGGCATGAAGCAAAACTCTACCGCAGAGGCGCAGAGGCGCAGAGACAACGCAGAGGAAAGCAGAAGCAATTGCCCCTCGACGCTCTTCTCTGCGCCGTCTTTCTCTGCGCCTCCGCGCCTCTGCGGTGAAGAGATTTTTCCATGAGCCACCTCGGGCTCGACGCATCGGCGCGCGACTGGCAGGCCCTGCGAGCCTCGTTCCGCTGGCAGGTGCCGGCGCGCTACAACATCGCCGAGGCCTGCTGCGGCCGCTGGGCGGAGGACCGCACGCGCTTCGCCCTTTACTACGAAGACGAAGCGGGGCATACCGAAGCCTGGACCTTCTGGGACGTGCAGCAGGCCGCCAATCGCCTGTCGAACGTATTGGGTGCGATGGGTGTCATGGCCGGTGATCGCGTTGCCATAATGCTGCCGCAACGACCCGAAACCGGCATCGCGCACATGGCCTGTTACCAGATGGGCGCGATTGCCGTGCCGGTATCGCATCTGTTTGGCGCCGATGCGCTCGAGTACCGGCTGTCCAACGCGGAAGTACGGGTCGCCATCATCGACGATGGCGGGCTGGAGAAGCTCGGTGCCGTGCGCGAAAAACTGCCGGACCTGAAGCACGTGATCGGCGTCGGCGGCGCGAGCGAATCCTGGGTCCGCGGGTGGGACACGCTGCTGCCGCTGGCCTCGTCGCGCTACAGCCCGACGGACACCGCGGCCGACGATCCGGCCATGATCATCTACACCAGCGGCACCACCGGCAACCCCAAGGGGGCGCTGATCGCGCAGCGCGGTCTGCTCGGCAATTTGCCGGGCTTCGTCAGTTCGCACAACTTCTACCCGCAGCGCGGCGACATGTTCTGGTCGCCGGCCGACTGGGCCTGGACCGGCGGCCTGTTCGACGCCCTGCTGCCGAGCTGGAATTTCGGCCAGCCGCTGCTGGGCTATCGCGGCCGCTTCGATCCGGAGAAGGCTTTCTGGCTGATGGAAAAGTATGGCATACGCAATGCCTTCCTCTTCCCCACGGCGCTGAAGATGATGATGAAAGCGGTGCCGCAGCCGAAGGAGAAATACGACCTCGCCCTGCGCAGCATCATGAGCGCGGGCGAAACCGTGGGTGAGGCGGTGTGCCACTGGGCGCAGGAAGCGCTGGGCGTGACGGTGAATGAGATGTACGGGCAGACCGAAATCAATTACATCGTCGGCAACTGCGCGGCGGTGACGCCACCCAAGCCCGGCGCCATGGGGCGCGGCTACCCGGGCCACCAACTGGCCGTGCTCGATGACGCCGGCCAGCCGGTGGCGCCCGGCGAACTCGGCGAAGTCTGCGTGCAGCGCAGTTGCGATGGCGTGATGGACCCGGTGTTCATGCTCGGCTACTGGAAGAACCCGCAGGCCACGGCGGAAAAATTCATCGGCGGCGGGGTCGATGATCCGCTTGCCTGGGGCCGCACCGGCGATCTGGCGAAAATGGACGAGGATGGCGTGCTCTGGTACCAGGGCCGCAGCGACGACATGTTCAAGAGCGCCGGCTATCGCATCGGCCCGGGCGAGATCGAGAATTGCCTGGTCAAGCATGCGGCGGTGGCCAATGCGGCGGTGATCGGCGAACCGGACCCGGTGCGCGGTACCGTGGTCAAGGCCTTCATCGTGCTGCAGCCCGGCCAGCAGCCGTCACCCGAACTGGAGGCGTCGCTGCAGCAGCATGTGCGCCAATATCTGGCGCCTTACGAGTATCCGAAACTCATCGAGTTCATCGATGCCCTGCCGATGACCACCACCGGCAAGGTGCAGCGCCGCCTGCTGCGGCAGCGGGCGGGCACCGCCGTATAGAATGGGCATGGCGAACATTAACGAAGACCCCGAAAGCAGAACATGACCGATCCCGTCACGGGCGCTGACCGTCGCGCCAACCCGCAATTGCGGACCATCTTTATCGAAGCCTATGAAGTGCTGTTGCCTTTTTTCGACCCCGCCAACAGCTGGGGCGGCCAGACCCATGAGCATCTGGCCTATCGCGCGCTGCACGAGCAGTTTCCCAGCCTGTCGAACCAGGAAGTATTCACGCTGGTTGCGGCGGCAAGGCGTGTCTTCAGTACCAGCGGCAAACCGGTAGCGCCCTAGTTGGATCGATGGCCGCGGGCTACCGGCGTGGCGGGTTCTGATGTAAATTGAATCGCATCGCCATCCGAGTTCTCACCATGCCTGCCCAGATTTCCGTTTCTTCCGATGCGCTAGCCGGTTTTTGTCGCGCCCACGCGGTGCGGGAACTGGCCATTTTCGGTTCGCTGGCGCGGGGCGAAGAGCGGGCCGACAGCGATGTCGATGTCCTGATCGACCTCCGGCACGAAGCTCGAATCGGCCTCGTGACTTTTCAGCGCATGCGGGATGAACTGGCGGCGCTATTTGGTCGGCCGGTCGACCTCGTCACCCGCGATGGAATAAATCGTCACATTCGCGACGATGTGCTGCGGGAGGCCCGGATACTCTATACGGAGTGAGCGCCTGTACCTGGCCGATATCGACGAAGCGATTTCCGCCGTCGAGCGCTGGCTGGACGGATGTGACGAGTCCAGTTTCCAGAAGAACGAGATGCTGCAAAGTGCAGTGCTGCAAAAATTGTCGGTGATTGGAGAGGCCGCTGCCCGATTGTCCGCCGAGACTTGGGCGCGAACGCCGCAGGTTCCCTGGAAAGAAATTGTCGGGTTTCGCAATGTCGCGGTGCACGCCTATTTTTCGGTCGATTGGCGGGTGGTGTATGTCACCGCGATGGATGACCTTCCGGGTCTGCAAGAGGCCGTGGGCTTGTTGCTGGAAAACACCGATGGCTGAATCGAAGGGCGGCGAAGGTTCCGGGTGAGTTCACGAATTGCGCCGATAGATTGCCAGAGTGCCCAGCGAGGTATGTCGTTGAGCCTGAAACGATAAGTCGAAAGTCGGCGCTGGCGGTACGGCGGTTACCGCCTCAGACTGAACGAATTTGGCGGTGATGGCGAATCGCCAGCAGAGAAATCGTCGCCCCGGTCAGTGCGCAAAGCATGAGGTAATCGCCGCTCAGATACTCGCGTATCCCGGCGGCGGCATCGATACGGCGTAGCTTTGTGCGCAGGCGGGTGGCGCCAGTCCGTACCTGTATCGATCCGCAAGTGTTAAGGGTTGTGGGATGCCTGCCTTAGCGTGATGACGTGCGGGAACCGACAAAGGTGGAGGCAGGCGTCGCACAAGCCCCAAGGGAGGAAACCGCGGAGATCTGGCGATGCAGGTGGAGCAGAGTGAAGCGCTATGGGG
>JAUXUK010000032.1 GCA_030680805.1 Sulfuritalea sp. | reverse complement strand
TAGAAATACTCGAGATGCTTGAACTCGCTCTTGGCGGCGGAGAAGAGTTCCTCGCAGACCTTGATGTGGTCGTCCATCGAGCCGCCGATGTCGAGGAACAGCAGCACCTTGACCTTGTTGTGGCGCTCGGGGCGCATCTTGATGTCGAGCCAGCCGGCGTTGCGTGCGGTGCCGGCGATGGTGCCGTCGAGGTCGAGTTCGTCCTCGGCGCCTTCGCGGGCAAAGCGGCGCAGGCGGCGCAGGGCGATCTTGATGTTGCGCGTGCCGAGCTCGACGGTGTCGTCGAGGTTGCGGTACTCGCGGTTCTCCCAGACCTTGATCGCGGTGCGGTTGCCGGCGGATTCGCCGCCGATGCGGATGCCTTCCGGGTGGTAGCCGCCGTGGCCGAAGGGCGAGCTGCCGCCGGTGCCGATCCACTTGCTGCCGCCGGCGTGGCGCTCCTTCTGCTCTTCGAGACGCTTCTTGAACTCCTCCATCAGCTTGTCCCAGCCAAGCTTTTCCAGCTTGGCCTTTTCCTCGTCCGTCAGATGCTTCTTCATCAGCATCTTGAGCCACTCTTCCGGTATGTCGGCGTCGAGGCCGGGAAGCTTGGTCACGCCCTTGAAGTATTCGCCGAAGGCCTGGTCGAACTTGTCGTAATGCGTTTCATCCTTGACCAGGCAGGTGCGGGCGAGAAAGTAGAAGTCGTCGATCGAATTCTCCGCGACATGCTCCTTCAACGCTTCCAGCAGCGTGAGGAACTCGCGCGTGGAAACCGGCAGCTTCTTTGCCTTGAGGTGGAGGAAGAAGTCGATCAGCATGAAAACTCGGCGCTGGCGATACGGCGAATTTCAGGAAATCTCAGCGATTCTGTCGCGCCATGAACACGAGGCGCTCGAACAGATGCACGTCCTGCTCGTTCTTCAGCAGCGCCCCGGCCAGCGGCGGCACCACGGTCTTGCGGTCCTTGGAGCGCAAGGCTTCCGGCGGAATGTCTTCGGCGACCAGCAGCTTGAGCCAGTCGAGGAGTTCCGAGGTCGAGGGCTTCTTCTTCATGCCCGGCACTTCGCGCAGCTCGAAGAAGACTTCCATGGCTTCGCGCAGCAGGTTCTGCTTGAGCTTGGGGAAGTGCACATCGACGATGCGGCCCATGGTCTCCTTGTCCGGAAACTTGATGTAGTGGAAGAAACAGCGGCGCAGGAAGGCGTCGGGCAGTTCCTTCTCGTTGTTGGAGGTGATGATGACGATCGGGCGCACCGCGGCCTTGATGGTCTGCCGCGTTTCATAGACGTGGAACTCCATGCGGTCGAGTTCGCGCAAGAGATCGTTGGGGAACTCGATGTCGGCCTTGTCGACTTCGTCGATCAGGATCACGGAGGGCTTGCCCTGCTCGAAGGCCTGCCACAGCACGCCCTTGACGATGTAGTTTCCAATGTCCTTGACCTTCTCGTCGCCGAGTTGCGAATCGCGCAGGCGCGACACTGCGTCGTATTCGTAGAGGCCCTGCTGCGCCTTGGTGGTGGACTTGATGTGCCACTGCAGCAGCGGCACGCCCAGCGCGCCGGCGACTTCCTCGGCCAGCATGGTCTTGCCGGTGCCGGGCTCGCCCTTGATCAGCAAGGGGCGTTGCAGGGTGATGGCGGCGTTGACCGCCAGCATCAGGTCGGGGGTGGCGACGTAGGTATTGGTTCCTTCAAAGCGCATGGTGTTCTCTTTCAGGGTTGAAGCAATAGATTATCGCAGTGCGGGGTTCTTGTCCCGCCATGAGATGTATTTAGCCGGCCTTGCGCCGCACGCAGTCGAGATAGGCCTCGCCATCCGGCGGCAGACCGCTCTTCTGGGCGCGCCAGATCATTTCGCCGAGGCATTCGAGTACCGCGTGCAGGGCGTCGTGACGATCGCCTCGCCTGCTCTGCAGAACTGTGAAGGCGGCGCGGATGCCCGGCGGCTGGTCGATGGAAAGCTGTTCCTCGATCGCGAGGTGCAGCGACAGGTGCAGGAAGGGATTGGTCTCGCCCTGTTCCGGCGTCCATTCGCGCGTCAGCGCGTCCTCGGCTTCGAGCAGGGCGTGGTATTCGGGATGCAGCTCGACGAGGTCGGCGGCGAGGGCCTCCATCGCTGTGCCCGGCAGCCGGTCGCGGCGCTTGGCCCAGGCGCCGATCAGGAACTGGCGGGCCTGGTCACGGCTGGGGTTAAACATTCTTGTCCTTGAAGGCACAGAGGTCGAAGACGTTGCAGTGGACGCAGTCCGGCGAGCGTGCCTTGCAGGTGTAGCGGCCGTGCAGGATCAGCCAGTGGTGGGCGTGCAGGCGGAATTCGGCGGGCACCACCTTGAGCAGTTTCTGTTCGACGTCGACGACGGTTTTGCCGGCAGCCAACCCGGTGCGGTTGGCTACGCGAAAGATGTGCGTGTCCACGGCGATGGTGGGTTCGTGGAAGGCGATGTTGAGCACCACGTTGGCCGTCTTGCGGCCGACGCCGGGCAGGGCCTCGAGCGCGGCGCGGTCGTGCGGCACTTCGCCGCCGTGGCGTTCGAGCAGCAGGTGCGACAGGGCCACGACGTTCTTCGCCTTGGTCGGAAACAGGCCGATGGTATTGATGTATTCGGACAGGCCATCGACGCCCAGCGCGGCAATGGCCTGAGGCGTCGGGTAGTCGCGGAACAAGGCGCGCGTCGCGCGATTCACGCCTTTGTCGGTGGCTTGCGCCGACAGCACCACGGCGACCAGCAACTGAAATGGCGTGCCGTAGTCGAGTTCGCTTTTCGGTTCCGGATTGGCGGCCGCGAGGCGGGAGAAGAACTCGCGAACCTTCTTCGGGCTCATGCGGTGACGGTATTTGCCGGCGGCGGCTGTTCGTGCAGGCGCTTCTCGCGCAGGCGCTGGTTGGCGCGCGCATCGAGCCAGTTGCGTCCGGCAATCAGCAGGCCGAGGACGAAAAAGGCGCCGGGCGGCAGTATGGCGATCAGGAAGCCCGGATAGCTTTCCGGCAGGACCTGGATGCCCGAAAGCGTCGGGAAGATCATTTCGATGCCCGAGAAGATCGTTCCCTGGCCGATGAACTCGCGCACGCCGCCGAGCAGGGCAATCACCCAGACGAAGCCGACGCCCATCATCAGGCCGTCGAAGGTGGCGGCACGCAGGCCGTTCTTTGCGGCGAAGGCTTCGACGCGGGCCAGCACGATGCAGTTGGTGACGATCAGCGGAATGAAGATGCCGAGCACGAGATACATGTCGTGCAGGAAGGCATTGAACAAAAGATCGACCACGGTCACCAGTGCGGCGATGATCAGGATGAAGACGGGGATGCGGATTTCGTAGGGGATCAGCGCGCGCAGCGCCGAGATGGCAAAGTTGGCGAGCATCATCACCAGGATCGTGGCGAGGCCGAGGCTCACGGCATTGACCATGGTCGTGCTGACCGCCAGCAGGGGGCAGAGACCCAGGAGTTGGGCGAGGATGGAATTCTGCTTCCACAGGCCGTTCCAGGCGATGTCCTTGTAGATGCTCATGGCTTCTCCTTCTGCTCGAAACGGGCATCGGGCGGCAGGGCGAACAGCCGCTCCCTGTTTTCAATGGCCCAGGCAAGCGCGCGGCCGCTGGCATTGGTCACGGCACGCGCGGAAATGGTCGCGCCGCTCATCTGGTCGAAGTGCCCGCCATCCTTCTTCACGCGCCACTTCTCGCGCGGGACGCTGTCGAAGCCGAGGTTGCTGAATTGCGTAATCCAGGGCCGTGCCTTGTTGCGGTCCTTCTTCGGTTCGATATAGTCGCCCAGTCCCGGGGTTTCCTTGTGGGTCGTAACGCGCACGGCGATCAGTTTGCCGTCGGCGCCAACCGCGACGATCAGGCCGATGCGGCCGGAATAGCCATTCGGTGCCGCGGTTTCGAGCACCAGGGCGACGGGAACCCCATCCTTGCGCGCGCGCCAGATCCGCGTTTCGTCATCGAGTTCCAGCGCTTTCTGCGCAGGGAGCACAATCGCGTCTGCCATCAGGTCGTTGTCGTACATGGTTTGCGGCAGGACCTCGCCGATCAGGCGCAGCTTCTCCGTCAGCGCGCTGGCGGCAACCAGCGGCGCCGTGGCGCGATAGGTGCCGGCCATGAGCGCCGTGAATATCAGCGTGAAGGCCAGCATGATCCCGGCGGTACGCATCGAAATGCGCAGCACGCTCGATTCCCTGTGCGTGACTTCGACCGGTTCGCTCATGTCGGGCCTCCATCGTTGTTGCGATGGCCGAACACGGTGGGCTGGGTATAGCGGTCGATCAGGGGTGCGGCAATGTTCATCAGGAGCACCGCGAAGGCGATGCCATCAGGGTAGGCGCCAAAAGTACGGATGATCCAGGTCAGGGCAGCGACCCCGGCGGCGAAGATGAGCTTGCCTTTCGGCGTGGTTGCGCCCGAAACGGGATCGGTGACGATGAAGAATGCTGCCAGCATCGCACCGCCGGTCAGGACGTGAAACAGCGGTGGCGCGAACTGGGTGGAATCGATCAGGGAAAACACGCCGGCGATGGAGAACAAGGTGGCGAGGAATGCGGTCGGCATGTGCCAGGTGATGATGCGTTGTTGCATGAGCCACAGACCTCCCGCCAGATAGGCCGCCGCAACCCATTCCCAGCCGCGACCGCCGATGTTGCCGAAGGTGGCGTTGCTGCCCAGCAGGCCGGCGATGACCGCGCGTTGTTCGGGATCGCGCAGGACCGTGCGCAGCGCGTCCAGCGGCGTCGCCATGGTGATCGCATCCAGTTGACGCGCGCCGAAGATGGCATTCCACTGCGGTGCAAAATCGGTCGAGCCGGCCGCCGGCCATTGGGACATCAGCGAAGGGTATGCAACGATCATCAGGGCAAACGCCACCATCGCCGGGTTGAACGGGTTTTGCCCCAGCCCGCCATAGAGATGCTTGGCGACGACGATGGCGAGCAGGGTGGCAAGCACGGTTAGCCACCAGGGGGCGATCGATGGAAATGTCAGGGCGATCAACCATGCGGTAACCAGGGCCGAGCCGTCGGTGAGGAACTGCCTGACAGGTTTGCCGCGCAGCGACAGGATGAGTGCCTCGGCGGCCAGCGCCGTAACCGAAGCAAGGGCGATCTGCAGAAGGATGGCTGCGCCAAAGAACCAGACGTATGCGGCGATGCCGGGCACAAGCGCGCACAGCACCCTCAGCATCACGGATTGAACGCTGGCCGGCTTCAGCGAATAGGGCGAATTGTTCACTTGGGGCTCACGGTCCAGTCTAGTCATCCTGCCGCAGATGCGGCTTGGCCATTTCGCGAATTTCGGCGCGGCGTCCTTCGGTCGCGGCGATTTCGGCTTGTTGTTCCGGGGTCAGGTGGTCGGTATTTTCCGGATGTACCTGTTGCTTTTGCGCGCGGGCGCGTTCCAGCGCAGCGGCGATCAGGGCTTTCTTGGCATCTTCCTCGGGCGTGGTGGCCGGCTTTTCGGCTACGGCCAGCGCGGCAGCGGCTTTCTCGCGCCCGGCGGCAGTCTTGGCGGCCAGCTTGGCAGCCTTCTCTTCCTTCTCCCTTTCTTCGCGGGCAAGACGCAGTTCGTAGCGCTCGCGGGCAAGGTCCGCTGCCGCCTTTTCCTTCTCCCGCGCCCAGATCTCGCCCTTGGCAAAGCGGTAGTAGTCGACCAGCGGAATGCGCGAGGGGCAGACGTAGGCGCAGCAGCCGCATTCGATGCAATCGAACAGGCTGTATTCCTGTGCCTTGCCGAAGATCTTTGCCCGGCTGAACCAGTACAGTTCGAAGGGCTGGAGTTCAGCAGGGCAGGCCAGGGCGCAAGCGCCGCAGCGAATGCAGGGCATTTCCGGCGGCGGTGGCGGAAACAGGGTAGGGGAGCCGGCCAGGATGCAGTTGGTACCCTTGACCACGGGAATGTCGAGAGACTGCAGGGCGACTCCCATCATCGGCCCGCCCATCAGGTAGCGGTCCGTGTCGGCGCCAGGCCGAGCCAATGGCAGCAGTTCCCTGATCGGTGTGCCGATGAGGACTTCGAAGTTGCCCGGACTTGCCAGGTTGCCGCTCAGTGTGAGCACCCGCGAAATCAGGGGTTCGCCGTGTGCGACGGCGCGAAAGACGGCATGGGCGGAGCCGACGTTGAAGCACTGGACGCCGAAATGGGTGCCCAGCTTGCCGTAGGGAATCTCGATGCCGGTCAGCACTCGGATGAGCTGCTTTTCGCCGCCCGCCGGATAGCGGGTTGGAATGGCGATGACCTCGATGGCGGTTTCGCCAAGTTGTGCGACGGCGGTGCGCATCGATTCGATCGCCTGCGGCTTGTTGTCCTCAATGCCGACAAGGATGCGACGCGCGCCCGTGACATGCCGCATGATCGCAGCCCCGGCAAGAATCATTTCCGCCCGCTCGCGCATCAAGCGATCGTCGCAGGTGATCCATGGCTCGCATTCGGCCCCATTGATGATCAGCGTTTCGATGCCTTTTTCGCCCGGTCCGAGCTTGACGTGGCTCGGAAAGCCGGCGCCACCGAGTCCGACTACGCCGTTGTCGCGCAGGAAATCCCGGGTTTGCTGCGCCGTCGCAGCGCGGTAGTCGAAGGATTTCCGATCTATCCAGCGGTCCTTGCCGTCCGGCTCGATCACGATGCTGGGCGCCGGCAGGCCCGACGGATGGGGTACCGGCTGCGGCTCGATGGCGCGCACCGTGCCCGAGGTGGGCGCGTGGACCGCGGTGCCCATCGGGCCCTCGGCGGCGGCAATCACTTCGCCTTTCAGGACGACCTGGCCCGGCTGAACCAGGCAGCGCGCCATGGCGCGAGCACTTTGGCGCAAAGGGATGATCAGATGCGACGGAAGCGGTGCGACCTGTATCGGCGTATTGGCCGATTCGTCCTTGTGGGAGGCCGGTTTGACGCCTCCCTTGAAAGTGAATAGCTGCGAGATCATGCGGCCTGCCTGATGGGCACCACCGGGTACTTCCACTTCCAGGTATCGACCGTTTCCTGTATCGGCTCCATGCGTATGCAATCCACGGGACAGGGGGCAATGCAGAGTTCGCAACCTGTGCATTGGGCGCTGACCACGGTATGCATTTGCTTTGCGGCGCCGACGATGGCGTCTACAGGGCAGGCCTGAATGCACAGCGTGCAGCCAATGCAGGCCTGCTCGTCGATGACGGCGACGGATTTCGGCTTTTCAATGCCATGTTCGGCGGAAAGCGACTTGAATTCGCGGCCGAGCAGATCGGCCAGCTTGTGAATGCCCTCATCGCCTCCCGGAGGGCATTGGTTGATCTCCGCTTCGCCCTTGGCGATGGCCTGGGCGTAGGGCTTGCAGCCAGGGAAGCCGCATTGGCCGCACTGTGTTTGCGGCAGGATGGCGTCGATCTTTTCAACCAGTGGATCGCCCTCGACGCGAAACCGCACCGCGGCATAGCCGAGTGCTGCGCCCAGCACGACGGCGCCGAGCGCCATGACCAGAATCGCTTCAAACATCGCTACTTGTACTTGTCCAGGCCAGCGAAGCCCATGAAGGCAAGGCTCATCAGGCCCGCCGTGATCATGGCGATCGCCGTGCCGCGGAAGTGAATCGGAACATCGGCCGCTTCGAGGCGCTCACGGATGCCGGCGAACAGAATCAGCGCCAGCGTAAACCCGACCGCACTGCCGAAGCCGAACAGCAGCGACTCGAGGAAGTTGTGGCGCAGGCTCACGTTGAGCAGCGGGATGCCGAGTACGGCGCAATTGGTGGTGATCAGCGGCAGGTAGATGCCGAGCACCTGGTGCAGCAGCGGGCTGGTCTTCTGGATCACCAGTTCCGTCAGTTGAACGATGGCGGCGATGGTGACGATGAAGGACAGGGTACGCAGGTACTCGAGCTGGTTGGGGATCAGCAGCCAGCGATCAATGACATAGCTGGCGCCGCAGGCCATGGTCAGGACGAAGGTCGTCGCCGCCCCCATGCCAAGCGCGGTTTCGAGCTTCTTGGAGACACCCATGAAGGGGCACAAGCCAAGAATGCGGACGAAAACGACGTTATTGACGAGGACTGCGCCGAGAACGACGAAGAGATAGCTGGTCATGATGCGCGGAAGGCCGCGGTCGATCCGCAATAATTGGTGGAGATCAAATTATCTCGCCTTAATGGTATTTGCGCAAGTAGGCAAATTGTATCTGTCGCCTTCAGGCGCTGGTAGCTTCAATGCAGTCGCGGACAAGCTGCGGGCCTTTGTATATCAGGCCACTGTAGATTTGTACCAGCGCAGCGCCGGCGTCCAGCTTGGCACGCGCCCTCTCGCCACTGGTAATGCCGCCGGCGGCGATGATGGGCAATTCCCCGCCCAGGGCGTGGGCAAGACTGCGGATAACGGTGGTGGATTTTTCGAACAGCGGGCTGCCGGAGAGCCCGCCAGCTTCCGTTGCGAGAGGCGATGACTCGACACCTTCGCGGCCAAGCGTGGTGTTGGTGGCGATCACGGCGTCGATTCGATGCCGGCGGAGGGCATCGGCGATGTTGGTGATCTGCCCGGGATCGAGATCGGGTGCGATCTTCAACGCCAGTGGAACATATTTGCCGTGCCGGTCCGCAAGCTCGGTTTGACGGGATTTCAGTGCGGCCAGCAGGGCGTCGAGTTCGGAAGCCCCTTGCAGTTGGCGCAGGTTCTTGGTATTCGGCGACGATATGTTGACCGTGATGTAGCTGCCCAGGGGGTAGGCCTTGTCGAGGCAGATCAAGTAGTCGTCCACGGCCTTCTCGATAGGCGTATCGAAATTTTTGCCGATGTTGATGCCAAGAATTCCCCGGTAGCGGACATGCGCCAATCGCTCGCGCAGCGCATCGATTCCTGCGTTGTTGAATCCCATCCGGTTGATGATCGCTTCGTGTTCTGGCAGACGGAACAAGCGGGGCTTGGGGTTGCCCGGCTGGGGGCGGGGGGTAACCGTCCCCACTTCCAGAAAGCCGAAGCCTAGGCGGCTCAGGCCGTCAATGGCGGTCCCGTTCTTGTCGAGCCCGGCTGCCAGCCCGACGCGGTTGGGGAACTGGAGGCCCATGACTTCGACGGAGTTGGCGCCCGGAGGTGACGGCGGCCAGAACGCCAGCGAATCTCCTGTAGCGAGAAGGCCGAGCGTCAATTCATGGGCGCGCTCGGCATCGAGAGCGAAGAGCAATGGTCGAATCAGGGCATACGGCGTCATGGCGCAGGATTCTACGATGTCCGCGGGGACAAGGATTTTCGTGAGTGCTGAAAGAAAAAGAAGGGAAGGGGTTTACACATTGAAATTGGCCCCCTATAATCGCCCCTCTCTGCTGATTGCGGAGCCGCGGAAGGATGGCGGAAGTTCTTTAAAAACCAAACAACCGATAGGTGTAGGTGCTTGCTGTGCTGGAGGTGGTGGCGGGTGGTCATTCCGAAATCGAAGGGATGGCTGCTGACCCGAGTCGAAAGACGAGGGTTGAGTTCTGAGGGTGATCTGAGAGGATTGCGTGAAGGATCTGCTGCTGCTGGATGCTAAAAGTATGAGAAGCAAGCACTTGCACGAAACAACAGTAAGGTTAAATGGAAACGTTTGACCTCTGAGATTCGTTTGAGTGAGTAGGAAATATAGACAGATTGAACTGAAG
>JAUXUK010000021.1 GCA_030680805.1 Sulfuritalea sp. | reverse complement strand
CCGACCAGACCGTCGCCGATTTCCACGGAGACGTTGGTCGCCCCCGCGCGGCGCAAGTTCTCGCGCGCCGTCGCGGCCAGTTGCGGATCAATCTCGACCGACCAGACGTGGTCGGCATGGGCGCCCAACAACGCGGCCATGTAGCCGGAGCCGGTACCGACTTCCAGCACGTTCTCGTGCTTTTTCATCGCCAGCGACTGCAGCGCGTGGGCTTCCACCATGGGCGAAAACATCGAAGCGCCGGCCTCACCGCCGAGAGGAATCTGGGTGTCGGCAAAGGCCAGGCGACGATGCGCCGGCGGCACGAACTCTTCGCGCTTGACCACGAACAGCACATCGAGGACGTCCGGGTTCAACACCTTGCCGGGTCTCAATTGCTGCTCGATCATGTTGAAGCGGGCTTGTTCGACGTTCATGATTTCTCCACGGTTCATATATTAGCATGCTCTAATATTTGAGCAAAGCCGGCAAGAGCGGAATTCTACGCCGCTGCCAGATCATCGGTCGGCTCCTTGACCCGATACCACGCCGCATACAGCGCCGGCAGGAACAAGCAGGTCAGCACCGTCGCGACGATCAGGCCGCCCATGATGGCGACCGCCATCGGCCCCCAGAATACCTGCCGGGTCAGCGGAATCATGGCCAGCACCGCTGCCGCCGCCGTCAGCGTGATGGGGCGGAAGCGGCGCACGGTGGACCCCACGATCGCCTCCCATTCGCTCTTGCCGGATTGCTCGTCCTGTTCTATCTGGTCGACCAGGATCACCGAGTTGCGCAGGATCATGCCCATCAGGGCGATCACGCCGAGGTTGGCGACGAAGCCGTAGGGCACCTGGAACACCAGCAGGGCCAGCGTCACGCCGATCAGGCCCAGCGGCGCGGTGAGCAGCACCATGATCGTGCGGCTGATGCTCTGCAACTGGATCATCAGCAGGGTGATGACGCCGACGATCATCAGCGGCACCACGGCCTTGATCGAGTTCTCGCCCTTGGCCGACTCTTCGGTCGAGCCGCCGGTCTCGATGCGGAATCCCGGCGGCAGCTTTGCCTTCAGTGTTGCCAGTTGCTGATCAATCTGGACGGACGCTGCCTGCGGCTGCAGGCTGCCGACCACGTCGGCACGGACGGTGATCGTCGGCAGGCGGTCGCGCCGCCAGATCAGCCCTTCTTCGAGAACCGGCACCAGGCGCGCTACCTGCGCCAGCGGAATGTGGCGGCCGCTGGCGGCGACGATATCGAGATCGGGCAGGCGTGTCAGGGTTCGCGGGTCGCTGCCACCTTCGGCACCGGCGCGCCAGACCACGTCGATCAACTGGTCGTTCTCGCGAAACTGCGTCACGGTGGCGCCCACCAGCCAGCCCTGCAGGGTCAGCGCGACGTCCTGGCTGGAAACCCCGAGCGCCCTGGCGCGGGCCTGGTCGATCTCGACCCGAACGGCTTTGACGCGATCGTTCCAGTCGAAATTCACGTTGCGCAAACTGGGGTGCGCCCGCATCGTGGTCGAGATGCTTTCCGCACCGTCGCGCAAGGCCGCCAGATCCTCGCCGAGAATGCGGAACTGCACCGGATAGCCGACCGGCGGCCCGTTCTCCAGCCTCACCACGCGCAGCCGCAGATGCGCCCAGGAACCGTCGGCCGCATCGAACGCGGCCTCCAGCTTGTTCTTGACCTCTTCCCGCTCCTTCAAGCCCTTGGTGACGATCACCATCTGGCCGAAGTTGTCGGCAAACAGCTGTTGATCGAGCGAGAGGAAGAAGCGCGGCGCGCCGTTGCCGACATATGACGACCACGATGCGATGCCGGCATCCTTGTCGACCAGGGCCTCGACGCGCTTGACCTCGCGTTCGGTGGCCTTCAGCGAAGCGCCCTGCGGCAGCCAGATGTCGACCATCAATTCGGGCCGACTGGCAGCGGGGAAGAACTGCTTCTGCACGGCGCCGTTGAACGCCATCAGCGACAAGACGAAACCCGCGACCGTGGCGCCAATCACCAGCCAGCGGTGACGCAGGCACCACACCACCAACGCACGAAAACGCCGGTAGAAAGGCGAGTCGTAGACATCGCCGCCGTGCTTTTCGCCGATCTCGCGCAGCTTGGCCGGATCGAGCAGCTTGTAGCCCAGCCATGGCGTGAATATCACGGCGACGATCCACGACACCAGCAGCGCAATGGTGACTACCTGGAATATCGAGATGGTGTATTCGCCGGCGCCCGACTTGGCGAAGCCGACCGGCGTGAAACCCGCCGCGGTGATCAGCGTTCCGGTCAGCATCGGAAACGCAGTCGAGGTGTAGGCGAAGGTGGCCGCCTTGAAGCGGTCCCAGCCCTGTTCCATTTTCACCACCATCATTTCCGCCGCGATGATCGCGTCATCGACCAGGAGGCCCAGCGAAATCACCAGGGCGCCGAGCGAAATGCGCTGCAGGTCGATGCCGAAGATCTTCATGGCAAAGAAGGTCATTGCCAGCACCAGAGGAATCGACAGCGCCACCACGGTACCGGTGCGCCAGCCAAGGCTGAGGAAGGACACCGCAAGCACGATCAGGATCGCCTCGCCCAGCGTGCGCACGAACAGGTTGAGCGAAGTCTTCACGATGTCCGGCTGATCGAAGACCACATGTACGTCCATGCCCACCGGCAGATCCTGTTGCAGCCGGGTCATGGTCGTGGCAAGATTTTCGCCCAGCGCGATAACGTTGCCGCCCTTGGCCATGACGATGCCGAGACCGATGGCCTCGCGCCCCGCCACCCGCATGCGCGGTTGCGGCGGATCGGCGAGGCCGCGCGTGATCCTGCCAATATCCCCCAGCCGGAAACTCCGCCCGCCAACTGCCAGCGTGGTTTCACGCAGCGCATCGACGCTGTCGAAGGGGCCGCTGACGCGCAGCCGCACGCGATCCGTTTCGGTTTCGACATGGCCGGCCGGCGCCACCGCATTCTGCCGCTGCAGGGCATCGAACACCTGGGTCGGTATCAGTCCCATGGCGGCCAGGCGCGCCGGGCTGACGTCGATATAGATCTTCTCGTCCTGCACGCCGATCAACTCGATCTTCTTCACGTCGTTCACGCGACGCAGTTCGCGCGCCAGGCGATCGGCTTCGCGGCGCAGGTCGCCCATGCCATAGCCCGCCTTGTCATCACGCGCGGTCAGGGCGAAGATTTTCATCTGCACGTCGCCGAACTCGTCGTTGGGGAAGGGGCCCTGCACACCCGCCGGCAGCGTATGGCGAATATCGTCAAGCTTCTTGCGCACCTGACGCCAGGCTTCGGGCACCTCGGTCTTGGGCGTGTAGTCCTTGAGGATCACGATGGTCAGCGATTCGCCCGGCTTGGACGCCGTGCGCAGCACATCCACCCAGGGCGTCTCGGCCAGTTTCTTTTCGATGCGCTCGGTCAGTTGCTGTTCGACCTGCTGGGCGCTCGCCCCCGGCCACAGCGTGCGCACCACCATGACCTTGAAGGTGAAGTCGGGATCTTCGGCGCGCCCGAGCTGAAAGAAGGAAATGGCCCCGCCGACCATGAAGACGATCATCAGGTAGAGCACCATGGACTGGTGCTTGAGCGCCCACTCGGAAAGATTGAGCTGCTTCATTGGCTGGTCGCCTGGGTCGACACCCGGACTTTCTCGCCCGCGGTGAGCAGGTTCACGCCGGCCGCGACAATCCGCTCGCCGCTTGTCAGGCCGGCAACCACGACCGCCCCGCTATCCGTATAGGCGGCGACGGTCACCGCCTGCAAGGTCACCGTGTCGCCAGCGCCGCCCTCCGGTGTACCGCTACGCATAATTTTCCACACCGCCGGCTGATTGCCCTGCTGGAAAATCGCGGTCAGCGGCACGACCAGCCGGGTCGCGCCCGGGGCTCCGGTCGGGAAGCGCACCGTGGCGGTCATGCCCAGCGGCAGCAGCGGATCGGCGTCCTTGAGGCTGACGCGCGCGGCATAGGTGCGGGTCACCGGGTCGGCCACCGGCGAAATCTCGCGCAAGCGTCCCGCCATAGGTTTCCCCGTCGCGCCCTGCGTCGCCCAGAAGCTGACTTCCGCGACCTGACCGAGCTTGAAGGCACTGACTTCGCCTTCGGGAATGGCGATGGCGACTTCTCGCTCGCCATCCGGGGCGAGCCGGAACACCGCCTGGCCGATACTCACCACCTGCCCCGGTTCCGCCAGCACCTGGCTGACAACACCGGCGCGGTCGGATACCAGAGTCGCATAGGCTGCCTGATTTCTTGCCAGAGCGGCTTGCGCGTCGGCGGCCTTGGATGCAGCTTCTTTGGCGTCCAGCGCCGAGGCGCTGATGTAGTTCTTTGCCTTCAGGTCACGAAAGCGGTTCAACTCCGCCGCCGCCAGCGCCCGCTGCGCTTCGGCCTGCGCCACCTGCAATCCAGCATCGGCCGGATCGAGGCGCGCCAGCACCTGCCCCGCCTTGACTGCCATACCCGCATCCACCCGGC
>JAUXUK010000014.1 GCA_030680805.1 Sulfuritalea sp. | reverse complement strand
CTTGTGTGAATGTGTTCATGGCTCTGCTCCTTGGGTAACGAGGCGGATTGCCTCATTCCCAACATAGCCAGAACACTGTTTCAGCCTACCTCCAATGCAACAGCGGAGCTCCCATTACCGCGCGAGCGGTTTAGTCCAATGACCGGATGCGGAAGACCAGTTCTAGCCCCAAGCTTGAGTTAGCAGTTCATCAAGAGCATCCGTGATGCGACTACCCTCCGAACTCAGGGATTCCACATACTCTCCAAGCAACTCGTTTGGAACCGAGACAATTTCGAGCGGATGCAGGACCACTTGAACATTTTCAATTTTGAACGAGGGATTAAATCGCGGATTGCTTACCTTCCCGAGAGCAGCTTTTCGAACCAAGGGGACAACTACCCGCCGAAGGTAACTGTCATACAACGACGATTGGACAAGCACGACATAGGGAATATCGTCCCGGCGCTTCCCTATGTTCCGATGCACATCGAATTGAGCCATATCGCTGGGTCAAAGAGATGAATACTCGTCAGCGAATGACCCATGCTTGGCGTTGAACGCGTTCCACATCGACATGGTCGCCGTTAGAGTCCTGGCTTTGGCCATACGCTGTTGACGCTCGTGTTCGACATAATCCGCAAGCAGCGACTCAACCACTCCGGAGAGATTGTTGGTCAGACCTCGTACCTGGACAACCAAGTCTTCACTCAAGGTCAGATTTACCGGGCGCTTCCTCGATTCACCACTAGATGTAGCTGCTTTCATCGCACACCTCAAATGCGCATTGTATGCGCATTTTGATGGAAATGGAATGGAATTCCTTGCCCTCCGCTCCCGGCCGAACTGCGACGGCCGGTTTCACCCGAAGTCACTCGCCGATGGGATTTCGCCCCGCAACGCGGACTGCCAACGACGAATACCGGATGGCTATTTGAACTTGTAGTAGGTCTGGTTCAGCCAGGCCGCGACGTGGGCTTCGTCTTCGGGGAACCAGCCGGCATTGGTCTGCGCGCTGCAGGCCGCGACGCGCTGACCCAGCGCGGCCGCGGTGTTGATCAAGCGCGGCTTGCGCGTGTACATTCCGGAGCCGTCACCGCCCAGCAACTTCACGTGGCAGGCCACGCACTGCTTGTCATGCAAAGGCCTGCCCAGCTTCGGGTCAGCCGCGGCCTGCGCGGCAAGCGGCAGCATCAGGCACAGTATCGTCAGCAGCATTCGCATGGCATTGCTCCGGGGATCGCAACGCTCATCGCCTACTGCAGGTAGGTGATTTCCATTTTGGAATCGAGTCCGGTCACCATGTCGAGAATCTCGTCGGTGAACTTCTCGTCTTCGTCGCTCCAGGTCGCGTCGGGGGCATCGGACGCGGTGACCAGCGGCGCGATGTCGAAATCGACGAAGCGGTCGCCGACTTTGAGCACATAGATGCCGGAGGAGTGCTCGACCAGTTCCCAGTCGTCCGGGATTTCAAGCTCGACGTGCAGTTCAAGTGACAGCTTCTTCATTTCGCTCTCCGCCTTCAGGGGTCCAGACGCGCATCCTAATGCATCCGGCCGCGACGGGGTAGGATGGCGCACACCGTCGAACCTTCCGCCCGCCATGACCCGCCCTCTTCTGCTGCTGGACAACGACGCCGTGCGCCGGCATCTCTCGCTCGAGGCCCTGCTGCCGGCCATCGAACAGGCCCTGATCGACCTCTCGGCAGGCCGCGTGGTGCAGCCCATGCGCACGGTGATGGAACTGCCCGCGCCCGGCAGCCTGCTCTTCGTCAAGCCGGCATCTGCCGGCGACGCGCTGGCCACCAAGCTGATCACCCAGATGCCGGACAACGCCGCGCGCGGCCTGCCGACCATGATCGCGACGCTGGTGCTGCTCGATCCTGAAACCGGCAGCCCCCTGGCGGTGATGGATGCCACATGGCTGACCGAGTTGCGCACCGCCGCCGTCTCGGCGGTGGCGACGCGCGTGCTGCGCGACCGTAGCCCCAAACGCCTGGCAATCCTCGGCTCGGGGGCGCTGGCGCGCAGCCATGCGCGGGCCTTGCGCGCGGTCGTGCCGATCAGCGGCATCCGCATCTGGAGCCCTACCCGCGCCAATGCCGAACGCTGCGCGATCGACATCGACGGCGCCGCGTGCGCCGACGCGGAGACCGCCGTGCGCGGCGCCGACATCGTGGTGACCGTCACCAACTCCAGCACGCCGGTGCTCATGGGCCGCTGGCTCAAGCCGGGCGCTCTGGTCCACGCGGTGGGCGCGCCGCGCCCCGGCTGGCGCGAACTGGACGACGAGGCCATGGCCAATTACGTGATCGCCGACCATCGCCGCGCCGCCGAGGCCGAATCGGGCGACGTGATTCTCTCCGGCGCCAAGGTGCAAGCCGAAATCGGCGAGGTGCTGGCGGGCAAGGTGACGGTTCCGCCGGGCGTCACCATCGTCTTCAAGGCGCTCGGCCAGGCCGTCGAGGACGCCGTCGCCGCGCGCCTGGTGTATGACGCGGTCACTGCCGCGCCACAGCCGGCACGCTAGTGCATCGTTCGCCGTGACTGCTGCCAGGCGATGACCGCCTGATTGGCGTGAACGAACATCGGCTCGGAGATTTCCCGCGGCAGGTTCTGGCGCAGCGCGGTGAACAGCGCCGCATTGGTTTCCCGCGCCAGTTCGGTGCTTGCCGCCGCGTCGCTCAGGCAGCGCAACTGGATGTTCGCCAGCGCGTCGGCCGCCAGCCGCCAGCCCAGCGTCGGCATGCGTCCGACCAGCGCCACCAGCATGCCGCCCAGCGTCGCGAGTATGGCCTGCGCCTCGCCGCTGTCCTCGCAGGCGATCATGGCGTGCCACAGTGCCATGTGGATGTTTCGCCTCAACTCCATCTTGAAATCGATGGCGTCGCCCTCGGCCTTTTCTATCGCGGCAAACTGCTGCTGGAAGCGCGCATCCGCCGCGGCATCGAGACCGTTGCGCATCGCGCCGAGCAAGGCACTGATGCCTGGAATCGCGGCCAGCCCGAAGGCCTGGCACCAGGCCAGCCCCCACTGGTCGATACCGCTCACCAGCAGAGCGCGGCGCAAGGCACGGGAATCGTCGTCGGCGGCGGCTTGCGCCCAGTTGCGCGAGAGGCGCTCGATCTCCGTCACCGCAGCATTCAGCGCGACTTCGTCGCCTTCCAGCGTCAGGCGGAAGATGCGGGTGAAGGCATCCTGTGCCATGCGCGCGGCCAGGCGCTGCACGTCGGGCGCGGCCAATCCGGCGAGGCCGTCGGCAGGGAGTGAAAAGGCTTCGGCGCTGCCATGGTCCATAATGAAATCCAGCCAATCAAAGTCGCCATTATGCAGATCTGGGTCGATGCCGACGCCTGCCCCGGCGTCATCAAGGAAATTCTCTACCGCGCCGCCACGCGGCATTCGCTGCCGCTGATCCTGGTCGCCAACCAGTGGCTGCGCGTGCCG
This sequence comes from Sulfuritalea sp., assembly GCA_030680805.1. GTDB lineage: Bacteria > Pseudomonadota > Gammaproteobacteria > Burkholderiales > Rhodocyclaceae > Sulfuritalea. Next base: position 13,440 of record JAUXUK010000014.1, on the reverse strand, counting down.
CCTTCGCCCTGGATTCGCGCGGTGCAGGTGCCGCCGGGCTTCGACGTGGCCGACAGCCACATTGTCGACCAGGCGGCCGCCGGCGACCTGGTGATCACCGCCGACATTCCGCTGGCCGCACTGGTGATCGAAAAGCGGGCCTTTGCGCTGAACCCGCGCGGCGAGTTGTACAGCGCGGAGAACATCCGCCAGTTGCTCGACATGCGCAACTTCATGGACACCCTGCGCAGCAGCGGCGTCGACACCGGCGGACCGCCGGCATTCAACCATGCCGACCGGCAGAGCTTCGCCAACCAGCTCGATCGCTTCATCGCCGGTCGCCGCAAATCGGCAGGCTGAGGATTGATGGGCGCCGTGTCACCATCCGCAGCGGCGAGGAGAGCGTACTTTGCTCGACCGCCCTGCTGCGCAGGGGCTTCATCAGCGCCGACTTTTCTGGCCAGCGGGGCGGGAGGACTGCCGAGGCTATAATTCACAGCTTGTTTTCGACCCCATTCATCCAAGAGAATCCAACCCCGTGAACGTACAGGAAATATTGGCGAAGCTTGCCGCCGGAGCGCATGCGGGCGAGGTGATCTTCCCCACCACGGCCGAGATGGCGCTCAAGGTACAGCGGCTGCTGGACGACCCCGACTGTTCGGTGGATCAGCTTGCACGCCTGGTTCAGTCCGATCCGCTGCTGGCGGCGCGAGTGGTCGCGGTCGCCAATTCCGTTATCTACAACCGCTCCGGGCAGACCATTGTCGACATCAAGAGCGCGGTGTCGCGGCTCGGTTTCAAGACGCTGCGTGTGTTGGCGGCGTCCGTCGTGGTGCGGCAGATGGAGGGCATGGCGAAGACGCCGCAGCATCGGCAGATGGCAATCGGGCTTTGGGAGCGTACCGCCCACGTCGCCGCCCTGGCAAACGTCATTGCGCGACGCGTGACGCATCAGGACCCGGATACGGCGTTCTTCGCGGGCATCGTGCATGAGGTGGGCGGCTTCTACCTGATCTCCCGCGCCGGAGATTTTCCCGGACTGCTGGAAGGGGCCGCGGGCAGCCTGAGCGAATGGGCCGAGGGCGGTGCGGCCCGGGTCGGTCGTGAGGTGCTGCAACGGCTAGGCGTTCCCGCCGCCGTCATGGAGGCCATCGAGGGCTTGTGGGATGGCTACATGGCCATTCCACCGAAATCCCTCAGCGATACCTTGTTGCTCGCCAGCCAGCTGGCCCCTGTCGAATCGCCTCTCACGCAGCTTTCCGGCAATGCGCGCGAAGGCACCCGGGTCCAGATCGATGTCGAACTGGATCAGGCGACCCTGAACAGCATACTGCAGGAGTCCGAGGAAGAAGTTGCATCCCTGATCGGCGCCCTGCGCGCTTGATCCTGCTGCCGCGGAGACCCTCTTGCCGGTCCGACACTTCCAGCTTCAGGGCGAGTTCATCGAGCTGAACGTCCTTCTCAAACTGCTCGGGCTGGCGCCTTCCGGAGGCGCTGCGAAAGCCATGGTGGCTGAAGGCGCCGTGACGGTGGATGGAGAAGTCGAGACCCGCACCCGGCGCAAGCTGCGCTGCGGCAACAGGGTGCACGTGGCAGATGAGGACGTGCTCATCACCGCGGCAGGGAGCGACGCATCGTGACCATACAGTGGTTCCCCGGCCACATGACCTCGGCCCGCAGGAAGGCGGCCGAGACCATGGCGCTGACCGACGTGGTGATCGAGGTCTGCGACGCGCGCCTGCCCGAGGCCAGCAGCAACCCGATGATCCGCGAACTGCGCCTGCACCGTCAGCGCCCCTGCCTCAAACTGCTGAACAAGTCCGACCTCGCCGATCCGGAGGTGACGCAGGCCTGGCTCGACTATTACAACGCGCAGCCGGGCGTCAAAGCCGTAGCGATTTCGAGCAAGAAGCCGGGCGAGGCGGCGCGGGTACCGGGCCTGTGCAAGCTGCTTGCGCCGCATCGCAACGACGGCATCAAGCCGCTGCGCATGCTGATCATGGGCATCCCCAACGTCGGCAAATCGACGTTGATGAATGCGCTGCTCAAGCGCCGCGTCGCCGCCGTCGGCGACGAGCCGGCGGTAACCAAGTCGCAAATGTGCATCGACCTCGGCCCGACCATGAGCATCACCGACACGCCGGGTTTGATGTGGCCCAAGATCAAGCATGACAGCGATGGTTTCATGCTGGCCGCCAGCCACGCCATCGGCCGCAATGCGGTGATCGATTCGGAAGTCGCGATCTTCCTCGCCGGACTGTTGCTGCAACACTACCCGGCCATGCTCGCTGACCGATATGGCATTGCGCTCGACGGTATGGACGGCGTCGGCGTGGTCGAAGCCGTGGCGAAAAAGCGCGGCTGCATCGTCAAGGGCCGACGCGGTGGCGAGCTCGATCTGGAAAAGGCCGGAATGATCCTGCTGACCGATTATCGCGGCGGAAAACTGGGCCGCATCAGCCTAGAAACGCCTGAGAGCCGCGCCGCAATGCTGGCGGCGGCGGAATCCGCGGACGAGGCATCCGCCGCGGAGTAGTCGCGCCGGCGGCCAAGGGCAAGACCCTGCCCGCAAAGACAACCGGGGACAAACAGGCTTCCTCACCGGGAAAACACTGCCCGGCCATCATTCCGCAGTGCAGCATTGCCACGTGGAAAGCTGGTCAGGCCTCCGTCGCCCCGGTTTGTCCGGGCCGGCGGTCCTCAGTCGATATGACACGCGAGCATAGCCACGGCCGTGTCAAAAAGTCGTTTACAGCCCTCGCTACAATCAGTATGATTCCGCGTGTATTACAGAACTATGTTCCACTACGCAGAACTATAAGATTCAGCCGTCCGCTTTTGCCCGGACCGGACTACAAACAGGAGAAGACACTCATGAAGAAGACGTTTGTCCATAGCATCGCTCTTGCAGCGAGCACACTGTTGATCGGCGGCAGCGCCTTCGCCCAGGTCAAGATTGCCTACATCGATCCACTGTCCGGCCCCTTCGCCAATGTCGGCGAGGCCGGCCTCAAGGGCTTCAAGGAAGCCGCCGAAATCCTGGTCAACCAGAAGGGCGGCATCATGGGCCAGAAGCTCGAATTTGTCGGCTTCGACAACAAGGGCAGTCCGCAGGAGACCCAACTCCAGCTCAAGGCGGCGATCGACCAGGGCTTCCGTTTCGTCACCTTGGGCAACGGCTCCGGTGCCGCCCATTCGCTGATCGACGCGGTCAACAAGTGGAACGCGCGCAATCCGGACAAGACCGTGCTGTTCTTCAACTATGCCGCGGTCGACCCGACGCTGACCGGCGAGAAGTGCAGCTTCTGGCATTTCCGTTTCGACGCCAACACCGAAATGAAGATGGAGGCCATCACCAGCTTCATGGAGAATGACAAGAAGATCAAGAAGGTCTTCATCATCGGCCAGGACTACGCCCACGGCCATCAGGTCGCCAAGGCGGCGAAGGAAATGCTGGCGAAGAAGCGCAAGGACATCAAGATCGTCGGCGAGGACCTGCACCCGATCGGCCGCGTCAAGGACTTCGCGCCCTACATCGCCAAGATCAAGGCTTCCGGCGCCGATACGGTGATCACCGGCAACTGGGGCAACGACCTCTCCTTGCTGGTCAAGGCCGCCAAGGATGCCGGCCTTGCCGCGCGCTTCTTCACCTACTATGCAGGCGGCCTCGGCACGCCGCAGGCCATGGGCGCTTCGGGTGAAAACAAGGTGATCCAGCTCACCGAATGGCACATGAACGTGCCGACCAAGTCGACCGAGAAGTTCGCCCTCGACTTCAACAAGAAATACCCCGGCATCTACTTCTACTACATGCGCGTGAACACGATGACGGAGATGGTGGCCAAGGCGATGAACACCGCCAAGTCGACCGACCCCAAGACCGTGGCGCTGGCACTGGAAGACATGCGCTTCCCGGCCGAGAATGGCGAAGTCTGGATGCGCAAGAGCGATCACCAGATGATGCAGCCGCTCTACATTTCGGTGTTCAGCAAGGCTGATGGCAAGGCGGTCAAGCATGACTCCGAAGGCACGGGCTACGGCTGGAAAACACTGGCCTCGGTGTCGCAGCGCGATTCGCAGCTGCCGACCGCGTGCATCATGGAACGTCCCTGAACCGGGCGAGCCAGCTCGCCCGGCAGGGCCATATGCGGCCCGCCCCCTCCCGACCTCCCCCTCGCGGGGGAGGCGATTGAACTGCTCGCTGCGCTCGACCATTCACCCGGGATTGCCCGTACTCGGATTACCCTTCGACATTAACCGTCTTTGAGGATGCAATGGAGTTCGTCGCCATATCGCTGCTGAACGGCATCACCTACGGCTTGCTGCTGTTCATGCTGTCCAGCGGCCTGACGCTGATCTTCAGCATGATGGGCATCCTCAATTTCGCCCATGCCAGCTTCTACATGCTGGGCGCGTATTTTGCCTACCAGATCAGCACCTGGGTAGGCTTCTGGCCCGGCCTGCTGGTCGCACCCCTGATGGTCGGGGCCGTCGGCGCGATGATCGAGCGCTATGGCCTGCGCCGCGCGCACCGCTTCGGCCATGTCGCCGAACTGCTGTTCACCTTCGGCCTGGCCTTCCTGGTCGAGGAAATCGTGCACCTGGTCTGGGGCAAGGTCGCGGTGGACTACCGCATTCCGGTTGAACTCGACGGTACCCTGTTCACCCTGTTCGACACCTCTTTCCCCATATACAAGGGCTTCATGATGCTGGTTTCGGTCGGCATGCTGGTGGCCCTCTACGCACTGCTGACCCGCACTCGCATCGGCCTCATCATCCAGGCCGCGCTGACCAAGCCCGACATGGTCGAGGCGCTGGGCCACAACGTACCGCGCATCTTCATGCTGGTCTTCGGCGGCGGCACGGCGCTGGCCGGCCTCGCTGGCGTCATCGGCGGCAATGCCTTCGTCACTGAACCGGGCATGGCGGCCGCCGTCGGCAGCATCGTCTTCGTCGTCGTCGTGGTCGGCGGTCTCGGCTCGCTGGGCGGCGCCTTTGTCGCCTCGCTGCTGATCGGCTGCATCCAGACCTTCTCGGTCGCGCTCTCGATTTCGGTCACCGACGTCTTCGCCCTGATCGGCGTCAGTCTGCCCGAGGGCTCGCAGGTCTCGCGTCTGACGATTACCCAGTTGGCGCCGGTACTGCCCTACATGCTGATGGTGGCGATACTGATCTTCCGCCCGCGCGGCCTGATGGGGGCACGCGAATCATGAATGGCGCCGTTTTTCCGCGAGGCCGCATCCTGCTCTGGGGCGGCTGCCTCGCCCTTGCCATTGCGCTGCCGCTGGTGTTCAAGAGCGGCTTCGTGATCTCCCTGCTGTGCCAGATGGGCATCATGGTGGTGTTCGCGCTGTCCTACAACATGCTCCTGGGCCAGACCGGCCTGCTGTCCTTCGGCCATGCGGTGTACTACGGCCTTGGCGCCTTCATCACGATGCACGTGCTGAACCTGCTCGGCAAGGATGGCGGTCCGCTGCTGGTGGCCCTGCTGCCGCTGGTCGGCGGCCTCGCCGGGCTTCTGGGCGGTGTCGTGCTCGGCTATGTCACCACCAAGAAGGCCGGCACCACCTTCGCCATGATCTCGCTGGGCATCGGCGAACTGGTCGCCGCCTGCGCGCTGATGTTCCCCGGCTTCTTCGGCGGCGAAGGCGGCATTTCTGGCAATCGCGTGGTCGGCAAAGGCAATCTGCTGGGCTTCACCTGGGGCCCTCAAGTCGAGATGTACGGACTGATCATCGCCTGGGTATTCATCGCCGCGGTCGCCATGTTCGCCCTGACGCAGACGCCGCTGGGTCGCATGGCCAATGCCGTGCGCGACAACCCGGAACGCGCCGAGTTCGTCGGCTACGACACGCAGCGCGTGCGCTATCTGATGCTGATTCTCTCCGGCTTTTTCGCCGGCATCGCCGGCGGCCTGACGGCGCTCAACTACGAGATCGTCACCGCCGAAACCCTCAACGCCCACACCTCGGGCGTGGTGCTGCTGATGACCTTTGTCGGTGGCATCGGCTTCTTTTTCGGGCCGATCATCGGCGCCATACTCATCACCGTGATGCAGATCGTGATCGGCGGCATGACCCATGCGTGGCTGCTGTATTTCGGCCTGTTCTTCCTGTTCATGGTGCTGATGGCGCCCGGCGGCATCGCCAGTGTCATCGCAATACAGCGCAACCTGTGGCAGGCCGGGCTGTTCGGCCGCATGGTGCCGCATTACCTCGCCACCGCCCTGCCGGTGCTGGTTCTGGTGGCCGGTTTGGTCGGCGTGGTCGAACTGGGCTACGCGCTGCTCGCCGGTGAAGGAGTCGGCGCCGGCGATACGGCGACAAGAGTAATGAAGATGGAACTCCATCTCAATACTCCCGGCCCCTGGCTCGCGGCGCTGACCGTCACCGGAATCGGCTTGCTCCTGACACGATGGATCGGTGGCCGCGCGCGTGTCGCCTGGAACACCACCCTATCGACCCTGCACGGAGACAAGGCATGACGGCCCCCGCGATCCGCATGCAGGGACTCAGGAAGAATTTCGGCGCCAGCGAAATCATTCGCGGCGTCGATCTCGACATCCATCGCGGCGAGCGCCACGCCATCATCGGCCCCAACGGTGCCGGCAAGTCGACGCTGTTCCACCTGATCAGCGCACGCCTGCCGGTGTCCTCCGGCGTGATCGAACTCAAGGGCGAAAATGTCGTCGGCTTGAAGCCCTTCGAGATCAACCGCAAGGGCCTCTCGCGCAGTTTCCAGATCACCAACATTTTCCACAATCTGTCGGTGTTCGAGAACCTGCGCTGTGCGGTGCTGTGGTCGCTGGGTTACCGCTACTCGTTCTGGCACCGCCTGGCCGGGCTCAAGGATGCGCGCCTGCGCGCCGAGGCGGTGATGGAAGACATCGGACTTTCCCGCCGCCGCGATACGCCCGCCGGCATCCTCTCCTACGCCGAACAGCGTGCACTGGAAATCGGCATCACCATCGCCAGCGGCGCCGACGTGATCCTGCTCGACGAACCGACCGCCGGCATGAGCAATACGGAGACCGAAGAGGCCGTGGAACTGATCCGCCGCGTCACCGAGGGCAAGACGCTGGTCATGGTCGAGCACGACATGGGCGTGGTATTCGGCCTGGCCGACCGCATCTCGGTGCTGGTCTACGGCCAGGTCATCGCCACCGACGCGCCGGCTGCCATCCGCTGCAATGCCGCCGTGCAGGAAGCCTATCTTGGGACGAGCATCTGCCATGAATGAGCCCATGCTGGAAATTGCCGACCTCCACGCCTACTACGGCAAGAGCCACGTCCTGCATGGTGTCAACCTGTACGTCAATCCCGGCGAAATCGTCTGCCTGCTGGGCCGCAACGGCGTCGGCCGTTCGACTACCGCCAAGGCCGTGATGGGCCAGGTCGTCGCGCGCGGCAAGATCAGATTCAAGGGCCGCGACATCCTCGGCATGAAGGCCTTCGAAATCGCCCGCCTCGGCATCGGCCTGGTGCCGGAAAACCGCGACATCTTTCCCGACCTGACCGTGCGCCAGAACCTGATGCTCGGCGTCAAGGACCCGCGCGCCGTCGGCCGCTGGAACATCGACGACATGTACGCCCTCTTTCCGCGCCTCAAGGAACGCGACAACACCCCCGGCGGCGTGCTCTCCGGCGGCGAACAGCAGATGCTGACCCTGTGCCGCACGCTGATGGGCGACCCCGACCTGATCATGATCGACGAGCCGACCGAGGGCCTGGCGCCGAAGATCGTCGAACTGGTCGGACAATTCCTCCAGGAAATTCGCAAGCGCGGCGTCTCGATCCTGTTGATCGAACAGAAGCTGGCCATCGCGCTCGACATATCGGAGCGGCTCTACCTCATGGGCCACGGCCGCATTGTTTTCGAAGGCACGCCGGCCGACCTCAAGAAAAACGACGCCATCCGCAAGGAATGGCTGGAAGTATGAGAATGCTATTCAACACCTTACCGCGGAGGCGCAGAGGATTCGCAGAGAAATTCGAAAGCAATGGATTTCCTCTGTGCTGTCTCTGCGCCTCTGCGCCTCTGCGGTAGTTTTTCAATTTCGGCTTTGCCGAGCAAGGAGTCAGCATGAGCAGCGCCAACTATGAACTGCACGGCAGCACCGCCGTCATCACCCTCGACAACCCGCCGGTCAACGGCCTCGGCTACGACCTGCGCTGCGGCATCGTCGCCGGCATCGACCAAGCGACCGCCGACCCTGCCGTCAAGGCCGTCGTCTTGATCGGCTCCGACCGCGCCTTCTCGGGCGGCGCCGACATCCGCGAATTCGGCTCGCCGAAGTCCTATGCCGAACCCAACTTGCTGACCGTCATCCGCATCGTCGAGGCCTGCCCCAAACCCGTCGTCGCCGCGATCGGCGGCGTCTGCATGGGCGGCGGCCTCGAACTCACGCTGGGCTGCCACTTCCGCGTCGCCGTCGCCGGCGCGTCGATCGCCCTGCCGGAAATCAAACTGGGCCTGCTGCCCGGCGCCGGCGGCACGCAGCGCATGCCGCGCATCATCGGCGTCGAAGCCGCGCTCAATCTGATCCTTTCCGGCAATCCGGTGCCGTCGGAAAAATTCAAGGGCACGCCACTGTTCGACGAATTCGTCGAGGGCGATCTGCTCAAGGGCGCGCTGGCCTTCGCCGACAAGGTGGTGGCAGAGAAGCGGCCGCTCAAGCGCGTCCGCGACATCAGGATCGACCATCCGAACCAGGAAGCCTTCTTCCAGTTCTCGCGCAACATGGTCAGGGGCGTTGCCGGGCCCTCCCCCGCGCCCTTCAAGTGCATCGACGCCGTGCAGGCGGCGCTGACCAAGCCTTTCGACGAAGGCATGAAAATCGAGCGCAGCTACTTCATCGAACTCATGGGCACGCCGGAATCGCGGGCCCTGCGCCACGCCTTCACCGGCGAACGCGCCGCGTCGAAGATTCCCGATGTGCCCGACGACACCCCGACGCGCAAGATCGCCAGGGTCGGCGTGATCGGCGCCGGCACCATGGGCGGCGGCATCACCATGAACTTCCTCAATGCCGGCATCCCGGTGATCATGCTCGAAATGAAGCAGGAAGCGCTGGACAAGGGCATCGCCACGATCCGCAAGAACTACGAGAACAGCATGAAGAAGGGCAAGCTGACCCAGGAGAAGCTGGACCAGCGCATGGGCATGCTCAAGGGCACGATGTCCTATGACGACTTCAAGGACGCCGACCTGATCATCGAGGCGGTGTTCGAGGAAATCGGTGTCAAGGAGGCCGTGTTCAGGAAGCTCGACGAGGTCGCCAAGCCCGGAGCAATACTGGCCTCCAACACCTCGACGCTGGACGTGAACCAGATCGCCAATTTCACCAGGCGCCCGCAGGACGTGGTCGGCATGCACTTCTTCAGCCCGGCCAATGTCATGAAGCTGCTCGAAGTGGTACGCGGCGCGGCGACCGCCAAGGACGTCATGGCGACCGTGATGCAGGTGGCAAAGAAGATCAGGAAGACCGCCGTGGTCTCCGGTGTCTGCGACGGCTTCATCGGCAACCGCATGATTGAACACTACGGCCGCGTCGCCGGCTTCCTGCTGGAGGAAGGCGCCACGCCAGCACAGGTGGACAAGGCCATGGAGAAATGGGGCATGGCCATGGGCCCGTTCCGCATGGGCGACCTCGCCGGCAACGACATCGGCTGGGCGATTCGCAAGCGCCGCTATGTCGAGAAGCCCTCGATCCGCTACGCCAAGTTCGCCGACCGCCTTTGCGAGCAGGGCCGCTACGGACAGAAGACCGGCAAGGGCTGGTACCTCTATCAACCAGGCAACCGCAAGGCGATTCCCGATCCCGAAGTCGACAAGATGCTCGAGGAATACCGCAAGGAACTGGGCATCACGCCGCGCAAGATCAGCGATGCGGAGATCGTCGCGCGCTGCATCTACGCGCTGATCAACGAAGGTGCGCGCATCCTCGAGGACGGCATCGCTTCCCGCGCTTCCGACATCGACATGATCTACCTGACCGGCTACGGCTTCCCGCTGCACCGCGGCGGCCCGATGCTCTACGCCGACGAGGTGGGCCTCTACAACGTCGCGCGCAGCATGCAGGAGTTCGCCGCCAGTTCCGGCGACGCCTTCTGGGAACCGGCGCCGCTGATCGCCAAGCGCGTCGCCGAAGGAAAGAGCCTGACTTGAAACAAACCCTTCACCGCAAAGGCGCGGAAGCGCAGAGGATGCGCAGAGAAAGGCGAGGTGCAATTCCCGATTGCATCTCTTTTCCTCTGCGTGGTTTTCTCTGCGCCTCTGCGCCTCCGCGGTAAGCCTTATTGGTTTTAGGAGAATCACATGACTGATGCCGTTATCGTATCCACCGCCCGTACGGGACTCGCCAAGTCCTGGAAAGGCGCTTTCAACATGACCCATGGCGCCACGCTCGGCGGCCATTCCGTGAAGCACGCCGTGGCCCGCGCCGGACTCGATCCGGCCGAGGTCGAGGACGTGCTGATGGGCTGCGCCACGCCGGAAGGCGCCACCGGCTCCAACATCGCGCGCCAGATCGCACTGGCCGCCGGCCTGCCGGTCACCGTGCCCGGCGCCACGATCAACCGCTTCTGTTCATCGGGCCTGCAGACCATCGCCATGGCGGCGCAGCGCATCATTGCCGGCGAAGGCGACATCTACGTTGCCGGCGGTGTCGAGAGCATTTCCTGCGTGCAGCAGGAGTCCAATCGCCACATGCTCGCCGACCCGGCGCTGCTCAAGATCAAGCCGGAAATCTACTGGAACATGCTGCAGACCGCCGAGCAGGTGGCCAAGCGCTACAAGGTCGGCAAGGATCGCCAGGACGAGTACGGCGTGAACAGCCAACTGCGCGCCGCCGCCGCCCAGGCCGCAGGCAAGTTCAGCGACGAGATCGTGCCGATGACCGTGACCATGGGTGTCGCCGACAAGGCCACCGACGCGCTGTCGACGCGCGAGGTCACCATCGCCGCCGACGAGGGCATCCGCCCCGACACGACGCTGGAAGGCGTTTCCAAGATTCGTTCGGCGATGCCCGGCGGCGTCATTACCGCCGGCAACGCCAGCCAGTTCTCCGACGGCTCCTCGGCCGCCGTGGTAATGAACGCCACGCTCGCCGAGAAGCGCGGCCTCAAGCCGCTGGGCATTTTCCGCGGCTTCGCCGTGGCCGGTTGCGAGCCCGATGAAATGGGCATCGGCCCCGTCTTCGCCGTACCCAAGCTGCTGAAGAAAGCCGGACTCACGGTGAAGGACATCGACCTCTGGGAGCTCAACGAAGCCTTCGCCGTGCAGGTGCTCTACAGCGCCGACACGCTGGGCATTCCGCTGGACAAGCTCAATGTCAACGGCGGCGCGATTGCCGTCGGCCACCCCTATGGCGTTTCCGGCGCGCGACTGGTCGGCCATGCGCTGATCGAAGGCAAGCGGCGCGGCGCGAAGCTCGTCGTCGTCACCATGTGTATCGGCGGTGGACAAGGCGCCGCCGGCCTTTTCGAGGTAGTCTGATCATGAGCGTCAAAAAACTGTTTGACCTTGCGGGCAAGGTCGCCATCATCACCGGCGGCTCGCGCGGTCTGGGCCTGCAGATGGCCGAGGCACTGGGCGAGATGGGCGCCAAGCTTGCCATCACCGCACGCAAGGCCGACGAACTGGCCGAAGCGAAAGCGCATCTCGAAAAGCAGGGCATCGACGTGCTTACCGTCGTCAACGACCTGTCGAAGTTCGACCAGATTCCCGGCCTCGTAACCAAGGTGCTGGAGCACTTCGGCCGGATCGACATCCTGGTGAACAACGCCGGAGCCACCTGGGGCGCGCCGGCAGAAGACTATCCCGCCGAGGCGTGGATGAAAGTCATCAACCTCAACGTCAATGGCATGTTCTTCCTGACCCAGGAAGTCGGCAAGCGCGCCTTCATTCCGCAACAGTCGGGCAAGGTCATCGTCACCGCCTCGATCGCCGGCCTGCGCGGCAATCCGCCGGAGATGGGGACCATCGCCTACAACACCAGCAAGGGCGCCGACGTCAATTTCGTGCGTGCGCTGGCATCGGAGTGGGGCAGGCACAACATCAACGTCAATGCCATCTGCCCCGGCTTCTTTCCCTCGAAAATGGCCAGCGGCCTGCTCGACATGCTCGGCGACAAGATCATCGAAGGCACGCCGCTGCGGCGCATCGGCGGCGAAGAGGACCTCAAGGGCCTGGTGGTGCTGCTGGCCTCGGAGGCGGGGCGCCACATCACAGGGCAAGCCATCGCCGTCGATGGCGGCAGCCTCTGCTTCTGAGCGATCGCCAGATGAGCGGAACGGCCGATTTCTTCGGCCTCAAGGTCCCCTTCCTCAAGCATCTCGGCGTCAAGGCCGAGATGGCCGAGAACGGGCGCTCGCGCATCTCGCTCGAACTGCGTCCGGAAATGCTCAACAGCTTCGAGGTCTCGCATGGCGGCGTGATCATGACCATGCTCGACGTGGCCATGGCGGTTGCCGCGCGCACCACTCATGAACACGTCGGCGGCGTCATGACCATCGACATGTCGGTCAGCTTCATCCGCTCGGCAAAAGGCCGCATCGTCGCCGAAGGGCGCCTGCTGCGCGGCGGCAACTCGCTGCACTTCTGCGAAGGCGAGGCCTATGATGAGTCCGGCGAACTGGTCGCCAAGTCGCTCGGCACCTTCAAGCTGCGGCGCGACGCCAACAACAAGAAGCCGCAAGCCGACTGATCGCCGTCTCGCCAGCGCCGACTTTTTGAACCACACCGCAAAACAACAACAGGAAGCCCCCCACCATGGAAAAGAACCAGAAGATCGTCCTCGCCAACCGCCCCGCCGCCTGGGTCGAGGAAAGCAATTTTCGCCTTGAAGAATCCGCAATTCCCGAGCCCGGCCCCAACCAGGTACTGGTGAAGAACCATTGGCTGTCGCTCGATCCCTACATGCGCGGCCGCATGTCTGACGTCAAGTCCTATGCCACGCCGGTTCAGATCGGCGAAGTCATGGTCGGCGGCACCGCCGGCGAAGTCGTCAAGTCGAATCATCCGAAGTTCGCCGCCGGCGACAAGGTGGTCGGCCCGCTCGGCTGGCAGCTCTTCGGCGTGGCCGACGGCAACGCGCTGCAGAAGGTCGATGACCGTGCGATTCCGCTGTCGGCCTGGCTCGGCCCGGTCGGCATGCCCGGCGTCACCGCCTGGGTCGGCCTGCTCGACATCTGCGCACCGAAGCCCGGCGAAACCGTGGTGGTCACCGCCGCTTCCGGCGCGGTGGGCAGCGTGGTCGGGCAACTGGCGAAGATCCACGGTGCGCGCGCGGTCGGCATCGCCGGCGGCGCCGACAAGTGCCGCTACGTGGTGGACGAACTCGGCTTCGATGCCTGCATCGACTACAAGGCCGGCAATCTGCGCGGCGACCTCAAGGCGGCGACGCCCAAGGGCATCGACTGCCTGTTCGAAAACGTCGGCGGCGAAATTTTCGACACCCTT
>JAUXUK010000012.1 GCA_030680805.1 Sulfuritalea sp. | reverse complement strand
GGGCGTGCAGCGCGACCTGCTGCCGCTGGTCGAGGGCACCACGGTGTCGACCAAGTACGGCATGATCAAGACCGACCACATCCTGTTCATCGCCAGCGGCGCCTTCCATGTGGCGAAGCCCTCCGACCTGATTCCCGAACTGCAGGGGCGCTTCCCGATCCGCGTCGAACTCGATTCGCTGTCGGTCGACGACTTCGAGCGCATCCTGACGCAGACCGATGCCTGCCTGACGCGACAGTACCAGGCCTTGCTCGCGACCGAAGACGTCACCCTGGAATTTGCCGCCGACGGCATCAAGCGCCTGGCCGAGATCGCTTTTCAGGTCAACGAGAAGACCGAGAACATCGGCGCCCGCCGGCTCTACACCGTAATGGAAAAGCTGCTCGAGGAAATCTCCTTCGACGCCGGCAAGCGCAGTGGCGAGCGGCTGGCGATCGACGGCGCCTACGTCGACGCCAAGCTCGGCGAACTGGCGAAGAACGAAGACCTTTCGCGCTACGTGCTGTGATCGAACGCATCGCGGGAATCGTCTTTCCGATCTATGCCGTGGTTGCGGTCGGCTATGCCTACGGGCGCTGGAAGAAGCCCGACATGGCCTTCGCCAACACGCTCAACATGGACATCTTCGTGCCGGCCCTGGTGTTCGCCGCACTGGCCTCAAAGTCATTCGACATCGCGCAGAACCTGCCGCTGCTGCTGGGCGCCACCGTCGTGGTGCTCGGTACCGGGCTGTTGGCCTGGCCGGTGGCGCGCCTGATGGGCGTGGCGACCAACACTTTCGTGCCGCCGATGATGTTCAAGAATTCCGGCAACATGGGCTTGCCGCTGGCGGTGCTGGCCTTCGGCGAAGCGGCGCTGCCGGCCGCCGTGGTGCTGTTCTTCATCGAGAATTTCCTGCACTACTCCCTGGGCACATGGATGCTCGACCACAAGGCCAGGCTCTGGAACCTGTGGCGCGTGCCGGTGATCGCCGCGGCGCTGGCAGGGCTCGCGATCAGCGTGTTGCAGTTTCCGCTATGGCAACCACTATGGCTGGGCATCAAGATGCTCGGCGACGTGTCGATCCCGCTGCTGCTGTTTTCGCTCGGCGTGCGCCTCACCGACAGCCGCCATGCCGACTGGAAACTCAGCATCGTCGGTGCCATCACCTCGCCGCTGGCCGGGGTGCTGGTGGCGCTGCTGATGAACATGGTGCTGGGCCTCACCGGGCGCGATGCCGCCATGTTGATCCTGTTCGGCGCCCTGCCGCCGGCGGTGCTCAATTACATTTTTGCCGAGCGTTATCACCAGGAGCCGGAGCGGGTGGCTTCCATGGTCCTGATCGGTAATTCGGCATCGCTGCTGATCATTCCGCTGACCCTGGCCTGGGTGCTGCACTAGGAAGCCTGCCATGAGCCCCTCGCAGCCCGACGGACGCCTGATCGATGTCCTGGCCCGCGCCGGCCTGATCGAGAACGGGTTCGGTGTGCGCTTCGAAGCCCTGACCGGTGGCGTCTCTTCCGACATCTGGAAAGTCACGACACCCGAGCGGTCATTCTGCGTCAAGCGCGCCCTGGCCAAGCTCAGGGTCGCGGCCGACTGGAACGCCCCGGTGGAACGCAACCGCTACGAAGTCGCGTGGATGCGCATCGCCCATGGCATCGTTCCCGGCGCCGTGCCCGAAATACTGTTTCATGACGCCGTGGAAATGTGCTGCGCCATGACTTATCTCAGCCCGGACGACCATCGCCTGTGGAAGAGCGAACTGCGCGATGGGCGGGCCGCTGCGGCGGACGCCGCCGAGGTCGGCCGTCGCCTCGGGCGCATCCATGCCGCGACGGCGAACAATCCGCAGGTCGCGGCACAGTTTCCGCGCCACGACATCTTCCATGCGATCCGCCTCGAACCCTATCTCGAAGCCACGGCCGTCGCCCATCCGGACCTGCGCGAGGCGCTGTTCGGCCTCAGCCGCCGCACCGGCGCCACGCGCCTGGCGATGATTCACGGCGACGTCAGCCCGAAGAACATCCTGCTCGGTCCCGCCGGTCCGGTGTTCCTCGATGCCGAGTGTGCCTGCATCGGCGACCCGGCTTTCGACCTGGCCTTCTGCCTCAACCACCTACTGCTCAAATGCCTGTGGAATCCGGCGGCTCGCGATGGTTTTTTCGCCTGCTTCGAAGCCATGACAGAGGCCTATCTGGCAGATGTGAGTTGGGAGCCGGCAGCCGCCATCGAGCAGCGCGCCGCCAGTCTTTTGCCCGGCCTGTTCCTCGCCCGCGTCGACGGCAAGTCGCCCGTCGAGTACATTCGCAGGGACGAGGACCGTGACCGCGTGCGGCGCTGTGCAAGGCCATTGTTGGCCGTGCCGCCGTCGCGCCTGTCGGATGTGCTGGCGGCCTGGGAAAAGGAGCTGAACGCATGAGCAGCCTGATCACGTCGGTTCGTGGTCGCCGCGTCTGGGATTCCCGCGGCCGTCCCACGGTGGAAACCGAAATTACCCTGGCGGACGGCAAGACAGGTCGCGCCATCGCGCCGGCCGGCGCTTCCACCGGCAGCGCCGAAGCGGTGGACCGGCGCGACGGCGGCGCAGCCTTCGGCGGCTATGACGTGCAAGGCGCGCTGGCGGCCGTCAATGGCGAGATCGCAGACGTGCTGGCCGGGCGCGAGGTCTGCGACCAGGCCGCGCTGGACGCCGCGCTGGTCGCTCTCGACGGCACGCCGAACAAGGCGCGCCTTGGCGGCAATGCCATCGTCGCCACCTCGATGGCCATCGCCCATGCCGCCGCTGCGGCGCAAGGCCTGCCGCTGTGGCGTTACCTCGGTGCCGGGCGCGAGGATTATTTCCTGCCCCTGCCGGAAGTGCAGATCTTCGGCGGCGGTGCGCATGCCGGGCGCCGCGTCGATGTGCAGGACTTCATGGTCATCGCGGTGGGCGCCGCCGATTACGCGCAGGCGCTGGAATGGACCGCCGAGGTGTATCGCTGCGCCGGCTTGTTGATGAATGAAGCCGGCCTGCTCGCCGGCGTCGCCGACGAGGGCGGCTGGTGGCCGGCCTTCGGCAGCAACGAAGCGGCGCTGGATTTCCTGCTGCGCGCGATCGAGCGCGCCGGCTACACGCCGGGCCAGGACGTGGCGATATCGCTCGACATCGCCGCCACCGACTTCGGCCGCAAGGGCGAATACACCCTGGCGCGCGACGGCCGACGCATCGATTCGGAGGGCCTCGCGGAAATGTTGCTGGGCTGGCTCGCGCGCTATCCCATTGTCGCGATCGAAGATCCGCTGGCGGAAGACGACGCGGCTGGCCTGCGCAAATTCACCGCCGCCGCTGGCGACAGGGTCGAGGTCGTCGCCGACGATTTCATCTGCACCAACGCCGGCCGCATTGCTTCCGCCGCCGCGCAGGGCGCCTGCAACACCGCGCTGATCAAGCCCAACCAGGCCGGCACGCTCTCTGAAACCCGGGCGGCACTGGAGGCCGCGCGCGCCGCCGGATGGCACAGCATCGTCTCGGCGCGTTCGGGCGAGAGCGAGGACGTCACTATCGTTCATCTCGCCGTGGGTTGGGGCGCGAAGCAGCTCAAGGTCGGCTCCTTCGCCCGCTCGGAACGCATGGCCAAGTGGAACGAAGGTCTGCGCCTTGCCGAGGCGCTGGGCCAGGGCGGCGGTCGCCTTGCGCCGCGCCAGAGTTTTCCCTGGGGGCGCAAATGAGCTGCCATGGAAGCCGACCGTCAAGATCGGCTGTGTACGTTAACGATGCAGAAATACGGCGCGCCAGCCATCCTGTCGCCGTGTCGCCAGCGCGCTGCGCCCCTGCGGGAACTTTCAGGTTTTGATTTCCAGCCTTCTCTCGATCAGCGAATAAACCGCCGGTACCACCACCAGCGTCAGCAAGGTCGACGAGAACATGCCGCCGATGACCGCGATGGCCAGCGGCTGCTGGGTTTCGGCGCCGGCGCCGAGGCCCAGCGCGGCCGGGGCCAGGGCGAGGATCACAGTGGCGGAGGTCATCAGCACCGGGCGCATGCGGATCGGGCAGGCATTGCGCAGCGCGGCATCGACTGCCATGCCGGCCTCGCGGCGCTGGTTGGCGAGGTCGACCAGCAGGATCGAGTTCTTCGCCACCAGGCCGATCAGCAGCGTCAGGCCGATCATGGAATAGATGTTCAGCGTCTGCCCGGTGGCCCACAGCGCGGCGACGCCGCCGACCACGGCCAGCGGCTGCGCCAGCATGACGATGGCCGGCTGGATGAAGGAATTGAACTGGCTGGCCAGCACCATGTAGAGCAGCACCAGCGCCAGCGCGAAGGTGAACACCATGTACTTCATGGTCTTGCCGAATTCTTCGGCCTGGCCGATGAAACGCACCTGATATCCGGCTGGCAGCATTTCCTGTCCGGCGCGACGTACCGCCTCGACCGCTTCGCCGAGCGGGATGCCCGGCGTGGCGTAGAAGGTGGCCGCGTACTGCAGGTCAAAGCGGCCGATCACGGCAGGACCGAGGCGCTCCTCGAAGCGGGCCACGGAATCCATGCGCACCATCTTGCCGTCGCGACTGCGCAGGAAAATCTTCGACAGGTCGGCCGGCTGGGTGAATTCGCCGGGCTTGGCCTTGACGCGGATGTCATAGCGCTGGCCGTCGCCGGGCTCGTCGTTGAACTTGGCGATATCGACGCCGCCGGTCAGCATGTTGACCGCCAGCGCGACGTCGTTGGAAGACAGGTTGGCCGCGGCGATACGCAGGCGGTCGGGGATGAAGACCAGTTGCGGCAGGTCGAGCTGGATGTCGCTGTCGATGCGGCCGATGCCGGGCACGGTGGCCAGCTTCTGTTGCAGTTCGCGCGAGAGGCGGCCGATCTCGTTGATGTTGTCGCCGGCGAGGACGAACTGCAGGGGCTCGCCGCGCTGGCCGCCGACCACGGCGAAGGGCGCGGCAAAGGCGCGCGTGCCGGGAATCGCCGCGAGGTCGCGGCGCACCGCACCGATCACTTCGTGCTGGCTGCGCGTGCGTTCCTCGCGCGGCGCCATGCGCACCACCACCGTACCCTGGTTAACCTGCCCGGCGGTGCCCAGCCCGATCAGGGCGAACTCGGTGCGGATCTCGGGATAGCGGTCGAGCACCTCTTCGACTTCGCGCAACTTGCTGTCGGTGTAGTCGATGCTGGAGCCCAGCGGCGTGCGCAGCGAAATGCGGAAACGGCCTTCGTCCTCGTCCGGGGTGAAGGTCTTGCCGACGTTCATGAAGAAGAAAGCCGAAGAACCAACCACCGCGACGGTCAGGGCGACGACATGCCAGCGGTGGCGAAGGGCGCGGTCGAGGAGCGTGATGTAAATGCGGTCGAGGCCGCCGAGAATCCTGTCGAACAGGTGGTAGATGCGGCCGTGCTGCTTTTCCACCTTGAGGTAGCGCGAGCAGAGCATCGGCGTCAGGGTCAGCGAGACGAACAGCGAGACCAGCACGCCGAAGGTGACGACCACGGCAAACGAGCGGAAGAACTGGCCGATGATGCCCGACAGGAAGATCACCGGGGCGAAGATCGAGACCAGCGACAGCGTCGCCGCGATCACGGCGAACACCACTTCCTTGCTGCCGTTGACGGCGGCAGCCACCGGTTCGGGATCGATCTCCTCGCGATGGCGGAAGATGTTCTCCAGTACCACGATGGCATCGTCGACGACGACGCCGATCAAGAGCAGCAGGGCCAGCATGGTCAGCGAGTTCAGCGTGTAGCCGAAGAAGTAGATGACGGCGATGGCGCCCATCAGCGAGACCGGGATCGCCAGCGCGACGATCAGCGTCGAGCGTATTGATCTCAGGAAAAACCAGACCACCAAGGACGCCAGCAGCGTGCCTTCGATCAGGTGCTGCTTCAGCGAGTTGACGATTTCAAGGATGAACACCGCATCGTTGGAGACGATGCTGATCTTCATGCCCGGCGGCAACTGTGGCTCGATTTCGTTGGCGAGCTTTTCCTTGATGCGCTCGATGATGGCGACGGTGTTGGCGTTGGTCACCTTGACCACGCCCATGCCAATCGTCATCTCGCCGTTGAAGCGCGCCAACTGACGGTTGTCGGTCAGGCCGTCTTCCAGTTCGGCGATGTCGATGAGTCGGATCGGCGCGGCGGTCGGTGCCGCGTTTGGCGATAATCCGCGGTAGCCGACCACCAGCCCGCCCAGCGCATCGAGGGTATGGAATTCGAGGTCGAGCTTGACCAGGTGTTCGGTGGTTTCGCCGACGACGAAGCCGCCGGCGAGTTGCACGTGCTCGCGGGCAAAGGCATCGCTGATGTCCTGCGCCGAGACGCCCAGCGCGGCCATGCGGTCGGGCAGCAGATTGACGCGGATGGTGCGGTCGCGGCGGCCGCCGAGGCGCACTTCGCCGACGCCGTTGATGGTTTCCAGTTTTTTCTTGATGACGTTGAGCGCGTACTGGTTCAGCTGTTGCTGGGTGCGGTCGCCCTGCACCGCCATCCAGAAGATCGGCGAGGCATTGGTCTCGACCTTGGCCACGATCGGCGGATCGACATCCTTGGGCAGCCGGCGCAGCACCTGGTTGACCTTGGACTGCACCTCGGTGAAAGCGACGTCGACATTCTTTTCCAGTCCGAAGGTGATGTTCACCACCGAGACGCCGGGCGAGGACGTGGACTGAATGTGCTCGATGCCGGGCACGCTGTTCACCGCGCCCTCGATCAGGTTGGTGACGCTGGCGTCGACGATGTCGGGGTTGGCGCCCTTCAGCGTGGTGGTGATGGAGACCACCGGAAACTCGATGTAGGGCAGCCGGTCCATGCCGATGCGGCTGAAGGCGATCACCCCGAACAGCACCAGCACGGCATTCGCCATCCACGCGAGGACATGGCGCTTGACGGAAAGCTCGGGCAGGGTCATTCCAATAAAAGTCGCGTCAGCGACTCGCGACGCTCCCCTCTCCCCTCGCGGGAGAGGGGTTGGGGGTGAGGGCGGCTTCGGGTTTGGAGCCGCCCGCCGCCTTTGGTTTGGCCGGCTCCTTGATGGCGACCGTTGCACCGTTGGTGAGGAAGCCGGCGCCATCCAGCGCGATGGTTTCGCCGCCGGCGAGGCCGTCAATAATCTCTATGCGGCCGCCGCGCTTGGCACCGACCTTGACCGGCTTTTGCTGCGCCTTCTTCTGCCCATCAACGTCGGCGATGACATACACCACCTTGCCGGCGGGACGCAGCACCACGCTTTGCTCGGGGACGGTCAGCGCTTCGGCGCGGGCCGAGACGATCACGGCGGCATTGACCGTGCCGCCGCCGCGCAGACTGCCGTCATTGTCGATGTCGACCAGCACGTCCAGGGTGCGGCTGCCTTCGACGATGCCGGGGCGGATGTCCTTGATGCGGCTGGCGAAGACCTTGCCCGGCGCCAGCGGCGAAACCAGCCTGACCTCCTGTCCGACTTTCAGGCGCGGGCCGAAGCTTTCGGCGAAGGGCAGGTGGGCGCGCAGCTTGTTCGGTGCGACCAGGTTGAACAGCGGATCGCCGACCTTGACGTAATCACCGGGCGAGACGATCTGCACTTCGATGATGCCGGCGATCGGCGCCACTACCCGGGTCTTGCCGACGGCGCGACGGCTGTTGTCGGCGCGCGCCCGCGCCGCGTCGAACTGGGCGGCCAGCGCGGCACGCTGGGCGGCCACGTCCTCGCCGGCGTTCTTAGACAGGAAGCCCTTGTCCATCAGAGATTGCTGGCGCTCGGCAAGCTTCTCCTGCTGTTTCGCCAGTGCCTCGACGCGCCTCGCCTCGGCTTCGTCGGCCTTGTTTTGCAGCGTGACATCGCCGGCGTCGATCACGGCCAGCAGCTCGCCGGCCTTGACCACCTTGCCGGTACGAGCCAGCACCTGCGTCACCCGACCGGCAACTTCGGCGCCGATCTTCGGATCGGCCAGCACTTCCAGGGACCCCAGGGTTTCCAGCACCACCTCGAACTCGCCCTTGGTGGCCTGGGTCACGGTGATCAGCGACGGGGGCGGGACGGCCTTCTTTTCCTCGGCTTTCTGGCCGCAGGCGGCGAGGAGGATCAGTGACAGGCTGGCAACAAGGACATGACGCATCAGGGCAGGACCGATTCGAGGGCGAAGAGTTCCGGAACCATCTCGCGGCGCCGGATTAGATGGATGTCATTACCATCGATCATGACCTCGGCGGCGCGCGGCCGGCTGTTGTAATTCGAGGCCATGGCCATGCCGTAGGCGCCTGCCGAGAGGATGGCCAGCAGGTCGCCTTCGTTCAGCGTCAGCACTCGGTCATGGCCGAGGAAATCACCCGATTCGCAGACCGGACCGACGATTTCGTAATTCATTGGCGTATCGACCGCCGTACCGCCAGCGCCGACTTTTGTGGCGGAGACCGGCACGATCTCGTGCCAGGCGTCATAAAGCGCGGGACGCATCAGATCGTTCATTGCCGCGTCGACCACGGCGAAGTGCTTTTCTTCGCCTGGCTTCAGCACCGCAACGTGCGTCAGCAACAGGCCGGCATTGCCGACCAGCGAACGGCCGGGCTCGAACACCAGCTGTTCCCGGCGTCCCTCCAGTTTGGCCAGCATCGGTGCAAGGTAGGCGGATGCCGTCGGCGCCGGTTCGTCGGCGCGGTACTGGATGCCCATGCCGCCGCCGAGGTCGATGTGTTCCAGCGCAATGCCCGCGGCGGCCAGCCGATCGACCAGCGCCAGCACCTTGTCGGCCGCCTCGGCCGCCGGGGCCGGGTCGAGCAGCTGCGAGCCGATGTGGCAGTCGATGCCTTTGACCGCGATATGCGGCAGCGCGGCGGCGCGGCGATAAAGATCGAAGGCCTCGCCGAAAGCCACGCCGAATTTGGCGCTCTTGAGGCCGGTGGAGATGTAGGGATGCGTCCTGGCGTCGACGTCCGGATTCACGCGCAGGGATACCGGCGCGCGGCGACCGACGCTGCCGGCGACTTCGCTCAGTTGCGCGAGCTCGCTGGCCGATTCGACGTTGAAACAGTGAATGCCGGCCTCAAGTGCGGCGCGCATTTCGACCCGCGACTTGCCGACGCCGGAAAACACCACCTTGTCGGCGGCGCCGCCGGCAGCGATGACGCGTGCCAGTTCGCCGCCGGAGACGATGTCGAAACCGGCGCCAAGTCGGGCAAAAACATTGAGGATGGCGAGATTGGAGTTGGCCTTGACCGCGTAGCAGATCAGCGATCGGTCGGCCAGCCCATGCGCCTGCAACGCATCGCGATAAGCCGCATAGGCTGCCGTGAGCGCGGCGCGCGAATACACATAGCAGGGCGTGCCAAAGCGCGCTGCCACCTCCGTTAGTGCGACGCCTTCGACGTGGAGGCCGTCCTTCTGCATCACGGCCAGACTCATTGCCGGGACTCTGTTGCGGCTTTGTTGTTATGATCGACTGCAGGAGTCGGCGCTGGTGGTGCGGCGGTTTTTGCCGTTGCGGGCGGCGGCAGCGTCAGCGGGGTCTTGGTGCCGCAGCCATTGAGGCTTGCCAGAATGGCCAGGACGGCGAGGAAAGATGGAATCAGACGCATGGCGTATAGGTGTGTCTCGACAGGCGAAGGATGGTAACACGCGATGGATGAACGGGAATTCATGGCCGCGGCAGATGCCGAACTGGCGCGCATCGAAACGGCGTTGGAGGCTGCAAGCGAAAGCGACATTGCCGATTTCGATTTTGAAACCAAACCTGGTGGCGTGATCGAGATCGAGTTCGAGAACGGCTCGAAAATCATTCTGAATCGCCACGGCGCCGCACGCGAGATATGGCTGGCGGCAAAATCAGGCGGGTATCATTTCCGTCCGCAAGGCGGAAAGTGGCTGGGCACGCGCGATGGCGAGGAACTGCTGGCGGCCTTGTCGCGCACCTTGTCGGAACAGGCCGGCGTCAAAGTCGAACTTTAGGGCTTCTTTTCGGCGGGCTTGGGCGGGACAGGCTTTTCCGCGGCCGGCTTTTCAGCAGGTTTGGGCGCAGCCGGCTTCTCAACCATCTTCGGCTTTGCATCCTGCACCGGGGCCTTCTCCTGCACAGCTTCTTCCTTTTCCTCGTCTGCCGGGATGGGAGGCAGATGCTCCTTGTACACGAGTTCCTTGCTGGTCTTGCCCGAGGGATCATTGGCGATAATGGACACCATGCCTTCGGGGGTTTCCTGCCAGCTCTCGGGTACGTTCTTCAACGCGTGTTCCATGAAGCCGATCCAGATCGGCAGCGCCGCCGCGCCGCCGGTCTCGCCGTTGCCCATGCGCTTGGGCTGATCGAAGCCGATCCACGCGACGCCGACCACAGTTGGCTGGTAACCGCAGAACCAGGCGTCGATGTAGTCGTTGGTGGTGCCGGTTTTGCCCGCCAGGTCGCTGCGCTTGAGCACTGCGGCAGCGCGCGTCGCGGTGCCGCGTCGCACCACGTCGTGCATCATGCTGTCCATCAGCCAGGCGTTGCGCGCGTCGATGGCGCGCAGCGATTCGTCTCCAGCCAGCGAGGGCTGTATCTCCGCCAGCACCGCCCCCTTGTCGTCGAGGATCCGGCGCACGATGTAGGGAGTGATGCGATAGCCACCATTGGCGAATATGGAGTAGGCCGCGAGTTGTTGCCACGGCGTTACGGCGCCGGCACCGAGCGCCAGGGTCAGGTACGGCGGGTTCTTGTCGGCGTCAAAGCCGAAGCGCGTTACATAGTCCTGCGCATACTGGGTGCCGATGGAGCGCAGCAGGCGGATCGACACCATGTTCTTCGATTTCGCCAGCGCGGTACGCAGGCTCATCGGGCCTTCGTATTTTCCGTCGTAGTTCTTCGGCTCCCAGGCCTGGGAGCCGGTTTCTTCTGCAGAAATCGAAACCGGTTCGTCCGGGATCACGGAGGCCGGGGTGTAGCCCTTTTCCAGGCCGGCGGAGTAGATGAAGGGTTTGAAACTGGAGCCGGGTTGACGCCACGCCTGGGTCACATGGTTGAACTTGCTGCGATTGAAATCGAAACCGCCGACCAATGCCCGAATCGCTCCGTCAACGGGGCTGGCGGCGACGAAGGCTGCTTCGACTTCGGGCAACTGGACTATCTGCCATCCTTTGTCGGCCTTTTGTACCCGAATCACGGCACCGCGTCGCACCCGTTTGTTGGGTGGCGACTTGTCGTCGAGCAGGCGTGCGGCAAACTTGAGTCCCTCGTCGCTGATCTTGAGTATTTCGCCGCCGCGCAGGTAAGCCCGCACCAGCTTGGGCGTCGCCTCCAGAACGATGGCCGGCAGCAGATCGTCGCTGTCGTCGTACTCCGCCAGCAGTTCCTCCAGTTCCTCGTCCTGGTCCGAAGTGATGCCTTTCACGTCGACGTAGGCTTCGGCGCCGCGATAGCCGTGGCGACGATCGTAATCGATGACGCCGCGGCGAACGGCAAGATAGGCGGCTCGTTGTTCGCCCAGATTGATGGTGGTGATGACGCGCAGGCCTCGGCTGTAGATATCATCCGGAAATCGCTCGGCGGTAATCTGACGGGCCATTTCGGCGACATGCTCGGCGCGGACACCGAAGTCATTGACATCACGCTTGACGTGCAGGGGCTCCATCTGGGCGGCTTTCCATTGCGCGTCATCGATGAAGCTGAGCTCGTGCATCCGGCGCAGCACATAGCGCTGGCGCAACTGCGCGCGTTTTGGATTGACCACCGGGTTGTAGGCCGAGGGCGCCTTCGGCAGGCCGGCCAGCATGGCGGCTTCTGCAATGCTGACATCCTTCAACGCTTTGCCATAATAGATCTGTGCCGCTGCCGAGAAGCCGTAGGCGCGTTGTCCGAGATAAATCTGGTTGATGTAGATCTCGAGAATCTGGTCTTTTCCCAGATTGTTCTCTATTTTGAAAGCCAGTAACATCTCGTAGAGTTTTCGAGTCAGGGTCTTTTCGCTGGAAAGGAAGAAATTGCGCGCTACCTGCATGGTGATGGTCGATGCACCCTGACGCTTGCCACCGCCGACGAAATTGGAATACGCTGCGCGCAGTACCCCGAGGGTGTCGATACCCGGATGCTGGTAGAAACGCTCGTCTTCGGCCGCAAGAATGGCCTGCTTCATGACGGGGGGAACATCCTTGATCTGTGCAAAGTTGCGCCGTTCCTCGCCAAACTCGCCGATCAGGTGGCCGTCGCTGGAGTAGATGCGTAGAGGAATTTTGGGCTGATAGTCGGTCAGCACTTCGATCGACGGCAGCTGCGGATAGGCCAGGATGAGCACAATGCCGGCCAGTGCGGCGATACTGAGTACGGCGCCGCAGATGAGGAGCAGGAAATACAGCGCCCAGCGGGCGGGGGCGGGTAGGGCTGGAATGGGCACGAATGGATGGGGTGGAAGGCGGCGTGCGGGATTATAGCTGTGGTGCTGGAGACACGCGGTGCTAGGCCATCCTTAATAATTTTGCTTTACAGTCGATATAGTTGCTGCTAGCATCTGAAGTAAATTATCCGTATAGCTCGTAACACAATATTTTTAAAGGAAAAATCCTTTGCAGATCGATGTCTCGGCCCTGAAGTCGATCTTTAACCCGAAGCTCCGTCCGCTGATCGGCGTGGATATCAGTTCGACCGCTGTCAAGATGGTCGAACTGGTTGATGCCGGCAAGGGACAGCCGCGGGTTGAGCGCTATGCGATTGAACCTTTGCCGAAAGAGGCTGTGCTGGATGGCAATCTGGCATCGCTTGAATCTGTTGCCGACACCCTGCAGCGCTGCTGGAAACGACTCGGGACCTCCACCCGCTTTGTGGCGTTGGCGCTGCCGACTTCCGCGGTCATCACCAAGAAGATCACGCTGCCGGCCAACCTGCGCGAGCAGGACATGGAGATCCAGGTCGAATCCGAGGCCAACCAGTACATTCCGTTTGCGCTGGAGGAAGTCAATCTTGACTTTCAAGTGATCGGCCCCGCGCCCGGAAGCCCGGACGACGTCGAGGTATTGCTGGCCGCTTCACGCAAGGAAAAGGTGGAAGACCGCGTAGCCGCGGCCGAATTGGCCGAGTTGAAACCCGTGGTGATGGATATCGAGGCTTACGCGATCCAGGTGGCCTATGAACTGGTAATCAAGCAGCTACCTCGCCAGGGAGCGGACCAGATCGTCGCGCTGGTCGACGTGGGCGCGTCGGCGATGAAGATCACCATCATGAAGGATAACCAGCAACTCTATTCTCGTGAGCAGGCATTCGGCGGATCGCAACTCACCGACGAGATCATGCGGGTTTACGGCATGGGCCCGGACGAGGCGGAGAACCTGAAGCGTTCCGGTACGCCGCCCGACAACTATGAAGCGGAAATCCTTCATCCCTTCATTGAAAACATGGCACAGGAAGTTGCGCGTGCCATGCAGTTTTTCTTTACCTCGACACCGTTCAACGAAGTGCACCACATACTTCTTGCGGGCGGTTCGGCCCTGGTTCCCGGTGTTGCCGAAATCGTCGGCCAGCGCACCAATGTGAATACCCTGCTGGCTGACCCATTTGCCGGGATGGCAATATCACCGCGCATTCGCGCGAAACAGCTTGCTGCAGATGCCCCTTCGCTGATGGTGGCTTGCGGGCTTGCTCTCAGGAAGTTCGATCAATGATCCGGATCAATCTTCTTCCTCATCGAGAGGCGAAGCGCAAGGGACGGCGCCAGCAGTTCTATGTCCTGCTGGGCCTGGTGTCCGTGTTGGCGGGCCTGATCTGGTTCCTCGGCTATTCGATCGTGAATCGCCAGATCGCGACCCAGAATGAGAAGAACGAATTCCTCAAGCGCGAAATCGCCAGTCTCGACAAGGAAATTGACGAAATCAAGAAAATCCAGGAGCAGACCAATGCCCTGCTGTCCCGCAAACGGGTCATCGAGGCGTTGCAGGCCAATCGCACCGAAACGGTGCATTTGTTCAATGAGCTGGCGAAGCAGGTGCCGGAAGGCATCTATTTGCGCACTTTGGCGCAGACCGGGCCAAAAATCGCGATTTCGGGCTACGCACAATCGAATGCGCGGATCACCACGCTGATGAACAACCTTGACGAATCGCCCTTGCTGGAACAATCGACGCTGATTGAAACCAAGGCAGAGGCGGTGGCCGGCCGACGCCTCAACGCGTTCAGTATTACCACTGTGATCACCCGCCAGACAGCGGCCCCGGGGAAGAAATGATGAAGCTGCCCGATCTGTCCTCTCTGTTCAAGCGCAAGTCGGCCGCCGAGCGCCTGATGGAAAAGCACGCTGAAAAGGCGGAGCCAGCGCCACCCAAGGCGCCCCTGATCGATTTTCAGCAGTTGGCGACGGATTTCAAGACGCTCGATCCCAAGGATCCGGGACTCTGGCCTCTTGCCCCCCGCGTTGTGAGCCTGCTCGGCCTCTTCGTGGCGCTGATAGCTGCCTCGTGGGGGTTTGGGCAAATGGGCTGGAGCGTCCAGCTGGACGAGCTTGAGGCAAGCAAGGCTCTGGAGGCCAAGCACAAGGAAGACTGGCTGGCCAAGAAGAGGCAAGCTGTGAATCTTGACGAGTATCGTCGCCAGCTGGCCGAAATCGATCGTTCCTTCGGCGCTTTGCTCAAGCAGTTGCCGAACAAGGCCGAGATGGGCGACATGCTGGTCGATATCAACAAGGCGGCGCAAGGTCGGGGCCTTTCGGTTGAGCTCTTCAAGCCGGGTGGCGAGGGGCCACGGGAGTTCTATGCCGAGGTTCCGATTACGTTGAACCTCGTCGGCAGCTATCACGATATCGGCGGATTCACCGGGGATCTCGCGCGCTTGCCGCGCATTGTGACCCTTAACGATATCAACCTGACGACGAACCCGAATGGGACGCTGGTACTGAGAACGACTGCAAAAACCTTCCGCTATCTTGACGAAGGTGAAATGGCCAATCAGAAGAAGGCCCAACAGGCCAAAGGAAAGAAATGAAACTCCACGGCCTTTTAGTCCTCTGTTCGGTTCTGTTGCTCGGCTGCGCGGCCGAAGAGCATCAGGATCTCCGGCAGTGGATGCGCGAAGAGACCAAGGGCATGAAGGGGAGGGTAGCGCCCCTGCCTGAAATAACGGCATTTCCGGTGGTCGCCTATGAAACGGAGACGCTGACACCACCCTTCGCGGCCGGCAAAATCGCCACGCTGGAGGCCGTTGCCGACAAGACCGCACCGGATCGCACCCGGCCCCAGCAGCCTCTGGAAATATTTCCGATCGAGGATCTCAAGGTCGTCGGCATCATCGAGGCGGGGGCGGTGCCCTACGCCCTGATCCAGACTCCGCCGCCGAACAAGCCAAAGCACGTGCGCGTTGGCGAATACATGGGCCGCAGCTTTGGCAAGATTACGGCAATCAGCAAAGACGGCATTACGGTGCTCGAAACCATCAAGGATGCAAACGGTGCATGGGTGGAGCAGGAAAGAAAACTCGATGTACCGAAAGAAGGGGGACGTAAATGAAGAATTTTCATAGGGCCGCGGTTGTGCTGGCGAGCTTTCTGGTTAGCCTGTCGGGTGCATCGAATGCGGCAGAAAACTCCATCAAGCAGATACAGGTCAGGCGCGATGGCGATCAGGTTCTTCTAAAGGTGCAGATGTCCGCCCCGTTGAAGGCGATGCCGGGAAACTGGAGCGTCCTCGAGCCGCCACGTGTCGTAATTGACTTCCCCGGCACCGACAACCAGTCGGGGCAGACGACACAGCAAGTCGCGGCGGGTGATCTCAAGAGCCTGAATCTGGTTCAGACTGACAAGCTGACGCGACTGGTACTCAACCTTTATCGACCGACGAAGTTCTCGACCGAGATAGCCGGCGATGTTTTGTTCATCAAGCTTCAGGCACAGAGCGTCCAGGCGAGTCAGGAGCCGGCGCCGAGCGTTTATCAGCCGACTTCGCCGACAGCGCCGGCTGGCGCCGCGAAGCCGGTCGTTGCGGCCGACTCGGCCGCCATCCGCGACATCGTATTCAGGCGCGGCGAAGACGCCCAGGCAACGATTACGGTGGATCTGACCGACGGTACCGTACCCATAGACATCCGCCGTGCGGGGACAGGCATTGTCGTTGAATTGCGCGACGTCGAGCTACCCGAGCGCCTGCAGAATAGGCGCGACGTAAATGATTTCGCGACGCCGGTAACCACGCTGACCTCGCGTGCGATGGGCAATCTGACGCGCCTCGAAATCGCGGCGCGCGGACGCTGGTTTCACCAGGCCCATCTGGCCAACAACCAGCTGACCATCGAAGTGAAGCCGATAGCTGCGGACGAAGCCAACAAGCTGGTTCAAGGCGGAGAGCAGGGGCAGAAGGTCTCGATCAACTTCTTCAATGCGGACGCAACCATGGTGTTGCGCACGCTTGCCGACATTTCCGGCAAAAACGTATTGATCGACCCTTCGCTGAATGGCAGAACGGTCACCGCCAACCTCGACAACATTCCATACGACCAGGCGCTGGAAATCATCATGGCCCAGGTCAACTCGGGGATGCGGGTGCGCAATGACATCGTCCTTTTCGGAGATCGGGCCGTGCTGCAGAAGCGCGACCAGGACACCGCCGATGAGACGACGCGAGCGAGCGACGTGGCGCCGCTTGTGGCCGAAACCTTCAAACTCAACTATGTCAAGGCAGCCGACATAGTCTCGCTGGTGAACAGCAGCTTTGCCTCCACCAGCGCCGCACCGGCAGCAGGGGCGGCAGCGCCGGCAGCGCCGGCAGCGGCTGCTCCTGCCGGAGCGGTGGCGGCCGGTGGTGCGAGCAAGGGCATGCTCACCGCGCGTGGCGGAATTTCGGTGCACGACGCGACAAACCAGGTGTTTGTCCGCGATACGTCTGCCGTGGTCGAGGCAATTCGCGAAGTCATCCGGAACGTGGATATCCCGCCCAAGCAGGTGATGATCGAAGCGCGCATTGTTGAAGCTTCGACGGGCTTCGCCAATTCGCTGGGCATGCGCCTGCGGCTGGCTGATGCCCAGGTATTGGGAAATCGCGGTTATCAGGTGCCCGGGACGAATACCACTCGCGTGGCACTGGGGACGACGACCGGATTCTCCAACGTCGATACGTTTGGCGCACCCACCGCGCCGGCACTGGCCCGGTCGTCGACCAACATATTTCAACCCAGCTATTCGCTTGCCTCGGCGGCCAACATCGGCCTGATGCTGTTCAACAACGCCGGTACCAAGCTGCTGGCGTTGGAACTGCAGGCAGCCGAGAACGATTCGCGCAACAAGACCATTTCGTCGCCAAGAATCGTGACGCTCAACCGCAAGGCAGCGACCATCAACAACACCCAACAGGTCACCATCCTCACCGGCGTCAATGCCACCACGGGCCTGCCTATCTACCAGACCTTTTCGGCACCGCTTACTCTCGGCGTGACACCTTCGGTCAATCCGGACAACCGCATCAGTCTTGAATTGAACATTGCCAAGAGCACGATCACCAATGCGACAACCGGCAGTCTCGACACCAACACGGTTACCACCAGCGTGATTGTCGAGAATGGCGGAACAGTGGTCATCGGCGGCTTCGCCCGGGAGTCCGACATCCAGACGCAGGATCGCGTTCCCTTCCTCGGCGATCTCCCCTACGTGGGCTTCCTGTTCAAGACAACGACAAAGACGCAGTCGCGCAGTGAATTGCTGGTCTTCATCACGCCGCGCATCGTCAGTGACGTGCTGACGCAGCGCTAGATCGAGTCCGTCGTCATCAAAGGAAGGGCCGGCGCAAGCCGGCCCTTCCTTTTGCGCTGATACAATCCGTTTCGTGAGTGCAAAGAACAACATCTACCTGGTCGGCATGCCAGGCGCCGGCAAGACGACCGTTGGCCGCCAGCTGGCGAGGCGCATGCAGCGTTCCTTTATCGATGCAGACCACGAGATAGAAGCGCGTACCGGCGTCAGGATCCCGCTCATTTTCGACATCGAGGGCGAAAAGGGGTTTCGCGACCGCGAGTCCCGGGTCATAGTCGAACTGGCAAACGACTCCAACCTGATCGTCGCTACGGGCGGCGGCGCGGTGTTGCGCCCGGAAAATCGAGCCGCGCTGAAGCAGGGAGGTACCGTGATCTATCTCTACGTGGCGCCGCGCCTGCTTTTCGAGCGTACCCGCCTCGACCCCAATCGGCCTTTGCTGCAGGTCGCTGATCCGATGCAGAAGATCGAGGAGCTTTTTGCCGAGCGCGACCCTTTGTATCGCGAGGTCGCGGACATTGTCATCAACAGCATGGGCGGCAGCATCAACAGCCTGGTCAAGCATGTTGAGAGGGAGCTGGGCAAGCAATGCGCCGCTTGAACCTTGAACTGGCGGAGCGCAGCTATCCGATCCTGATCGGCGGAGGCCTTGTTTCCCGTGCCGATCTCATCCGTCCGTACTTGCGCAACCCGCGTGTCGCTCTGGTGAGCAACACCACCGTCGCTCCTTTGTATCTGGACACCCTTGTCGCCCCGCTCGAGAACGTCGGTGTTGGTGTTACGCCGATCATCCTCCCCGATGGCGAGGCGCACAAGAACTGGGAGTCGCTCAACCTCATTTACGATGCGCTGCTGGCATCCCGTTGCGACCGTAGTACCACGATCGTCGCCCTCGGCGGCGGCGTCATCGGCGATCTGGCCGGCTTCGCCGCGGCCACCTATCAGCGCGGTGTGCCCTTTATCCAGATACCGACCACGCTGCTGTCGCAGGTCGATTCTTCGGTGGGGGGCAAGACCGGCATCAATCATCCGCGCGGCAAGAACATGGTCGGCGCCTTCTGGCAGCCGAAGCTGGTGCTGGCGGACACCGATACCCTCAAGACCCTCCCGGAACGCGAACTCTCGGCGGGCATGGCGGAGGTAATCAAGTACGGGCTGATCCGCGACCTGCCGTTTCTCGCGTGGCTGGAAGCCAATATGGACGGCCTTCTGGCACGAGATGGCGAACTGCTCGCCTACGCAATCGAACGCTCCTGCGCCAACAAGGCTGAAGTCGTAGCGGCAGACGAACTGGAGACTGCCCGGGAAGGCGGTCGTGCGCTGCTGAATCTCGGCCATACCTTTGGCCATGCCATCGAAACCGGCATGGGCTATGGCGAATGGCTGCATGGCGAAGCGGTTGCTGCCGGGACCATGATGGCCGCCGAGCTCTCGCATCGCCTCGGTTGGCTGCCCGCCGGCGACGTGGAGCGTGTGCGCACGCTCTTGCAGCGCGCACGCCTGCCGGTCAAGGGGGCGGACCTCGGCGCGGAACGCTATCTCGAGTTGATGTCTCACGACAAGAAGGTCGTTGCCGGCAGTTTGCGGCTGATCCTGCTGAAGGGCCTGGGCAACGCCGTGACGTATGCCGACGCGCCGCGGGAGCAGATTGTTGCGGCCATCGAGACCTGCTGCCGTGGGTGATCTGGCGCCCTACGCAGTCAGCGACGGCGCCAGTCGCGGTCGCACCATCCCCGAGCCGCGGCCGGTAGCCCGCAGCGAGTTTCAGCGCGACCGTGACCGGATCGTGCATTCCACCGCTTTTCGCCGCCTCGAATACAAGACGCAGGTTTTCGTCAATCACGAAGGCGATCTGTTCCGCACCCGCCTCACGCACAGCATCGAAGTGGCCCAGATCGCGCGTTCAATCGCGCGTGCCATGAATCTCAATGACGACCTGGTCGAGGCCATTGCGCTGGCGCATGACCTCGGGCATACGCCCTTCGGCCACGCCGGTCAGGATGCCCTCAACGAGTGCATGCTGACGCATGGCGGCTTCGAACACAATCTGCAGAGCCTGAGCATCGTCGATCGCCTTGAAGAACGCTATGGCGCCTTCGACGGGCTCAACCTGATGTTCGAGACACGCGAGGGCATCCTCAAGCATTGCTCGCCTGCCAAGGCCCGCGAACTGGGCGAGCTGGGCCAGCGCTTCCTCGAGGGCCGCCGGCCGTCGCTCGAAGCACAGATCTGCAACCTGGCCGACGAGATTGCCTACAACAATCACGACATCGATGACGGCTTGCGTTCCGGGTTGCTCACGCTGGAGCAACTTGAGGGGGTGAGCCTCTTTGCCCGCCACGCCGCCGAAGCGGACGCTGAATTCCCCGGCCTCTCGGGGCGCCGGCGCGTACACGAAACCATACGGCGCATGATCGGCGCGCTGGTGACGGACCTGCTCGCCGAGTCGGCGCGGCGCATCGCCGCAGCGGCCCCGCAAACGCTTGAAGATGTGCGCGCGGCGCCCGCGCTGATAGCGTTCACCGAAGCCATGCAGGCCGAGAATCGGGCGCTCAAGGCTTTTCTGCGCCAACACCTGTACCAGCACTTTCAAGTGCTGCGCATGACCACCAAGGCGCGCCGGATCATCCACGATTTGTTCGATGCATTCGTCGCCGATCCGCGCCTGCTGCCGCCCCAGTATCAGGCAATGGCGGCGACCGGAAGCGTCGAGCGCGCAACGGCGGACTACATTGCCGGCATGACCGACCGCTACTCGATGAAGGAGCATCGCCGCCTGTTCTCGGTGGGGGAACTATAGTCCGGCTGGAAGACCGGCATCCTTCGGACGCTGCCCCTGCGAGTTTGACGACGGGCGCGGCCTCGTAATCGCTGGCATCTTCCGCAGATGCGCTCTCTCGCCGTCCTCATGGACTATCGGCATCTGACCGGCGAAGCCTGTCTTCGATTGCAGAAACTTGACGCTCGACAAGCGATTTCTATCCTGTTGATAGTAGGATTGCACCAAATTGGGGCGGACGAGGGCGACATGCTCGGTTGTTCGCGCGGTGAGGAATTCTTAATCACGAGCACGAGGAGCAGTCATGGCGGTATTGGGAGAAAAAATCGAGGCCATTTATCAACAGGTCAAGGCACGGAATCCAGGCGAGGAAGAGTTTCACCAGGCCGTCAAGGAAGTTCTGGAGTCACTCGGGCCGGTGCTGGTCAAGTACCCGGATTTCGCCGAGCAGCGCATCATCGAGCGTATCTGCGAACCGGAACGTCAGATCATCTTTCGTGTGCCATGGCAGGATGACAAGGGCCAGGTGCAGATCAATCGCGGTTTCCGCGTCGAATTCAACAGTGCCCTCGGACCCTACAAGGGCGGCATCCGTTTTCACCCTTCGGTCTACCTCGGCATCATCAAGTTCCTCGGTTTCGAGCAGATATTCAAGAACGCGCTGACCGGCATGCCGATCGGTGGCGGCAAGGGCGGCTCCGATTTCGACCCGAAGGGCAAGTCGAGCAATGAAATCATGCGCTTCTGCCAGAGCTTCATGACCGAACTGGCGCGGCATCTCGGCGAACATACCGACGTTCCGGCCGGCGACATCGGTGTCGGCGGCCGCGAAATCGGCTACATGTTCGGCCAGTACAAGCGCATCACCAATCGCTACGAGTCGGGCGTATTGACCGGCAAGGGCATCGGTTGGGGCGGCTCCCTGGTGCGTACCGAGGCCACCGGCTACGGCACGGTATTCTTCGTGCGCGAGATGCTCAAGGCGCGCAAGAACTCGCTCGAAGGCAAGACCTGCGTCGTTTCCGGTTCCGGCAACGTCGCCATCTACACCATCGAAAAGCTGAATCAGCTCGGCGCCAAGGTGATCGCCTGCTCCGATTCGAATGGCATCATCGTGCACGAGAAGGGGATTGACCTCGCCCTGGTCAAGACGCTCAAGGAAGTCGAGCGGCGGCGCATTGCCGATTACGCCAGCTATCACAAGGACGCCAAGTACATCGCCGGCGGCAACATCTGGGAAGTTCCCTGCGAGATCGCGTTTCCTTCGGCAACCCAGAACGAGATCAACGGCAAGGACGCCAAGACCCTGGTCAAGAATGGCTGCATCGCGGTCGGCGAAGGCGCCAACATGCCGACGACCCCGGAGGGCGTCAAGGTTTTCCTCGATGCAAAAATCGCCTACGGCCCCGGCAAGGCAGCCAACGCCGGCGGAGTCGCGACCTCGGCGCTGGAAATGCAGCAGAACGCCAGCCGCGACTCGTGGTCCTTCGAGTTTACGGAAAAGAAGCTCGACGAGATCATGACCGGCATCCATGCCACGGCCTGGGAAACGGCCGAGGAGTTCGGTGCTTCCGGCAACTATGTTCTGGGAGCGAACATCGGCGGCTTTATCAAGGTCGCCCGGGCCATGGTGGCGCATGGCCTGATCTGATCGGTGTTCAGCGCCGGACTTTCCGGATGAACCCCGTGACGGATCAAGGACACGGCGGAACCCCGCAAGGGGCTCCGCCGTGTGCGTTTCCGTTGTCCGAATCCCCGCAACCGTGCCACTCCGGTTTGTCCGGTACCTGATCCGGCATGACGCGCGCAATGCCTCCCGAGCCTGATCCGCGCCGCTTCGTCAGCAGCGGCCTGCCGGGCCTGGACGCCATTCTCGGCGGACTGCGCCTAGGCGACAACGTGGTCTGGCGGGTGGATAGCGTCGATGACTACCGGGCATTCGTCGCGACCTTCGTCGCGGCGGCGACAGCCGCCGGGCGGCGTGTGGTCTATGTCCGCTTTGGCTCCCATGCGCCGGTGCTGGAAGCGAGCGAGGTCGGCGCGGTCTACGACCTTGACGCGCTGCGCGGTTTCGAGTCCTTCACTGTCCGCCTGCATACCATCCTCGCCGCCGAAGGGCGCGACGTCTTTTATGTCTTCGACTGCCTGTCCGACCTGCTCGATGCCTGGGCGACCGACGGCATGATCGGCAATTTCTTCCGTGTCACCTGCCCCTACCTGTTCGAACTCGATACGGTGGCGCATTTCGCCTTGCGTCGCGGAGCCCATTCGACGGCCACCGTCGACGCGATCCGCACCACCACCCAGCTGCTGATCGACCTCTACAACGAGGGCGGCGCGCTCTATCTGCATCCGCTCAAGGTATGGCAGCGCTACTCGCCGACCATGTTCCTTCCGCACCGACACGAGCGCGGGCAGTTCATTCCGATCACGACCAGTTGCGAGGCGACCAGCCTGTTCGACCGGCTCGCCAGCCGGACTCCTGACGACGCCGGACGCCATCTCGATTCATGGGAGCGCCTGTTCATCCGCGCCGCGGAGCTGGAAGCTTCCGCGGCGAATGCGCCGCGGCGGCAGGCGATGGTGGAGCAGCTGTGCCGCCTGCTGATCGGGCGCGACGAGCGGATGCTGGCGCTGGCGCGCCGGCATTTCACGCTGGGCGATCTCCTTGCCATCAAGGGGCGGCTGATCGGCACCGGTTTCATCGGCGGCAAGTCGGTGGGCATGTTGCTGGCGCGGGCGATCCTCGAGGCGGATGCGGAATCGGGCTGGGGCGATGTCCTCGAACCCCATGACTCCTTCTTCATCGGCTCCGATCTGTTTCACTCCTACATTGTCAGCAACGGCTGGTGGCAGGCTTTCATGTGGCAGCGTAGCGAAGCCGGCTATTCGAGCGGGGCGGCGCCCTTGCGGGAGGCGCTGCGGCAGGGCAGCTTCCCCGTTGAAATCCTCCGCGAGTTCCAGAAAATGCTCGAGCATTTCGGCCAGTACCCGATCATCGTGCGCTCGTCCAGCCTGCTGGAGGACGGATTCGGCAATGCCTTCGCCGGCAAGTACGACAGCTTCTTCTGCGTCAATCAAGGCTCGCCCGAAGACCGCCTGGAGCAGTTCCTCGAAGCGGTGCGGATGGTGTATGCCAGCACCCTCAGCGAGGAGGCGCTGGC
Source organism: Sulfuritalea sp. (assembly GCA_030680805.1). Taxonomy (GTDB): domain Bacteria; phylum Pseudomonadota; class Gammaproteobacteria; order Burkholderiales; family Rhodocyclaceae; genus Sulfuritalea. Next base: position 14,986 of record JAUXUK010000012.1, on the reverse strand, counting down.
CTACCGCCTGCAGCGCGGCCTGGCGCGCCAGGAAGAGCAGATGGCCTTGCTGGTGCAGCGCGTATCGGGCGCCTACCATGGCGATCATTTTTTCCCGGCCTTCGCCGGCGTCGGCATCTCCTACAACACCTTCGTCTGGCGACACGACATCGACCCGGAGGCCGGAATGCTGCGCCTGGTGGTCGGCCTCGGCACCCGCGCCGTAGACCGGGTCGAGGGCGACTATCCGCGCATCGTCTCCCTCGACCAGCCGCTGGTGGTTCCCCTCAACGATCCGGAGAATCGGCGCCGCTTCACCCAGCACGATGTCGATGTGCTCGATCTGGCGCAGAACTCCTGGCGCACCGTGCCGCTGCCTGCCTTGCAGGCGGAGGCCGCGACCCTGCCGCTGGAGCTTTTCGCCGAGCGGGATCCGGCCGGCTGGCTGGTCACTTTTGACCGCCTCCTGACCGAGACCGGATTTGCCGCCACCATGCGCCGCTTGCTGCAGGCGCTCGAGCAGGCGTACGAGTACCCGATCGACGTGGAGTTTACCGGCACCTACACCGGCGACGGCCGGCTCCATGTCAACCTGATCCAGTGCCGCCCACTGCAGACGCGCGGCATCCAGGCCAAGCGGGTCGAGATCGAGGTGCCGAGTCCGGTCGACACGCTGTTCAGCAGTAGCGGCAACTTCATGGGCGGCAGCATCGTGCAGCCGATCGGGCGGGTGATCGCCGTCGATCCCGAGGCCTTCATGGGCATGAGCCAGTCCGACAAGTATGAACTGGCGCGCATCATCGGCCGCCTCAACCGCGAGGTCGTGGCGCGCGATGCCGTGCCGACCCTGTTGTTGGGGCCAGGACGCTGGGGCACCTCCACCCTGCGCCTTGGCGTTCCGGTGCGGTTTGCCGAGATCAATGCCATGACGGCAATCGGGGAGGTAGCCTTTTCCGCGGGAGGATTGCAGCCGGAGTTGTCCTTCGGTTCGCACTTTTTCCAGGATCTGGTTGAAACCGGGATTTTCTACGTGGCGCTGCATCCCGAGCGGCCAGGATGCTTCCTCAACGCCGAGTTATTGCGGGTACAGCCCAATCGTCTGGCGGAGTTGTTGCCCGATGACGCACGCTTTGCTCCCGCCCTGCGGGTGCTGGACATGGCCGATGGCTACCAGTTGCTGGCGGACATCGTCAGCCAGCGGGTCGTTTGCTGTCACCCGACAGCCCCGGCCGCGACTTCCCGCAGCGGATAGATTCAGCCAGCGGGACTTGGGTTGTTGCGTTGCAGCGTATTGAATTTGCCGGCTTTTGGCGGTATATTTGCACATCGTCCGCCTTGACCGGCGGACCATTCAAGGCCGGGGAGAGGCATCACCCCGGCTTTTTTGCCGGCTGCATTTCCGAGGAAAGACAAGATGGTCCTCCCCCAGCGCCAGGGTCTCTACGATCCGGCCAATGAACATGACGCCTGCGGCGTTGGTTTCGTTGCCCACATCAAGAACCAGAAAAGCCATGCCATCGTCGCGCAGGGCTTGCAGATCCTCAAGAATCTCGAGCATCGCGGCGCCACCGGTTACGATCCGCTGCTTGGCGACGGCGCCGGCATCCTGATCCAGATTCCGGACGGCTTCTTCCGTGCCGAGATGGCCCGTCAGGGCGTGACCCTGCCACCCGTCGGCTCCTACGGCGTCGGCATGATGTTCCTGCCGCGCAATGCCGAAAGCCGTCGCGCCTGCGAGGCGGCCATCGAGCGCACCGTGCGCTACGAAGGCCAGGTGCTGCTGGGTTGGCGCGATGTCCCCTGCGACAATTCCGGCCTGGCCCAGGCGGCGCGTGACATCGAGCCGGTGATCCGTCAGGTATTCATCGGTGCTGGTGATGACATCAAGGATATCGACGCGCTGGAGCGCAAGCTGTATGTGATTCGCAAGGAAGCCGGCCACCGCGTCCAGGCGCTCAAGCTGCCCGACGGCAGAATGTTCTACGTGCCTTCGATGTCGACCCGCACCGTGGTCTATAAGGGCATGTTGCTGGCCGACCAGGTCGGCGAGTACTTCCATGATCTGCGCGACGAGCGCGTGGTGACGGCCCTGGCGCTGGTGCACCAGCGCTTTTCCACCAACACCTTCCCCACCTGGGATCTGGCGCACCCCTTCCGCATGATCGCCCACAACGGCGAAATCAACACCCTGCGCGGCAACGTGAACTGGATCCGCGCGCGAGAGCACGGAATTTCCTCGCCGCTGTTCGGCGAAGACCTGGAAAAGATCTGGCCGCTGATCTACGACGGGCAGTCGGATTCCGCGTCGTTTGACAACGCGCTGGAACTCCTGGTGATGGGCGGTTACAGCCTGGCCCACGCCATGATGATGCTGATTCCCGAAGCCTGGGCCGGCAATCCGCTGATGGACGAAGAACGTCGCGCCTTCTACGAATTCCATATGGCGATGATGGAGCCGTGGGACGGTCCGGCCGCGGTGGCCTTCACCGACGGCCGCCAGATCGGCGCCACGCTCGACAGGAATGGATTACGGCCTGCGCGTTATCTGGTGACCGACGATGATCTGGTCGTCATGGCTTCGGAAACCGGCGTGCTGCCGATTCCGCAGGAGCGCATTGTCAAGAAGTGGCGGCTGCAACCGGGAAAGATGCTGTTGATCGATCTCGAGCAGGGCCGCATCATCAGCGACGATGAAGTCAAGCATCAACTCGCCACGGCCAAGCCCTACCGGCGCTGGATCAAGGAGTCGCGTTATTTCGTGGATGACCTGCCTGATGTCAAGTCGCGGGAAGCGCTGGCCGCACCGCTGCTCGACATCCAGCAGGCCTTCGGCTACACGCAGGAGGATTTCAAGTTCATTCTCGAGCCGATGGCCATCAACGGCGAGGAGGCGACCGGCGCCATGGGCAACGACAGCCCCCTGCCGGTGCTGTCCTCCAAGAACAAGCCGTTGTTCAACTACTTCAAGCAGCTGTTCGCCCAGGTGACCAATCCGCCGATCGATCCGATCCGCGAGGAAATCGTCATGTCGTTGATCTCGCTGGTCAGTCCCAATCCGAACCTGCTCGGCATCGATGAAACCGAACCGATGCCGCGCCTGGAAGTGCGCCAGCCGATTCTCGCCCCGGCCGAAATCGCCAAGCTGAAGCAGATCGACAAGCTGACCAAGGGCGTATTCCGCTCCATCGTGGTGGACATCACCACCCCCGCCGATGGCGGACCGGCCGGCCTCAGCCACTCGCTCTATCAGGTCTGCGCCCGCGTCGAACGCGCCGTTGGCGAGGGCTATAACGTCATCATCATTTCAGACCGCGCAGTGGATGCGACGCGGGCGCCGATTCCGGCGCTGCTGGCCTGCTCCGCGGTACATCAGCACATGGTCAAGGCCGGCCTGCGCACCTCGATCAGCCTCGTGGTGGAAACCGGCGCGGCACGCGAAGTGCATCATTTCGCCACGCTGGCCGGCTACGGCGCCGAGGCGATTCATCCGTGGCTGGCTTTCGAGAGCCTGGCGGCGATCGCCGACCAGCTGCCGGGCAAGCTCAGCGCCTACGACGCGCAGAAGAACTTCATCAAGGCCATCGGCAAGGGACTGATGAAGGTGATGTCCAAGATGGGCATTTCGACCTATCAGTCCTACTGCGGCGCGCAGATCTTCGAGGTGATCGGGCTTTCGTCGGATTTCGTTTCACGCTACTTCGCCGGCACGTCGACCAAGATCGAGGGCATCGGTCTCAAGGAAGTCGCGCTCGAAGCGCTTAACACCCATGCCGCCGCGTTCGGCAACGACCCGGTGCTCGCGAGTATGCTCGATGCCGGTGGCGAATATGCCTTCCGCGTGCGCGGCGAAGAGCACATGTGGACCCCGGATGCCATCGCCAAGCTGCAGCATGCGACGCGCTCCGGCAAGTACGAGACCTACAAGGAGTACGCCAGGCTGATCAACGATCAGGGGCGCCGCCACATGACCCTGCGCGGCCTGTTCGAGATCAAGCCGGCGGGCCCGGCGGTTCCTCTCGATCAAGTGGAATCGGCCAAGGACATCGTCAAGCGTTTCGCCACCGGCGCCATGTCGCTGGGCAGCATTTCCACCGAGGCGCACGCCACGCTGGCGATCGCCATGAACCGCATCGGCGGCAAGTCGAATACCGGCGAAGGGGGCGAGGATCGCATGCGCTTCAAGCCCGTGGTCGCCGGCAGCACGCTGGCCAGCGTGATCGGCAAGAACCGCATTTCGCGCGACATCCCGCTCAAGGCGGGCGACAGCCTGCGCTCGGCGATCAAGCAGGTGGCCTCCGGTCGCTTCGGTGTCACCGCCGAGTACCTGGCCAACGCCGACCAGTTGCAGATCAAGATGGCACAGGGCGCCAAGCCCGGCGAGGGCGGCCAGTTGCCCGGCCACAAGGTGTCCGAGTACATCGGTTTCCTGCGCCACTCGGTGCCGGGCGTGCAGCTCATTTCGCCGCCGCCGCACCACGACATCTATTCGATCGAGGATCTGGCGCAACTGATCCATGACCTGAAGAACTCCAATCCCGAGGCCAGCGTCTCGGTCAAGCTGGTATCCGAAATCGGTGTCGGCACCGTCGCCGCCGGCGTGGTCAAGGCCAAGGCCGATCATGTGGTGATCGCCGGCCATGACGGCGGCACCGGCGCCTCGCCGATTTCGTCGATCAAGCACGCCGGCACGCCGTGGGAACTGGGCCTCGCCGAAACGCAGCAGACTCTGGTGCTCAACCGCTTGCGCGGCCGCGTTCGCGTCCAGGCCGACGGCCAGATGAAGACCGGCCGCGACGTGCTGATCGGCGCCCTGCTCGGCGCCGACGAGTTCGGCTTCGCCACGGCACCGCTGGTGGTCGAGGGCTGCATCATGATGCGCAAGTGCCACCTCAATACCTGCCCGGTCGGTGTCGCGACGCAGGATCCGGTGTTGCGCGAGCGTTTCTCCGGGCAACCTGAGCACGTGGTCAATTACTTCTTCTTTGTCGCCGAGGAAGTGCGCGAATGGATGGCGCAGATCGGCATTCGCAAGTTCGACGACCTGATCGGCCGTTCCGACCTGCTCGACATGAAGAAGGGCGTCGACCACTGGAAGGCCAAGGGCCTCGACTTCTCGCGGATTTTCTACCGGCGGCCGGAAGTGGCGGGCGTCGCGTCCCGCCACAGCGAAACCCAGGATCACGGCCTGTCCGGCGCGCTGGATCACGGCCTGATCGCCAAGGCCAAGCCGGCTCTGGAGCGTGGCGAAAAAGTGGTGATCGAATCGCCGATCCGCAACCAGAACCGCACCGTGGGCACCCTGCTGTCGCATGAAGTGGCGAAGCGCAAGGGCGCGGAGGGCCTGGCCGACGACAGCATCACAGTCAAGCTCACCGGAACGGCCGGGCAGAGCTTCGGCGCCTTCCTGGCGCGCGGCATCACGCTCGACCTGACCGGCGAAGCCAACGACTATGTCGGCAAGGGGCTTTCCGGTGGCCGCATCATCGTCCGTCCGCCGCAGGGTTTCCGCGGCGTGCCGAGCGAGAACATCATCGTCGGCAACACGGTGCTTTACGGCGCCACCGAAGGCGAGGTGTTCTTCCGCGGCGTCGCCGGCGAGCGCTTCGCCGTGCGCAATTCGGGCGCCACGGCCGTGGTCGAAGGCACCGGGGATCACGGTTGCGAATACATGACCGGCGGCACGGTGGCCGTGCTCGGCCTCACCGGGCGCAACTTCGCGGCCGGCATGTCGGGCGGCATCGCCTATGTCTACGACGAGGACGGCATGTTTGCAAAACGCTGCAACCCGGCCATGGTCGCGTTGGACAAGCTGCTGCCCGATGCGGAGCAGCCCGATGACGGCATGCGCCATCGCAACAAGACCGATGACGCGCAACTCAAGCACATGATCGAACAGCACGCCAAATTGACCGGCAGCGAGCGCGCCAGGGCGCTGCTCGCCGACTGGGCCAAGTCGCGCGGCAAGTTCGTCAAGGTCTTCCCTCATGAATATCGTCGCGCCCTGAAGGAACTGGCAGCGACCCGTCTCAAGGAGGCTGCGTGATGGGCAAGCCCACCGGATTTCTGGAATTTCAGCGCATCTCCGAGAGTTACGAAAAGGCAGAGACCCGCGTTCGCCATTATCACGAGTTCATTCCGCATCTGAGCGACGATCAGGCCAGGACACAGGGCGCGCGCTGCATGGATTGCGGCATTCCGTTCTGCAACAACGGCTGCCCGGTCAACAACCTGATCCCGGACTGGAACGACCTCGTCTATAAGGGCAAGTGGCGCGAGGCGATCGAGACCCTGCACTCGACCAACAACTTTCCGGAATTCACCAGCCGCATCTGCCCCGCGCCCTGCGAGGCGGCCTGCACGCTGAACATTCCGCAGACACCGGTCGGCATCAAGTCGATCGAACGCGCGATCATCGACAAGGCCGGCGAAAACGGCTGGGTCGTGCCGCAACCGGCGGCGAAGAAGACCGGCAAAAAAATCGCCATCGTCGGTTCCGGCCCCGCCGGATTGGCGGCGGCGCAGCAACTGGCGCGTGTTGGTCATGCGGTGACGGTGTTCGAGAAGAACGACCGCATCGGCGGCCTGCTGCGTTACGGCATTCCCGACTTCAAGCTGGACAAGCGCCTGATCGACTGGCGCATGGCGCAGATGAAAGTCGAGGGCGTCAAGTTCGTCACCGGCACCATGGTGACCGACGCCGCACTGCCCAAGGGCGTGGTCAATGACGCGAAGAAGAGCGTCAGCCCGGCGCAGTTGAAGAAGGATTTCGACGCCGTGGTGCTGGCCGGGGGCGCGGAAAATCCGCGCGACCTGCCGGTGCCCGGCCGCGAACTTGAAGGCGTGTACTTCGCGCTGGAATTCCTGATCCCGCAGAACAAGGAAGTCTCCGGCGGCGGCAAGAATCCGATCAACGTCAAGGGCAAGCATGTTGTCGTCATCGGCGGCGGCGACACCGGCTCGGATTGCGTCGGCACCTCCAACCGCCATGGCGCCGCCAGCATCACCCAGATCGAACTGCTGCCGCGTCCGCCCGAGCAGGAAAACGGCCCGCTGACCTGGCCCTACTGGCCGCTGCGCATGCGCACTTCCTCGTCGCATGACGAAGGCTGCGGGCGCGACTGGTCGATCGGCACCAAGGCTTTCATCGGCGAGAATGGCAAGCTCAAGGCGATCAAGGCGGTGCGTCTGGTGTGGGCCGACGGCAAGATGAGCGAAGTGCCCGGTTCCGAATTCGAGATTCCCGCTGACTTTGTTTTCCTGGCGATGGGTTTCGTCAATCCGGTGGGTGGCGTGCTCGATGCGTTCGGCGTGCAGAAGGATGCGCGCGGCAATGCCAGGGCCGACACCGAAGGCAAAGAGGCCTACGGCACCAGTGTGCCCGGCGTGTTCGCCGCCGGGGACATGCGGCGCGGCCAGTCGCTGGTGGTCTGGGCGATTCGCGAAGGCCGCCAGTGCGCACGCACTGTCGATCAGTACTTGATGGGTTCCACCACGCTGCCCCGGTAATCCGTCCTTGAACGTCGTCATCCTCGCGGCGGGGCAGGGCAAGCGGATGCATTCCGACCTGCCCAAGGTCTTGCATCCGCTGGCGGGTAAGCCTTTGCTGGCCCATGTGCTCGACACCGCGCGAGCCATCGGAGCGACGAAAATCTGCGTGGTATACGGCCACGGCGGCGAGCGGGTTCGCGCCGCACTCGATGCGCCGGACCTCGCGTGGGCCCTGCAGGAGCCGCAGCTCGGCACCGGCCATGCGGTGCTGCAGGCCTTGCCAGCGATTGGCCCGTCAGCACCGACTCTAATAATGTACGGCGACGTCCCGCTGATCCGCGCTTCGACCCTGCAGCGCCTGATCGCGGCAGGCAAAGACTCGCTGGCACTGCTCACCGCGCATCCGGAAAACCCGCAGGGGTATGGGCGCATCGTCAGGGTCGACGGTGCGGTAAAACGCATCGTCGAGGAGAAGGATGCAGACGATGCCGAGCGGGCGATCCGCGAAATAAACACCGGGATACTTGTGGCGCCCACTGCCGCGCTGGCGCGCTGGCTGCCGATGCTGGGCAACCGCAATGCGCAGGGCGAGTACTACCTGACCGACATCGTCGCCCTGGCCGTGGCCGAAGGCATGCCGGTGGTGACCGCGCATCCGGATGCTGCCTGGGAGACCGAGGGCGTCAACAGCAAGCTGCAACTCGCCACCCTGGAGCGCGTGCATCAGCGCAACGTCGCCGATCGACTGATGGAAGTCGGCGTGACGCTGACCGATCCGGCGCGCATCGATGTGCGCGGCGAACTCAAGTGCGGGCGCGATGTGAACATCGACGTCAGTTGCGTCTTCGAAGGCCGCGTCGAGCTCGCCGACAACGTTGCCATCGGCGCCCACTGCGTTCTGAAGAACTGCCGCATCGGCCGCGGCACACGCATCGCCCCGTTCTGCCACATCGAAGACGCCGCGGTGGGTGCGGATAACATCATCGGACCTTACGCGCGCCTGCGGCCCGGCACCGAACTCGGTACCGGTGTGCATATCGGCAATTTCGTCGAAGTGAAGAATTCGACCATTGCCGACAGCTCCAAAGCCAACCATCTCGCCTATATCGGCGATGCCACCATCGGCAGCCGCGTCAACGTCGGCGCCGGCACCATCACCTGCAACTACGACGGCGCCAACAAGCACCGCACCGTGATCGAGGACGATGTCTTCATCGGCTCCGACACCCAGCTGGTCGCGCCCGTCACCGTCGGTCGCGGCGCCACGCTTGGCGCCGGCACGACCTTGAGCAAGGACGCTCCGCCCGATCAGCTGACTGTGTCTCGCGCCAAACAGATGTCGATTCCCGGCTGGAAGCGGCCGGTGAAGAAGAAAGTCTGAGCCATGTGCGGCATCGTCGCAGCCGTTGCCGCGCGCAACATTGTCCCTGTGCTGATCGAAGGCTTGATGAAGCTGGAGTATCGCGGCTATGACTCGGCCGGGCTGGCACTGCTCAATCCGACACTGACGCGCCTGCGTAGCGTCGGTCGCGTTGCCGAACTGGCGGCGCAGGCCGAAGGGCAGGTCGCGCACCACGGCATCGCTCATACGCGCTGGGCGACGCATGGCGTGCCGTCCGAGCGCAACGCGCATCCGCACGTCTCCGCCGGCCTGGCCGTGGTGCATAACGGCATCATCGAGAACTACGCCGAGCTGAAGCAGGAGCTGACGGCAGCCGGCTACGCCTTCAGTTCGGATACCGACACCGAAGTCATCGCGCATCTGATCCAGCACACCCTGAAGTCCGCGCCCGATCTGTTCGAAGCCGTGCGCCTGACGACGCTGCGCCTGATCGGCGCCTACGCCATCGCCGTCTTGCAGGAGCGGGACGACCGCATCGTCGTCGCCCGCCACGGTGCGCCGCTGCTGCTCGGACTGGGCGAGGATGGCAACTATGCCGCCTCGGACGCGTCAGCGTTGCTTCAGGTCACGCGGCGCATGATCTATCTGGAAGACGGTGACGTCGCGGAACTCAAGCGCGGTGCGCTGCGAATAGTCGGCGCTGGCGGTACGGCGATGAACATTCCGGCGGATCGCCCGGTGCATGAGAGCACGCTCTCGGCCGACGATGTGGAGCTGGGCGACTACCAGCACTACATGCAGAAGGAGATTTTCGAGCAGCCGCAGGCCCTGGCCGCGACGCTGGAAATGATCGGCGGCGCGCAGACGCTCACTCCCAACCTGTTCGGCGTCGCCGCGCCGGAAATGCTCGCCGGCGTGCGCTCGGTGCTGGTTCTGGCTTGTGGCACCAGCTTCCATGCCGGCCTCGTCGCGCGCTACTGGATCGAGCAGCTGGCGGGCATCGCCTGCAATGTCGAAATCGCCAGCGAGTACCGCTACCGCGTTTCGGTGCCCAATCCGGAACAGCTCGTGGTGGCGATTTCCCAGTCCGGCGAAACCGCCGACACGCTGGCCTCGGTCAAGCATGCCAAGTCCCTCGGCATGGGTCGCACGCTGGCGATCTGCAACGTGCCCGAATCGGCGATCGTCCGCGAATGTGCCTTGCGCTTCCTCACCCGGGCGGGTCCCGAGATCGGCGTGGCGTCGACCAAGGCCTTCACCACCCAGCTCGCCGCGCTGTTCCTGCTGGCGGTAACCCTGGCCAAGCAGGCTGGGCGCCTCACGCCGGAGCAGGAAGGCGGACATCTGAAGGCCCTGCGTCATCTGCCGGTCGCCGTACAAAAGGTGCTGGCCCTCGAACCCAAGATCGAAGCATGGGCAAAGCGTTTCGCCGACAAGCAGCACGCACTCTTCCTCGGCCGCGGCCATCACTATCCGATCGCGCTGGAAGGCGCGCTGAAGCTCAAGGAAATTTCCTACATTCATGCCGAGGGTTATCCGGCGGGCGAGCTCAAGCACGGTCCGCTGGCGCTGGTCGACAAAGATATGCCGGTGATCAGCATCGCCCCAAACGATGCCCTGCTGGAAAAGCTCAAGTCGAATTTGAAGGAAGTCGCCGCGCGCGGCGGGGAGCTTTACGTCTTCGCCGACGCCGACTCCGCGGTGGACGAAGAAGCGGGCGTGCATGTCTTGCGTCTGCCCGAGCACTACGGCTTGCTGTCACCGGTGCTGCATGTCATTGCGCTGCAATTGCTGTCCTATCACGCGGCACTGGTGAAGGGCACGGATGTGGACAAACCGCGCAATCTGGCAAAGAGTGTCACTGTCGAGTGACCCCGACAGAATCCGGAGTACGCAGAGCCGATGCGTGTCCTCTCCGTCATCCCGCCGATGACGCAACTCAACACGCCCTATCCGTCGACGGCCTATCTGACCGGCTTTCTGCGTTCGCGCGGCATCGATGCGGTGCAGGAGGACCTGGCGCTGGCGCTGGTCCTGCGCCTGTTTTCGCGCGATGGGCTGCTGGCCATCCGTGAGTGCCTTTCCGCTTTGCCCTTGGCGCAGCGAACGCCGCGTGTTCAGGCCTTCGACCGGGCATTCGACCGCTATCTATCCACGATCGACTGTGCGGTGGCCTTCCTGCAGGGGCGTGACCCGTCGATCGGGCATCGCATAAGCGGGCGCCACTTCCTGCCCGAGGGGCCGCGTTTCGAATCGCTCGACGCTTACATCGACGACGAAGGCGGCGACCCGCTGGCCTGGGCCTTCGGTGCCCTCGGCGTGCAGGACCGCGCCCGGCATTTCGCCACCCTCTATCTCGATGATGTCGCCGATGTGCTGCGCGAAGCGGTCGATTCGCGCTTCGAGTTCGTGCGCTACGCGGAATCGCTGGCGCAGAGCCAGGCGTCGTTCGATCCGCTGGCCAGGGCGCTGGCGGCGCCTCCCAATCTGATTGACGCAAGCCTGCGCGAACTGGCGCTGGAGGCCATCGCGCGGCATGCGCCCAAGCTTGTGCTGGTGTCGGCGCCCTTTCCCGGCAACGTGTATGGCGCGTTTCGCATCGCTCAGGCGATCAAGGCGCAGGATCCCTCGATCGTTACCGTGCTCGGCGGCGGTTTCGTCAATACCGAATTGCGCGAACTCGGCGAGCCGCGGGTGTTCGACTATTTCGACTACGTGACGCTGGACGACGGCGAGCGCCCGCTGCTGGCCCTGCTCGAACATCTGCAAGGCAAGCGGCCGCAGGGCAGGTTGGTGCGAACTTTCGTCCGCAGCACGGAAGGCGTGCGCTGCATCGACGCCGGCGAACCGGACATAGCCTTCGCCGATGCAGGAACGCCGACCTGGGACGGCCTGCCGCTCGACCGCTACCTCTCCTTGCTGGACATGCTCAATCCCATGCATCGGCTCTGGTCCGACGCGCGCTGGAACAAGCTGACCGTCGCCCACGGCTGCTACTGGAAGAAGTGCAGCTTCTGCGATGTGTCGCTGGACTACATCTCGCGCTACGAGGCGCTTGCCGCGACGACGCTGGTCGACCGCATCGAGACCGTCATCGCCGAGACCGGGCAGACGGGATTCCATTTCGTTGATGAGGCCGCCCCGCCCAAGGCCCTGAAGGCACTGGCCGCGGAGCTGCAAAAGCGCCAGCGGGCGATTTCATGGTGGGGCAATATCCGTTTCGAGAAGTCCTTCACACCGGATCTGTGCGCGGAGCTTGCCGAGAGCGGCTGCATCGCAGTTTCCGGCGGCCTCGAGGTCGCCTCCGACCGCCTGCTCAAGCTCATGCAGAAAGGCGTTTCGGTCGAGCAGGTGGCACAGGTGACGCATGCCTTCACCGATGCCGGCATCCTGGTGCACGCCTACCTGATGTACGGCTTCCCGACGCAAACCGTGCAGGACACCGTGGATGCGCTCGAATACGTGCGGCAGCTGTTCGCGGCGGGCTGCATCCAGTCCGGATTTTTCCACCGCTTCGCCTGCACCGTGCATTCGCCGGTTGGCCTGAACCCCGGGCACTACGGCGTCAGGCTCAAGCCGCTGCCGGCGGGCGCGTTTGCGAAGAACGACGTCGGCTTCATCGATCCCGTGGGCGTCGATCACGACGTGCTGGGCATCGCGCTGAACAAGGCGCTCTACAACTACATGCACGGGCTCGGCCTCGATCAGGACGTGCGCGGGTGGTTTGCCGGTCGCGTGCCTCGTACCAAGGTGCCGCGCCATTTCATCGAGCGAGCGCTGGGATGAACGAGGACGAGGCCCCCTATGAAATCCCGGAGTCGGAATTGCACCCCTCGCTGGTGGTGCGCATGGTGTTGTGGACCCTCGGCAGCCTTGCCTTGGTGCTCGGCATAATCGGCGTGTTCCTGCCCGGCCTGCCCACCACACCCTTCGTCCTGGTCGCTGCGGCGTGCTATGCCCGCGCTTCCGAGCCCTTCTATCGCTGGCTGATCGCCAACCCGACCTTCGGCCCGCTGATCATCGAATGGCGGCGGCACCACAGCATTCCGTATCGCATCAAGGTGATCGCCATCACGCTGATGAGCCTGACCATCTGCGCGTCGATCTGGACACTGTCGGCCATGCCATGGCTGCAATTCCTGCTCGCGGTGATCGGTTTGTCTACCTCTGTCTGGCTATGGCGCATTCCCTCGCGCGATCACGATACGGCCAGGGAGCAGGGTGACGCGCCGGGTTAACCCTTGCGAGGTGCCGCTATGTTGCCCGCACCCTGAAGCAAGGGCTGGCGGCGACAGGCCTCACGCCCGGCGGATCAGCTCCCCGAACGCTTCCGTCGGCAGGGGCCGGCCGAACAGATAGCCCTGGCAGGCATGGCAGCCGGCACTGGCGAGAAACGCCCGTTGTGCCTCCGTCTCCACTCCTTCGGCAATCACCGCAAGCCCGAGGCTCTTGGCCAGGGCGACGATGGTGCGCGCAATCGCGGCATCGTTGGGATCGGTCAGGATGTCGCGGACGAAGGACTGGTCGATCTTCAACTGGTCCAACGGCAGGCGCTTCAGATAGGAAAGCGATGAATAGCCGGTGCCGAAGTCATCCAGCGAGAAGCTGACGCCGAGTGCTTTCAGCGCATTCATCTTGGCGATGATGCCTTCGACATCTTCCAGCAGCAGGCTCTCGGTGAGTTCCAGTTTGAGTTGCTGCGGCCTGGCGCCGGAGCTTTCGAGTATGGTCCGCACCTGCCGCACGAAATCCTTGCGGCGGAACTGGCGGGCGCTGACATTGACGGCCAGCGTCAGATGCGCCGTTTCCGGCTGTCGGGCCCATGCCACCAGTTGATGGCACGCAGTTGCCAGTACCCAATCGCCAAGCGGAAGGATCAGTCCGGTCTCTTCCGCCAGCGGGATGAACTCGGCCGGGGAGACCAGACCGCGCTGCGGATGCTGCCAGCGCACCAAAGCTTCCGCTCCCGTCACGCGCCCCGTGCCGTCGACTTGCACCTGATAGTGGAGCAGCAGTTGGGCTTGTTCCAGGCCGTCGCGCAGATCGGCTTCGAGGGCGACGCGGGCGGCCACCGCCGCCTGCATCTCCGGATCGAAAAACCGCAGCGTGTTGCGGCCCGCATCCTTGGCCTGGTACATCGCGACATCGGCCCGTTTCATCAGTTCATCGATGGTGGTCTCCGGCTCGGCGAACAGGGCAATGCCGATGCTGGGCGTGCTGGCGCAGGGATGACCGGCCAGGTCGTAGGGCTGGTTGAGCGCCACGAGGATTTTTTCACCGACGTTTTCGGCATGGGTGGCGGCTTCGTACAAGGCGTTGCTCAGGTCTTCGAGGACAACGACGAATTCGTCGCCTCCCAGGCGCGCCACGGTGTCTCCTTCGCGGACGCAACCGGTCAGCCGGTCCGCAACCTGTTGCAGCAGCAGGTCGCCGACATGGTGGCCGAGGGTGTCGTTGAGCGTCTTGAAGTTGTCGAGGTCGATAAACAGCACAGCCACCGGTTTGCCGCTGCGGGTACTGGAGGCCAGTGCATGCTTCAAGCGGTCACGCAGCAGCCTTCTGTTCGGCAGATGCGTCAGGGAGTCGTAGAACGCCAGCCGTTTGATTTCCTCGTCCGTCGCCTTGCGCTCGGTGATGTCGCGCGCAAAGCCCACCGTGCCGAGCAGTTCTCCGTTGTCGCCGAGGACCGGCGCCTTGACGGTTTCAAACCACTTGCGTTCGCCTTCGGTAAGAATCAGTTCCTCGACGCTCTTGTTCTGGCGCGAAGCCATCACCTCGCGGTCGTCGGCCCGGTAGCCTTCGGCCATGTCGTGCGGCGCGATGTCGAAGTCATTCTTGCCTATCAGTTCCGCCGGGTCCTTCGCGCCAAAAATGCGGACGAAGCCCGTGTTGACGGAGAGAAAGCGGCTCTCGGTATCCTTCAGCCAGACCGCAAACGGGAAATTGTCGAGCAGGGCGCGCTGGTAGCGCTCCTTCTGCTTCAGCGAATCCTCGATGCGGATCCGCTCGGTGATGTCGCGGGTGACCGACATCAGGCAAAGGACTAAACCGCTCGCGCGGTAATGGGAGCTCCGCTGTTGCATTGGAGGTAGGCTGAAACAGTGTTCTGGCTATGTTGGGAATGAGGCAATCCGCCTCGTTACCCAAGGAGCAGAGCCATGAACACATTCACACAAG
>JAUXUK010000010.1 GCA_030680805.1 Sulfuritalea sp. | reverse complement strand
ACCCGCCATGAATCTGATCCGTGCCTTGGCCACCGTCAGCGGGATGACTCTGCTGTCCCGCATTCTGGGCTTTGTCAGCGACTTCGTGATCGCCCGGAGTTTCGGCGCCTGGATGATGACCGACGCCTTCTTCGTCGCCTTCCGCCTGCCCAACCTGTTGCGCCGCCTGTTTGCCGAGGGCGCATTTTCACAGGCCTTCGTTCCGATCCTGGCCGAATACCGCAATCGACGGGGGGAGGCCGAAACCAAAACCCTGGTCGATCGGGTCGCCAGCGTATTGTTCCTTATCCTGATCGCAGTCACGGCGCTCGGCATGGCTGCCGCACCCTTGCTGATCGCCGTGACAGCCCCCGGCTTCAGTGCCGATGCCGAGAAGTTCCAACTGACGGTGGAACTGACGCGCATCGCCTTCCCCTACATTCTGTTCATGTCGCTGGTGGCCCTGTCCGCGGGAATCCTGAACACGTGGAGCCGATTCGCCCTGCCCGCCTTCACGCCGGTCATGCTGAATCTGTCCCTGATCGGCATGGCGCTGTTCGCCGCGCCCTGGTTCGATCCGCCTGTTCTGGCCCTGGGCTGGGCGGTCTTCATCGGCGGCGCGCTGCAACTCGGCATCCAGCTCCCCGCTCTGGCAAAGATCGGCATGCTGCCGCGCTTTGATCCGCTCTGGCGCGACGAGGGTGTGCAGCGCATTCTCAAACTCATGGCGCCGGCGGTATTGGGTGTTTCCGTAGCGCAGATCAGCCTGCTGATCAATACAATTTTTGCGTCGTTCCTCGAGAGCGGCAGCGTCTCGTGGCTTTACTATGCCGATCGGCTGATGGAATTTCCCGCCGGCTTGCTGGGAGCGGCGCTGGGTACCATTTTGCTGCCGAGCCTGGCGAAAACCCATGCCGATGGCAAGACCGAGGATTTCTCGGCCCTGCTCGACTGGGGCCTGCGCCTGACCCTGATGCTGACCTTGCCGGCGTCCCTTGCCCTGGCCATGCTTGCCGTGCCGCTGCTGTCGACGCTGTTTCAATACGGTGCGTTTTCCGCCGTCGATGTCCTGCGCACCCGGGAAGCATTGGTCGCCTATTCCATCGGCCTGACCGGCCTGATTCTGGTCAAGGTACTGGCGCCAGGCTTCTACGCCCGGCAGGACATCCGCACGCCGGTAAAGATCGCCCTGATCACGCTGGCGCTGACCCAACTGATGAACATCGCTTTCGTCGGCTGGCTCAAGCATGCCGGGCTGGCCCTGTCCATCGGACTGGCATCCTGCCTCAACGCGTGGCTACTCTGGCGCGGCCTGCGGCAGCGAGGTGTCTACCAGCCACAGGCTGGCTGGGGAGCATTCATGCTGAAACTCGCGGCCGCACTGGTCGTGCTGGGGTCAGTACTGTGGTTTGCCTGCGCCAGCGATGCCTCATGGCTGGCGATGAGCGGTGGCCAGCGCGTGCTGCAACTTTCAGGCGTGGTGCTGGGAGGGATCGCCAGCTACTTCGCCACACTGTGGCTGCTGGGCTTCCGGCCGCGAGATTTCCGGCGCAACGCAGCCTGATCATTCGCCCCGGGCAACCCCTTCACGCCGCGGGTCCGCCGCCCCGACCCATGTGTCGCCAACCCGCACGATCAAGTGCAGGCCGCTGGTCATGTCGGTGCGCAGCAACGTATGCCCGCGCCTTTCCAACTCCAGCGCCAGTGCCTCCGGGACCCGGCCTCGCTCAATTTCCGTAGCCCCGTTGCGGTTGCCGATATGCGGCAGGGAAACCGCCAGCGCCGGATCCTGCCCGCCGTCGAGCAAGGCGACCAGGGTTCGTGCCACATAGTTGATGATGCGACCGCCTCCGGGCGATCCCAGCACGGCATGAAGCCGTCCATTTGCATCGAACACGAATGTGGGGGCCATTGATGACAGTGGCCGCTTGCCCGGCTCCAAGCGATTGGCGACCGGCAGGCCATCGCGCGCTGAGGTGAAGGAGAAATCCGTGAGCTGATTGTTGAGCAGGAACCCGGCGACCTGGATCCGGCTGCCGAACGCGCTTTCAATCGAACTCGTCAGCGCCGCGGCATTCCCGGCCTGATCGACAATCGAAACATGCGTGGTCGCGGGCAATTCGGGGGCATCGTCGTCGGCCTGCGACTGGATTTGCGGAAGCTCCCCCGGCAGTGCTATTCCCATGCTGCGCCGGTGATCGATCAAGCGAGCGCGCCGCTCCAGATAGCCAGGCTCAAGCATGGCGCGCTGAGGCACCGAAACAAAGTCGGGGTCGGCCAGATAGCGCGCTCGATCGGCATGGATAAGTCGCCCGGCTTCGGCAAACAGATGCACATGATCCGGTGCAGCAACATCATCTGCCGGCACGCGACTGCGCTCAAGCAGGCCCAGCAACTGAAGGACGCCAATGCCTCCCGAGGACGGTGGCGGCATGCCACAGATGCGCCACTGGCGATACGGGCCGCAAACCGCATCGCGCTGCCTTGGCCGATAGTCGCTCATGTCCTTTGCCGTCAGCGTGCCTCCGCGCTGCCCGACCGTTGTTACGATGCGGTCGGCCATTGCGCCTTCATGCAGAGCGTGCGCACCTGCTGCCGCAATACCGCGCAGGGTTGTGGCGAACTCGGGGTTGCGCAGGATTTCACCGACCGGCATGGCTTCGCCGCTTCCCTGGTAATAGAGCGCCCGTGCCCCCTCGTCGCGGCGCAGCAAGGGGTCGTCGCGCAACAGCAGGTGCAGGCGCGGCGACACCGCAAAACCGTTTTCCGCGAGACGTATTGCCGGCTGGAAAAGCCGCGCCCACTTCAGCTTGCCGTGGCGCACGTGCGCCGCTTCCAGCATGGCGACCAACCCGGGAACGCCGACTGCCTTCCCCGTCGCGAGCATCTCGTGGAATTTCGCGGCACTGCCATCGAACCGCCTGGAAAAGTCGGCGCTGGCGCTACGGGGAGCGATCTCCCGACCGTCCCATACCGACACCAGACGCTGCGTCGCATCCCAATGCAGCAGGAATCCGCCGCCACCGATGCCCGACGACTGAGGCTCAACCAGGTTCAGTACCCATTGCGCGGCGATGGCGGCATCGAGCGCATTGCCGCCGAGTTGCAGAATTTCGGAAGCGGCGGCGGTCGCGTAGACATTTGCCGTAACTGCCATGTAACCCTTGCTGGTCACCGCAGGCCGGGGCGCAAAGCCGCTCGCCGCTTCTGGCTGATCGGCTTGGGCCCAAGTCGCCACGGCGCTCGCCAAGATGGCGAGCGCCAATGCAAAACGGGCAGCCCGCAGGCTGCCCGTTCGACCGATCATGTTACGAAAGATCACACCACCAGCGGCAGAATCAGCAGTGCCACGATGTTGATGATCTTGATCAGCGGATTCACCGCCGGGCCGGCCGTATCCTTGTACGGATCGCCCACGGTGTCGCCGGTGACAGCCGCCTTGTGCGCCTCGGAACCCTTGCCGCCGAAGTGGCCGTCTTCGATATACTTCTTGGCGTTGTCCCAGCAGCCGCCGCCGGTGGTCATCGAAATGGCGACGAACAGGCCGGTGACGATGGTGCCCATCAGCACGCCGCCGAGGGCGCGAACGCCCGCGCCGACACCGTTCAGCGGGGGCATCAGGAAGTTCATGACGACGGCGACCACCACCGGAACCAGCACCGGCAAGAGCGACGGGATCATCATTTCCTTGATGGCGGCCTTGGTCAGCATGTCGACGCAGGTGCCGTATTCCGGCTTGGCCGTGCCTTCCATGATGCCCTTGATTTCCTTGAACTGGCGGCGCACTTCGACCACCACGGAGCCGGCGGCGCGACCCACCGCTTCCATGCCCATTGCGGCAAACAGGTAGGGCACCATGCCGCCGACGAAGAGGCCGATGATGACCGCCGGATCGGACAGGTCGAACGCGAACTTGATGCCCGGCTTGAGCGCTTCCAGACCGTGCGTGAAGTCGGCGAACAGCACCAGTGCGGCGAGGCCAGCGGAACCGATGGCGTAGCCCTTCGTCACCGCCTTGGTCGTATTGCCCACGGCGTCCAGCGGATCGGTGATGGCCCGCACGGAAGGCGGCAGTTCCGCCATTTCAGCTATGCCGCCGGCGTTGTCGGTGATCGGACCGTAGGCGTCAAGTGCGACGACGATGCCGGACATGGACAACATTGAGGTGGCAGCGATGGCGATGCCGTAGAGGCCGCCCATGGTGTAGGAAGCCCAGATCGCGGCACACACCGAAAGCACCGGCCATGCAGTGGACTTCATCGACACGCCGAGACCGGCGATGATGTTGGTACCGTGACCCGTGGTCGACGCTTCCGCCACATGCTGCACCGGCTTGAATTCCGTGCCGGTGTAGTACTCGGTGATGTACACCATCAGGCCGGTCAGGACCAGACCGACCACCGCCGCACCGTAGAGGCGCATATGCGAGCCGCCGCTGATGTTCATCACGCTGTCGAGCAGGTGATCGTCGATCAGCCAGGTGGTCATCGGGTAGAAGGCGACCAGCGCCAGCACGCCGGCGACCGCCAGGCCACGATACAGCGCGTTCATGATCTTGCCGCCGTCACGTGCCTTGACGAACATCACGCCGATGATCGAGGCGATGATCGCGAAGCCGCCCAGTGCCAGCGGAAAGATGACCGCCTGTTCGGCGAAGGCCGGATTCGCCTTGAGCAGCAGCACACCCAGCAGCATGGTGGCCACCGTGGTCACCGCGTAGGTCTCGAACAGGTCGGCCGCCATGCCGGCGCAGTCGCCGACGTTGTCGCCGACGTTGTCGGCGATCACCGCCGGGTTGCGCGGATCATCCTCGGGAATGCCGGCTTCCACCTTGCCCACCAGGTCGGCGCCGACGTCGGCGCCCTTGGTGAAGATGCCGCCGCCGAGTCGGGCGAAGATCGAAATCAGGGAGGAACCGAAACCGAGGCCGACCAGCGGATGGATGATGTCTTCCAGTTTGATGTTCGGGCCGCCCATGAACTTCAGCACGGCGTAGTAACCGGCAACGCCCAGCAGGCCGAGGCCAACCACCAGCATGCCGGTGATGGCACCGCCCTTGAAGGCCACGTTAAGCGCCTCGTTCAAGCCGACAGTTGCTGCCTGCGCCGTGCGCACGTTGGCGCGAACCGAAACGTTCATGCCGATATAGCCGGCAGCGCCGGACAATACGGCACCAATCACGAAACCGATGGCCGTCTTTGCCCCAAGGAATACCAGGATCAGCACCGCAAGTACCGCACCGACGATACCGATCGTGGTGTATTGACGATTCAGATACGCTTGAGCGCCTTCCTGAATCGCGGCGGCGATTTCCTTCATGCGGTCATTGCCCGCCGGTTGCGCCAGAATCCACTGGCTCATGATCCAGCCGTAAGCGATTGCCGCCACGGCACAGATCAACGCAAACATCAGTCCTGCTGACATAGAAGTCCCCCCTCAGGTAATTAATGAACTCAATCGACTATTTTATCATGCCATCCAAACCGTGCAGCCTCGAAAAAAAGGCCCGGCCCGTGTTTCGGGTCCGATTAATCGCCGGGTGCCGCGGATGAAGTCACATAGTGCATCACACCGCGCCGAGAGCGAAGAAATTCAATTGATGAACAAATCCGGTTGATGGATGCCACCCGAGGTAAATGACGGATATAGTAAATATCGAGGAGCAGTTTGCCAGCCTGGCTCAATTACTGAAGACGGATCTACTCACATGACCGAAAATCAATCCAGCCTGATCAACCGAAACGAACGCCGCACCATGCCACGAGGAAAGGTACTGGTCGCCCAGGGCGGAGGACCGACCGCCGTCATCAATCAATCGATGGCCGGTGTCGTCCTCGAAGCCCGCAAGTTCCGCAACGTCGAATTGGTCTATGGCGCCTATCACGGCGTGTCCGGCATCGTCAACGAAGACTTCCTCGACCTCACCCAGGAAACCAGCCACAACATCGAAATGGTCGCCAGCACGCCGTCCTCGGCGTTGGGGTCGACGCGCGACAAACCCGACCTGAAGTACTGCCACGAGATATTCGAGGTTCTCAAGGCGCACGACATTGGCTACTTCTTCTACATCGGCGGCAACGATTCTTCCGACACGGTGCGGATTGTCAGTGAAGAAGCGAGGCGAGCCGATTATCCGTTGCGCTGCATTCACATTCCAAAGACAATCGATAACGATCTGGTCGGCAACGACCACACACCGGGCTTCCCGTCAGCGGCCCGCTTTGTCGCACAGGCCTTCATGGGAGCCAACCTGGACAACGCCGCACTGCCAGGGGTTTACCTGGGCGTGGTGATGGGACGGCATGCCGGCTTTCTGACTGCCGCGGCGGCCCTTGGGAAGAAATTTCCCGACGATGGCCCGCACCTGATCTACCTGCCGGAACGCACCTTCAGCGTCGATAAATTCCTGGCGGACGTCAAGACCACCTACGAAAAATACGGCCGCTGCGTAATTGCAGCGTCCGAGGGCATTCACGACAGCCAGGGCACGCCCATCATCACTCAACTGACGACGCACGTGGAACGGGATGCCCACGGCAATGTGCAGCTCTCGGGTACCGGCGCCCTCGCCGATCTGCTCTGCGACGAGATCAAGAGCAAGCTGGGCATCAAGCGTGTACGGGGCGACACCTTTGGCTATCTCCAGCGTTCGTTCATGGGCTGCGTATCGGATGTCGACCAGCGCGAAGCCCGCGAGGTCGGCGAAAAGGCCGTGCAATACGCCATGTGGGGCGATCGCGACGGCTCCGTGGCGATCAAGCGCACAGGCTTTTACTCAGTTGATTACCAACTGGTTCCGCTGGAATCCGTGGCGGGGAAAACCCGGGTCATGGAAGACGAGTTCATCGCTGCCAGCGGCACCGATGTCACCGACGCGTTCAGGATGTATCTGCGCCCGCTGCTGGGTTCCGGCTTGCCGGACGCCTATCGGTTGCGGCTCAACAAGGTTGCCAAAATCCTGAATCCCGGCAAGTAGTCCGAACCGGCCGGAAGGAACTGATCTGCACCGGGCGGCGCAGATCAGTCGCCGAAGCTGATTCCCAGATCCCTGCCGGTCTGCAGGGTATCGCAGTCGAGGGGAACACCCTTCATCCTGCCGGCGACCTCCTCCAGCGCGACATAATTTACGTTGGGGAAGGCGAGGGCCACCATGACGCCGGACCGCCCCTCATCCAGCCCCCTGACCGCGGCAGTGCCAAAGCGCATGGCCGCAAGTCGATCGAATGACGTCGGGCTGCCTCCGCGCAACAGATGGCCGAGCACCACCACCCGGACGTCCTTGCCGGTCCGCTCGCCGAGCACCTTGGCGATTCGCTCGCCGACTCCGCCGAGGCGCTCGGCGTGACCGATCTCGGCCGGAGCGAGAACTTCCCGATGACCATGGATCGGTTCGGCACCTTCTGCAACCATGACCAGGGAATACATCCTGCCCTCGTTGTCCCGCGCGCGGATCTTGGCCGCCACTTTGTCGATATCGAACGGAATCTCGGGGATCAGGATGGCATGGGCACTGCCTGCAATACCCGCATGCAGTGCAATCCAGCCTGCATAGCGGCCCATGACCTCGACCACCATCACCCGCTGATGGCTTTCGGCCGTACTGTGCAGCCGGTCCATGCACTCGGTGGCAAAGGCCACCGCCGTATCGAAGCCGAACGTGGTGAAGGTCTTGTCCAGATCGTTGTCGATGGTCTTGGGCACACCCACTACGCGCAAGCCTTTCTGGTGCAGCGCATTGGCGATGGTGAGCGAACCGTCGCCACCGATGGACACCAGAGCATCGAGTTCCTTCTTCGCGAAAAACTCCAGAATCTCATCCGTTCGATCCAGGTCCTTCGTTGTCCCGTCGGGCATTTTCATAGGGAAATGCATCGGGTTGCCCTTGTTGGTGGTACCCAATATGGTGCCGCCCAGATGCCCGATGCCGCGGACCTTTTCGCGAGTCAGGCGGAACACGCCACCCTCCGGGTAGCGCTCCGGGAACATGATGCCGTTGAAGCCCTCCCGGATTCCGTAGCATTCCCAGCCCCGGTTGGCGGCCGCGATGACCACCGCCCGGATCACGGCATTCAGACCGGGGGCGTCTCCCCCGCCGGTACAGACAGCGATGCGTCGGATATGACTGGCCATGGGAACTCCTCGTCGGAAATACGGATGGACGATGCGTTAACTCAGTGCGGCGAATACCGCGCTCTTGATCGCATCGAGCGAGCCGATCCCGGAAACCTTGCGGTACTTCGGCGCACCCTTGGCTCCAGACTCGGACCACTTGGAATAGAAATCGGTCAGCGGCTTGGTCTGGGCGTGATACGCCGCCAGGCGTTTCTTGACCGTTTCCTCCTTGTCGTCATCCCGCTGAATCAGCGCCTCGCCGGTGACGTCGTCTTTTCCCTCGACCTTGGGCGGATTGAATACAACGTGATAAGTGCGTCCAGACCCCAGGTGCACACGACGACCACTCATGCGCCTGATGATTTCTTCGTCGCTGACATCGATCTCGAGCACGCAGTCGAGTCCAACGCCCTGAGTGCGCAAGGCTTCAGCCTGCGGAATGGTCCGCGGAAAGCCGTCCAGCAGGAAGCCGTTGGCACAGTCCGGCTGCGTCAGGCGCTCGCCGATCAGGCCGAGGATGATCTCGTCGGACACCAGTCCTCCGGCGTCCATGACTTTCTTTGCCGCAAGGCCCATCGGAGTCCCGGCCTTGACCGCCGCGCGCAACATGTCGCCTGTCGATATCTGCGGAATCCCGTATTTCTCGGTAATGAATCCCGCTTGCGTACCCTTGCCGGCACCCGGCCCACCCAACAGAATCAATTTCATATCTACCCCCCAAAGTAAAGTTTATCTCAATGATTTAAAAGATTTTTTTGAATTTTTTAATCTTGGCAAAACTTACTCCGAATCCTTGCCGGCGTCAAACAATCGGCGCACGCGTTCCAGATCTTCTGGCGTATCGACCCCGGGCGCAGGTGGATGGTCGACACTCACCACCTGAATGGGATAGCCATGCCAAAGCGCGCGTAGTTGCTCCAGCGACTCGCAGCGTTCCAGGGGTGAGGCGGCAAGTTGGCCAAAGCGGCGCAGAAAACTTACGCGATAGGCATATAAGCCGATGTGGCGCAGCGCCCGCGGATCGGCAGGCAGCTCGTCGCGTGCTTCCGCGAACCGATCCCGGTCCCACGGGATGGGAGCGCGGCTGAAGTACAAGGCGCGGCCACGCACATCACAGACCACCTTGACCACATTGGGATTGAAGAAATCATCCGCACCCGTCAGTGGGTGGGCGGCGGTGGCCATCGCCGCATCGGGATCGCCGTGCAAGGCCGCGGCAACGGCTTCGATCAGGGCGGGCTCCAGCAGCGGCTCGTCACCCTGCACATTGACCACGACGTCGTCATCATTCCAGTCGAGTTGATCCGCCACCTCGGCGATGCGATCCGTGCCGCTGGCATGGTCGGCGCGGGTCATCACCGCATCGAAGCCGTGCTGCCGAACCGCTGCGGCAATCCGCTCGTCATCGGTCGCCACCCAGACGCCATCGGTCCGCGCGCGCCGGGCCGCGGCCGCCACGCGCACGATCATCGGCCGGCCGGCAATATCGGCCAAGGGCTTTCCCGGCAGGCGCGTCGATGCGTAGCGCGCCGGGATAACGACGCGAATCCCCATCAGGCTTCTTCGGGCCCGAGCTGACGCGCCTCGTCTTCGAGCATCACCGGAATATCGTCCTTGACCGGATAGGCGAGTTTGCAGGCTTTGCAGACCAGTTCGGACGCCGCCTTGCGGTTTTCCAGCGGCCCCTTGCAGACGGGACAAACAAGTATTTCAAGCAGACGGGTGTCCATCGATCTTCTCCAGAACAAATGCGGCGAGGTCGGGACTTGTCTCGGCCGTGACGGGCAATACCCAGACCGGCAGAGGCAAGGAAAGTCGAGCCAATTTTACGGCATCCTTTTCTGTCGTCAGGATCGCGTCGCCGTCAAAGGCGAGTTCTTCGGCGCGGAAATCATGATGATCGGGGAATGCGTGCTCGGCAAAGCTCAGCCCCATGGCGCGCAATCGATCGAAAAACCGCTGCGGGGCGCCGATGCCGGCCACGGCGTTCAGGGTCTGGCCGGCAAGATCCGCAGCACTGCACGTCGTCAACGGATCGTCGAGCCGATGGAAACTCTCGTCGCGCAAGCGCATTGCAAACACCGGGCGCTGAAAAGTCGGCGCTGGCGATACGGCGGTTCCGTTGAGAACCACCGCATCCACCCGCGACAGGCGCGAGGTCGGCTCGCGCAACGGCCCGGCTGGCAGGCACCAGCCGTTCATCACCCCGCGCTCGTCGAACACCGCGATCTCGATCTCGCGCTCCAGACGATAGTGCTGCAAACCGTCATCCGCGAGAATCAGATCGCATTGCGGATACCCGGCGAGCAGAGCACGGGCCGCCGCCACCCGGTCTCTGCCGACAAAGACCGGACATCCGCTACGCCGTGCCAGCAACAGGGGCTCGTCACCGACCGTGCCTGGATCGCTGCCGGACGTCACTTCCGCCACATGCGTCGCATCGCCGAGATAGCCGCGGCTGACAATTCCGGGATGTCGCCCGAGCGCGCGCAGAGCCTGTGCCAGATGGATCACCAGGGGCGTCTTGCCGCTGCCGCCGACGGTGATGTTGCCAACCACCACCACGGGCACCGGGAGGTGCTCCCTGTGCAAGAGGCCAGCACGATACAAGGTTCGCCGCAAGGCAACGAGCCCCATGAACACCAGCGAAAAGGGAAGCAGCAGGCAGGCCGCCAGACCACGCCGCCGCCAGACAGCGGCTAGACCGCCGGCGTCAGCGTTGCGCCTGCTGGGTGGCAAAGGATATGTGCGACAGCCCGGCCTGCTGCGCCGCCTGCATGACATCGATGACGCTCTGATGCGCGGCCTTGGCGTCGGCGTTGATGATCACTACCGGCTCCTTGCCGGTGCCGGTCAGGCGTTTCATCGCATTCGCGATGGTTTCGATGTCGCGACCGCCCAGCGCAGTCTTGTTCACCATGATCTCGCCGGCCGCGGTAACCACCACGTTGATCTCGTTCGGCTGTTCCTTGTTTTGCGGCGCGTCGGCGGTGGGCAGATTGATCTCGAGCCCGGAGAACTTTGAATACGTCGTGGTGATCATGAGAAAAATCAGGATCACCAGGAGCACATCGATCATCGGGATCAGGTTGATCTCGAGTTCTTCGCGCTGCCGTCCTCGCTGGAAGTTCATCGCGCCACCCTTACTTGCGGTTGCCTTGCATGACTTCGACCAGCTTCACCGCTTCCTGCTCCATCTCGACCAGGAAACCGTCGACCTGCCCCCGGAAGTGGCGATAGAAAATCATGCTCGGAATGGCGATGATCAGGCCGAAACCGGTGTTGTAGAGCGCCACCGAAATGCCATGCGCCAGCGCCTGCGGATTGTTGCCCGCGGCAGTCGAGGAGCCGAAGATCTCGATCATGCCGACGATCGTGCCGAACAGGCCCATCAAGGGCGCAATCGTGGCGATGGTACCCAATGTCGTCAGGAATCTTTCCAGCTCATGGGCCACGCCGCGCCCCGCTTCCTCGATCGACTCTTTCATGATTTCGCGAGAGCTCTTGGCATTGCGCATGCCAGCAGCCAGGACGCGGCCCAGCGGCGAATGCGCTTCGAGGCGCGCCAGTTGGGCATCGGACACGCCGCTTTGACGATAGTCGGCCACCGCGCTGTGGAGCAAACCGGCGGGAACGATCTTGGTGCGCCGCAAGGCCGTGGCGCGCTCGATGATGAGTGCGACAGCAATTACTGAGGCGAAGAGGAGTGGCCAGATGGGCCAGCCTGCAGCCTGAATGATTGAAAACACGTGGACGACTCCGGTAAGCAGGAAAGCGCGAACTTTAGCCCGACTGGCCCGATTCGGCAATACAAATGGATGTCTGGGTGAAATCCGAAACAGGACCGGAAATCCGCTTTCATCCCAAGCCTGGAAACATGGCGGACTGGATAAGCTTGGAAGGACATGCCTTCGCTATCCGCGCCCACCGCCAAGCCCGACGTCGATCCCGCTGCTGTTGCAGCGGCCTGGTTTGCGCATTTTGCGGTCGCCTCGTTGGCCGCGATGCCGCGCGAAGAGGCGGTCCCGCAACGCCCCCTGGCGGTGCTCGCCGCATTCGCCGCGATTGCGCTGGCGGAAGGACGCACCCTGGTGATCCTCGCCCCGGACGACCAGCAGTTGCCGGAAATATCCAACGCGCTCGACCTCGCCATCCGACCCCTTTGCCTGGTCCTCCCGGCGGCCGACTTTGCGGCCCGCATCGCCCTGCGCGCCACCTTGTCCCTGATGAAAAGCCGTCTCGCACGCGATGGCGAGGATGAGCAGAACGCCGCCTGGCAGAGGCAGCGTGAGCGGATCGCAACCAGAGAGGCGCTGTGGCAGGAAGCCCATCGCTGGGTTGCCCGCAATGATCGCAGCGAGTGGCCGGAGCAGGTCGCCGACCTATTCCCTGCACGGATTCTGCCCATTGAGGCCTACCGCAATCTGCGGCAAAAGAATTCCGACATCACACTGCTCTATCGGTGTGACGCGCCACCGGAACTGATTGCCGCGCCCGGCAGCCTGCTGCACGTCGGCGCCTGCGCCGCAGCAGCGCATCATGGCGCAATCGCGGTGGCGGATGCCGACCTGCATTTGCAGATGGAACTCACGCAATTGACGCAGGAAGTCGCCGAACTGGAACTGGAACTGGCCACCGCCCAGGCCGAAGTGGCGGAATTTACCCGCCGCTACTACGAACTGGTGGGACGCCGCATGGTGGAACTCGACGCCCTCCAGGCCCGAATTGCCAGCGAACAAGCGCAGCGCGCGCCGGAAAGTCCAGGCATTCGCGCCGAGGCACAGGAAAAGCAGGAAAGGGCCCAGCAGTCGGCGCGCGAGAGCGAGCGCTTCACTCAAGCCAGCGCCGATGAGCCGGCAGCCTTCCGACCCAGCGCTGACGTGAAGCGATTGTTTCGCCAGATCGCGCAGAAAATTCATCCCGATCGCGCCACCGATGAAGCGGACCGGGCCTGGCGCACCCACCTCATGTCGGAAGCCAATCGCGCCTATCGCGCCGGCGACGAAACTTCCTTGCTGGAAGTGGCGGCGCTGTGGCAGGAGGGGCCGCAAGACCGCCGCGCAGCTCGCGGGGAGAGCGCCGCCGTGGCGTCAGTGCCGACTCTTGTGCGTCAGGTGGAAGGCATGCGGGCCAGACTGCTGGAAATCGAACGTGAACTACAGAAGCTGTTTGGTTCAAGGCTCTACGAACTGTTCATCGCCGCGCGTCAAGCCAGGCGACAAGGCCGCGATCTGCTGGCCGAAATGGCCGAGAAACTCGATCACACCCTCCAGCAATTGAATCAGCAACTCGCTGCAACTGCTTAGCCACGCTTAACTCAACCGGCTGCCGCGCTCCATGCGCTCCAGAAAGGCACGTGCAGAGCCGTGTCCCAAACGCGCCGCGGCCCTCAACCACTTGGTCGCCAGTCGCAGGCTGGGTTTCAACCCGTCACCGCGGTAGTACGCCAGGCCCAGTTCGTATTGCGCGTCAGGCTCGCTTTGCAAGGCTGCCCGCCGCAGCCAATGCACTCCGGCACGAGCATCACGCGGCGCTCCCTCTCCGAGCAACAGGCAATAGCCAAGGCTGTACATGGCGTAGGGATCTTCGTGCATCACCGCTGCCTTCTCGTACCAGCGCAAGGCCTCGCGCAAATTGCGCGGCAGGCCCTGGCCGAAATAGAACAAGTCGGCAAGCAGGATCTTGGCATCGAGCAGCGTCGCCGCCTTGCGGTACCAGGCCACCGCTTGCGGCACATCTACTGCCGTGCCGGTTCCATGGCGCAGACACTCGGCGAGCATGAAGGCTGCACGGCGATGTCCCAGTTCGGCCGCGGTGCGAAACCAGTTAACGGCGTCAATCAACCGCCTGTCGTCTGCACTGGTAGCGGCATACAGCAAAGCCTCTCCCCGCACAAAGCCATGGCGCTCGAGTTCCTTCAGCGCCTGCGTCCAGCCTGCCGCTGCGGCCTTGCGCAAGAGGGCTTCGCCGCGCGCCGGCTCGGCCTCGCAGCCCACGCCCAGCAACAGGCAGCGTCCGTACTCGGCCTGCCCATGGGCGTCACCCGCCTCGGACGCCGCCTGATAGTGCGTCAGCGCGATACTCGCATCGGCGCGCACCCCTTCGCCGTGTTCGTAGCACTCGCCCAGCCAGACCCGCGCGGTGATATCCCCCTGCTCCGCGGCGCGCCGATACCACGCAAGGGCGAGCGCCTTGTTTTCCGCAATGCCGTCCCCCCAACGGTAAGCATGGGCGATCTTGATTCGCGCCCGTGCATGGCCGCGACGTGCCGCCGCACGCCACCAGCGCAGTGCCTCCTTGAAGTCGCGACCCACCGGACCGACACCCTGTGCATGACACTCGCCCATTTCAAACTCAGCTTCGCGGCTGCCCTTCTCGGCAGCCCGCCGATACCAGGCCACGCCCGCTTCCGGATCGCGCGTGACGCCGAGGCCGAAGGTGTAGCACTGGCCCAGGAGAAACATGGCGCCCGCCATTCCTTTGCGCGCGGCGACACGGAAATGGGTCACCGCCTCGGCAGCATCCGCGGGCAGCCCTTCGCCGGCATACAGGCACATCCCCAGACAGAAGCTTGCGCTGACAACGCCGTCGACCGCAGCCTGCCGCCAGTAGTCCACCGCCACTGCGTGGTCTTCAACGACACCGCGGCCGAAGAAATGGCAACGCGCGAGCAAATCGTGCGCGCCGGATTGCCCATGCGCAGCGGCCAGTTGCAGCCAATGCGCAGCTGCCGAAAAATCGCGGCCGACGCCGATGCCGAAATAGAGCACGCGACCGCGCCAGTACTGGGCGAGGTGCGCGCCTTTTTGCCCGGCTTGCTCGAACAGGCCGGCAGCGCGTGGCGTATCCGCCGTCACCCCATGCCCGCGCACGAGGCACAGGGCCAGCCAGGTCATGCCGCGCGTGTCACCTTGTCGGGCCGCTGACTCGAACAGACGCACGGCTTCGCGGTAGTCGCGTGGCAAGCCAAAACCCTGATACAACAGCCAGCCCAGCACGGCCTCGCCTGCCGGGCAGCCATGTTCGGCGCTTGCAGAAGCCCAGCGCACCGCAGTGGCGTAGGACTTGGTTACACCTTCGCCGGCAGCATGACGCCAGGCCAGCTCGGCTTGTGCATTGCGGTTGCCCGCCTCGGCCATGCGTCGCAGTTCCATCAATGGCAGGGCCGCCCAGTAGCCTTCGGCGTGACCGAGCAGTTCCAGTCCCTGCCCAAGCCCGCGTTCGACCAGCGTGCTTTCAAGCGCCTCGCGCAACAGGCCGATCAAGGCGCCGGCGGGAAGAGGAATCAGGGAGTTGCTCATGCAGCAGGGCTGGGTCGAAACATGCCGCGTACAGTAGTCGATTGCCTCCGGCGCAAAGCAAGGGAATAGTGGCCGGCTTATCCACAAAATCTGTGGATAAGTTTGTGGATCAGGATGTGCGAACCGAGCTAAGTGCGCCTCCCACAAGGGCTTTCCCCATTTCGAGCAATTTCAGAGCAACTATATATTCGTTATTAATCAACTGGATATATAGAGCACACCAGCAGAAACGGGGCTTTGAGGACCTCGCCTGTCAGGCCGCCGAAATGTGTGGATGCTGTAGAATTTTCCCTCCTCTCGATCCTTGCCTTCAGACCCCCATTTCATGCTCGACCCCGCCACTGTCGTCAGCATCAGCGAGCTCAACCGGCTGGCACGGCAGGCCTTGGAAAGGGAGTTCCCGCTGCTCTGGGTAGCCGGAGAAATTTCCAACCTGACCCGCGCCGCTTCTGGCCACGTCTACTTTTCGCTGAAGGACGAAAACGCCCAGGCGCGCTGCGTAATGTTTCGCTCGCGCGCCCAGTCAATCCCCTGGCGACTGGAGAACGGTCAGCAGGTCGAGGCACGGGCCCTGGTGTCGCTCTATGAACCTCGTGGCGAATACCAGTTGAACATCGAAACCTTGCGGCGCGCCGGACTGGGACGCCTGTTCGAGGCCTTCGCCAGATTGAAGGCGAGGCTCGAGACCGAGGGCCTGTTTGCGGTCGAGCGCAAGCGGGCCCTGCCGCGCTTCCCACGTCGCATCGGCATCATCAGCTCGCCGCGCGCTGCTGCCTTGCGTGACGTCATGGTGACGCTCAAGCGCCGTGCCCCGCATCTGACTGCGATCCTCTACCCGACACTGGTCCAGGGCGAGAGTGCTGTCAATGAAATAGCAAAGGCGATCACCGTGGCAGGCCAGCGCGACGAATGTGATCTGCTGCTGATCGTGCGCGGCGGCGGCAGCATCGAAGACCTTTGGGCGTTCAACGAAGAGGTCGTGGTGCGTGCAATCGTCGCTAGTCCGCTGCCGACGATTTGCGGCGTCGGACATGAGACGGATACCACCATCGCGGATTTCGTCGCCGACCTGCGTGCCGCAACACCCACGGCTGCCGCCGAACTGGCCACGCAGGGATGGTACGAGGCGGCGGGAGAAATCGCCAGTCTGGGAACAAGCCTCCGCCAGGCCATGCAGTATCGTTTGGCCCGGCAGCAACAGGGAGTGGATCACCTGTCGCTGCGCCTGATTCATCCAGCAACAAGGCTGGCGCAAGCGGGAGACCGCCTCGCGCTGCTCGGCTCGCAGTTGAATTCGTGCCTCGCCAACAACCTGCGGCACCATCGGGATCGGCTGAACCGTGCCGCGCTTGCCCTCGGACGCTCGGTTCCCCGTACCGAAAAACGCAGGGGGCGCATCGGAATGCTTGGCCAACGGCTGGATGCTGCCATTCGCACACAGCAACAGAAGCGATGGAATGCTCTCGATAACATCGCGGCGGCTCTTGCGCACCTGAATCCGGAAGCGACACTGGCGCGCGGCTTTTCGATTGTTCGCGATGCCGATGGAAATCTGGTGACAGATGCCTCCACCTTGCTTGTCGGTCAACCGGTGAGCCTGTATCTCGCGCACGGCGAAGCCGAGGCCAGTATTCTTTCCAGCAACGCCGACCATCAGGCAATTGCCACCTGAAATATTCTTGACTATAATAGTCAACTTTACCGACCTCATCCCACAGCATCTGGAGAATCAAAATGGAACATACCCTCCCCCCCCTGCCCTATGCGATGGATGCCCTCGCCCCGCACATCTCGAAGGAAACCTTCGAATACCACTACGGCAAGCACCATCAGGCTTATGCCACGAACCTCAACAACCTGATCAAGGGCACCGAGTACGAAAGTCTCGACCTCGAGGCCATCATCAAGAAGGCGCCTGCCGGCGGTGTTTTCAACAACTCCGCCCAGGTCTGGAACCACAGCTTCTTCTGGAACAGCATGAAAGTCGGCGGTGGCGGTACGGCGACGGGCGCTCTGGCGGATGCCATCAACAAGAAATGGGGCAGCTTCGACGAGTTCAAGAAGGCCTTCCAGGCCTCTGCGGTCGGCAATTTCGGATCGGGCTGGACCTGGCTGGTGAAGAAGCCGGATGGCACGGTCGATATCGTCAATACCTCTGGCGCCGGCACCCCGCTGAACAGCGAGAACAAGGCGCTGCTGACCGTCGACGTGTGGGAACATGCCTACTACATCGACTACCGCAACGCGCGACCCAAGTTCGTCGAAACCTTTCTGAACTCCTTGGCAAACTGGGATTTTGCGGCAAAGAATTTCGCCTGATCACAACCATCGCGAACGAGCGATGTCGCAATCATCGAAGGGCGCCGAGAAGGCGCCCTTCGCTATTTGACCAAAAGGAATCGCAATGGAATCCAGAATCACCGAACTCGAGATCAAGCTCGGTCTCAACGAGGATCACCTGGAAGAGTTGAACCGAGCCCTTTTCAGGCAGCAGCAGCAAATCGATTTGCTGCAAGCGCAGTTCCGTGAGTTGTATCAACTAATGCTATCCGGCACTTCCGGTGAACAGAGAAATTTGCGGGACGAAATACCTCCGCACTACTGAATTTGCGCTTGCGGCCAACGCAGGCCCGAGCAACACGTGGCGTGCAGAAACGCGCTATCTTCAGCGGCCGGAAGGTGCCTTCTCGATCCCCGTGATGGCAAATCCGGCACCCAAACCCCGGCTCCTGAACCACCCCAGATTCATCTCGAGCGCATAGCGCGCAGGCTTCGCCGCGCAATGGTTGTTCTCGGTCTTGGGCTGCATGTCTTCAACGTTGATGATCCTGCCGCTTTCGTCCAGGAAAGCCACTGACAACGGCAAGAGGGTATTGCGCATCCACATGCAGTGCTTTGCGACTTCAGGGAACACGAAGAGCATGCCACGCTGAGGCGGCATGACTGTACGCTGCATCATCCCGATTTGCCGGCTATCGGAAGTCGCTGCAAGCTCGGCCTCAATGCGGTGCATTCCCGCAAACAATTCAAGCAAGGGCAGTTGGACCTGCTGCGCCGAGCCGGGCAGGGCTGTAGTGAGCAGTGCGGCCACCAGCAGCATCCGGACAACCATGATCAATCTCCAGTGCAGAAAACCGGGTAAAGCCTCTCGAAAAATAAATAGATCCATTATATCAGTATGTTAATGAATACCACTGGATTCCGAAAGGCAAAAAAAATGGCAGGTTACCCTGCCATTCTTTCATCCCTGACGGGAAATTACTTGGCTGCGTCAGCCTTCTTGGCCTTCTTGGCCTTCTTGGCCTTCTTTTCAGCCTTGGCGGGAGCGGCTTCAGCCTTGGCAGCCGGAGCGGCAGCAGCGGCCGGAGCAGCAGCGGGCTTGGCGGCAGCAGCCGGGGCGGCAGCAGCAGCGGGAGCGGCGGCGGGAGCAGCAGCAGCCTTCGGAGCATCAGCAGCAAAAGCGGAGGTGGCGATCAGGCCGGCAACCAGGGTGGCGAGAAGCTTGTTCATGGTGTTTCCTTTCGTTTATGTATAGGTAGGGTGTTGATAACACCACGGTTTTTCGGGGCGTTATGTCCATTAACGCGCTGCGTTGTGTCCGGTTGACCTGAAATCTCAATTTCACGCCACTTTCCAGGCGGAAGCCCTTCAAGAGTCCAGTCGCCCACCTGCCAGCGAATCAGCCTCAGGGTCGGAAACCCGACGCGCGCGGTCATGCGCTTGACTTGACGGTTCTTGCCTTCCCGCAGAACGATTTCCAACCAACTGGTCGGAATCGCTGCCCGATACCGGATTGGCGGATCTCGTGGCCAGAGAGCCGGTGGCTCGGCAATGCGGCGCACCTGACAGGGGCGCGTGCGGAAATCGCCAAGCTCCACCCCCGCCTCGAGTTGCTGCAAAGCCGCATCCGAGGGAAGGCCTTCAACCTGTACCCGGTAGAGCTTCGGCAACTTGTGATGGGGGTCGGCAATCCGTGCCTGCAAAGCGCCATCATCAGTCAATACCACCAGGCCTTCCGAGTCCGCATCCAATCGCCCGGCAGCATAGACCTTCGGGATTGGGATGTAGTCTGCCAGGGTAGGCCGTCCGTCCGCGTCGGTAAACTGGGTCAGGACCCCATAAGGCTTGTTGAAAAGGATCAGGCGACTCAAACCGAACAACCGCTGCCATAGATGTTGCAGAAACGCTGTTCTTCCGGGTAGGGGAAGAAATCCTGCACGGCGCCCCTGCGGATCTGCTCTTGCGTGTTCTGCCAGAACTCCGCATCAAACAGATCGGAATGATGCCGCATGAAGGCTTTTCGAATCCTGTCCGACACGAGCAGAAAGGTCTCGAACTCTTCCGGGAACACGTCCAGTCTCGACACAGAGTACCAAACCTCGCCCGACATTTCGGCCTCGAAATTGGGTGGCGGAGGAATACGCCGAAACTTGCAGTCGGTCATGTATTCGATTTCATCGTAGTCATAAAACACCACGCGACCGTAGCGAGTGACGCCGAAGTTCTTCCACAACAAGTCGCCGGGAAATATGTTGGCAATCGCAAGTTCCCGAATTGCATTTCCGTATTCGTTCACAACGTGGTTTACCTGATCTTCGCGCCCCGCCTTCTCGGCCTTCTCCAGGTAGAGATTGAGCGGCTCCATCCGCCTCTCGATGTAAAGGTGCTTGATGACCAGGTCGTCGCCATCCTCTTCCATCAGCGAAGGGACTTCCTTGTAGAGTTCATCAATCAACTCCTGCGAAAAACGCTTGCGCGGCAGAGCAACCTTGGAAAACTCCAGGGTATCCGCCATGCGGCCGACGCGATCGACCTGCTTGACCAACTGGTACTTGCGCCTCACCGTGTCGTGATCGACTTCCTTTGAACTGCCAAACACATCCTTGATGACCTTGAACACATAGGGATAGGAGGGCAGGGTGAACACCAGCATTACCAGTCCGCGGATGCCCGGCGCAACGATGAACTGGTCTGCCGAATGATGGAGGTGGAAGATCAAGTCCCTGAAGAACATGGTCTTGCCCTGCTTGCCCAGACCGAGCATGGTGTAAAGCTCGGAGCGCGGCTTGTTGGGCATGATCGAACGAAGAAACTGGACATACCCCGAAGGCACCTCCATATCCACCATGAAGTAAGCGCGCGAAAGGGAGAACAGCACCGCGATCCGCCAGGCGTCAAGGATGATCGTGTCAAGGTAGAGCTTGCCTGCTGCTGAATGCAGTACCGGAACGGCAAACGGATATTCAAAAGCGCCATTGACCGCCTTGCCGATCACGTAGGCACCCTTGTTGCGGTAGAACGCCGAATTGAGCACCTGAATCTGGAGGTTGGCCTCGCGTACCGGAATGGTGCCAAGGTGAGACTCGATGCTGCGTAATACGAAATCCACATCGCGATCCAGATCGTCGAATTGCCGTGCCCAATTGAAATCGACAAAAACCTGACGAATCGAGGCGCGGAAGCCGACGTCATTCGGGTAGTAACAACGATATGTCGGCGGATCGGAATCGATGTACTCGGTGGAAACCGCCGGCCGCACAAAAATGAAATCGTTGTGGAAATAGGTACGGTGCAGGATCTGACAGAACACCGAGTTGAAGAAGGTCTCAGCCAGTTCGGGCTGCTTGTGATTCGTCAGCAAACCGATGAACTGCAACTTGGCCTGTTGCCAGACCGCGTCGCTCAATCCATCGGCATTGAATTCGCGATGCAGCTTCTCGGTGGTCTCCTTGACGCGATCATCATAAAACTGGATGCGATCCCTGACCGCCTGCTGGCCTTCCTGCCAGCGAGCCTCTTCGAAGCGCTGCTTGGCCAGCGCCGAACTCTCGTGAAACAGGCGATAGTGCCTGTTGAATCCATCAACAAGCACATTGGCGATGGATTCGGCGATCAGATTGTCGGAGGAACTGGCGGCCATGTACGGATTCCCGGCGAGCGAAGCGGTTTGATTCTACCAGCGGGCGCGGCAGCCTTCTGACGGCAAGGCCGGTTGAAGCCGGGTGCGCTTTTGGGGGATAATCAATCCGGGTCCCTCTCGCATCATTCCTGATTTTCAACACACAATTATCGGAGCAGGCATGAGTACTTCCCTTATCAAGATTCCCGCACAAGGCCAGAAAATCATTCCGGGCCAGCCGATGCCCGACAATCCTGTCATTCCCTTCATCGAGGGCGATGGCATTGGTGTAGACATCACGCCGGTCATGCAAAAAGTGGTGGACGCCGCCGTCGCGAAATCCTACGGTGGCAAGCGCAAGATTTCGTGGATGGAGGTCTATGCCGGCGAAAAGGCGACCCGCCTGTACGGCCCTGACGTCTGGCTGCCGGCAGAAACAATTACGGCATGCAAGGAATACTCGGTGTCCATCAAAGGCCCTCTGACCACACCGGTCGGCGGCGGAATCCGTTCGCTCAATGTCGCCTTGCGACAGGAGATGGACCTGTACCAGTGCGTGCGCCCGGTGCGCTACTTCAAGGGGATTCCGTCACCGCTCAAGGATCCGAGCAAGACCGACATGGTTATCTTCCGCGAAAACACGGAAGACATTTATTGCGGCGTCGAATGGCAAGCCGAATCGGCGCCGGCAAGAAAACTCATCAAGTTCCTCCAGGAAGAAATGGGAGTGACGAAAATTCGCTTTCCCAACACCTCCGGCATCGGTATCAAACCGGTTTCGCGTGAAGGAACAGAACGACTGGTGCGCGCGGCCATCAACTACGCCATCGCCAACAAGCGCAAATCCGTGACGATTGTGCACAAGGGCAACATCATGAAATACACGGAAGGCGGCTTCCGTGACTGGGCGTACGCGCTGGCGAAAAACGAATTCGGTGGCGTGGAAATCGACGGCGGCCCGTGGCAAAAGCTGCCCAACGGCATCATCATCAAGGATGCCATTGCCGACGCTTTTCTGCAGCAGATTCTGTTGCGGCCCGCAGAGTATGACGTGATCGCCACGCTCAATCTCAACGGCGATTACATTTCGGACGCATTGGCTGCCCAGGTGGGCGGCATTGGCATCGCCCCCGGTGCCAATATTTCGGATCTATATGCCTGCTTTGAAGCGACTCATGGTACGGCGCCGAAGTACGCCGGCAAGGATTACGTGAATCCGGGTTCCCTGATCCTTTCCGCCGAAATGATGCTGCGCCACATGGGGTGGGTAGAGGCTGCCGACCTCATCATCAAGTCCATGGAAGCTGCGATCGGCGACAAGGTCGTAACCTACGACTTTGCCCGCCTGATGGATGGCGCGAAGGAAGTGAAGTGCTCGGCGTTCGGTCAGGCAATGATTGATCGCATGTAGGCGCAAAGCGATCGGCCGAAAAAAAGCCCGCTCGATTGTTACGTCGGGCGGGCTTTGATTTTCCGGGACCGGAATTACCCGGCCGCCGAAAAAATCCAGGGCATCAAGGCTTCTGGATGTTCGACGCTTGCTTGCCCTTGGGGCCTTGCACCACGTCGAAAGTCACCTTGTCGCCTTCCTTCAGGGACTTGAATCCAGCCATGTTGATGGCCGAGAAATGAGCGAACAGATCTTCGCTGCCGTCATCCGGGGTAATAAAGCCAAAACCTTTGGCGTCGTTGAACCACTTAACAGTACCAGTTGCCATGTAACTTTTTCCTTAATCAAAAACGAACGAATCGGCCACCGCTGCGGGCTGCAAAACACCGCACCCCGGCCGGGGCATGTTTGAGGTTCAAGCTCGGTACGACAGAGGGGGCCAAACGGCGATCCAGAGGGCTGCAAACTGACAGTCTGTGAGACGACCGTAGGTCACTGCGAGGGAGTTTGAACTAAACACCTTGCGCGTTTTACGCACATTGTCAAGCAGCGTCAACAACTTTCGATGTTGCATTGCACATGATCGCCCCTTGCATATATGGAAATCATCCCAAAATGCGAGTCTATCGAGGCGATATTCCCCTCCTTTTCGTGGTGTTGAACTGTACGGTAATCACATTAGAATCCGGTCATGGTTACACGCAAGCAAGTCGGCCCGGGGGGCAATGCTGCATTGGCACCGGAGCAGAGCCGCACCAAGCCGCCACCGATGTACAAGGTATTGCTGCTCAACGACGATTTCACTCCGATGGACTTCGTCGTGGTAGTGCTGGAAAAGTTCTTCGGTTTGTCGCGCGAGCAATCGACGCAAGTCATGCTCAAGGTCCATCGCGAAGGCAAGGGTGCCTGTGGAGTGTATCCTCGCGATGTAGCTGCAACCAAGGTTGAGCAAGTGAGCGAATTTTCGCGCCGGCACCAGCATCCGCTGGCTTGCGTGATGGAGGAAGACTGATGATTGCCCAGGAACTTGAAGTCAGCTTGCACATGGCCTTTGTCGAAGCCCGGCAGAAACGTCATGAATTCATCACCGTCGAGCATCTGCTGCTGGCGCTACTGGACAATCCGTCTGCTGCCGAGGTGCTGCGCGCCTGTGCTGCAGACATCGAGGGGTTGCGCAAGGAACTGCTGACCTTCATCAACGAACACACACCGACCGTGGCAGGCAGCGATGAGATAGACACGCAGCCGACGCTCGGATTCCAGCGCGTCATCCAGCGCGCAATCCTGCATGTGCAGTCCTCCGGAAAGAAGGAAGTCACCGGAGCCAATGTGCTTGTGGCGATCTTCGGCGAGAAGGACTCACACGCTGTATTTTTCCTGCAACGCCAGAACGTCACGCGGCTGGATGTGGTCAACTTCATCTCCCATGGCATCACCAAGACACCGCAAGTCAGAGGCAAGGAAGAGCCTGCGGAGACTGACGTCGAAACGCAGGAAAAGGCTGGCGCGCTGGAGAGTTTCACGCAAAACCTCAACCAGTCTGCATTGGCTGGCAAGATCGATCCGCTGATCGGCCGCGACAAGGAACTGGAGCGAGTCATTCAGACCCTGTGCCGACGTCGAAAGAACAATCCGCTTCTGGTCGGCGAAGCCGGGGTGGGCAAGACGGCCATCGCTGAAGGGCTTGCCCTGCATATTGTCGAGGGCCGCGTGCCCGAGATCCTTGCCAATGCCACCGTCTATTGCCTGGACATGGGCGCACTCCTGGCCGGAACCAAGTATCGCGGGGACTTCGAGCAGCGTCTGAAGGGGGTTCTCAAGCAACTGGCGGACAACCCGAACGCCATTCTCTTCATTGACGAAATTCATACCTTGATCGGCGCCGGCGCGGCATCGGGCGGCACGATGGACGCGTCGAACCTGCTCAAACCCGCCTTGTCGTCCGGAGCGCTGAAGTGCATCGGCGCCACTACCTACTCCGAGTTTCGCGGCGTGTTCGAGAAGGACCATGCACTATCGCGCCGCTTCCAGAAGGTAGACGTCAATGAGCCTTCGATCGGCGAAACCGTATCGATCCTGCGCGGCCTCAAGTCGCGCTTCGAGGAGCATCACGGCGTCAAGTATTCCGCAGCGGCAATTTCCAGTGCCGCCGAGCTCGCCGCCAAGTACATCAATGACCGCCATCTGCCGGACAAGGCCATCGACGTCATCGACGAGGCTGGCGCTGCCCAGCGCATCCTGCCGAAATCCAAGCAAAAGAAGACCATCGGCAAGCTCGAGATCGAGGACATCGTCGCCAAGATCGCGCGCATTCCGCCGCAGCATGTGTCCACCGATGATCGTTCGGCCCTGAAGAATCTCGACCGCGACCTGAAGAACATGGTGTTCGGCCAGGAAGCCGCGATCGACGCACTGGCAAGAGCGATCAAGATGTCGCGTTCCGGGCTGGGCGACCCGCAGAAACCTATTGGCTGTTTCCTTTTCTCCGGACCGACGGGTGTTGGCAAGACCGAGGTTGCCCGCCAGCTGGCCTATGGCATGGGCATCGAGCTGATCCGCTTCGACATGTCGGAGTACATGGAGCGCCATGCGGTAAGCCGGCTGATAGGCGCGCCGCCGGGCTATGTTGGCTTCGATCAGGGCGGTCTGCTCACCGAAGCGGTAACCAAGAAGCCGCACGCGGTGTTGCTGCTGGATGAAATCGAGAAGGCACATCCGGAGGTTTTCAACATCCTGCTGCAGGTAATGGACCACGGCACCTTGACCGACAACAACGGCCGTAAAGCAGATTTTCGCAATGTGGTGATTGTCATGACGACAAACGCGGGCGCCGAGGCTTTGCAAAAGACCACCATTGGCTTCACCGCCAACAAGGGCCAGGGCGACGAAATGGCTGATATCAAGCGCATGTTCACACCGGAATTCCGCAACCGGCTGGACGCGATCATCTCGTTCCGCGCACTGGATGCCGAAATCATCCTGCGCGTGGTTGACAAGTTCCTCATGCAACTCGAAGGCCAGTTGCATGAAAAGAAAGTCGAGGCCATCTTCACCGACGCGCTGCGCGCCTGGCTGGCAGAAAAGGGCTTTGATCCGCTGATGGGCGCCCGGCCTATGGCGCGCCTGATTCAGGATACGATCCGCTCCGCGCTCGCCGACGAATTGCTGTTTGGCCGGTTGGTACATGGAGGGCGCGTCACCATCGACGTCGACGAGCACGAAAAAGTCACCCTCAAGTTCGAAGAGACAGCAAGCACGCCCCCCATCACCACGGCGATCTAGCCCGGAGAAGCGCGCGGGAGGTTTTGCGCAGACGCTCTCAACATGAACAGAACAGTTGCACTATGGAATTGCTAACTACTGACCTCTGCGACGCCCATGAAGACAAGGTGCGTGTCGTTGACCCTATGTTCAACAGCTTTGGAGGGCGCGCCGCTTTTTTTGGCCGCATTGCAACCCTCAAGCTTTTTGAAGACAACTCGCTGGTCAGAAAAGCGCTCGAATCCGCCGGCGAAGGCCGCGTGCTGGTGATCGATGGCGGTGGCAGCCTGCGCCGGGCATTGGTCGGCGATCAGCTCGCGGCCCTTGGGGTCAAGAACGGGTGGGCGGGTGTGGTTGTCTATGGCTGCATTCGTGATTCGCGTGCAATTGGCGAAATGGATATCGGCGTCTTTGCAATTGACACGCATCCGATGAAAACTGTGAAGAAGAATGTCGGCGAGGCCGACATCCCCGTCACCTTCGGCGGGGTAACCTTCACCCCCGGTGAATGGCTCTATGCCGACGAGGACGGAGTCATCGTGAGCAGTACGGCCTTGCACTAGCCTACGTCTTATATAAGACATATATCATCAAAGCGCCTTGGCTTTTATTATCGCGAGATGCTTCTCGTATTGCGGGATATGCTTGTTAGTACATTGTTAAACAACAATAAAAAAAATCTATGAGTCTTATATAAGACTATTGCTGCAACGCAAAATCCTCTTTATACTGTCGCCAGTGCTCCCCCTTTTGGAGCATCCCCTTCGACAACGACCCTCAGAGGATTGAACATGACTGATCGCAAAGCACAAGCCGCCGCCCTGGCCAAGGACTGGGCAGAAAACCCCCGCTGGAAGGGCATCAAGCGCGGATACAGCGCTGATGATGTGGTTCGCCTGCGCGGCACCTTCCCGATCGAACATTCGCTGGCCCGCCGCGGCGCAGAGAAGCTCTGGGCCCTGGTCAACGGCACGGCAAAGAAGGGCTACGTGAATGCGTTCGGCGCCATCACCGCCGGCCAGGCCATGCAGCAGGCGAAGGCCGGCCTCGAAGCTGTTTACCTGTCCGGCTGGCAAGTTGCCGCCGACGGCAACACCTCCGAGACCATGTATCCGGACCAGTCGCTGTACGCCTACGACTCGGTGCCGACCATGGTTCGCCGCATCAACAACACCTTCAAGCGCGCCGACGAGATCCAGTGGTCACGCGGTATCAATCCCGGCGACAAGGAATTCATCGACTATTTCCTGCCCATCGTGGCCGATGCGGAAGCCGGTTTCGGCGGCGTGCTGAACGCCTTCGAACTGATGAAGAACATGATCGGTGCGGGCGCCGCAGCCGTGCATTTCGAAGACCAGCTGGCCGCCGTCAAGAAGTGCGGCCACATGGGCGGCAAGGTTCTCGTGTCGACCCAGGAAGCCGTCGAAAAGCTGATCTCTGCCCGTTTCGCTGCCGATACGATGGGTGTTCCCACCCTCATTCTGGCCCGCACCGACGCGGAGGCCGCGAACCTGCTGACCTCCGATCACGATGCCAACGACAAGCCCTTCTGCACCGGTGAGCGCACCCCGGAAGGTTTCTACCGCGTCAAGAACGGCCTCGAGCAGTCGATCAGCCGCGGCGTCGCCTACGCACCCTACGCCGACCTGGTCTGGTGCGAGACCGGCAAACCCGACGTCGGCTTCGCCCGCGAGTTCGCCCAGGCGGTGCAGGCCAAGTCACCCGGCAAGCTGCTGGCCTATAACTGCTCGCCGTCGTTCAACTGGAAGAAGAACCTCGACGACAAGACCATCGCCAGTTTCCAGGAACAACTCGCGGCGATGGGCTACAAGTACCAGTTCATCACGCTGGCCGGCATCCACATCAACTGGTTCCAGACGTTCCAGTTCGCCCACGCCTACGCCCGCGGCGA
Source organism: Sulfuritalea sp. (assembly GCA_030680805.1). Classification (GTDB taxonomy): domain Bacteria; phylum Pseudomonadota; class Gammaproteobacteria; order Burkholderiales; family Rhodocyclaceae; genus Sulfuritalea. The sequence continues at coordinate 20,178 of JAUXUK010000010.1, read as the reverse complement.
AGGAATGAAGCACTACGTGGACATGGTGCAGGAACCCGAATTCGCCGCGCGCGACAAGGGCTATTCCTTCGTTTCGCATCAGCAAGAAGTCGGCGTCGGCTACTTCGACGACGTGACCACGGTGATTCAGGGCGGCACTTCTTCCGTCACCGCGCTGCACGGCTCGACCGAAGAGGAGCAGTTCCACTGATCTGCCGGCACTCAGCCTCATGACTGGGCCGCACCGGGAAACCGGTGCGGCCTTTTCTTTTGCGCTACAGTCGGGTGCAAGACGGAGGCAAAAGACATTGCCATGAACGACAGGCGCAAGGCGAAGGGAGGATCGATGCTCTGGTCGATGATCCAGATTGGCCTGCTGGTCTACCTCGGACTGCTGGCGCTGATCTATTTCAAGCAGGACGCGCTGGTGTTCCAGCCGGCGATGGAACGCGGGTTCCGCGCCACGCCGGCCAGCATCGGACTGGGCTTCAGTCCCCTGACGCTGGCCACACCCGACGGCGAGACGCTCGACGGCTGGCATGTGCCCGCCGGTCGGGGCAAACCGGCACGCGGCCTCGTCATCATCTTCCACGGCAATGCCGGCAACATCAGCCATCGCCTGGACTACCTGCGCATGTTCCATGACCTCGGCTACGCCAGCCTGATCATCGATTACCGCGGCTATGGCAAGAGCAGCGGCAAGCCCTCGGAGGCCGGCACCTACCTCGATGCCGACACCGCCTGGCGCCACGCCACCCAGGTGCTCGGTTTCACGCCGCAGAGCATCGTGGTCTTCGGCGAATCGCTAGGCGGCGCGGTGGCAGCGCAACTCGCCGCCACCCATCGACTCGGCGCCCTGATGCTGGCATCGACCTTCAGTTCGGTGCCCGACCTCGGCGCCGAGATCTACCCCTGGCTGCCGATCCGCCTGCTAGCGAACATCGAGTACAACAGCCTGGAACGCCTTGGGCAAATCGATTGCCCGCTGCTGGTCATCCACAGCCGCGACGACGACATCATTCCCTACCGCCACGGCCGGCGCCTGTTCGCAGCGGCGCGCCCGCCAAAACAGTTCATCGAAATGACGGGTGGCCACAACGAGGGTTTCGTTTTCGCGCGCGAGGACTGGGTGCGACAGCTTGATGCCTTCCTCGCTCAGGCGGCAGCGGCCGCCCAGTAAGCCGGATCGCGCCAGGTCGCCTTCAGGAGATCGATGAACATCCGCACGCGCAGCGGCAGGTGCCGGCGCTGCGGCACCACGGCGTGGATGCCGACCGGCGGCGCGGCGAACTCGTCGAGCACCGTCACCAGCCGCCCCGCCGCGATGTCAGCGCCCACCTCCCACAGCGAGCGCCAGGCCAGGCCCTTGCCGGCCAGCGCCCAATCGTGCAGTACCGCGCCGTCGTTGCATTCGATCCGACCGCCCACCTTTATCGTGGTGGTCGCCGCTTTCCCCCCGGTCTCGCGAAACACCCAGCCCCGTTGCTGCCCCAGCGACAGGCACTCGTGGTCGACGAGAAAAGTCGGCGCTGGCGGTACGCCGCGACGCGCCAGATAGTCCGGGCTGCCGACGACCACGCGCCGCATTTCGCCCAGGCGCACGCTGACCAGGCTCGAATCCGCGAGCTCCCCCAGGCGCACCGCGCAATCGACGTTTTCATTGACCAGATCGACCAGGCGATCGCTCAGATCGAGGTTGGCGTTGACCTCCGGGTTGTCGTCCAGATAGCGCATCAGCAGCGGTGCCACATGCCGCCGGCCGAAACCCGCCGGCGCCGAGATGCGCAGATGACCGCGCGCCTTGACGCCACCGAGACTGACGGCTGCCTCGACGTCGCCGACCTCGCGCAGGATGCGCTGGCAATCTTCCAGATAGGCGCTGCCCTCGAAACTCAGCGTGACCTTGCGCGTGGTGCGCACCAGGAGCTTGACGCCCAGATACTCCTCCAGCGCATCGAGGCGTCGGCTCACCACGGCCGGCGCCACACCCTCGGCCGCCGCCGCGGCGGTCAAACTGCCGCGCAAGGCAACGGCAGCAAAGGTCTCCATCAGTTTCAACCTGTCCATGCTCTCCTCCCGCTTTCCAGATAATTACCCAATTCGTAATAATAAATTGATTATCGCACCATTTTTTTACCAAAAGAAACGGCATACGCTTCACTCCATAGATTGTCCGGCCCGGGCAATCACTTGGAGGAGGAGACAGATATGGCACGCATGAGAGCAGTGGATGCAGCCGCCCACATCCTGCGCAGGGAAGGAGTCGACACCGCCTTCGGTGTGCCCGGCGCCGCCATCAACCCGCTTTACTCGGCGCTGCGCGCCAACGGCGGCTTCAAGCACTACCTCGCCCGTCACGTCGAAGGGGCGTCGCACATGGCCGAGGGCTACACCCGCGCCAAGGCCGGCAACATAGGCGTCTGCATCGGCACCTCGGGCCCGGCCGGCACCGACATGATCACCGGCCTCTACTCGGCCTCCGCCGATTCCATTCCCATCCTTTGCATCACCGGCCAGGCTTCGCGCGCGCGGCTCTACAAGGAGGACTTCCAGGCGGTCGACATCGAGTCGATTGCCAAGCCGGTGACCAAGTGGGCGGTGACGGTGCGCGAACCGGCGCTGGTGCCCGGCGTCTTCCAGCAGGCCTTCCACATCATGCGCTCGGGCCGCCCCGGCCCGGTGCTGATCGACCTGCCCTTCGACGTGCAGGTGGCCGAGATCGAGTTCGATCCCGACACCTACGCCCCGCTGCCGGCCTACAAGCCCGCCGCCACCCGCGCCCAGTGCGAGAAGGCGATGCAGATGCTCAACGACGCCGAGCGGCCCCTGATCGTCGCCGGCGGCGGCATTTTCAACGCCGACGCCGACAGGCTGCTGGTCGAGTTCGCCGAGTTGCTCGAGGTGCCGGTGATTCCGACGCTGATGGGCTGGGGCGCCATTCCCGATGACCATCCGCTGATGGCCGGCATGGTCGGCCTGCAGACCTCGCACCGCTACGGCAATGCCACCATGCTGGCATCGGACTTCGTCATGGGTATCGGCAACCGCTGGGCCAACCGCCACACCGGCTCGGTGGACGTCTTTACGCAGGGTCGCAAGTTCGTGCATATCGACATCGAGCCGACGCAGATCGGCCGCGTTTTCGGCCCCGACCTCGGCATCGCCTCCGACGCCAAGGCCGCGCTGGAGCAACTGATCGCCGTGGCGAAGGAAATGAAGGCGGCCGGCAGCCTCAAGTCGCGCAAGAATTGGGTCGCCGACTGCCAGGGCCGCAAGGCCACCATGCTGAGGAAGAGCGATTTCGACGAGGCGCCGATGAAGCCCCACCGCGTCTGGCATGAAATGAACGCCTACTTCGGCCGCGAAACGCGCTACGTCACCACCATCGGCCTGTCGCAGATTTCCGCCGCGCAGTTCCTCAAGGTCTACAAGCCGCGCCACTGGATCAACGCCGGCCAGGCCGGCCCGCTGGGCTGGACGCTGCCGGCCGCGATCGGCGCCAAGGTGGCCGATCCGGCGGCCGACGTGGTCGCCATCTCGGGCGACTACGACTTCCAGTTCATGATCGAGGAACTGGCGGTGGCGGCGCAGTTCAAGGTGCCGTTCATCCACGTCGTGGTGAACAATTCCTACCTCGGCCTGATCCGCCAGGCGCAGATGAACTTCGACATGGATTACTGCGTGCAACTGGCCTTCGACAACATCAATTCGCCCGAGACGCGCGGCTACGGCGTCGACCACGTCAAGGTGGCCGAGGGCCTCGGCTGCAAGGCGATCCGCGTCGAGCATCCGACGGACATCGCCCCCGCTTTCGAGCGCGCCCGCGCGCTGATGGCCGAGCACTCGGTGCCGGTGGTGGTCGAGTGCATCCTCGAGCGCGTGACCAACATCGCCATGGGGACGGAAATCAACGCCGTGCGAGAATGGGAACCCGTTCTCGACCTGCCGCCGGCAAGCGCGAAGAAGCTGCCGGCGGCAACCCAACCCGCCCTGGAGGAAGCCTGACCATGCCGCGACTTGCCGCCAACCTGACCATGCTGTTCAACGAAGCGCCCTTCCTCGAGCGCTTCGAGCGGGCGGCGCAAGCCGGCTTCAAGGCCGTGGAATTCCTCTTCCCCTACGACTATCCCGCCGAGCAGTTGAAGGAACTGCTGACCAGGAACGGACTGCAACTGGTGCTGCACAACCTGCCGGCCGGCAACTGGGGCGGCGGCGAGCGCGGCATCGCCTGCCATCCCGAGCGCATCGAGGAATTTCGCGCCGGTGTCGACCAGGCCGTCGCCTACGCTACGGCGCTGAATGTCGCGCAGCTGAACTGCCTCGCCGGCATCAAACCTGCGCACGTGTCCGATGCTGACGCGCGTCGCACCCTGGTGGAGAACCTCAAGTTCGCCGCGCCAAAACTCGAGGCTGCCGGCATCCGGCTGCTGATCGAGCCGATCAATACTTTCGACATCCCGGGATTCTTCCTGAGCCATACGCAGCAGGCGCTCGACATCATCGCCGAGGTGGGGACAACAAGCGGTTCGGACAACCTTTTTGTCCAGTACGACATCTACCACATGCAGCGCATGGAGGGCGAGCTGGCGAAGACCATCGAGAAGAACCTGGCGCAGATCGCCCACCTGCAGCTTGCCGACAACCCGGGCCGCAATGAGCCGGGCTCCGGCGAGATCAACTATCCATTCCTCTTCGCCTTCCTCGACAGGATCGGCTACCAAGGCTGGATCGGCTGCGAGTACAAGCCCGCCGCCGCCACCGAAGCCGGGCTGGTCTGGGCGGCGCCCTACCTGAAGCGCTGAGCAAGCACGTACAACAAGGAGAAACGACATGAACATCGGATTCATCGGACTGGGCATCATGGGCAAGCCCATGGCCGGCCACCTCATCGCCGGCGGCCACACCGCCCATCTCTACAGCCGCTCGGGCGTGGCGCAGGAACTGCTCGACGCCGGCGGCAAGAGCTGCACCTCGCCGGCCGAAGTCGCGCAGAACGCCGATGTCATTTTCATCATGGTGCCGGACACGCCGGACGTGGAGAAGGTGCTGTTCGGCAAGAACGGCGTGGCCGAAGGGCTCGGTGCTGATAAGGGCGCGGGCAAGATCGTCGTCGACATGAGTTCGATCTCGCCCATCGAGACCAAGGTTTTCGCCGCGCGCATCAACGAATTCAAGTGCGACTACATCGACGCGCCGGTTTCCGGTGGCGAAGTCGGCGCGAAGAATGCCGCGCTGACCATCATGTGCGGCGGGCCCGAGGCCGCCTTCGAAAAGGTCAAGCCGCTGTTCGAACTGATGGGCAAGAACATCACCCTGGTCGGCGGCAACGGCGACGGCCAGACCTGCAAGGTCTGCAACCAGATCATCGTCGCCCTCAACATCGAGGCCGTCGGCGAAGCGTTGCTGTTCGCCTCCAAGGCCGGCGCCGATCCGGCCAGGGTGCGCCAGGCGCTGATGGGCGGTTTCGCCAATTCGCGCATTCTCGAAGTGCATGGCGAGCGCATGGTCAAGCGCACTTTCAACCCCGGCTTTCGCATCGAGCTTCACCAGAAGGATTTGAACCTCGCCCTGTCCGGCGCCCGCGCCATGGGCATTTCCCTGCCCAACACCGCCACCGCGCAGGAACTGTTCAATTCCTGCGCAGCCCATGGCGGCAAGGCCTGGGACCACTCGGCGATGGTGCGCGCCCTGGAATTCATGGCCAACCACGAAGTCGCCAAGTGAGGACCATTCCCCCGCCCCCTTTCCCGAGGAAAGGGGTGACGCTGGTTCAGCCGCTGCACGGCTTCCCGGTTCTTTGCGCGAGGCCATGAGCGTCGCCGACCCGCAAGCCTTCCTGCGCGGCCTGTTCGACACCGCCGTGGCGGCCGTGAGTCCGGCGTTGTGCGTGCCGCCGCACCTGCCCCCGCCACCGCGGGGCAGGACGGTGGTCATCGGCGCCGGCAAGGCGGCGGCGGCGATGGCGGCGGCGGTCGAGGCGCATTGGCCGGCCAGCGCAGCCCTGTCCGGCATGGTCGTCACCCGCTACGGCCACGGCGCACCCACCGCCCGCATACGCGTCGTCGAGGCGGCGCACCCGGTGCCCGACGCCGCCGGCGAAAAAGCAGCGGCGGAAATGTTTGCGCAAGTCGCGGGCCTCGCGGCCGATGATCTGGTGCTCTGCCTGATCTCGGGCGGTGGCTCGGCGCTGCTGGCGCTGCCCGCCCCCGGCCTCACGCTGGCCGACAAGCAAGCCATGAACCGCGCGCTACTGAAAAGCGGCGCCAACATCCACGAGATGAACTGCGTGCGCAAGCACCTCTCGGCGATCAAGGGTGGCCGCCTCGCGCTGGCCTGCGCGCCCGCGCGCGTCGTCACGCTGGGCATCTCGGACATCCCCGGCGATGACGCTTCGGTCATCGCCTCCGGCCCGACCGTGGCCGACCCGACCACGCGCGAACAGGCGCTGGCCATCCTCGCCCGGTACAAGATCGACGTGCCGCCGCATGTGCGTGCCCGCCTGGCGTCGGCCGACTGCGAGACCCCGAAGCCCGGCGATCCGCGCCTGGCCAATTGCGCAACCCATGTCATCGCCACCGCCCAGCAGGCACTGCAGGCGGCTGCGACCTACGCCCGCAGCCACGGCGTGACGCCGCTGGTGCTGGGCGACAGCATCGAGGGCGAATCGCGCGACATCGCCTACATGCATGCCGCCATCGCGCGCCAGATCGCCCATCACGGCGAGCCGGCGGCGCGGCCCTGCGTCATCCTTTCGGGCGGTGAAACCACGGTCACGGTGCGCGGCGACGGTCGTGGCGGCCGCGCCGCCGAGTTCCTGCTGGCGCTGGCCGGCGTGCTTGACGCCGAAACGCTGGGCGCCTGGGCACTGGCCTGCGACACCGACGGCAGCGACGGTACCGAGGACAACGCCGGCGCCTGGTTCGGCCCCGACATCGGCGAGCAAACGACAAATCGCCGTCTCGCCAGCGCCGACTTTTTGGCCCGCAATGACGGCTACAGCTTTTTCGCCGCCCTCGATCGACTGATCGTGACCGGTCCGACGCGCACCAACGTCAACGACTTCCGGGCCATTTATCTACCGCGTTAAGACGAGCAATTCTCGCTATTTGGTCAAGAGATTTTTGACTAAATAGCAGGTAATCAAGGCTTGTGCTTCGCTGTGTCTTATATAAGATGTCGGTTGCATCGCAACATTCGCTCAAGGAGAAACCATGCCCCTCAACCTGCCTAACGGCGTTCAGATCAACGCCCCCCTCCAGCCTGGCTACGACAGCATTCTGACCCGCGACGCGCTCGAACTTGTCGCCAAGCTGCATCGCGCCTTCGAACCGCGCCGCCGGGAACTGCTCAAGGCCCGCGTCGCCCGCCAGGCGCGCATCGACGCCGGCGAAATGCCCGACTTCCTGCCCGAAACGAAGAGCATCCGCGAAGGCGACTGGAAGATTGCTCCCCTACCCAAGGCCCTTGAACGCCGCCACACAGAGATCACCGGTCCGGTCGAAGCCAAGATGGTGATCAACGCCTACAACTCCGGGGCGGACAGCTACATGAGCGACTTCGAGGATTCCAACAGCCCGAAGTGGGACAACCTGATTCAGGGCCAGATCAATCTCTACAAGGCCATCCGCCGCGAGCTGACCTTCAAGAACGAAGCCGGCAAGGAATACAAGCTCAATGACAAGATCGCCACGCTGCAGGTACGGCCGCGCGGCTGGCATCTCGACGAAAAGCATGTGCTGATCGACGGCCAGCGCGTCTCCGGCGGTGTTTTCGATTTCGCCTTGTTCCTCTTCCACAACGCCAAGGAGCAACTCGCCCGCGGCGCCGGCCCCTTCTTCTATCTGCCGAAAATGGAAAGCCACGTCGAAGCCCGTCTGTGGAACGACATTTTCGTCATGGCGCAAAACGAGATCGGCCTGCCGCAGGGAACCATCAAGGCCACGGTGCTGATCGAGACCATCCTCGCGACATTCGAGCTTGAAGAAATTCTCTATGAGCTGCGCGAGCACAGTGCCGGCCTCAACGCCGGCCGCTGGGACTACATCTTCTCCTGCATCAAGAAATTCAAGCGCAACAAGGATTTCTGCCTCGCCAATCGCGGCGCCATCACCATGGAAGTGCCCTTCATGCGCAGCTATGCGCTGGCGCTGGTCAAGGCCTGTCACAAGCGCGGCGCCCCGGCGATGGGCGGCATGAGCGCACTGATCCCGATCAAGAACGACCCGGTGGCCAACGAGAAGGCACTGGCCGGCATCCGCCACGACAAGACCCGCGACGCCAATGACGGTTTCGACGGCGGCTGGGTGGCGCACCCCGGTCTGGTGCCGATCGCGGCGGAAGAATTCCGCAAGGTGCTGGGCGAACGCCCCAACCAGTGGGAAAAGCAGCGCGACGAAAACTTCGGCCCCAAGGACTGGCTCAACTTCCAGCCCGAGCAGCCCATCACTGAAGTGGGCGTGCGCAACAACATCAACGTCGGCATCCATTACCTCGGCAGCTGGCTCGCCGGCAACGGCTGCGTGCCCATCCACAACCTGATGGAAGACGCCGCCACGGCGGAGATCAGCCGCTCGCAGGTGTGGCAGTGGGTGGTTAGCCCCAAGGGCAAGCTCGATGACGGCCGCAAGGTCACCGCCGACATGGTGCGCGGCTTCATTCCCGAGGAACTCGCCAAGGTGAAGGCCACCGTGACCGCCCAAGGCGAAAAGACCGAGACCTACGACCAGGCGGCAAAGATATTTGAAGAAATGTCGCTGGCCGACAACTACCCGGAGTTCCTCACGCTGCCGCTGTACGAAGCGATGGAATAGGAATCGTCGATATGCGCCGGCAAAAAGTCGGCGCTTGCCGGCCCGCGAAGCGGAGTCCCCGGCAGACAGAGTCCGACACGGCGACAATGCGGCGCACGGACTATCCGTGCGCCGTTTTTCTTTCGGGCAGTCCGTCCGTGATGGCCGCCAACGCCCCGATCTGTTTCCCCGATTTCGGGGGAGCAATAGACGCTGCACATTAGCAAAGTCTGAAAAAGGCTTGCTCGATAGGCTAATCACTTTTTTTGCTCGCTTACGCGCGCACGGCCTGCAATAATTACCCTGTAAGCAATAGTGACGTTATTCAGTCGTTGCAGTGGGGGAGATGGGTAAGACGGGAGCAGGCGCCAGTTCGTTGCGAACCGGCGTTTCGTGTTTGGCCGATGCTCTGCGCCTTGCCGTTTCCATTGACTCAAAATCAGACGTTGGCCGCTCCCGGCCGACGAATAATTTGGATTTGGACAATGGCAGACGAAACTCAGCAAGCCGAAGGCAAGGAAGGGTTCTTCAAGCGCCTTCTAAACCCGCCGAAATGCTCGATGCTGCGCATGATCGTGATCGGCATTGTGGGCGGTATCGCTATCTGGGGCGGCCTTAACACCGGCATGGAATACACCAACCGCACCGAGTTCTGCCTTTCCTGCCACACCATGCAGACTCCTTACGAGGAGTTGAAGAAAACCGTGCACTACAGCAACCGCACCGGCACAACGGTCGGCTGCGCGGATTGCCACGTCGCCAGCAGCAAGGATCCCTTCGACTACGCACGCAAGCTGACGCAAAAAGTCTTTGCCTCCAAGGACGTCATCGGCGAAATTCTCGGCACCATCAACACGCCCGAAAAATTCGAGGCGCATCGCCTGACCATGGCCAAGCGCGTCTGGGCGCACATGAAGGAGACGGATTCCAAGGAATGCCGCAATTGCCACAAATTTGAAAAGATGGACACGACGAAGCAGAAGGATCGCTCCGCCGTCAAGCACGAAGGCGCGGTTCAGGATGGCAAAACCTGCATCGACTGCCACAAGGGCATCGCACACAAGCCAGTGCATCATCTGCTCGAAGGTGGCCCGGGGCCGGTCGCCGCAGCGGCCGCAAGCACGGCGGCCCCCGCTCAAGCAGAAGCTCCGGCAGCGCCGAAGCCTGAGGTCGCGGCCACCCCGGCTGCAGCACCGACCGGCACAGTCGTAGCGCCTGCTACCGCACCAGCGACTACTCCGGCCGTCGCTGCAGCGCCCACTCAGCCGACAAAGGCAACGCCCAAAGCAGAATCGGCCGGTGCCGCCGCACCTGCCGCCAGCACGATCACCGCGCTGGACTGGAGCAAGGTGCCGACGCGCCAGATCAAGGTGTTCTATCCGGGCCAAGCCAGCCTCGAATGGGTGATGAACAAGGCCGACCATTCATCGGCGGCGGACATCATCGAAAAGAAACGCGCCTGCGCCAAGTGCCACGAAGGCGATGCCAACGAAGTCGGGGCGGCCATCGTCGCCGGAAAGCCGGTGGGCGTTTCCAAGACCGTGATGGAACCGAATCCGCCCGCAGGTAAAGTCGGATTCATCCCGATGACGTTCCAGACCACCCACGATGGCAGCAAGATCTATTTCCGCTTCGAGTGGGTACCACCCAAGAACGGCGACAAGAAGCTGGACCCGAAGAACGAAGTCAAGCTGACCATGATGTTCGATGGCGGCGGCACGGTCGAAGGCAGCGAACTGAACGGCTGCTGGGGCACCTGCCACAACGACATGCGCAGCATGAAGGAGGCCAAGGATGACAAGAAGACCAAGTACATCAAGGACGCCGACCTGGCCAGCGGCAAGTTCATGGACCTGATCCAGTACCGCAGCGGAAAAGGCCAGAGCCCGGCCGACGGCTGGGTCGGCAGCGAGCGTCACATGGACGGCGGCAAGAGCCATCTCAAGGCCGAAGGCAAGAAGGACGGCAACAAGTGGGTTGTGATCTTCGAACGATCGATGGCCGGCGGCGGCAAGGGAGACCATGCCATTACTGCCGATAAGGTGTATAACTTCGGCTTCGCGCTTCACGAGGATTTCACCAACGCCCGCTTCCACTATGTCTCGCTGGGCTATCAGTTCGGGCTGGACAAACCCAATCCCGGCGTGAAAAACTATATCGACGTGCAAAAGCAATAAAGCGGCAATCGTTTTTTCAGCAGTACATTCATCAAACTCTGGAGGAGACAATATGATGATGAAGTGGAGAGGATGGGCGCTGGCTACCGGCGTTCTGACCATATCGGCCATGACCCAGGCGGCGCCGCCGTCGGCGGCAATGCTGTCGTATGCCTGCGCCGGCTGTCACGGCACCAACGGCGGCAGCGCCGGACCGACCATGCCGAGCCTGGCCAGCCAGTCGAAGGAAGCCATCGAAGTCGCGATGAAGAAGTTCAAGAGTGGCGAGCGTTCCGGCTCCATCATGGGCCGCCTGGCGAAGGGTTACAGCGACGCCGAAATCGTTGCCATGGCTGAGTTCTTCTCCAAGCAGAAACTCCACGTCACGACGCAGGTCGTCGATGCGGCCAAGGTCAAGAAGGGCGCCAGCCTGCAGGAAGCCAACTGCGGCCGTTGCCACATCGAGGACGGCAAGGAAGGCAAGGACGACACTCCGGTAATGGCCAGCCAGTGGCTGCCGTACATGCAGATGCAGATGGCCGACTATCTGTCGGGCAAACGCAAGATGCCGGAAAAAATGAAAGAGAAGGTCGATCCGATGTCCAAGGAAGACCTGGACGCCCTCTTGCACTTCTACGCCAGCGTTAAATAAGGGAGAACACAACATGACACTGGATCGCAGAAGTTTCCTGAAACTGGTCGGCGCAGGCGCCGGCGCCGCGGGATTGCCGATGATCGGCCGTGCCGCGGAATTGATGCCCAAGGGCGCGAAGCGCGTGGTGGTGATCGGCGGCGGCTACGGCGGCACGATCGCCGCCAAGTACATCCGCATGATGGACAAGAGCATCGAAGTGGTGATGATCGAGCGTAACGATCATTTTGTTTCCTGCCCCTTCAGCAACCTGTACATCGGCGGCATCATCAAGGACCTCAACCCGCTGACCATCAAGTACGACAAGCTCGCGTCGAATCATGGCGTCAAGGTCGTGCAGGCCGAAGTGACGGGCATCGACCCGGCGGCAAAGACGGTTACGACCTCCAAGGGCACGGTCAGCTACGACCGGCTGGTGGTCTCGCCCGGCATCGATTTCCGCCTGGAAGAAATGAAGGGCTACGACGCCGCGGCGATGGAGAAAATGCCCCACGCCTGGAAAGCCGGCCCGCAGACCGTGCTGCTGAGGAAGCAGCTGGAAGCCATGAAGGACGGCGGCACCATGGTGATGACCGTCCCGCTCGCCCCCTACCGCTGCCCGCCCGGACCTTACGAGCGTGCCAGCATGGTCGCCCATTACCTGAAGGCCAACAAGCCGAAGTCGAAGCTGGTGGTGCTAGACGCCAACCCGGACATCACCTCCAAGGGCGGCCTGTTCAAGAAGGGCTGGAAGGACAACTACGAGGGAATCATCGACTACCGCGGCGCCAAGAAGGTCACCGAAGTCGACTCCAAGGCAATGGCGGTAATGGTTGAAGGCCTCGAGGAAGTCAAGGGCGATGTCATCAACGTCATTCCGCCGCAGCGCGCCGGCCAGATCGCCGTTGCCGCAGGACTGGTGGGCGACGACAAGAACTGGTGCCCGGTCAATGCGACCACCTTCGAGTCGACCAAGCAGGCCGGAATCCACGTCATCGGCGATGCCTGCGTCGCCGGCGCCATGCCGAAGTCGGGCTATTCGGCCAACTCCGAAGCCAAGATCTGCGCGATGAACATCGTCGCGCTGATGAATGGCAAGGAACTCACCGAGATGTCTGGCATCAACACCTGCTACAGCTACATTACCGACAAGGACGCGATCAGCGTAGCAGCGGTGTATACGGTCAAGGAAGGCAAGATCATTGCCGTGCCAAACTCCGGCGGGGTCTCGCCAGCCGACTACTCGGCGGCAAAGCTGGAGGCGATTTATGCCGAAAGCTGGCTGAGGAACATCCTGGTTGAAATGTCGACCTGATTGCTGCTTTCCGCTCCAAAAAACAAACCCCGCTTCGGCGGGGTTTGTTTTTTCTTTCCGTGAAAAGTCGGCGCTTGCCGGCCCGCGAAGCGGAATCCCCCGCAGGCAGAGTCCGAAACGGCGATTTACACTATCGCAATCCGCCGATATATACCGATACGGCCTTGGTTTCCAGCTCGGTGAGCTTCGCCGCAATCGAATGCATGATCGAGTTGTCATTGGTACGCGCGCGCTTGTTGAATTCCTTCAGCTGGATTTCGATGTAAGCCGGATGCTGCCCGGCCAGGCGCGGCAGTTGTTCGGTGCCCAAACCTTGTGGACCATGGCATGAGGCACACGCGGCGACCCCGGAATAGTTGTTGCCGCGCTGGAAAATATACTTGCCCACGCCGGCCAGGTCGACGTCGCCCGGTTGGCGCCCGCCGGCCTTCTTGCTTGCGAAAAACGACGACAACGCGGCGATGTCCGCGTCCTGCAAATCCTTCGCCATGTCGGTCATGGTGTCGCTCTTGCGTCGGCCATCGCGAAAATCTTTCAACTGCTTGTTCAGATAATCCGGATGCTGCGCGGCCAGACGCGGATAAATGGCGCTGGCGCTTTCGCCTTCCGCGCCATGACACAGGGCGCACCGCGTAGTGATGATCTCGGCGACGCGTGGCGAAACGGCTGGCGCCGCCGGGGCCGCGGCAAGTTGCAGCGGGAGGATTCCAGCCGCGACCGAGAACAATAGCCTGGTAAATGTGTTCATGGGATTTTCTCCTTGGCTGACCAGATATCTACCCGGCAACACCCGTGCTGCCAAAGCCGCCAGCACCGCGCTGGCTGGTGGGAAATTCATCAACCACGTTGAAGGCCACCTGCACCACCGGCACCACGACCAGTTGCGCCAGACGATCCAGTGGATTCAGCGTGAAGCTATCGTGCCCGCGATTCCAGGTTGAGACGAAAACCTCCCCCTGATAGTCCGAGTCAATCAGGCCCACCAGGTTGCCCAGCACGATGCCATGCTTGTGACCCAGGCCCGAGCGCGGCAGGATCATCGCCGCCAACCCGGGATCGCAAAGATGAATGGCAATCCCCGTCGGCACCAGAATGGTTTCGCCCGGGTGAATCTTGACCGCGATTTCGATGCAGGCGCGCAAGTCGATGCCGGCGGACCCCGGCGTCGCATACTGCGGCGCATAGCGATCATCCTTCAGACGGGCATCGAGGATCTTCAGATCAATGCTGGCCATGCTGCTTCTCCATAAGCGCGGCAATATGCGCGACGATGCCGCGCGCCACCTCCGACTTGTCTGCCGGCGTCAAGACATGGGCGCCCACCGCATCGAACAGGGTCACGGCATTCGTATCGCCGCCCAGCCCGTCCTGAATGAGATTGCCAACCACCAGTCCGAGCTTCTTCGCCACGCGCTTGCCTTCCGCGTAGGTCGCCAGATCCCTGCTCTCCGCGGCAAATCCAACACAGAATGGCGCCTTGGGCAGCGCCGCCACTTCGGCGAGGATGTCGGGATTGGCATCCAGTTCCAGCGTAAGGCTGGCTGCGCCCTTCTTGATCTTGTGCTCGGCCGCCTGTCGCGGCCGGTAGTCGGCCACCGCGGCCACAGCGATGAATACATCCTGCCCCGGCAATGCCTTCAATACCGCCTCACGCATTTGCAGGGCGCTGCTCACGTTGACGCGGCTTACCCCGCGTGGCGTGGCCAGCGATACCGGACCTGCGATCAGAGTCACTTCCGCGCCGGCATCGGCACAGGCACGCGCCAGCGAGAAGCCCATCTTGCCCGAGCTCGAGTTGGTCAGGCCGCGTACCGGATCGAGCGCTTCGAAGGTCGGCCCGGCGGTGAGCAGCACCCGCTTTCCGGCCAGCAGCTTCGGATGCAGGAACGCATGCAGATCGTCGAACAGCTCGGCGGCTTCGAGCATCCGCCCGTCGCCCACTTCACCGCACGCTTGCTCGCCATGCGCGGGGCCAAGAACACTCACGCCATCGGCCCGCAGTTGCGCCACATTGCGTTGCGTGGCCGGGTTTTCCCACATCTGGCGGTTCATGGCCGGCGCCACCAACAGGGGGCAATCGCGCGCCAGGCAGAGCGTGGACAGCAGATCGTCGGCAAAGCCATGCGCCAGCTTGGCAAGAAAGTCCGCCGTCGCCGGGGCGACCAGCAGGGCTGCCGCGCCGCGCGTCAGATCGATGTGCGCCATGCCGTTGTCCATGCGCTCGTCCCACAGCGCCTGCCACACCCGGCGACCGGTGAGCGCCTGAAACGTTGCCGCGCCGACGAACTGCGCGCCGGCCGCCGTCAGTGCGACATCGACTTCAGCGCCAGCCTTGACCAGCAGGCGTACCAGTTCAGCCGCCTTGTAGGCCGCGACGCCGCCGGTCACGCCCAACACAATGCGTTTGCCCTGAAATTCGTTCATGACATTAAAATCCCGCGTATCGGCAATCAAGCGGGGATTCTAAACCATGGCCATACGCGATTGGCCCGCGGCAGAACGTCCCCGCGAACGGCTCGCCCAGCAAGGTGCAGCGGCTCTGTCCGACGCCGAACTGCTGGCGATCTTTTTGCGCGTGGGTGTCCGCGGCAAAAGCGCAGTCGACCTCGCCCGCGAGCTGCTGGCAAGCTTTGACGGCGACCTCGCCCGCCTGGCGGCCGCCAGCACCAGGGATCTTGCCCGTCTGCCCGGGATCGGCCCCGCCAAAGCCGCCCAACTTGCCGCGACGCTGGAACTGGCTCGCCGCGCGCTCGCCGGGTCGCTAAAGATCAAGGACGCACTCGCCTCGCCACAAGCGGTCCGCGATTGGCTGCGCCTGTCGCTGGGCAGCCTGCAGCACGAGGTATTTCTTGCCCTCTGGCTGGATTCCCAGAACCGCCTGATCGCCAGCGAGGAGCTATTCCGCGGCACATTGACCCAGACCAGTGTCTATCCGCGCGAAGTCGTCAAACGGGCATTGGCCCACAATGCCGGCGCGGTAATCCTCGCCCACAACCATCCCTCCGGCCTCGCCGAACCCTCGCGTGCGGACGAAGTGCTCACTTCATCACTGAAGCAGGCTTTGGCGCTGATCGACGTGAAGCTTCTGGACCATTTCATCGTCACCGGCAGCGCAGAACCCCTGTCCTTCGCCGAACGAGGATTGATTTGACAAAAGGATTGAGTTTTCGGGTGATTGTTTGGTAAACTAGCGAGCTTTGCGAAATCAGCACTTCAGGAGCATCACATGTCTCGCGTATGTCAAGTGACGGGCAAGGCCCCGATGGTAGGGAACAATGTGTCCCACGCCAACAACAAGACCAAGCGTCGCTTTCTGCCTAACCTGCACAGCCGCCGCTTCTGGATCGAAACCGAAAACCGCTGGGTCAGCCTGCGCGTGTCAAACGCCGGTCTGCGCACCATCGACAAGAAGGGCATCGACGTTGTCCTCGCCGAGCTGCGTGAGCGCGGCGAGCGCGTCTAATCAGGAGAAACAATCATGGCCAAGGGCGGACGCGAAAAGATCAAGCTGGAATCCACAGCCGGCACGGGACACTTCTACACAACCACGAAGAACAAGAAGACCACCCCGGGAAAACTGGAGTTCCAGAAGTATGACCCCAAGGCACGCAAGCACGTCGCCTACAAGGAAGTGAAGCTGAAGTAGTCTCCGGCATCACCCATAAAAAACCCGCTCCGTGTTATCCGGGCGGGTTTTTTATTGCCTTGAATTCATCTGCTCAGATTGCATAGCAACGCAGGCATCGCGAAAAGTCCTCCAACTGGCGAATACCGCTTTGCTCGGCGTGGGCGACCCAGTCCTGCAACTGCTTGACCAACTGGTCGTGCGAGGCTGAAGAGCGAATCCACAGCGCCTCCAGTTCGGCGCGCATGGCATAGGCCTTGGCCAAGGCCTCGCTTCTCGCAAGGAGGGCTGTCAGGTGCTCTTTCTGCGGTGAAGGCAGCGTAGCGCCATTTTCACCCAACAGATGCTTGATCATGCGGCCCTCGCGGGCATCGATCCTGAGCTGACCAAACTCTTCTGCGGCAAGCTGGCGCAGGGTCTTGAGGTATTTGGCCATTACGTCATAGCGATGGGTCACCACCGCCTGCAGCATGTCGAGATCGATGGCAGGTCGAACCGCGCCGAATCGCGGCGTTGGCGCGACTTTCTTTACCCGAGCCAACCCGAGAATCTCCAACAGGCGGATATACAGCCAGCCAATGTCGAACTCGTACCATTTGCTCGACAATTTGGCCGAGGTCGCGAACGCGTGGTGGTTGTTATGCAACTCCTCGCCGCCAATCAAGACGCCCAGCGGAAAGAAATTGGTCGAGGCATCGGCACAGGCGAAATTCCGATAGCCCCAGAAGTGGCCAATGCCATTCACCACGCCGGCCGCCCAGAAGGGAATCCAGACCATTTGCACGCCCCAGATCAACACCCCCGGCCAGATGCCAAACAAGGCGACGTCAATGCCCAGCATGACCATGATGCCCAACTTGTACGGCTGCGCATAAAGCCTCCGCTCCAGCCAGTCATCGGGAGTGCCGTGACCGTAGCGCGCCATCGTGTCGGCGTTGCGTGACTCCTTCACGTAGAGGAACACGCCGGTCCACAAAACGCGATTGAGGCCGAGCACCTGCGGGCTGTGCGGGTCTGCCTCGGTCTCGCACCTGGCGTGGTGCTTGCGATGAATCGCCGCCCACTCCCTGGTGACCATGCCGGTAGTCAACCACAGCCACAGGCGGAAAAAATGACTGGGAACAGGCCCCAGGTCCAGCGCGCGATGCGCCTGGTGCCGATGCAGGAAGATGGTGACCGCCGCAATGGTTACATGGGTCAGCGCCAGAGTCACCAGGACGTAGCCCCACCAGGGAAGTTCCAGAATTCCAGAGTACATGAAGGGCACCTTTCAATAGCTGGTCTGGAGCGGCTGTCCAGTCAATTCAAAATCAATGCTTTTTTCTGCCGCGTCCCGGCACCGCGTCAAGTGCATCCGCCAAGCGAAAATCAATCTTGTTGGCTTCCATGTCGACCCGGGTCAATTGCACTCTGACCCGATCGGACAGTCGGAAGCGACGGCCGCTGCGCTCGCCGACCATGGCATGTGATTTTTCGTCGAAATGGAAGTAGTCCTGTCCGAGTTCGGAAACATGCACCAGGCCTTCGACGAATACCCCGTCCAGCGCGACGAAGATGCCGAAGGGCACTACCGAGGAAATACTGCCCTCGAAGATTTCACCGACCCGGTCTTTCATGTAGAAGCACTTCAACCACGCTTCGACATCACGCGTCGCTTCGTCGGCACGGCGTTCGGTCATCGAGCAATGCAGGCCGACTTCTTCCCACGCATTTGTCCCTCCCGCCGGCTCATATTGCCGTCCCGCCAGCGCCGACTTTATGGCGCGATGCACCAGCAAATCGGGATAGCGACGGATCGGCGAAGTGAAGTGTGTGTAGCTTTCGTACGCCAGGCCGAAGTGCCCTACATTGTCGGGGCTGTAGATGGCCTGCCTCAATGAGCGCAGCATCACGGTTTGCAGCAGTTGCCGGTCCGGCCGCTGGCCGATCTTTTCCAGCAATTTGGCATAGTCCTGCGCCTTGGGTGCATCGCCGCCACCCAGTTGAAAACCGAAGGTACCGAGGAAATCGCGCAGCTTCACCAGACGCTCGGGCGTCGGGCCCTCATGCACCCGATACAGCGACGGCTGCTCGCGCTCCTTCAGAAACTCCGAGGCGCAAACGTTGGCCGCCAGCATGCACTCCTCGATCAGCTTATGGGCCTCGTTGCGCTCGTAGGGCTCGATGCGATCAATCTTGCCGTGGTCATCGAAGATCATGCGCGTTTCGACGGTTTCGAAATCAATCGCGCCGCGCTTGACTCGTTCTTTAGCCAGGTGCCGATAGAGCGCATCCAGAGCCTCCAGGTGCGGCAGCAGCGACCCCAACCGGTCACGCGCAGCGACGTCGTTCTCATACAGGGCGGCAGCTACCTCGGTATAGGTCAGCCGCGCGTGCGAGAACATCACCGCCGGATAAAACCGGTAGCGCCTGATTGCCCCGGTGCCGGCTATCTCCATGTCGCACACCATGCACAGTCTTTCCACTTGCGGATTCAGCGAACACAAACCGTTCGAGATTTTCTCCGGCAGCATCGGAATCACGCGTCGCGGAAAGTACACCGAGTTGCCGCGAGCATGGGAATCGCCGTCAAGCGCTCCACCCGACGACACATAGTGCGAAACATCGGCAATCGCCACAACGAGACGAAAACCCTTGCCCTTGCGCTCGCAAAACACGGCGTCATCGAAATCCCTGGCCGTCTCGCTATCGATGGTCACCAGCGGCAGGCTGGTCACATCTTCACGTCCCTTCCAGTCGGACTTGCGCACGGCATCCGGAAGCTTCCGGGTTTCAGCCAGCGCCGCCGCCGAAAATTCGTAGGGCAGCTCATGCTTCCTGAGGGCGATCTCAATTTCCATGCCCGGGTCAGCATAGTTGCCGAGCACTTCGACCAGGCGACCGATGGGCTGCGAGTGTTTGCTGGGCTGCTCGATGAGTTCGATCATCACCACTTGCCCCGACTGCGCCTTGAGAGCCTTCTTGGCCCCCTTCTCGGGAGGAGCCAGCAGGATGTCCTGGCTGATGCGCTTGTTTTCGGCGACGACGAAACGCACGCCGTGTTCTTCGATCACGCGCCCGACCACAAAGCGGTTGGCGTGTTCGGTGACTTCAACGATCTTGCCCTCCGGGCGTCCCTTGCGGTCGACGCCGATGACGCGGGCAATGGCCTTGTCGCCGTGCAACACCTTGTCCATTTCCTTGGCAGAAAGGAACAGATCAGGGCCCTCTTCGTCGGGAACCAGGAAACCAAAACCATCCGCATGGCCCGCAACACGGCCGCGGACCAGATCGGCCTTGTCCGGAATCAGCCAGTCGCCGCGGCGGTTCTGCATCAGTTGCGCTTCGCGTGCCATGGCTCCCAGCCGGCGCTGGAACGATTCCACCTCGAACGGCTGAACATCCAGCAGCTCGACCAGACGCCCGAATTCCAGCGGCGCACCCTGCGCCGTCAGCGTTTGCAGGATGTACTCGCGACTCGGCAGAGGATGCTCGTACTGCGCCTTTTCGCGCTCGAACTGCGGATCGGCGCGGCGGATTCTTGATAGCTTGTGGGTGTTATGCGACTTGTTTGACAATCTGGGTTTTTCCTTTAGAATTCGCGCCTCGTTTCGCGCCTGCCCAGGTGGCGGAATTGGTAGACGCACTAGTTTCAGGTACTAGCGCTGCGAGGCGTGGGGGTTCGAGTCCCTTCCTGGGCACCA
>JAUXUK010000005.1 GCA_030680805.1 Sulfuritalea sp. | reverse complement strand
GAAATTCGAACGGCCATTGCCTTGCGAAAATCCTCCATGTCGCTTCGGTTCCATTCGGGATGCTGCCTGTGCGCGGCATTCAGGGCTTCCCACACGCTGGCCTAGAGATAGCCCACCAGCCACTGGGCAAACAGGGTGTCGGCCCGGTCGCCATAGAAGCCCACGCCATAGCCCTGCGCCGGATCGTAGTGCAGGCGCACGATGGTGTCGGTGAAGTTGGCGACGCCGGTACTGATGAATTGAAACCACCGCGGGCAACTCTTGGCCGGATTCTTCGGCGGGCCGTAGGCGTGAAAGGCATCGGCCCAATCGAAATCGGTCGCTGCCCGGGTGCTGGCGATCTCGGCCTGCTCGATGCCGAATTTCCGCATCAGCGTTTCGGCCTGGGCCAGGGCGCGCTCGGCTTCGTGGCCATTGCCGCGGCCGTCCATGGCGACGGCCATCAGCTTTTGCGCTTTGCGGATCGCCTGCTCTTTATCCATGGTGATTCGACCGCGTCGTCACACCGGCGAAAGCCGGTGTCCAGTGCCGTGGCTGCCTGGATTCCGGCTTTCGCCGGAATGACGGAGTGGGGTTCGTCATTCCGGGCTTGACCCGGAATCCAGCAACGGCGCCGCGGGTGCCTCCGGGGTTGCCTCAATCGGGCCTGCGGAAACCGGCATCGATCCAGGCGCTGGCACTGGCCTTGTTGAGCTTGAATCCGCTGCTCACCCGCACGCGAGCGAGTTCTTCGCCGGCGGCATCGTGGGCGGCAAGCAGGGCATGCGGATCGTCGTCGTCGGGCACGATGTCGAGCGTGACGCTGATCCGCCCGGATGCGGCGTTGATCGTGATGTTCTGGTGCAGCCGTGCATGTAGCTGTTGCACCTGGCGCTGGCGGAATTCGCCGGCGGTCTTGACCAGGGTGTTGAAGGCCGGGGCATCGAGCGGTTTCGGATTCTTCTTGTCGCGCCCCATGGTCCAGGGGCCGATCAAGGCGGGTTCGGATTCCCCGTCCATGATCATCTCGACGGCCCAGCCCTCGTCGTCTTCGTTCTTGACGACGCGCGCGGTCCAGCCGTTGTCGCACCAAAGCCGCGGTTCCCGGACCGGATCGGGGGCATCTGCCTCGATGGCGTCGTTCTCTGTAGTCGCTGTCATGGCCGTATTTTAAGTCCGGCCACCTTCAGGAACCAACCAACCGTCTGGTCCCACGCCAAGGAAGTCGTCCCTGAATATGGGATCCTTTCAATCTGGTGTCGGTTGGTGCCGACTGTCGCTGCTAAAGCGGTCGGATGGTTGAAAATCCTTGTCGCACGGTAACGTAAGTGTTACCATAAGCCGTGAAGATCAGGCTCGAAGAATATATCCGGGAAGACGGCGCCAGTCCGTACAAGGCATGGTTTGACGGACTGGATGCACAGGCTGCTGCCAAGGTAACTGTGGCCAAAACGCGGCTCGAGCTTGGCAATACATCGAATGTGAGTTGGTTCCGGGGAATCGGCGAGTACAAGATCGATTGGGGACCTGGCTATCGCATTTACCTCGCCAAAGATGGGGAGGCGCTGATTATCCTGTTCGGCGGCGGCACCAAGAAAGCGCAGCAAAAAGCCATCGATCAGGCCGTGGCACTGAACGATGAATACAAGGCGAGAAAGAAAACTCTCGCCACAGCCAGGAAAGGAAAGAAGTCATGACGCTGACCCGCGATTTCAAACAGACTGTCGTTGAGCGCGTTGAGCGCGATCCGGACTTCGCCAAGGCGCTTCTCGATGAAGCTGCCACGCTTTTTCTGAGTGGCGAACCTGATGCCGCTCGCCTCATTCTCCGCGATCTCGTGAATGCGACGGTTGGATTCGAGAATCTTGCCGAACTGACGCACAAACCCAGCAAGAGCCTGCATCGCATGCTGTCGCGAAAGGGCAACCCGAGCATGGACAACTTGGCCGCTATCTTTGGCGCAGTCCGGAACTGGCTCAATGTGACGTTCGATGTGCGAGTTGTCGAAACGGCCTCTTGATTCCAGGCAACTGACAAGCTACCAGTTCGTTTCGCGTTCCGCGCTTGCCGATATCTGGTGGATGCTCAGGTCGGCGCCGTTGAATTCTTCCTCGGCGTCGAGGCGCAGGCCGACGGCCATCTTCAGTGCGCCATAGACGATCAGGCCGCCGCCGAGCGCGATGCCGATGCCCATGGCGGTGCCGGCCAGCTGGCTCATGAAGGCGACGCCGCCCAGCCCGCCCAGCGCCTTGGCGCCGAAGATGCCGGCGGCGATGCCGCCCCAGGCGCCGCACAGGCCGTGCAGCGGCCAGACGCCGAGCACGTCGTCGATCTTCCAGCGGTTCTGGGTCAGCGTGAACATGTAGACGAAAAGGCCGCCGGCGATGCCGCCGGTGACCAGCGCGCCGATCGGGTGCATCAGGTCGGAGCCGGCGCAGACGGCGACGAGGCCGGCCAGCGGGCCGTTATGCACGAAGCCGGGGTCGTTCTTGCCGATCACCAACGCCACCAGCGTGCCGCCGACCATGGCCATCAGCGAGTTCATCGCGACGAGGCCGGAGATCTTGTCCAGGGTCTGTGCGCTCATGACATTGAAGCCGAACCAGCCGACGGTCAGGATCCAGGCGCCGAGGGCGAGGAAGGGGATCGACGAGGGCGGATGCGCGCCGGCGATGCCGCCGTCCTTGTGGTAGCGGCCGCGCCGCGCGCCGAGCAGCAGCACGGCGGCCAGCCCGACCCAGCCGCCGACCGCATGCACCACCACCGAGCCGGCGAAATCGTGGAACTCTTCGCCGAAGCTGGCCTTGAGCCAGGCCTGGATGCCGTAGGCCTGGTTCCAGGCGATGCCCTCGAAGAAGGGATAGATGAAGCCGACCAGCAGGAAGGTGGCGGCCAGTTGCGGGCCGAAGCGCGCGCGCTCGGCGATGCCACCGGAGACGATGGCCGGGATGGCGGCGGCGAAGGTCAGCAGGAAGAAGAACTTGACCATGTCGTAGCCGCTCTTCTGCACCAGGGTTTCGGCGCCGGCGAAGAAATTCACGCCGTAGGCGATGCCGTAGCCGATGAAGAAGTAGGCGATGGTCGATACCGCAAAGTCGCAGAGGATCTTGACCAGGGCATTGACCTGGTTCTTGCGCCGCACCGTGCCCAGTTCCAGAAAGGCAAAGCCGGCATGCATCGCCAGGATCATGATGGCGCCGAGCAGGATGAACAGTACGTCGGCGGATGTCTTGAAATTCTCCATTGTGGTGCTCCCCAAGGTTTAAGGCACGAATGGGGGGCATTAAAGCAATGAGCGTTCCCGGCGGGACATCCGTTAAGAATCAGTTGGATGTCGGATCGAAGCGGCGATGATGGCACCGTGGTGGTGCAAGCGGCTGTTCCGGCGCACCGTGATGGGGATAATCCGGCACCACGCGCTTGAGCGGGCCGTCGCGTCGTCCGTCGTCATTCCCGCGAAGGCGGGAATCCAGGCTTCTTGTCGGTCAAGGTCGCTGGATCCCGGCGTTCGCCGGAGTGACGAACCCCACCCCGTCATTCCGGGCTTGACCCGGAATCCAGCAGTGGCGCCGAACAAGCTTCTGGATTCCGGCGTTCGCCGGAATGACGTCTACCAAGTCAGGTCAAACAATCTCCCCATACAAGTCACGCCACGCAGGATTGGCCTCCTCGATCAGATCGAGCTTCCATTTGCGCTGCCAGCCCTTGATCGTCTTCTCGTGCGCAATGGCCGATTCCATTGTCTCGCACACCTCGAACCAGACCAGCGTATGAACGCCATATTTTTTCGTGAACCCTTCCACAAGATTGCTCTTGTGTTGCCAGACGCGTTGAACGAGATCGGAGGTCACGCCGACGTAAAGCGTTCCGTTTCTGCGGCTGGCGAGGATGTAGACGCAGGGTTGTTTCATCGGCGTAGGGTACTGGATTCCGGCGTACGCCGGAATGACGGACTCCACCCCGTCATTCCGGGCTTGACCCGGAATCAGGTCCGGGGCGGGCTCCGGAATCCAGTTTTACGCCGCAAGCCGTCATTCCGGCGCAGGCCGGAATCCAGAAGCTTGCTCGGTGCCACTGCTGGATCCCGGGTCAAGCCCGGGATGACGGGGTTGTTTTGGCGGGGGTAAAAAAGTCGGCGCTTGCCGGCCCGCGAAGCGGAATCTCCGGCAGACAGAGTCCGGGACGGCGTTACGGCGTTCCCGGCCGATAACCCCGTGGCAGCAGCACCCACATGCGACCTTGCTGACGCATTTTGCCGGCCTGATTGCCGGCTTCGACGCCGCTGCCCCAATAGAAATCGGCGCGCACCACGCCGCGGATGGCGCCGCCCGTGTCTTGTCCCAACATCAGCCGGGTGAGTGCTTGCTCGCTGTTGGGTCGAGTGGTGGCCAGCCAGATCGGCGCGCCCAGCGGAACGTGGCGCGGGTCGACGGCCACCGAGCGTTCCGGCGTCAGCGCCAATCCCATGGCGCCCTGCGGCCCGCTGCCCTCGACCGGCAGTTCGCGGAAGAAGACCAGGCTGGGGTTGGTATTGAGCAGTTCGGTCAGCCGCGCCGGGTTGGCTTTGGCCCAGGCTTTGATGCCCTGCATCGAGGCCTGTTCGGTCTTGAGTTCGCCGCGATCGATCAGCCAGCGCCCGATCGAACGATACGGATGGCCGTTCTGGTCGGCGTAATTCAGGCGCACGCGGCTGCCGTCGGCGAGCTGCACCTGGCCCGAACCCTGGATCTGCATGAAGAACAAATCGATGGGATCGTCGATCCACAGGAGGGCCTCTGGTGAGCGCTTGCTCTCCTGCGGCGTCCAGTCGGCACGGGAATAGTAGGGCACCAGCTTGCGGCCTTCGAGGCGTCCGCGCAGGCGCAGGTGCTTGAGCTCGGGATAGAGCTCGGCGAGTTCGACGACGATCATGTCCTCGGGCGGGCCGAACACCGGAACGGTGTAGCCGCGCGCTTTCTGGCGGCTGCCCTTGAGGATGGGTTCGTAATAGCCGGTGATGAGTCCGTTGCGCGAGCCGTCCGGATTGACCAGCGCCCAGGGCTGGAACTGCGCCTCGAACCAGGCGCGCAAGGCGGCCGTGGATTTGTCGGTGAGTTCGCGCGCCGAGGCGCAGACCGGCTTCCAGTGCGCCTGCCTTTCCAGGCTGCGGCAACTGGCGACGAAGGCGGTGAAGGCGGCGCCGGGATCGTCGCCGGTCCAGCCCGGCAGCTCGCTCCAATCGGCGGACTGCAAGGGCTTTTCGGCGGGCTTGGGCGGTTCGACGACCGGGCATACCGGGCAGGTTGGACAGGCTTGCGGGGCCGGGCAGGCCTCGGCAACCGGCTCCGGTTTGGGCGGGATTTGCGAACAGCCGGCCATGGTAAACAGCGCCAGCACGGCGACGATGAGCGAAAAGAATCGCGACATGATTCTGCTAAAGTGGGCTTCCTTCAATGGCCCGCAAGCTTAACCGATGTCCGATCCCGCCCGCGATTTTGCTCCCCTGATCAACCGCCTCGATGCGCTGTTCGATCGCCTCGAGGCCGTGCTGCCGATGCCCCTGCCGGCGACCGACTGGTCGGCCACGGCCTTCCGCTGGCGCACCCGCGGCGGGCGCGGCTGGCTCGAAGCGATCAAGCAGCCGCACCGCATCCGCTTCGAGGACCTCCAAGGCGTCGAGGACCAGAAGGCGCGCATCGCGCAGAACACCAAGCAGTTCGTCGCCGGGCGCAGCGCCAACAACGTGCTGCTCACCGGCGCGCGCGGCACGGGCAAGAGCTCGCTGGTCAAGGCCGTGCTGAACCGCTTCGCGACGAAAGGCCTGCGCCTGATCGAGGTCGACAAGGACGAATTGGTGCATCTGCCCGAGATCGTGGACCTGATCGCCGCACGCCGCGAGCGCTTCATCATTTTCTGCGACGACCTCTCCTTCGAGTCGGGCGAGCCCGGCTACAAGGCGATGAAAAGCATCCTCGACGGCTCGATCACCGGCATGCCCGACAACCTGCTGGTGTATGCGACCTCGAACCGCCGCCACCTCATGCCGGAAAAGATGTCGGAGAACCTCGAAGCCAAGCACGATGCCGACGGCGACATCCATCCCGGCGAAACCACCGAGGAAAAGGTGTCGCTCTCGGAGCGTTTCGGTCTGTGGCTGTCTTTCTACCCCTTCGGCCAGGATCATTACCTGGAAATCTGCGCCCACTGGCTGGCCGAGTTCGGCATGGCGCCGGAGCAGATCGCCGCCGCGCGCGGCGAAGCACTGCAATGGACCCTGATGCGCGGCTCGCGCAGCGGTCGCGTGGCCTGGCAGTTCGCCCGCGACTATGCCGGGCGTCACGCCGCCAGGACCCGGGCGCTGCGCAGCAAAACGAAACATGATTAGCAATGAACGTCACCCATACTCAAAGGAACGCCACATTTTCGACCCCTTCGGTCCGTCATTCCGGGCTTGACCCCGGATCGAGTCCGGGGCAGGCTCCGGAATCCAAGGCTACCCCTTCGGTCCGTCATTCCGGGCTTGACCCGGAATCCAGGAGGATTTCTGTCGGCCGCTCTGGATTCCGGCTTTCGCCGGAATGACAAGCTGACGCTCATTGCGAATCAGGAAATGAAACTTACCGAAGTCGCCGCCGCCGTCATCGAGCGGCGGGCAGCCGATGGCGCTGTCGAGTTCCTGCTCGGGCAGCGCGCGCCCGGAACCTTCTACCCGGGTTACTGGGAATTCCCCGGCGGCAAGGTGGAAGCCGGCGAAACGCCCCATGCTGCACTAGTGCGCGAGCTGCACGAGGAACTCGGCATCGAGGTGTCGCGCGCCGACCCCTGGCTGCGCCGCGAGCATGTGTATGAGCATGCCCACGTGCGGCTCAGCTTTTTCCGGGTCCGTGAATGGCGCGGCGAACTGCGTGACCATGTGCATAGTGCGCTGGCCTGGCAGCGCGCCGACGGCCTGACGGTTGCGCCGATGCTGCCGGCCAATGCGCCGGTGCTCGCGGCACTGGCCCTGCCGGATTTCTATGCGATCACCCACGCCCATGAGATCGGCATCGATGCTCAACTGATGGCCTTGGCCCATGCGCTGGAGGCCGGTCTCAAGCTGGTGCAAGTGCGCGAGCAGGCGCTCGATGCGCCGCGTCGCGCGGCCTTCGTTCATGCGGCGGTGGACCTTTGCCACCAGTACGGCGCGCGTGTTCTGGTCAATGGGGATGTTGTTTTGGCCGCGGCCGCTGGAGCGGATGGCGTGCATCTGCCCGCCGCGCAGCTGGCGGCACAAACCGTGCGGCCGGATTTTCCGCTGGTCGCGGCGTCCTGTCATTCCGCAGCCGAACTTGAACTGGCGGCCAGTCTGGGCTGCGATTTCGCGGTATTCGGTCCGGTGCGGGCGACGACGACCCATCCGGGTGTCGCAGGAATCGGCTGGGAAAGTTTTGCAGCCTCGGTCGCCGTACCGCCACTGCCGACTTTTGCCCTGGGCGGATTGTCGCGGGCGGATTGCGATGTTGCCCAGCGCGCCGGCGCCCACGGCATTGCGGCGATTCGCGCCGCGTGGGAATCCTAGCTTTTCACTCCGACTGGTCTTCCGGCTTCGGTTCTTCGCTCGCCTCGATGCGATAGCCGTCGGTTGCCCAGGCAACGAAATCGATGCCCTTGCAGCGCGCCGAGCAAAATGGCCGGTAGCGGTTTTCGGCAATCCATTCGATATCCGCCCCGCATTTCGGGCAGGCGACGATACGCGGCGCAGCGGGTCTTACAGGTTGCACAGCGTGAGTTCGAAATTCACCGTCGAGTCAATCTGCCGCGGTCGCTGGTCCATGTCCGGACGCAGGAAGCGGATGTTGATGGCGAACTTGCCGGCGGAAATCTCCGGCAGGCAGGGGTCGCCCTGCCCTGTCTTCAAGCGGATCAATTGCGCGCTGCGGCCGCTGAGCATCAACTGAAAGGCGCCGCGCTGGGCCGTTTGCTGCTCGGTGCGCCCCGAGGCGCGCAGCAGGCGCAGCACGATCGCGAGCCCGTCGCGGATCGGCATCATCGGTGCGATCCAGCCGCGGATGTCCTGCTGGCGCAGCGCCGGATCGCGATGCCGCCAGTAGTGGTAGCCCGGCAGGTCGAACTCGCAGACGCCACCGGGAATCGCGGCGCGATTCTTGATGGTCATCAGCCATTCGTTTTCGCGCAGGTAGTGGCCGATCTTGCCGTGCATGGCAAGCAGCAGCGAACTGGCCTGCTCGATCTCGTAGAGCGCGCCGGAGAGGGCGTCTTCGGAAATCTCGGGGTTGTTGCGGAAGGACAGCAGGATCTGGCGCTGGCGCTCGAGCTCCTGCACCAGGTCGAATTTCAACTCGGCGCGGCCGGCGACTTCAAGGATTTCGAACAGCGTGACCAGCGCGACGTGGTGCTCCAATGCACCTTCGGCGCCCGCGAAATGGGTGATCTTGTCGAACAGATCTTCAAGTCGCAATAGCGTGCGAACGCGCTCGCTGAGAGGGTATTCGTAGGTAATCACACGCCAGCCGAATGGAGAAAATTCACCGGATTGTGACCCAATTCGGTGCAAACCTCAACCGACATGGCCGGAAAGCTCCAGATACCGCTGGTGCAGACGCTCTATCTGCGGCGCCAATCGGGCAAGCGCTCCATCGTTGTCGATGACGTCGTCGGCCGCCGCCAGGCGTTCCGCGCGCGTTGCCTGGGCGGCAAGAATGCGCTCGATCTCGGCGCGGGCAAGGCCGCTACGGCTCATGACGCGCTCGATTTGTGTGCTCTCCGCGCAATCGACCACGGCAATCCGGTTCACCCGTTTGCGGTAGTCGCCGGATTCGACCAGGAGCGGCACCATCAGGATGGCATACGGCGAGGCCGCCGGTTTATGCGCGACCTGGCGTTCGCTTTCGGCGCGAATCAGCGGATGCAGTATGGCTTCCAGTCGCTTGCGTGCCGAAGTTTTCGTCGACTCGTCGGCAAACACCATGGCGCGCATCGCGGCGCGGTCCAGCGCGCCATCGGCGCTTACCGCCGCGTCGCCGAATTCGGTGCGAATTGCGGCGATGGCGGGGCCGCCGGGAGCGGTCAGGGCGTGGGCGATGGCGTCGGTATCGACCACGGTGATGCCGTGTTGCGCGAACAGTTCGCCGACAGCGCTCTTGCCGCTGCCGATGCCGCCGGTGAGTCCGACCACATAGGACATCGCGCGGCTACGGCGCGCACTCGCCGATGGCGGCGTCGGCGTAGGGTGCGATCAGTTTCGGCAGTTGCTGCAGCAGCGTCGATTCCGGCGCGCGCGCCTCGACCTGCGCCTTCATCGCGGCTTGCTCGCGGCTGTCGACGCGCGCCGATTTGATGCCGCGTTTCGCCAGCCCCTGCAGCAAGGCCGTGGCGGCAGCATTGGTATCGAAGCGGCCGAGAATGATTTCATGGCGGCCACCCTCGAGCGCCACGGCGGTTTGTTCCTTGATGCCGAAGCGCGTCAGTTCGGCGAGCTTCTTGTCGGCTGCCGCCTTGTTCGCCAGCTCGCTGATGACGACCAGATGAAGCGTCGGCGCCGCCAGCGGCAAAACCTTCGCTTCGCCGCCCGCTGCCTCCACGGCGGCTTTCAACGTCTCGGCGTCGGCCACCGCCAGACCATTGACCACGCGACATGCCGCGGCTTCCTTCTTTACAGCCGGAGCCGCTGCCGGCGCCTGCCCTTCACGCACGATGCGCAGCTTCTCGGCATTGAGTTGCTGCGCGAGTCGCTGCGGTTCGCGGCCTTCGTCGGACGCGCCAAAGTAGCCCTGCGCCCAGGCGAAGAAAAGCAGGTTGGCAAAGACCAGCAGAAAGAAGAACAGCCGGATGGCCACGCCTCCTCGCCCTGCCTTAACGTGAAACAACTCGTTCGGAGCGACTGGTGATAGTCGAGCGAAGCGAGCAAGTCAGTAACCCCCCGTGAGGGGGGCATGGGGGGTGGGCGTTCAGTTCGACTTTCGCGCGTTTCATATTCCGCGGGTGGAGCTTGCTGCCATGAGCGTTAGCCTACCTTCGGCAGTCTCGCCAGCGAGGCCTGAATCGCCTCGGCCGGATACTCGAAGTCCTCCAGCTTGCCGGCGAAGTAGCTTTCGTAGGCCGCCATGTCGAAGTGCCCATGACCGGAGAGGTTGAAGAACAGCGTCTTCGGCTCGCCGCTGGCCTTGCAGCGCAGGGCTTCGTCGATGCAGGCACGGATGCCGTGGGCCGACTCGGGCGCCGGGATGATGCCTTCGGCGCGGGCGAACATCACGCCGGCTTCGAAGGTGGCGGTCTGCGGCACGGCAACGGCTTCGATCAGCTTCTCGTGGTAGAGCTGCGAGACCAGCGGCGAATCGCCGTGATAGCGCAGGCCGCCGGCATGGATGCCCGGCGGCATGAAGTCGTGGCCCAGGGTGTACATCTTCATCAGCGGCGTGAAACCGGTGGCATCGCCGTAGTCGTAGGCATAGACGCCCTTGGTCAGGGTCGGGCAGGAGGCCGGCTCGACGGCAACGAAACGGATTTTTTGCGCGCGCTTGTCGCCGGCTGCCGCATCGCCGAGAAAGGGAAAGCTGACGCCGGCGAAATTGCACCCGCCGCCGCAGGGGGCGAAAATCATGTCCGGATACTCGCCGAACTTCTCGAATTGCTTCTTGGCTTCCTGGCCGATGATGGTCTGGTGCAGCAACACATGGTTGAGCACCGAACCCAGGGCGTACTTGGAGCCCGGCGTCGATACCGTGGCTTCCACCGCCTCGGAAATGGCGATGCCGAGGCTGCCCTGGTTGTCCGGATTGGCGGCCAGGATGTCGCGGCCGGTCTTGGTCTGGTTGGACGGGCTGGCAATCACCTCGCCACCGAAGGTCTGCATCATCAGGCGGCGATAGGGCTTCTGGTCGTAGCTGACCTTGACCATGAATATCTTCACCGGCAGGCCGAACATCTGGCCGGCGAAGGCCAGCGACGATCCCCACTGCCCGGCGCCGGTTTCGGTCACCAGACGCTGGGTACCGGCGATCTTGTTGAGGTAGGCCTGCGGCACCGCCGAGTTGGGCTTGTGCGAGCCAGCCGGGGAAACACCTTCGTACTTGTAAAAGATCTTGGCCGGGGTCCCCAGCATCTGCTCCAGCCGCTCGGCGCGGCACAGCGGGCTCGGGCGCCACAGCGCGTAGACTTTGCGCACCTCGTCGGGAATCTTGATCCAGCGCTCGGCCGACATCTCCTGCTCCAGCACCGGACCGGGGAAGATCGCCAGCATCTGCTCGGGGCCGACCGGTTTGCCATCCGGTCCGAGCGGCGGCGCCGGCGGGTTCTTCAGGTCGGCGGCGATGTTGTACCAGTGGGTGGGGATTTCGCTTTCGTCAAGAATGATGCGGGTCTGGCTCATGGGTTTCTCCCTGAAGATTTTGGATGTTGATGCTTGCGGTAGTACAGATCATTTACCAGGATCGCCGCGGACTACATCGCGCCGCGTGATCCTCCGTGGCTTCAATTCGTTGCGCAGAGCGTCATAGGCTGTCTCCGCGGCAGCGCGATTATCCTGACTATAGTTGCAGACGTAAAGATCGAGCGTCACCGAGTCGAGTTCCGGCCAGGTATGGATTGCCAGATGCGATTCGGCCAGCACCAGCGCACCGGTGGCGCCGGCAGCGGGGAACTGGTGGAAGGCCTCGGCGACGACGACCAGTCCCGCGTCGGCACAGGCGCGTCGGCACAGCGCAGCCAGCGCTCCCGCATCGAGCAGCAGGCGGCGTTCGCCATCGCAGGCGTGGAAGTCGGCAAGGATGTGGAGGCCGTTCATAGTGAGGACGCATAGGATACGCCGAGCCGGGCCAGCGTGCGCTCGGCGGCCAGCACGCCGCGAAAATTTGCTTCCTCGAACAGCGACAGGCCGGAGACATCGGCATGGGCGAACTGGATGCCGGGCCGGCCCGACTCGAAACTGTTGCGGGCGCCGCCCCACAGGCGACCGGGCAAGGGCCGGAGCATGGCATGGCCGTGGCGGTGGATGTCGATCCGTGTGGTCAGTTCGCGGATTTCGGGATGCGGTACCGAGAGGTCGGCCAGCACTTCCGCGGCCCATTTGTCCCGATCCATAAAAACTCGGTTCTGGTGAGACGGCGATTCCTCGTGCAGCGCCCGATACCAGGTGATCACGGTCGGCCCCGGCGCATAGCGCAGTTGCTGATGGGTGGCCACCACGTAGCCCAGCGCCGCGCTGTCGTGCAGCACGTTGTCCCAGGCCAGCGGCTGGCCGGCACGCGTTTGCGGTGCGGACGACAAGGTGAGGTTCGCCACGATCCACGGCGCGTATTCGGCACCCTTGATGGCGGCCAGCCACTCCGGCCGCGGCGCGACGAACACATGCGGGATCAGGAACAGCGGCGCCGCCCAGATCAGCTCGCGGGCGACGATGCGAATGCTGCGGTTCTCCGCCGCCAGATAGACATCGCAGACGGTTTCCTTCCGGCCCTGCTCGACACGGAACACCAGTGCGTTCGGCTGCGTCCGGCCCGTGGTCGCCCGTGACAGTCCGCGTGCCAGCCAGGCATTGCCCTCCGGCGCGGTCAGCACCTGCCCCTCGCCGTCGCGGCAGGCGAAGTAGTGCAGGCCGGCCCAGGCCGAGGTCTGCGCGGCGGTTGTGCCGTAATCGTCGCGACAGGCGTAGTCGACCAGCCAGTGCAAGCCGGGCGCCGTGTAGCCTTCGCGCAGCAGCCAGTCGCGCATCGTGATGCGGTCCAGCGCCAGCAGTTTCGGATCGCGTCTGGACAAGGCCAGTGGCAGCGCGAAGGCGCGGCGGCCGGCGCCGTCGCGCTGCTGGCGCAACTCGGCTACGGTGTCCTGAAAGCGGACGTATTGCGCACGCTCGGCGGGCGGCACGCCCAGCGTCGGCCACAAGCCATCCTGCCAATAGCCGTTGGTGTAGAGCCGCTCCTGCGGCGCATGGCACAAATACTTTTCGTCGTAGGCCGGATGCGCGGCCTCGGGGTCGCCGTGCAGCACGCCGAGTTCGGCCAGCAACTGGCGCGTGGCACGCGCCTCGCGCGGCGGCAGCGGCAGGTAGTGGGCGCCGAGCGGATGGGCCGAGACTTCGTTCCTGCCGGCGCGCGAATTGCCGCCGGCCTCGTGCTCCATTTCCAGCAGCAGGAAATCGTCGCAGCCCGAGCGCGCCAGCTTCCACGCCGCCGACAGCCCGCCGATGCCGCCGCCGACAATCGCCACCGTGGTGCGCCGCGTTTCGGTTGGCGCCGGAAAGTCGGGTTTGCGCAGGCGATGGCCCAGCGCGTCATTCGCTCCGGAGAGCGTCCCCGGCGGCAGGGGCGGCGCGGCCTTCGAGCCGCAGGCCGCCAAGGTGGCTGCGGCAGACGCCGCCGTCAGAAACTCGCGCCGGCGCATCGATTTCGGGGTGCGCCTGTCATTGCCGCACCCGCTGCAAGAGTTCTCCAAAATA
This sequence comes from Sulfuritalea sp., assembly GCA_030680805.1. GTDB lineage: Bacteria > Pseudomonadota > Gammaproteobacteria > Burkholderiales > Rhodocyclaceae > Sulfuritalea. The sequence goes on along the minus strand of JAUXUK010000005.1, from coordinate 14,991 downwards.
CTTGAACGGGCTTCCCACGGCAAATGAATCGCCTGCTTTTCCGGCGCCCCCTTCGCCGACGACCACGAACGGCGCCCAGAATATCGGGTGAGCGTATTCGGGATGATCCGGTGTGACCATCAGCGCCATCATTGCCTTGCGGTGTGCCTCGGCCTTGCCTTGACCGGGGTTGGCTTCGTATTCCTTCAACATGCCTGTGGTCAGCGGGACCGTTGCATCGGATGCCACCGGCCAGTGTGATACGAGCAAGGAACGGGCGCCTGCATAGAAGAAGGCTTTGGCCAGTCCTGACAATCCTTCTGCGCCCGGTGTGCCATCCGCTGCCGCTGTATTGCAGGCTGACAGCACAACCCAATCCGCGTTGAGTTTCAGCCTCGCAATTTCACTTGCGGATAGATAGCCGTCGTCCTCAAGCGATCCTTCCCTTGGTGGCGTCAGGATCAGACCGGACTCGCCGATGCCCTTTATCTCACCGGCCATCACGCCATGAGTGGCGAAGGCGATGGTTCGATACTTCGACAAATCGAGATGTTTGATCTTGGTCTCGGTGGCGTTTTCCTGCAACCAAATTGAATCCGGGCCGGCCTTGAGAACTTTGCTTATGGCCCGCAGTTCATCTGCGGTTTCCGGCAGTCGCGGCGCGCTGCGGATCGCCTCGACGTCGGCAATTTCCGTTGCCGGTGCACTCGTTGGAGTGTTGGTCTTTGCCACCAGATTGCGGAACACCTTGGCGATATCCATCTTGATGCGTTTGCCACGAGTCGTGTCCCTTGACCCGCCGATCAGCGGATCTCCGAATCCGGCGAACGGTTCCTGATAGCCGCCCGCCTTGGCGAACTGGCGAAACGCCTGGATCGAACTTACAGACGGCAGCACCGAGAAGGCGTAGTGCTTGGCGAGCCAGTCAACCTGCCGGTAATCGGCATCACTCCTGCTTTTCGGCGGCGGCAGAGCTACCAGCATGCCAAACGGCAGACTCTGCAACGGGCCGGCTGGCACGACCATCACATGGCGCATCCCGACAAGGTGGGGCGCGGCGGGCGCGAAGATACGCTGGTAAAGCTCGTGTAGAAGGCCGACGCTGACTGGTTTGGGCTGGGCGCTTCCATCAAACTCCATCTCGGCGCGAATGGTTGCCACTTTCGCGGCCACATCCTTGATGTCCACTTGAAGAGGCATAAACACGGCCCCCTCCGGGTTCACCACCCAGAGAAAGCTGCTGTCGCCGAGCGCATAGACCAGCATCGCCTCTCCCGGCTTCAACAGGGCGCGAACCTGACTGACTGAAACGGGTTCCGGGCGCGTGAGTTCCTGATATTCGGGAAAGCGGCGGGTCAGTTCCGCATCGATCGTTTCGATTTCTTTTCTTGCGAGGACGATGTCGCTGCGTAGTCGTTGTTCATCATCGGCTTTGCGCTTCTGCGGCGGCTTGCTGGCTGCGACGACTAACTGCGCTTCCCCCTTGGCGAAACGATCGCTTGCATCCTGCTTGCGCCTTATCAGGCTGGCCAAGGCGTCGTCGCCACTCGCGAAGCGGGAGGCCATTTTGGCAATGGCGGAGGCCGTGCCTGAGGCTTGTTCGAGTTGCGCGATCTGGAAGGCCTCATCGGTAATCTTGTCGGCCGGTTCTTGGTCCGGATTGCGGAAAACCAGGGATAGGTGCCGGAGAAAACCAGGTCGATTCTGGGACGCTTCCTGGGCTGCTCTATCCCCCGTGCCGCCGCCGATTCTTTGTCGGTAAATCGAACTGGCTCTCCGCACCATAGAGAGTGCCTGCGCATGCTGGCCTTGGTTGTCGTACAGCACGGCAAGGTTGTTCAGACTAACGGCCACGTCGGGATGATCCGGGCTGAGGGCTTTTTCCTTGATCGCCAGCGAGCGCCTGTAGAGCGGTTCTGCCTGCGCGTACTGGCCTTGGTTGGCGTAGAGCTCCGCGAGATTTCCGAGGCTCAGGGCGACATCGGGATGATCCACACCGAAGGCCTTGTCCAGAATTGCAACCGAACGTTTGTAGAGCGGCTCGGCTTGCGCGTATTGACCTTGGATACGATACAGCGCCCCGAGATTGTTCAGACTTAGGGCGACATCGGGATGATCCGGTCCGAGGGCTTTCTCCCAAATCGCTAGCGAGCGCTTGTAGAGCGACTCGGCCTGTGCATGCTGCCCCCGGGTTCGGTACAGCTCCGCTAGGTTGTTCAGACTCACGGCTACATCGGGATGATCCGGGCCGAGGGCCTTCTCAAAGATAGCCAGCGAGCGCTCGTACAGCGGCTCAACCTGCGCGTATCGGCCTTGACTGGCATACAGCTCAGCGAGATTGTTGAGGCTCGCGGCGACATCGGGATGATCCACGCCTCGAGCCTTCTCCCAGATTGCCAGCGAACGCTTGTAGAGCGGCTCGGCCTGCGCATACTGGCCTTGGATGACGTGCACGACTGCAAGGTTGTTGAGGCTCAGGGCCACGTCGGGATGATTCGGGCCGAGGGCCTTCTCCTTGATCGTCAGCGAGCGCCTGTAAAGTGGCTCCGCCTGCGCGTACTGGCCTTGTATGTTGTACAGCGCAGCGAGGTTGTTTAGGCACAGGGCTACATCGGGATGATCTGGGCCGAAGGCCTTCTCCAGAATTGCAAGCGAACGCTTGTAGAGTGGCTCGGCTTGCTCGTAACGGCCTTGGGTGTTGTGAAGCGCGGCAAGGTTGTTGAGGCTTGTGGCCACACCGGGATGATTCGGACCGAGGGCTTTCTCCTTGATCGCCAGCGAGCGCTTGTACAGCAGCTCGGCCGGTGCGTACTGCCCTTGGGTGTCGTACAGGACGGCAAGGTTGTTGAGACCCAGGGCGACATCGGGATGATCCGGGCCGAGGGCCTTCTCCTTGATCGCCAGTGACCGCTTGTACAGCAGCTCGGCCGGTGCGTACTGCCCTTGGGTGTCGTACAGCACGGCAAGGTTGCCTAGGCTCGTGGCCATGTCGGGATGATCCGGGCCGAGGACTTTCTCCTTGATCGCCAGTGAGCGTTTGTACAGTAGCTCGGCCTGTGCGTAGTGGCCTTGGGTGTCGTACAGCACGGCAAGGTTGTTTAGACTCAGGGCCACAGAAAGATGATTCAGGCCAAGGGCCTTCTCCTTGATTGCCAGCGAGCGCTTGTAGAGCGGCTCGGCCTCCGCATACTGGCCTTGGATGCGGTAAAGCTCTGCGAGATTGCTTAGGTTTGCAGCCACATCGAGATGATCCGGGCCAAGAGCTTTTTCCGCAGCCCTGAGCGCTTGCGTGGCAAAGGGTATAGCTTGACCATAGTTCCCTTGGCTGTGGAGGATTCCGGCTTCGCGATAAAGGCGTTCCCACTCTGTTTCTCTTGCCTGCACCAGACAAGTTAGCCCCAAGGTAAGGGCCACAACGGCCGCCGATAGCCTAAATGTGTGTTGCATCAACATTGTTTGCCGCAAGCATTCCCCGTAAAGCGAACGACAACGTCCTTCATTTCGTGGTCGCCGCTTTCTTGTGCGCGATCTTCAGTCGCGTTTCCAGCTTGCCCAGGACTGTCCCGGTCTTGACGTAGTGGCCGGAAGCGCTTGCCGCGTCGCGCGAGGCGAGGCCGCGCGCGACGAACCCGGATAGAGTCTCGCCGTCGGTGGGGATAGCAGCGATTTTCATGGAGGCCTACTCCGAAGCACTGCCGTGAATCCGGATGCGACCGGGTTCGACAATCCACAAGCGGCCCGAAAGCTCATGATGTTGCAGTGCCTCGATCAGTTGGCCGAGCAGGAGTTCCAGCAATCCGACCGTCATGCGTCCCGAGGACGACAGAACTTCGACGCCCGCCGATTTTTCCGGAGGAAAGCGCAGCACCTGGGAGAAATCCGAATCCAGGGTAACCAAGGCACGGCCTTCCGCAGCACAAACCTCGAAGACCCTCATGTCGGACGAACCAATCATTTGTTGCAGCGCTATCGTCGAGACATCATGCCCCGCGGATTTCAGGCGCTGCGCGCCCCGGTGCCCGAGGTTTTCGTCAAGCTTGAACTTCACGCCGCAAGCGGAGGAGTGATCGGAATCACCCTTTCGCGCGACATTTCCGCGCCGTAGGCAATGGCGGCGCGAATGTCATCGGAATGCAACTGAGGGTACTCCGCCAGCAGGTCCGCTTCACTTTCGCCGTCGGCAATGCGGTCAAGCAGCAGGGAGACCCAGAGACGGGTTCCCCGGATACACGGCTTGCCGAAGCAGATGTTGGGATCGATGCTGATGCGTGTCAGTAGAGGATGCATGGCGGCTCCTTGCGTGTGACGTAAGCAATGATGCCACGGGCAAGGGAAACATGCACCGATTCCACTCAGTGAGCCTGCACCCTGCCCCACTCGCGCTCGAAGACGCGCACCAGGTTCTGGTTGTCGACGTGCTCGGCGCAGGTTTCGGCTTCGTTCATGCGTTCTTCAAGACATAGCGACCGGTCTTGTTGCCGCCGACCTTCTCGACGACGCCGGCATCCAGTAACGGGCGCAGCAAATCCATTGCCCCCTGCCGCGACACGCCCAGCGCTGCCCATATTTCCGCCGGCGCCATGCCGCCGTGGTCGCGCAGCAGGTGCAGCAGTTGTTCCTGGCGCGGACGCAATACCAGCTTCCCGGCGGAGCCGACCTGCAAGGTTTGAATCCGCAGCCAGACGCGCTCCAGCGTCTGGCGCAGTCCCGCCGCGCAATACTCCAGCCAGGCGCTCAAGTCGTCTCCGGCTTCGCGCACACCCTGCAACGCGGCGTAGTAGGCAGGGCGATCCTCCCAGTAATACTCATCCACGGCAAAGATGTGGTGCGTATCGAAGCCGCGCCGGTAAAGCTCCCACAGGGCCAGCGCCCGCCCGGTACGGCCGTTGCCGTCAGCGAAGGGGTGGATGGCTTCGAAGCGGTAATGCAGGATCGCCGAACTCAGTGCCGGCGAGAGCTTTGCCGCTGCCCCGTTCCACCATTCCAGCAACTCGAACATCAGCCCCGAAACGGCATCCGGCGGCGGTGGCAGATAGTTGCCGACCCGGACGGCGATCATCCGGTACTTCCCGGCCTCGCCCTGATCCATGACCTCGCCCGCGAGTATCCGGTGCAGCTCAAGGATGTCGGTATGGCGGATGGCTTTCTTGGCCGCATGTTTTTCCACGAAGCGCAGCCCGGCGAAATAGTTGATGACTTCGCGCCGGGGCCGTGCGCCGGGCGCAGAAAGCTCGCGTCCCTCTTCCAGCGCGCGAACCTGTTCCAGTGTCAGCGGGTTGCCCTCGATGGCGGTCGAAGCATGGACGTTGCGCGTGCGGGTGTCTTTCTGCAAGGCGGGAATCCAGGCCAGATCAACCACCGCGTTCTGGACGCGCTCGCGCAAGGCCGCCACCTGCTCGACTTCGGCCAGCAGGGCGGGGGTGATGGTGAATTGCGGGACATAGGCCATGACGGCAGCCTAAGTGAAAGTCAAGTATCAGTCAAGTTATGTGTCAAGTCGGCGTCAGTGCGCCTGCACCCGGCCCCACTCGCGCTCGAACACGCGCACCAGGTTCTGGTTGTCGAGGCGGTTGGGTTCGGCGGTGACGCGCGCCATGTCGGCGGGAAAGTGGAACAGTGCCGGCAGTGCGTCCGGGGTGACGAAGCGCGTCGGCACCGGGATCGTCGCCGGCGGTTTGTACTCGCGTTTGCCGGCGAGGATGTAGCCCCACTCGCCGAAGCTGGGCACCAGCGCGTGATAGGGCGCGGTCTGCCAGCCGGCGGCTTCGAGCGTCGCGACCACGGTCCAGAAGCTTTCCCGCGCATAGAGCGGTGAGGTCGCCTGGACCGCGATCAGGCCGGTTTCGGCGACGTGCTGTTTCAGCAGGCGATAGAAGCCTGTCGAGTAAAGCTTGCCCAAGCTATGGTTGGACGGATCGGGGAAGTCGGCGACGACGAAGTCGAAGATTTCCGGCGACTGCTCCAGCCATTGCAGCGCGTCGGCATTGATGATCTTGAGTTTCGGTGAGGCCAGCGCGCCGCCGTTGAGTTCGCGCAGTAGCGTCGATTGCGCGAACAATTCCGTCATGCGCGGATCGAGGTCGACCAGGGTGATGCTCTCCACCTGCGGATACTTGAGGATTTCGCGCACCGCCATGCCGTCGCCGCCGCCCAGCACCAGCACCTTGCGCGCACCGGGCAGCGCGGCCAGGCCCGGATGCACCAGCGCCTCGTGGTAGCGGTATTCGTCGCGCGAGGAGAACTGCAGATTGTGGTTGAGGTAAAGCCGCGTCTCGTCGCGCCAGCGCGTGACGACGATGCGCTGGTAGGGGCTGGACTCGGCATGGACGATGTCCTCGTTGTAGAGGTTGGCCTCGGCCAGGCTGACGAAAGCCCCGGCGAAACCGAAGCCGATCGCCAGTGCGCCGATCACGGCCGCGCATTGCGCGCGCAAGGCCGGCAGGGTGCCGAGCTGCGCGCGGAACAGCCACAGCGCCCAGGCGGCGACCAGTGCGTTCAACAGGCCGAACAGCAGCGCGCTCCTGACCAGGCCGAGCTGCGGCGCCAGCAGCAGCGGGAACAGTACCGACACGGCCAGCGCGCCGATGTAGTCGAAAGTCAGCACCTGCGCGACGAGGTCCTTGAAGGCCACTTCGCGCTTGAGGATGCGCATGATCAGCGGGATTTCGAGGCCGACCAGGATGCCGATCAGCAGCACCAGGCCGTAGAGCATGAAGCGGAAGGGCCCGGCATGCAGCGTGAACAGCAGGAACAGCAGCCCGGCCGAGATGCCGCCGAGCAGGCCGACCAGCAGCTCGATCTGGATGAAGCGCACCAGCAGGCCCTGCACCGATGCGCCGCCGACATATTTGGACAGCCAGGAGCCGATGCCCATGGCGAACAGATAGGCCCCGATCACCGTGGAGAACTGCGTCACCGAATCGCCCAGCAGGTAGCTCGCCAGCGCGGCGGCGATCAGCTCGTAGGCCAGCCCGCAGGAGGCGACGATGAAAACGGAAACCAGCAGGGGGCGCTGCATTACGCCAGGGTCATTTGTGGAAAGCCCGTGCCGCGTTGGCGGAGCGCACCGGCTGCGCCTGGGCGTCGTCGGAAAACAGGCTCCAGCCGAGATACTGACCGTAGTTGAACAGGGCGAAGGCGGCCAGGCTGAGGATCATCGCGACGCGCGACATCAGTCGTCTCCTCCGGAATCGCCGTCGCTATCGCCGCCGTTGTCGGTGCCGGATTCGGTGCCGTTCGACAGGTAGTCCGCGTCCTTCCAGCGTTCGCTCTCGAAGGCCTGCACGCGGTAGCGGCTGAACAGCGGAAAGGCGGCGAGAAAAATCAGCAGGAAGAAGAAGTTGCTCCACGCCGCCTGGTCGCGGATGACCTTGACGCGGTCGGCGACGGCAACCGGCTTCTCGGCGGAGATTTCCGGGTCGATGACGAAGTAGTATTCGCCGGCCGGAAGGTCGCGGAACACCAGCTCGCGCGTCTTGTCGCCTTCGCTCCACGATTCGCCGCCGTCCGAGCCGTGCCAGTAGGCGACGTCGCTTTGTGCCACCCAGGCGCGGCCGCTCTTTTTCTCGACCAGCGTCAGGCCGAGGCCAAGCCAGTTGTTGTCGAGATCGGTGTCGTGGCGCAGCACCAAGTTGCGCGCATCGCTATCGAGCTTGAAGCTCTGGGTGGTGACGGGTTCGTCATTTTGCGGCGTGAACACCAGCCGCTGGTCGAGCAGCGTGCGGCCGCCGAGAAAGAAAAACCAGATGGCCTGGGCGATGACGGCAAGCACCAGGAATTTCCAGAAGTTGCTGCAGACGCGGCGATGGTTTTCCGTGCGCGGATTCGGCTGGTTCATGCCGATGCCTTTGGGTTCCGGCAGCGCAGTTTTCAGCTTGAACGCGGTGGCCACTTCTTCCGGCGGCAGGTAGTCGCTCTGCGACCAGCTGGTTTCGTTGTGGCTCGACTCGCGGCTGATCATTTTCGGCGGCGCGATGAAGTCGATGATCTCCCAGGTTTCGCCGACGCTGACTTTCCAGGTGAATTCGCCGATGACGTAACGGGTTTCAGCCGAGCCAGAGGAGTAGCGCCGATAGTTTTCGCCGTTGTGGTTCGCGAGCGGCATGCCGACGCTGTAGCGCGGCGGTTTGGTGACCGTACTGACCCAGTTCCAGTGGCCTTCCGATTCGACCAGCCAGCGAAAGCCTTCCTCCGGGTGGTGCAGCAAAAATTCCTGCCACGGGTAGTCGATGCCGTCGGCGTTGATCGCCCGCTGCTGGAAGCCGATCACGGTCCAGTCCTTGCCGCCGAAGCGTCCTGTGCTGCCGAGCGGAATCAGCGGTTCGATGCGCGTCGCGGCGGCGGCCTTGGCCAGGACGCGCAGGCTCTGGTTGTCGGGTTCGAGCACGCTGAGGCAGGACGGGCAGGCCACGCTTTGTACTGCCTTGTCGTGCAGTGTGATGGCGCCGCCGCACGCGGGGCACTGCAGTGCCTTGACGACGCCGGCCGGTTTGGCCGCCGCAGTCTCGCCGCGCAGATTGGCGAACTTGAAGGCGGCAAAGGGCAGCGATTCGCCGACGAAGAACAGCGGCGGCGTTTCCGAATAATCGATGCTGGCGAAGGCCGCCTCGGCATCGCCCGTGGTGCGCAGATCGACCAGTTGTGCCGGGTAGCCGGCGCCGAAGGCGAAAGGCAGTTCGCCTTCGCCGGCGATGCACATTGCTTCTTCGAGGTCGGTGACGACGAAGTCCTGCCCGGCCAGCGTCAGCTCGTCGTTGGGCATCAGCGTTGAGAATTCCGGCAGCGCCGCGCCTGGCGGTTTCAGGAAGGAAATCAGGTATTCGCCGTTGGCGTCCGACAGCCAGCCGCCGCGCATGTCGTCGAACAGCACATGCCATTCGTTCCAGACGCCCGCGGCGTAGCGCAACTGGATGCGCCCGATCACCGCGAAATGCACGCCCTTGTAACGGCCCTCGGTGCCGATACGGATTGGCGAGGCATCCTCGACCAGATCCGCCATGCGGCCGAGGTTTTCCAGATTGCCGCCATGGCGCACCACGGTGCTGCGACAGAACTCGCAGACGCCATGAAACGATGCCGACGATTTGAAGACGATCGGCGCGCCGCAGGTTGGGCAATTGGCGCTGAAGGGCATGGCCCGATTCCTGTGGGGCGGATTTAGTCGGGTGTCAGCCGAGTTTCTTCAGCAGCTCCGCTTTCTTCACATCAAACTCGGCTTGCGACAGGATGCCCTTGCCGACCAGGCCGTGCAGCTTCTCGATCGAGGCGACGATTTCGTCGGCCGAAACCGGAGCGGCTGCGGGAGTCGGCGCTGGCGAGCTCTGCATGCCGGGGATGGCGCTTTGCGCGCCGGCAACGGCGGCCGGAGCGGCAGGGGCCGGGTTCAGTGCTCCCGACATCGCGCCGGCGATCTGCTGGCCCATGCCGAAGCCGACGCCCATACCGGCACCGAGTCCGGCCAGGCCGCCTTCGTTCTGCGCCGCGAGCGGGATCGCCTCGGCGGTCTGGAATTGCGTGTAGGCCTGCATGCCGCCCATGATGTTCACGCCGATGCGTTTGTCGAGCATGGCCTGCAACTCTTCCGGCAGCGAGATGTTCTGCACGTTGAGGCTGTCGAGCGCGAGGCCGTACTCCTTGAACATCGGCTCCATCTTGGCTTTCAGCGCGTTGCCGAACTCGACCTGGTTGGACGCCATGTCGATGAAGGGCACGCCCGATTCGCCGAAGATGTCCGAAATGTGCCCGACGATGGTGTTGCGCAACTGGCCTTCGAGCTGTTCCGCGCTGTAGGTTTCCAGCGTGCCGGAGATCGTGGTGTGGAAGGCTTTCGGATCGGTCAGGTGGAAAGCGTAGATGCCAAAGGCGCGCAGGCGCACCACGCCGAAATCCTTGTCGCGGATGGTGACGGGATTCGGCGTGCCCCATTTGCGGTCGATCTTCTGGCGCGTGCTGAAGAAGTAGACATCGGACTTGAAGGGCGACTCGAACAGCTTGTCCCAGTTCTTCAGGTAGGTCAGCACCGGGATGGTCTGCGTGGTGAGCTTGTACATGCCGGGGCCGAACACGTCGGCCACCTTGCCTTCATTGACGAACACCGCCATCTGCGATTCGCGCACCGTCAGGCTGGCGCCGTACTGGATTTCCATTTCGGCCATGGGGAAGCGCCAGGCCATCGTGTCGCCATCGTCCTCGGTCCACTGGATGATGTCGATAAACTGTTTCTTGATGAAATCCATGAGTGCCATGAGTGTCTCCTTGTTAGTCTTAATACGTCATGCAGGCGGCGTTTAGGAGGCCGATGGTGAGTGAAAGTGCGGCGACGAAGGTTGCGGGTGCCGTACGGCCGGCGGCGATGTCTTCCTGGAGGTTGGGCAGCGCCACGCGCGCCAGCATCCAGGCCAGCAATTGCACCACGCCGGCGACCACGCCCCATACCGCCAGATCCAGCAGCGTGTCGCTGTGGGCGATGACGTTGGCGATGGGCATGGCAAAACCGATCAAGGCGCCGGAGAGCGAAATGGCCGCAGCGGTGTTGTTGTTGCGGATCAGGGCGATTTCGTCGTAGGGCGTGACGTAGGTGTAGATCGTCACGAATACCGCGAAAAGCACCAGTGCGGTGCCGAGGTAGGCGAGAAAGTTCGGCAGCGTGGCGAGAAAGTGGGCGGGCATGGAACACTCCTCCGGATGATGCCGCATTGTCTGCCATGAAAGCGGTGCGATCAAGTGGCTTGTGCCATCAGCTAGACTGAGTCGGGAAACTGCGGAGGACGTTCATGATCGATTTGCGCCAATACGGGTTCGAGGAGCAGCACCAGCACATCTACGATATGGCCTGGCGCTATGCGCGGGAGCGGCATCACCCGCTGCTACGGCGCATGGACGATGACGACTGGTTTCCCGAGAACGAGTATCGCAGGATGGGCGAAGTCGGCCTGCTCGGCACCACCGTGCCCGAAGCGCTGGGCGGACCGGGCCTCGATCTGGTCTCGCAGTTCTTCGTCGGCGAAGCGCTGTCCTACTGGAACAACATGCTCGGCGCGAGCTGGGGCGCCAGCGAAAATCTGTGCATCAACAATCTGGTGAGGAATGCCAGTACCGAGCAGCAGGCGCGCTTCCTGCCGCGCATGCTCTCGGGCATCGGCGCGCTGGGCCTGACCGAGCCGGGTGCCGGCTCGGACGCGCTGGGCTCGATGAAGACCACGGCGCGGCGCGACGGCGATCATTACGTGTTGAACGGGCGCAAGATGTTCATCACCAACGGCCCGGTGGCCGACATGCTGCTGATCTACGCCAAGACCAATCCTTCGCGCGGCCAGCACGGCATCTCGGCCTTCGTCGTGGAAAAGGGCATGCCGGGCTTCTCGGTGGCGCAAAGCCTGAAGAAGATGGGCTGGCGCGGCAGCCCCACCGGTGAACTGCTGTTCGACGATTGCCGCGTGCCGGCGGCCAACCTGATCGGCGAGGTAGACAAGGGCGTCAAGGTGGTGATGAGCGGGCTCGACATCGAGCGCGTGTTCTTCAGCGGCCATGTCATCGCCATCGCCCAGCGCGCGCTCGACCTGTCGCTCGATTACGCGCGGACGCGGGTGCAGTTCGGCCAGCCCATCGCCGGCTTTCAACTGGTGCAAGGCATGCTGGCGGACATGTACACGGCACTCGAGTCGGTGCGGGCGTTTTCCTATCAGTTGCTGAAGGAAGTCGCCGCTGCCGGCGAAGCGGGTCGCGGCGAGATCCACAAGCGTTCCGCCGCCGCGGTGCTGCATGCCGGCTACATGCTGAAGATCGTGCTCGACCACGCCGTGCAAATCCATGGCGGCAACGGCTTCATGTGGGAGACCGAGGTGAACTGCCTTTATCGCGCCGGCAAGCTGATCGAGATCGGCGCCGGCACGACGCAAGTGCGGCAGTTGATCATCGCGCAGGAACTCCTCAAGGCTTGAATTTCCCAGCGCGGCGGAATTGAACTATATTTGTTCCACCATGAAAGCACTGCTTGCCCTGATATTGTTCTGCGCGATGTTGCCGACCGCCTTGGCGCAAGGCAATGTCTTCACCAACATCCTGCGATCTGTCACCGGTACGGTCGGCAGCGGCGACGCCCCGGCCAAGCCGGCCCAGACGTCGGTGCTCGGCGTGCGGGGAATGGATGAGGGTGATGCCAAGACTGCGGCTGCGGCGCCGGCAGGCGACGGGGTGAAGCAGATCGATGGCTGGGCGGTCGGGCGCAAGGAAGCCGAAGCCGCCGCCAGCCGGCGCGGACTTGCGGCCCGGGCAGTGGAGTACGACGGTGCCGCGGCGGACAAGACAAATCCAAAGGGACCGCAATGAGATTACCAGTCAGTCATGCAGAATCCGCTGGATCGCCTCGTCCCCGGATCAAGTCCGGGGCAGGCTATTCCGGCGAAAGCCGGAATCCAGTCGGCGGCCGTTGCTGGATCCCGGGTCAAGCCCGGGATGACGGTTGGAATGGTGTCCATCGGTTTGTACAACGTTTGATCAACCCGAGCCTTCTGGCGGCCGCCCTCGTCCTGCTGTCGTCGGGCGCCTGGGCGCAATCGCGCACCATCGATCTCGGATCCATGTTCGATGCGGCCAAGAGCCTGGTCAAGAGCCAGTCGGTCGGCTCGATGAGCGAGGAAGAAGAGCTCAGCATCGGCAAGGAAGTGGTTGCAGCAACACTGGGCGGCTATCCGCTGGTCAGGAACCCGGGCCTCCAGCATCGCCTCAACCAGATCGGCGTATGGGTTGCGCTGCAATCCTCGCGCCCTGAACTGCCATGGCGCTTCGCGGCCGTTCGGTCGCCCACGATCAACGCCTTTGCCGCGCCCGGCGGTACGATTCTGGTGACAGAGGGCATGCTGGGCCATGTCGCCAACGAAGCCGAGCTGGCCTGTGTGCTGGGTCACGAAATCGGTCACGTAACCCGTCGCCACCACATCGCGGTCCTGCAAAAGAGCCTTCTCGTATCGGCCGGCGCCAGCGCGCTCAATATCCAGTCGAAGTCAGGCAATAGCGAAGAATATCGCAAGGCCCTGATCGGCGAGAGCAAGGAGATTTTCACGCGCGGCCTCGACCGCAGTTCGGAACGCGAGGCCGACGAAGACGGTGTTCTGCTGGCCGCCAGGGCCGGCTACGATCCGGCCGCTTGCCTCAACTTCATGCAGCGCCTGGCCAGCCTCAAGGCAGACACCAACGCGCTGGCCGCCCTCTACAAGACCCATCCGACGGCCAAGGAGCGCGTCGAGGATGTCGACAAGGCGCTTGGCAAGCTCAAGGGAGCGTCGCCGGGCGATGGCGCGCGACCGGAACTGGCCCTGGATGCCGCGAAAGCAGGCGCCAAAAAGGATTGAGCCTGGGCCGCGAGCGTCAAATAGTCTGGCTGTAGCGCGCCAGACCTTCCAGCACCAGGTTGTCGACCGGGCGACAAGGCCGGTTCATGTGTGGCGCCAGTTCCGCCGCCGCACCTCCCGAGAGCAGGCACAACGCATCGGCGCCCAGCGTGGCGTGCAGGCGTTCGATGGCACCGAGCGTGGCGTCGATTGCGCCGCTGACGATGGCATCGTCGGTGTTGGTCGGCTGCGCCCGGTAGTGGCCGGTCGCATGCGGCAGATCGGCAGTATTGCGGGCCAGCGTAGCGCGCATCAGGCTCAGCCCCGGCAGGATCAGCCCACCGCGGAAGAAACCATTGGCATCGAGCGCGTCGATGGTCGTTGCCGTGCCGGACATCACGACCACTGACGGCCCTGCGTGCAGCGCACGCGCTGCGATCAATGCCGCCCAGCGATCGGAACCGAGTTGTTGCGGGTTGTCGTAGCCATTGGTCACGCCGCAGGCGGCAGCCGAACTGGCGAGCCAGTCGAGCGGAAGATCAAATTTGCCTGCAAGGGTTTCGATGCGACGTCGAATGGCGTCACCGGCGACATTGCAGGCGACGATGCGTTGCGGCGTTGCGGGTAGCCCGGCAGCCAGATCATCGACTGCTTCATGGCCAAGGGCACCTTGAGTGCGCCAGGTGTTGCCGTCGAAGAGGCCGTACTTCAGGCGCGAATTGCCGGCATCAAGGCAGAGGATCATGGTCACGGTTCAAGCCGGCCGCAGCGAGACTTCGCCCGACAGAATCCGCTCGATGCGGCCGTCGATGTCCAGCAGCAGCGCACCGTCGGCGTCGACCCCGCGGCAGATACCTTCGCGGGGCGGCCCGAAATCGCTCGAGATACTGATGCGTGCGTCCTGAAAGGCGTGGCGCGTCATCCACTCCGGGCGGATTGCCGCAAAGCCCATCGTGCCGAAGGTGTCGAGCGTACTCAGCAGTTCGCCGAGCAGGGCGGCATACAAATCGTTGGCGTCCGGTGCGTCGCCATTCGCATCGAGGGCGGCGGAAGCGGCGCGCACTTCATCCGGCATGCCGGCGGGCAGACGCAAATTGATGCCGATGCCGATCACCGCGGCATGGGGCGCACCGGGCACCAGCTCGACCAGGATGCCGCCGAGCTTGCGGCCGTCGCGGAGGATGTCGTTGGGCCATTTCAGCGCCGCATCGCCAGCGCCGATTTTTGACATGGCGCGGGCAACGGCGACGCCGACGGCCAGCGAAAGCCCGGCAGGCGCCGTGCCCGGCGCGAAGCGCCAGAGCAGCGAAAAAGTCAGGCTGTCGCCGGGGCTGGAGAACCAGGTTCGGCCCCGGCGACCGCGGCCGGCGGTTTGTTCCTCGGTGATGATTACCGTGCCCGAAGGCGCGCCTTTTTCCGCGCGGCCGAGCAGCACGGCGTTGGTCGAGTCGCAACTCGGGAGGACATCGATATCGAAGCGGCGGGCGGCGGCTCCGAGCTTGGCGGCAATGGCGGCGATGGTGACAGGCATGCGGGTTTCCTCTGAGACGGGCACCCGAGGGCGCGCCGGGAATGACCGCCCTGACTATAACTGAGAGCTTGTGAAAAATTCAAAATACACCGCGGAGGCGCAGAGGCGCGGAGACAACGCAGAGAAAACCTTTCTATTTTCCTTGAACTTCTC
>JAUXUK010000102.1 GCA_030680805.1 Sulfuritalea sp. | reverse complement strand
GCTGGTCCTGCAGGCTCTTGACGCACGCGACTCGGCCCTGCTGCTGGGCTTTGCCGCGGGCCTTGGCTGGCTGGGCGCGATGATCTCCCTGCGGCAACATTTGAGGCAGTACTGAAGATCGGTATCCTTGAGCGCAGCGGCTGTAACTAAAAGTACTATTCGAGCGATAATACGATCATGAATGAAGAACAACCCAACGAACAGCCTCCCCTCGAATCCGCGCCCGGCGAGCAGCCCCCGCCCGAGCCGGCACGCAACGAACCGCCACTCCCGGATCCGCGCCGGCGTTTGAGGGAATTGCTGGCGATTCCCGACCATCAACGCACCGATGCCATCTGGGACGAAATCATCGAGCTCGAAATCACCCTGGCGCCGGGCAACCGCATTCAGGGATCGCCGGGAGCACAGCAGGAACAGGGGCGGCGTCAGAACCCGGGGCAGGGGCAGGGACGACGCCCGGAGCAGCCAAGGCGACAGGATTCGACACCCGGAGCCAAGCCGGCAAAGCGCTTCTTCAAGAAGCCGAAGCGTCCTCAAGGGGCGCCACCGAAAGTCTGAGGCTTGCCCGAGAGTCTTGCGCAAGTGGCTCTAGGCCATGCTGATGTCCGGCGCCCGGCTTCAAACGACCATGCCTGCGGCGCATTTGTACCCGCACCGGCAATTCCCGACAAAATTGATCAGGAACTTTTGCGGCAATTAGCACTCTTAGTTCAAGAGTGCTAATATTGCCTTCAAGGAGGTCGTACCGTGAGTCATACCGTGTCTCTTGATCATTTCCCGATGCTTGCCGGCAGCGGCAGCATCGAGGCGTTCATTTCCGCCGCGAATCGCGTGCCGATGCTGAGCGAGCTTGAGGAGCAGTCGCTTGCCCGCCGTTTCCGCGAACAGGAAGATCTGGATGCCGCGCGTCAGCTGGTGACATCCCATTTGCGCTTGGTAATCGCCATTGCGCGCGGTTATCTGGGTTATGGCTTGCCTCATGCCGACCTGATCCAGGAAGGCAACATCGGACTGATGAAGGCCGTCAAGCGGTTTGACCCCGACCGCGGCGTGCGTCTGGTGTCGTTCGCCATGCACTGGATCAAGGCCGAGATTCACGAATACATCCTGAAGAACTGGCGCCTGGTCAAGATCGCCACCACCAAGGCCCAGCGCAAGCTGTTCTTCAATCTGCGCAGCATCAAGGCTGCATTGGCGCAGGACGCGGACTCGCCCCAGGGCTTCAACACGCTGGGCGCCGAGGAAGTCAAGGCCGTGGCGAAACGACTGGGCGTCAAACCGGAAGAAGTTGTCGAGATGGAAACGCGCCTGACCGGTGCCGATGTATCGCTCGAGCCCCTGTCGGACAGCGAGGAGGAAAGCTACGCGCCGATCGCCTACTTGGCTGCGGATCACAGTGCCGAGCCGCTGGCGCTACTCGAGCGCAAGGAATACGACCGGATGCAGGATGAAGGCCTGAGTTCGGCGCTGGCGAGCCTTGATGAGCGCAGCCGCACCATCGTCCAGCGTCGCTGGCTGGTGGCAGACGGCGAAGAGGCCGCAACACTGCATGAACTGGCAGCGGAATACGGTGTGTCAGCCGAGCGTATCCGCCAGATCGAAGTCAAGGCGATGCAGAAAATGAAGGGCAAGCTCGCGGCCTGACAAATGCTTGTCGCATCGAAAAAAGGGCAGCCCCGGTCGAGGCTGCCCTTTTTCTTTGGCGCCGCCTCTTACTCGCCCGCCAGCAGCCGCTTTATGTCCTGAGCCATGCGCTCGGGCGTTTCGCCGTGGCGAACATAAAGCCTGAGGCGGCCACGCGGGTCGAAAAGGTAGCTGCCGGCGGTGTGGTCAACGGTGTAAGCGCCCGGGGTGCTGCCCGGCTGCTTGTTGTAGAAAATCTTGAACTCCCTGGCTGTTGCGGCAGTCGCCGCGGAATCGCCATACAGCCCCAGAAACGACGGATGAAAAGCCGGAACGTACTGCGCCAGAAGCTGCGGCGTATCGCGCTCGGGATCCACGGTGACAAACAGCACCTGTACCCGCTCGGCTTCCGGCCCCAACCTGGCCATCAGTTCGCGCATGTTGCCCATGGTCGTGGGGCAGACGTCGGGGCATTGCGTGTAGCCAAAAAACATCATCACCGACCGACCCTTGAAATCAGCCAGGCGACGCGGCGTGCCGTTATGGTCGGTAAGGACGAAATCCTTGCCCCAGTCGATACCGGAAAGCTCCGTGGCGTTGAACCTGGCCGGCGGACTGCAGGCAGCGAGCAGCGACGCGGCAAGCAGCAGCAGGACTCGGCGCATCAAACCGGGATGTAGTGATCTATCAACAGTGCCGCAAACAGCAGCGCAAGGTAGAGGATCGACCAGCGGAAGGTGATGCGCGCCACGGCGTCCGAGTAGTCGCGCCAGATCAGCCATGCGTAGCCGAGGAACATGATGTCCAGCAACACGGCCGACGTCAGGTAGAACCAGCCGGACATACCAATCGCATAGGGCACCAGTGTGACCAGGGTCAGGCCGACCGTATAAAGGAACACATGGCGGCGAGTGTATTCGGCGCCATGAGTTACCGGCAGCATCGGCAGCCCGGCAGCCGCGTATTCCTTGGTGCGATACAGCGCGAGCGACCAGAAGTGCGGGGGCGTCCACACGAAGATGATGAGAAACAGCGCCCATGCCTCGCCCGGTGCATTACCGGTCACTGCAGCCCAGCCGAGTACCGGAGGCATCGCGCCGGACGCGCCGCCGATGACAATGTTCTGCGAGGTATTGGGCTTCAGAAAGATGGTGTAGATCACGGCATAGCCGACAAAGGTGGCGAAGGTCAGCCACATGGTGAAGGGGTTCACCCAGTAATAGAGCATGAACAGTCCGGCACCGCCTATCGCGCCCGAGAACACCAGCGTTTCCATCGAATTGACTTCGCCCTGTGGCAGGGGACGGCCGCGCGTGCGCGCCATCAAGGCGTCGATCTTCTGTTCGATCAGGCAATTCGCGGCCGCGGCGGCGCCCGCTACCAGCGCGATGCCGAATGTGCCGGCCAGCAATATGCGCCACGGCACCATGCCCGGAACGGCGAGGAACATGCCGATCACCGCGCAGAACACGATCAGCGACACCACGCGTGGCTTCGCCAGCTGAAAATACTGGCGCAGGCGATGGGAACTGCTCTGCAGGTTAAGGGTAGTGGATTTCACGCTTGGGAGATGAATGCCTGAGGCCGGAATAGAGAGGCAAGTTTATCACGCGCCCTTTGCCTGCTGGCCTTCACGGGTGCGGTCGAGCGCGATGCGGCGATAACTGGCGGCGACCATGGCCGCTTCCTGCGGCGGCGAAAACACTGCGGCCAGGCGTCCCTGCGGATCGACGAGATAGATTGCCGCGGAGTGATCGACCGTGTAGTGCCGCGTATCCGCGCCATCGTTGCGCTGGTAATAAACGCCGAGGTTCCTGGTCAGCGGTGACAAAGCCACATCGTCACCGCTGATGCCGATAAAGGATGGATCGAATGCGGCCATGTACTCGCCCAACAGTTGCGGGGTGTCGCGGCGAGGATCAACGGAAACGAAGATCACCTGAAAAGTCGGCGCTGGCGACACGGCGCCAAGCATCGCCCTCACGTCCTTCATGAGGGTGAGCGCCGTGGGACACACGTCCGGACATTGCGTGTAACCAAAAAACATGAAGCTCCAGCGTCCAAGCAAGTGCGCGTTTCTGAACTCTCCACGTGGTCCGCGCAGGACGAAGTCCGGCAGGGGCTTGTCGTCGCGAACTTCGGTAACGCCGGGCAACTCTCCCGCCGGCGACGGACCGATACGCGCGGTTCGCACAACCAGCGCGGCGCCCAGCAGCGTCAGCAGGAGTCCGCCGAACAGCAACCAGCGCAACCAGCCCCTGCTTGCGGGGTTGGTCGATGGACGTTGATCCGGAGCAGGCAGTTCCACCGCTGCCTACCCGATTCCGTATCCGTCGATCAACGTTTCTCGTATCCGTAGGGCGTCCAGTTTTCCGCCACGGAAGGCGGGCTCGGCCAGTTGCCATGGGGCGGCGGGGAAACGGTGGTCCACTCGAGGGAATGGGAACCCCATGGATTGTCGCCAGCCTTGGGGCCGCGGATCGCGCCGACGATCCAGTTGACCACGGCAATCACGAAGCCGATTCCCAGAATTATCGATCCCAGGGTCATGAGTTGGTGGGCACTGACAAACTGCGGGAACTGTGCATAGTCATAATACCGGCGGGGCATGCCTTGAACGCCGATGTCCATCATCGTCCAGAACACGATGTTGGTACCGACAAACGTGATCCAGAAACCGAGTTTGCCCCAGAACTCGTTGTACATGCGACCGGTGAATTTGGGGAACCAGTAGTACACCCCGGCGAAGATCGCGAAGGTCCCCGCGACGGCCATCACGTAATGGAAGTGGCCCACCACGTAATAGGTGCGGGCCAGGTGGATGGTGAGCGACGGCAGCGCCAGTGGAATGCCGGTGAGGCCGCCGATGAGAAACAGGAACATCACACCGGAGGCATACAGCATTGGTGTTTCGAACGTAATCGAGCCCTTGTAAAGGGTTCCCACCAGTCCGATCAGCATCAGTCCGACCGGCACGGAGATCATGAGTGTCGTTATCATCATGCCGATGCGCAACCAGTCGGCCATTCCGGAAACGTACAAGTGGTGCACCCAGACAACGCCGGCGAGGGCAACAATGCCGAAGATGCCGCCGAAAACCACCATCTTGTAGTTGAACACCTGGTTGCGCGCGAAGGTGGCGACGATCTCGAACAGCACGCCGAAAAACGGCAGGAAGATCACATATACCGCGGGGTGGGAGTAGAACCAGAACAGGTTCTGGTAGGTAAGCACATCGCCGCCGTTGGTCGGATCGAAGAAGTGGGTGCCGAGGTACTTGTCCAGGCTGATCAGGGTGACCGCGGTGCCCAGCACCGGCACGAAGATCAACTGCAGGACAAAGGCTCCCAGGGTGCACCAGACGAAGATGTTGAGCTTGGTCCACCCCATGCCCGGCGCCCGCATGTAGACCACCGTGGTGAGAAAATTGACGCCGCCGATGATCGAGGCAAAGCCCAGTATCAAAACGGTAAACGTATAGAACGCGGTATTCCCCGTGGTGATGGTGGAATACGGTGGGTAGCCGGTCCACATCACATCGGGCGGATCGGGAACAAAAAACGTGAGCAGCGCCAGAATGACGCCAACATAGAACAGCCAGACTGAAAGCGCATTGACGCGAGGGAAGGCCACGTCCTTGGCCCCGATCATCAGCGGAATGCAGAAGTTGGCAAAAAAACCCGTCAGCGCCGGAATCTGGAAAGCCAGAATCATTATCGCGCCGTGGGAGTAGAGCCAGACGTTGTAGGTCGTCGGATTGTCGGTAATGGTCGGGCCAAGCGTTGACAATTCGATCCGCATCATCATCGCCATGACGCCAGCGATCGCGAAAGCCGCCATCGAGCCGATCAGATAGAGGATCCCGACACGCTTGTGGTCAGTCGTGAAAATCCATTCCTTGATATTCATTTCGGGTATCCCTTCAACTCTTCCTGGCCGGCTTGGCCTTGGCCTGGCCTGCGACGGACTTCGTGTCGTTCAATCTTGCGCCCTCCTGGTCATACCAGGCCTTGTAGTCCTCTGGAGACAAAACCACGATCTTGCCGGCCATGTATGAGTGCATGACGCCGCAGTAGGCCGCACAACTGACCACATGCTGCTTGCCGGCCTCCTTTGGCAGGAACCACAGGTAGGTGATGCGACCCGGCATCGAGTCTTCCTTGACGCGAAAGTCGGGGATGAAATGGTTGTGCAGCGTATCGCGACTGGTCATGCGCAGCAGCACCGGCTTGCCGGCGGGAACCTTCAGCTCGTTTTGCGTGCGCACGCCGTTGGGATAGGTGTAGTCGAAGCTGTACATGCCGGTTTCGAGGCTGATTTCAAGTCGGTCGGCCGGCACATCGCGATAGACGTTCCACAATTGCCAGCCATTTGCCGCGAGATAGAGATCGTCGGCAAGAAAGACAAAGGTAGGGATCACCACCCATGCCACCGCCGCGGCCGCACTGAGTTTTGGCGCATGACCGGTCTCGTTGCCCGGGCGGTGCCGATAGCGCCACAACAGCCAGGCCGTAACAAGCGCGAACAGCACACCGATGATGGTGATGTCGATAATGACTTCCCGCCACAGATGATCCCATTCCACAGCGGGATCCTTTATCGCTGGCGGTGCCCCGGATCCGGCAGTGGCCGGGTTGGCCCCGGCGAATGCAATGGATGCCGAAATGAGGCAGCCTGCGGCGGTGGCGACCAGCTTATTCACGTTACGCATGCTGCCCCCCAATTTTTTTCCGATACGCCCAGAATCCGAGTCCGAGCATGCCAATCCCGAATACCAGGGCCCCAAGCCCGGCTGCCAGCGAATAATTCATCTGGTATTTTCCTTCTGCGTAGTTGTAGCTGAAACAGGCGCCGGTCAGCATGTCGAATACGGCCGTCGAGTTGGAAATACGATTCCAGTCCGCATCGATCAGTGCCAGCTCGATATTGCGTACATCCATGCGCGTACCGTAAATGTAGCGGGCTACGCGGCCTTCCGGCGTCAGGAAGATCAGCACGTTGGGATGCATGAATGCCTTGGCGGCGTCCGACCAGAAATAGTTGAAGCCGACGCTCCCGGCAAAGGCCTTGACGTCTGAATCCTTCAATACGGCGTGACGCCAGCCGCTGGCTGATGACAAGCCGGTCTTCCTCAGGAATTCGGCTGCGCTGCCACTGGTATCACGGGCGTCGAACGAGACCGTCAGTACGCGGAAATCGCTGCCAAGCTTGAACCGGTCAAGTCGCGACAGCGCGGCCGCCAGTTCGATATTGATCGTCGGACAGGTACCGTCGCAACCGTAGTAGGACAGAACCAGGATCACCGGCTTGCCGAGGATGTCGCCCAGCGTGAAGCGCGCACCGTTCTCGTCCTCGAATGCCGTCTCGGCAGGCAGGCGGGCGCCCAGATGGCGGGGCTCGTCGATCTGCACGACGGACCCAGCCGTCACGGACGTCTGCGTCGGTTGGCTCACTGCGTGGGCCATGAAGCAGGCCGTTACCAGTAGTAGACCTGAGAGACGACGAAGAACCAAATGATATCCACAAAGTGCCAGTACAGACCCGCGGTGCGGGCGAAACCTTCATCCAGATTGCCGCGCAGGGCAGGGATCAATCCGGCAATGAAGATGGCGAGACCGACTACCACGTGGGAGCCGTGCAAACCGGTAATACAATAGAAAATGGTGCTTTGCACATTGGTCCCGATGTTGAAGCC
This sequence comes from Sulfuritalea sp., assembly GCA_030680805.1. Classification (GTDB taxonomy): domain Bacteria; phylum Pseudomonadota; class Gammaproteobacteria; order Burkholderiales; family Rhodocyclaceae; genus Sulfuritalea. Next base: position 6,856 of record JAUXUK010000102.1, on the reverse strand, counting down.
CTCGTGCATCAAGTGGCTCCATTCGTATCCGGACATGCCGAGGAAGCAGAAACCCAGCACGATGGTAATGAGGAGCCAGCGGATGTAGCCGCTCCGGTCGCCAACGTGCAGCAGGTCTTCGGCGCGATGGATGGTCAGGCTCGACGCCACGAGGATGACCGTCATCATGGCCGGAATCAGCTTGGGCAGTGGCACGCTGCCGGCCGGCGGCCAGACCGGCGCGGTCAAGCGGAGATACCAGTAGGCGGCGAATAGCGACAGGAAAATCATCGCTTCGGCAAGGATGAACCAGCCCATTGCGCCAAAGGAAAGACCTTCGCCCTTGCCCATCGCCTCGCTGGTCCAGCCGGCGATGCCGGCCAGGATGAGCGGGGTTCCTATGCCCAGGGAAAGTACCGCGACAAAGGGCTTGTGATAGACGTAGTGAAATGAGAAGGCGAGCGCGAACGCGAGAATGCCGAAGCTGATCACGAACGGCCAGATACTGGTATCCCAGTGGGCATGAGCATGGTCATCGTGCGCGGCATGGGCTTGTTCATGCGCCATCAGTTTTCCCTCCCGAGGAAATACCGTTGTATTTTACGTCGCATGCTGCGACAATTCGCCACACTTTAAACATAAACTAACAGCGGCGCAAGCCGAACAATGCGGAGGAAATGTGATGACTGGTCTCGGTAAACCGCTTGCCGGAGTTGTAGTGGCGGTGCTCGCCGCCACAGCCCTTGCCGCAGGAAATCCGGAAGCCGGCCAACAAAAAGCGGCGGCCTGTGTCGGCTGTCACGGCGCTGATGGCAATAGCGTGGCACTGCCTCCCCCGGCGGAGCCCTGGCCCAAGCTGGCCGGACAGGTGCCCGAATACATTGCCAGGCAGCTTCACGACTTCAAGTCGGGCCGTCGCAGCAACGAACAGATGTCGCCGATGGCGCAGTCCGTTTCCGAAGTAGACATTGCCGACATCGCCGCCTATTTCGCACAACAAAAAATAAAGCCCGGTGTAACCGGGAGCAGCGAATCCATGGCGACCGGCGAAAAAATATTTTTCAAGGGCAAGGGACGCCCGGATGTTGTCGCGGCTTGCGTTGGCTGCCACGGCCTCGGTGGCGCCGGCAATAAGAACTGGGATAAATTGATGGCCAATCAGCCTGCGATACTCGCGCCGGCCATCGGCGGTCAGCATGCGAGTTACCTTGTAAAACAGCTGAAGGACTACAAGAACGGAAAACGCACCAATGACGCAGCCCAGGTCATGCGGAACATCGCGGCACGCATGAGCAATCAGGAGATCGAGGCCGTTGCCGTGTATGTGGCAACCTTGAGTCCGTAACGCCTGACTCCGTCAACGCCAAGCTGTGCGGCACAGCGGAAGCGGTTTGGATTTCCCGTTTTCCTCGAAGGATAGAACCTGCTTCAACGGAATATCCGCGCTGTCGTTCCAGTCACGGCCTGATCGTCGGAGTTGCGATCGGCGCCGCAACAGGCGGCGCAATTTGCAGGCCCATCAAATGCGCCCATTCACGTGGATGACTCATCCCCTTGGCGACATTTACCTTGGCCTGGCGACGCCCACCTTCCTGTCCGGCCCGATCGGCTGGCGGGTGGGTGATGGCGGCCACGACCCGCGCTGTCCCTGACGCCAGATAGGGGGCGTGGCAACCTGTAATCCGCCCCTCGGCATCCCGATCAAGCTTGGGCCACACGGCGCCCGAACAGAATGAGTGGATCGTCATGCAGCGCCCGCCATCGGCGGCGCATAAGTAAAGCGCCCAGCTGTCGTTGGCCGCGACAATGACCGGCTCGCCCGCCTTTGGCACGTAGCGCGCACCCGTAAGGAAATACAAGCCCAGTTCGGTCTGGACAATTACCTGCGACAGCCGCGTATCGGCGACGCTGACCGGCGTAGCAGTCTGCGGCGCGGAACGAAGGGTGACCGCATGCCAGCGCTGCCATAACGGCGTGTTGTGCAGTCGCTGCTCAGCCGCGTACTCCAGCAATTGCCAACAAGTAATCAACAACAGAACAACGCCTGTCGCCCAAAAGAAAGGTCGCTTGTCCAAGGGTTTTTCGTTCAAGTTTTCGTACTCCCAAATTTTGGAACTGGAACCGCTCCATCCTTCCGATCAACCAACAGTCAACGGGGCTTTCTTGCTGGATCAGCCTGCCAGCGCCGCCAGCAGTTTGTCATGAACCCCGCCGAAGCCTCCATTGCTCATCACCAGCACATGATCCCCGGTGTGTGCGGCAGCGGCCACGGTGGCGACCAGCGTCGCCAGATCGTCGAAAACCTGCGCCCGAGCGCCCAGCGGCGCCAAGGCCTCCGCCGCATCCCACCCCAGCTGGTTGGCGTAACAGAACACCGCATCCGCCGCCATCAGGCTGCCGGGCAACTGCTCGTTCATCACGCCGAGCTTCATGGTATTGGAGCGCGGCTCCAGTACCGCCAGAATTCGCGCAGACCCGAGCTTCTGGCGCAAGCCTTCCAGCGTGACGCGGATCGCCGTCGGATGGTGGGCAAAATCGTCGAGGACGGTGACCCCGCGCACGGTGCCGCGCGCCTCCAGCCGACGCTTGATGCCGCTGAAGCTCTCCAGCGCCTTGAGGCCGACCGCCACCGGGACTCCGGCATGCCTTGCTGCCGCCAGCGCCGCCACGGCGTTGGCCCGGTTGTGAGCGCCCGCGAGGTCAAAGTGATTGACCCGGCCTTGGAGTTTGCCGCCAAGGCTCACGTCGAAGCCGCCCGAGTCTCCCGCTTCGCCGGCCTGCCAACCCTCCACCCCATTGAACCATTCGACGGGAGTCCAGCAACCACGGGTCAGAACACGCTTGAGCGAGGCCTCCTGCGCATTCGCCACAATCAGGCCATTGCTTGGCAGAGTCCTTACCAGATGATGAAATTGAGTCTCGATAGCAGCAAGATCACCGAAGATGTCGGCATGATCAAACTCAAGATTATTCAGGATCGCGGTGCGCGGCTGGTAATGCACGAACTTGGAGCGCTTGTCACAGAAGGCCGTGTCGTACTCGTCGGCCTCGATGACGAAGAAGGGGGAATCCGCGCAGTTTCCAGTCAATCGCGCCGAAACGCCGAAGCCCTGGGGTACGCCACCCACCAAAAAGGAAGGATTCAATCCGGCCTCCTCGAGGATCCAGGCCAGCAATGAAGTTGTCGTCGTCTTGCCGTGCGTACCCGCCACGCCCAGCACCCAGCGACCGCGCAGGATGTTCTCGGCAAGCCATTGCGGCCCGGAAACATAGGGCAGATTGCGGTCGAGAATCGACTCGAGCAGCGGATTGCCGCGTGAAATCGCGTTGCCGACCACGAACAGATCCGGGTTCAGCGCAATCTGATCGGCTCCATAACCTTCCACCAGATCGACCCCTTGCTCGCCGAGTTGCGTACTCATCGGCGGATAGACGTTGGCGTCGCAGCCGGTGACGCGGTGCCCCGCTGCCCGCGCCAGCAGGGCGATGCCGCCCATGAATGTGCCACAGATGCCAAGGATGTGGATATGCATGTGGTGCGCAGTCGCCTTGAATAGTGGAATAATGGGACAGATTCTATCCCGCTTGGGGATGCCGTCCGCCGCCGCGAGGGCAGCGGACATAACCGCTCACTGCATTCACCCGAAGTACCATGCCACGCCGCAAACTTGCCCCTTCAGCATCCGGCAGTCACCTGCGCCGAACCATTGCCACGGCAGCCGCGCGCCTCATGGCCGAAGAAGGCATTGGCGACTACGGTGCGGCCAAGCGCAAGGCGGCACGCAGTTTGGGCGCCTCCGAGGGTGAGGCGCTGCCCACCAACGAAGAGATCGAAACGGAGTTGCGCGCCTGGCAGTCGCTCTATCAGGAAGATGAACAGCGCGAACGCGTACATGATCTGCGTACAACCGCTCTCGAGGTAATGCAGTTGCTGACTGAATTCCATCCCTACCTCACCGGCGGTGCATTGGACGGAACCGCCGGCCGCTATTCCGCGGTGGAGATCGACCTCTACGCCGATAGCAGTAAAGATGTAGAGATTGCGCTGCTATCTCACGGCATCTCCTACGATACGATGGATAACAGGCGAGTTGGCCTTGACGCGCAGTTGCGCCTGGACTGGAATGATTTTCCGGTATTGATCTCGGTTTACCCTCCTGTCGCCGAGAGGCAGCAGCCAAAAAATTCCCATGGCGGACGCGGTCGCCACCGGGTCCGCGCCGAGGCGGTGCTCGAACTGCTGCGCGAAGCGCCCAAATGAAGCGCTCACACCTCTGGCTGGCGCTCGGCGGCCTTGCCCTGCTTGCGGCACTGGCGGGCTATCGACTTGGCGTCGTGGGAAAAAGCGCCGAAACCATGACTGCAACAGCCCCAGCCCTCCCGATTTTCGAACTGGTTCTCGCCGATCTGAAGGGGCAGCCGCAAGGGTTCGGCCAATGGCGCGGCAAGGTACTGATCGTCAACTACTGGGCCACCTGGTGCCTTCCCTGCCGCGAGGAAATGCCGGGGTTTTCCCGGTTGCAGGACAAATATCGCGACAAAGGCGTTCAATTTGTAGGCATCAGCATCGATACTGCTGACAAAATCGTTGAATTTCAGAAAACGACGCCGGTAAGCTACCCCTTGCTGATCGGCGACATGGCCGTCATGGAAAACAGCGCCAAACTGGGCAACAGTCGCCAGGCCTTACCGTTCACTGCGGTATTTGACCGTGAGGGCAGGCTTGCCGCGACCAAGCTGGGGCGCTTGTCGGAGCCTGAACTGGAGCGTCAGCTGGCAGAGCTGATTTCACGATAGCTGGACAAAGTGCGGGTATTTGCGGCAAACTTGCGGTCATGACGAAGCCAAAAAGCGGTAAAGCAAGCAGCACCGAAGACCAGAGAGGCGCTGTTCTGGTACTCCACGGGCCCAATCTCAACCTGTTGGGCACGCGCGAACCAGAGATTTACGGGCGTACCACGCTGGCCAGCATCCACAAGGCCATGGAAGCCCGGGCGCGCTCGTTTGGCGTCCGCCTCGAAAGCTTTCAGAGCAACCACGAAGGCGAACTGATCGACCGGGTGCAATCGGCCCGCGAGCAGGGCGTGCGTTTCATCATCATCAATCCCGCCGGCTATACCCATACCAGCGTCGCCTTGCGCGATGCCTTGGCCGCGGTGGCCATTCCATTTATCGAGGTGCACTTGTCGAATGTGCATGGGCGGGAGCCTTTCCGCCAGCATTCATATTTCTCGGATATCGCCGTCGGCGTCGTATCCGGTCTTGGCGCTCAAGGCTACGAACTCGCGCTGGAAGCAGTGCTGGCTCGCTTGCGCGCCATCTAGAACCCAGAAAATCGGCGGCTGCGGCCGCAATAAATCCCAGTTTGAGGAGTCCCCATGGACCTGAGAAAGCTCAAGACCCTGATTGATCTCGTACAGAATTCCGGCATTTCGGAACTCGAAATCAGCGAGGGCGAAGAAAAGATCCGCATCGCCAAGCATCTGACCGCAGCGCCGGCAACCACCGTGGTCAGCATGCCCGCGCCGGCCGCCACTGCAGTCGCCGTAGCGCCAGCGCCGACTTTTGACGCCGATCCCGCCCCGGCGAAAGCGGAAGGCCACATCATGAAAGCGCCCATGGTCGGCACCTTCTATCGATCGAGCAGCCCGGACGCCTCTCCCTTCGTCGAAGTCGGCCAAACCGTGAAAGAGGGTGACACGCTGTGCGTGATCGAGGCGATGAAACTGATGAACGAGATCGAAGCCGACGTTTCCGGCGTGATCAAGGCCATCCAGGTTGAAAACGGCCAGGCGGTGGAATTCGGTCAGCCGATGTTCGTGATCGGCTGACCATGTTCGGTAAAGTACTTATTGCAAATCGCGGAGAGATCGCACTGCGCATCCTGCGCGCCTGCCGCGAACTCGGCGTGCGCACGGTCGCCGTCCATTCCGAAGCCGACACCGAGGCAAAATACGTCAAGCTGGCCGACGAATCGGTCTGCATCGGCCCGGCCGCGTCTTCACAAAGCTACCTCAACATACCCGCCATCATTTCCGCCGCGGAGGTGACCGACGCCGAAGCCATCCATCCCGGCTACGGTTTCCTGTCGGAAAACGCCGATTTCGCCGAGCGTGTGGAGAAATCCGGCTTTGCCTTCATCGGCCCGCGGCCCGAGACCATCCGCCTGATGGGCGACAAGGTCAGCGCCAAGAATGCCATGCGGGAGGCCGGGGTGCCCTGCGTGCCCGGCTCCGAAGGCGCGCTGCCCGACGACCCGAAGGACATCATCAAGACCGGCCGCGCCGTCGGCTACCCGGTAATCATCAAGGCCGCCGGCGGCGGCGGCGGGCGCGGCATGCGCGTGGTGCATACCGAGGCCGCGCTGATCAACGCCGTCAACATGACCCGCGCCGAAGCCGGGGCCGCCTTCAACAACTCCACGGTGTACATGGAGAAGTTCCTCGAAAATCCACGCCACGTGGAAATCCAGGTGCTCTCCGACGCCCATCGCAATTCGGTCTACTTGGGCGAACGCGACTGTTCGATGCAGCGCCGGCACCAGAAGGTGATCGAAGAAGCGCCGGCGCCCGACATCAACCGTCGCATACTCGGTCGCGTCGGCGACCGCTGCGCCGAGGCCTGTCGCCGCATCAACTATCGCGGCGCCGGCACCTTCGAGTTCCTCTACGAGAACGGCGAGTTCTATTTCATCGAAATGAACACCCGCGTCCAGGTCGAGCACCCGGTCACCGAGTTCATAACGGGCATCGACATCGTGCAGGCACAGATTCGGATCGCGGCAGGAGAAAAACTCTGGTTCAAGCAGCGCGACATCGAAATCCGCGGCCACGCCATCGAGTGTCGCATCAACGCCGAAGATCCCTTCAAGTTCACG
>JAUXUK010000100.1 GCA_030680805.1 Sulfuritalea sp. | reverse complement strand
GTCGCTGATCATGGAGCAGTCGGACATCGGCAAGATTTCCGAGTCGATCAAGAACTGCCTGCGTTGCGGCAAGTGCAAGCCGGTCTGCTCGACCCATGTGCCGCGCGCCAACCTGCTCTACAGCCCGCGCAACAAGATCCTCGGCACCTCGCTCTTGATCGAGGCCTTCCTCTACGAAGAGCAGACGCGGCGCGGCATCTCCTTGCAGCACTTCGACGAGTTCTCCGACGTCGCCGACCACTGCACGGTGTGCCACAAGTGCGTGACACCCTGCCCCGTCGACATCGACTTCGGCGACGTCTCGGTGGCGATGCGCAACTTCCTGCGCCGCCAGAACAAGAAGAAGTTCAATCCGGGCACGGCCGCGACCATGGCCTTCCTCAGCGCCACCGATCCGGCGACCATCAAGCTGGTGCGCGCCGGCATGATCCAGCTCGGCTACCAGGCGCAGCGCCTGGGCCACTCGCTGGCGAAATCCTTCGGCCTGATCCAGGACAGCGTCAAGCATCCGCCGGCGACGCTGGGCCGCCCCGAGATCAAGGCGCAGGTGATCCACTTCCTCAACAAGCCGATGCCGAAGAACGTGCCGAACCGCACCTCGCGCGCGCTGCTCGACGTCGAGGACGACAGCCTGATTCCGGTGATCCGAGATCCAAAACGGGCCAGCGACGAATCGGAGGCCGTGTTCTATTTTCCCGGTTGCGGCTCGGAGCGGTTGTTTTCGCAAGTCGGCCTCGCCACCCAGGCCATGCTCTGGCATGCCGGCGCCACCACGGTGCTGCCGCCGGGCTATCTGTGCTGCGGCTATCCGCAAACCGCCAGCGGCGACGAGGACAAGGGCCAGGCCATCACCACGGCCAACCGCGTGCTGTTCCACCGCGTCGCCAACACCCTGAACTACCTCGACATCAAGACGGTGGTGCTGTCCTGCGGCACCTGCATGGACCAGTTGCTGAAATACGAGTTCGGCAAGATCTTCCCCGGCTGCCGGCTGGTGGACATCCACGAATGGCTGTTCGAAAAGGGCATCAAACTCGAGGCGAATGGTACCCAACCGAGCGGTACGCGCTACATGTACCACGAGCCCTGCCACACGCCGATGAAGCATCACTCGGGCATCAAGGTAGCCAACGCGCTGATGGGCCAGCGCGTCGATCTCAACGATCGCTGCTGCGGCGAATCCGGCTCGCTGGCGGTGTCGCGACCGGACATTTCGACCCAGATCCGGTTCCGCAAGCAGCAGGAAATCGAGGCCGGTGCGGCAACATTGCGGGATGGCGACACGGCGGCGCCAGTAAAGATGCTCACCTCCTGCCCGTCCTGCCTGCAGGGCCTGTCGCGCTACGAGAATGACGCGGACATTTCCGCCGACTACATCGTGGTTGAAATGGCCAAGGCCATCCTTGGCCCGGACTGGATGCAGAACTACCTGCGCGCCGCCAATAGTGGCGGAATAGAACGGGTATTGCTCTAGGCAGCACCCGGCCTGGGTCGCCCGGCACCCGTATTGCCGGATGCCGGGCATTCCAGTCCGCTCTTTGCGCGGGGTTTACCCCTCAATCCCGCTAGCACAGCGTGTCGGATTGGCGTTATCCTTGTTGGATGGTCACGAATACGGATTGCGAGCTCTGCGCCGGTCCCGGCGGTGATCTGCTGTGGGAGGACGGGTTGTGCCGCGTGGTGCGTGTAGCGGACCCTGCTGGCGACGCTTTCCCCGGCTTCTGCCGCGTGGTCTGCCACAAGCATGTCGCCGAAATGAGTGCCCTTGCCGCCCGCGACGCACACCACATCATGGACGTTGTAATGGCTACCGAACGCGCCGTGCGCAGAGTCGTCCGGCCGGACAAGATCAACCTCGCCAGCCTGGGCAACGTGGTCCCGCACCTGCATTGGCATGTGATTCCCCGCTGGAAGGATGACAGCCACTTCCCGGCACCCATATGGGCCCCGGCGCAGCGCGCCGGGGTTGCCCGCCCCATTCCTGCCACCGCGGAATTGCTGGGCGCCTTGCAAGACGAACTTTCGACCTTGAATGAAACGCCATGAACTTTTCCCTGCCTGCCACCGGAACCGACCCAAGCCCCGCCTTCCTCAATGCGATTGCCTGTCAGGACTGGCTGGTCACCGTGCCCCTGGCGAATGCCGTGCAGGCGCAGTCGATGTTCCTGCGCCAACTGAACCTGCTGCACCGCTTCACCTTGCCGCCAACCGAGCGTTTCGCCGTTCTTGAAACCCTGCGCGGACCCATCAGCGATGTGCAAAGCGATGCCGTAAAAAAGTTTGCCAGCAAACCCCTGCCGTTCGCACCCCACGAGCAGGCCGCCCTCGACAGCACGCTGAGTGTCTGGCATATGCTGGCGCTGGGCTATTTGCGCTGCTTCGAGGCCCTGTGCAGCGGAGATACCGGTGTTTTCTCCCCGTCCGCCCTGCTGGCCAAGCGCACGATAGTAGCCGGCAACCAGGAACTGGCCGCCAGGGCCGCGGTACTGGCCCAGCGCACCCTGTCGGTGTTCGCCGACTGGCAGGTTGATCTTTGCCGTGGCGAGCAGTTGCCCGATGCCACTTACTGGAAAAAGCTGCACCAGATATTCTCCGCAGCGGAAATCCTTGGCGTCGCAGCGCGTGCCGTCAATGACCCGGTGCGGCACGGCAACGCGCCTACCAGCGCACTGGCCGCCTACGGCGAATGCAACCTGTTGAGCACCGCCAATCCCTATGAACTTCCGGCACGCCATCTCGTTTGGGTTGCGCGCTGGGCAAGGCGCTGGGGCGCCAAACTATCGCTGCTGAAACTGCCGCCGGAAGACATCCGCAACCGCGCTGTGCCGCTGTGGGTCGACCTCGAATCGGATCGGCCGGCAAGTTACTCACCGCAGGCATCCGGCGGCGGTCGCTGGCTGGAGACCACTGAGCTCCGGAAGAGCCTGGTTGCCCGCATTAACTTGCTGGAGCAGGGCCGGGCTCCCGCCGAATTGCAGCTCGGCGATGATGTCACCCAGCCGGCGGCCGGCCAATTGCTCCAGCGGGTTCTGCAGCGCTGGTGCAAGGGCGGCGTGCCGCGCCGCCACGAGCGGCATGCCACAAGCGGCAGTTGCAATTTCATTGCCGGCCTGGACGCCGTGCACTTCAACCTCTCGGGCCGCAAGACCTTCCACGCGCCTTCACGTGACGATACGACGCTGCGCCGCGAGCGCGAGAAGTTCGAGACATTTGGCGAACGCGACCATCAGGCGGACCACGCCGGCGGCGACGCTCATTCGAGTCTGGAAAACTGGGAGATCATGGACGACTGGCGCCTGCTCGACGAATCCGCCACCGGCCTGCGCATCTCGCGGCCGCTGAAAGAGGGCGTGCGCATCGGCGCCGGCATGGTGATTGCCGTAAAGACACAGGACAGTCAGCACTTCACCCTGGGCAACGTGCGCTGGGCGCTGCGCGAGGGTCTTGACTCCCTCGCAGCAGGTATTCAGCTGTTCCCCGGCGAGCCGCGCCCGGCGGCGGTCCGCACCGCGGACGCCGAAGCCAGCGGCGCGTGGCGCCAGGGCTTTCTGCTACCGGAAATTGCTGCGCTGAAGGAACCGGCCAGCGTCGTGCTTCCCGTCGGCACGTTTCGTCTGGAACGCAGCATTGAAGTCATGATCGATGAAAAGCTGCAGATAGTGAAACTGCTTCGCGTCATGGATCGTGGCGTCGAGTTCGAACGCTGCAGCTTTCACGGCTGAACCCGGTGCGGGGGAAACACCGCACTGAACACCGAACCCCCGCCCGGCTCGCTCTCAATCTGAAGCGTCGCCTGATGTCGTTCCAGCACATGCTTGACGATGGCCAGGCCAAGACCGGTGCCCCCTGCTTCGCGTGAGCGGCCGCGATCAACCCGGTAGAAGCGCTCTGTAAGGCGGGGCAGATGCTCCCGGGCGATGCCGATACCACTGTCGCGCACTAAAAACCGTCCGCCGGCCTCGCCTTCGGCACTCCAGCGCAGCACGATCTCGCCGCCGTCCGGGGTATAGCGCACCGCATTCCCCGCCAGGTTGGCGAATGCCGAGCGAAGTTCGCGGGCGCTGCCCAGCAGACGCCGCGGCCCCTGGTTCTCAAACGTGATGTGATGACGCCCCGCCGAAAGTGCCCGCACCTCCTGCCAGATGTCGGTCAACAGGGCGGCGGCGTCTATCGACTCTTCCAGAGGCGGCGAATCGGTTTCCAGCGATGAAAGCGTCAGCAGATCGTCGATGAGTTGTTGCATGCGCCGCGCCTGCTCGGCGGCCGTTTGCAGATACTGCGCAATCTCCTGCGGCGGAGTATCGTCCAGCGCATCCAGTGCGGTTTCGACAAAGCCCAGCGTTACCGTGAGCGGCGTTTTCAGTTCATGCGAAACATTGGCGACAAAGTCGCGCCGCATGGTGGCCAGCTTTTGCAGCTGCGTCACATCGCGCACCAGCAGCAGCGTGCGCCCCGCCGCAAACGGGGCGGCCTGAAGCTGCAGGCTGCGTCCCGGATTGCGCTGCGTGTTCAGTTGCAGCGGAACTCCCCGATGATCGGGGCTGTCGAGGTAGGCGAGAAACTCCGGCTCGCGCAAGAGATGCGTGATGCGGCTGCCGGTATCGACCGATCCCTTGAGACCAAGGCAGACTTCGGCCTGCAGATTCATCCACTCGATGGCGCGGTGGCCGTCTAGGATCATCACGCCGTCGGGCAGGGCCTCGGCGGCACGACGGAAGCGGTCCAATTCCTGGGTCGCCTGCTCGCGCTCGGCGCTGGCCAGCCTGCCGCGCCGGTGCAGGGCATCGAACACCGCACCCCAGGCGCCGCTGGCACTCGGCGTCGGCGTGCCCAACGGACATCGCGCCCAGTGAATAAGTCGCAGCACCATCCAGAGCTGGCGAACAAAGAAGAAGGTGACAGCACTCAGCGTCATCAGCTCGGCCCCGATCTCGCCAGCCGCAACCCAGCCGGACAGGGCCGCCAGGGCCGTCAGCATGATCGCCGTCAGCAGTTCGGCGAGTACCGCGTTCACGTCGCCGAGATCCGGTAGCCGCTGCCGCGTATGGTCTGAATCAGCGCATCGTGCCCCGTCGCTTCAAGGGCGGCGCGCAGGCGGCGGATATGGACATCCACCGTACGTTCTTCGACAAAAACATGGTCGCCCCATACCTGATCGAGCAACTGCGAGCGTCCATGCACCCGCTCCGGATGCGTCATCAGGAAATGCAGCAGGCGGAATTCGGTGGGGCCCAGATTCACCTCCGCATCCCCGGCCGTGATCCGGTGGGTCGCCGGATCCAGCCGCAGCCCGCCGAGTTCGACCACATCTTCGGTGGCCTGCGGTGCATGCCGGCGCAACACCGCCTTGATGCGCGCCATCAACTCACGCGGACTGAAAGGCTTGGTCACATAGTCGTCGGCGCCGATCTCCAGACCCTCGACCTTGTCGCGCTCCTCGGCACGGGCGGTCAGCATGATGATGGGCAGCATCCGGGTTCGCGCTTCGCTGCGTAGCAGGCGCGCGAAGTCGATGCCGCTCATGCCCGGCAACATCCAGTCGAGCAGCACCAGGTCGGGCAAGGCGTCCTGCACCAAACGCCGCGCGGTTTCAGCGTCCGGCGCCAGCTGCACGACATGGCCGGCACGGCGCAGATTGACCTCGATCAGCGACTGGATCGCAGGTTCGTCTTCGACTACGAGTATCGTTGCGGACATTGATGGTTCAGCTCAGGTAAAGCGCCGAGTCTATTGCGGCTTGATGACGGTTCCGTGACATCGATCCGGCGGGCCGTGTGCGCTATGATAGCCGGCCCAGTAAAGGAGTTGCCACCATGTCCGGTCTCGACCAAAAGACCCCGATTCCCACCGAGATAACCCTGCACAAGAAATCCCGCATGCTCGAACTCAGTTTCGACGACGGCGGCCATTACCAGTTGCCCGCCGAGTTCCTCCGCGTCTGCAGTCCGTCCGCGGAAGTGCGCGGTCATGGCCCGGGGCAGGAAACGCTGCAAACCGGCAAGCGCAATGTCGAGATCACCGCCCTCGAGCCGGTAGGCAACTACGCAGTGCAGCCGACCTTCTCGGATGGCCACAACACGGGCATTTATTCTTGGGACTGGCTGCACCATCTTGGCGCCAACCATGAGACGCTATGGGCCGAATACCTCGAACGACTTGAAAAATCGGGTGCCAGCCGCGATATAGACTCGACGACACTACCGCCAAAATCCGGCGGCTGTGGCAGCCATTAACTTGCATGGTCGTCAAGACCGCCACCGCGCCATGAAATCGTTAAGAGCGAATTGATGACCCGCCCCTCCCATCCGCTTCGCGGCCCACGGCTGGCTTTGCACAGCCAGCCGGCTGCGACGGCGCAGCGCATGCGCTGCGAAACCCCGCCTCGCCCCCTCGCGGGGAGGCTATTAATTGGCTCGCTTCACTCGACAATCACCAGTCGCTCCGAACCAGTTATTTCACGTTAAACGCGATGACCCAAACCCATTTCGGCTTTGAAAACGTAGACGAGAAGGAAAAAGCGCAGCGCGTCGCGGGCGTCTTTTCTTCCGTCGCACAGAAATACGACGTGATGAACGATCTCATGTCGATGGGACTGCATCGCCTCTGGAAGAAGTTCGCCATCGACATCGCCGCGCCTCGATCGGGCGAGCGCGTGCTGGATGTTGCCGGCGGCACGGCCGATCTTTCGTCGGCTTTCGCCCGCCGCGTCGGCGCCACGGGTCAAGTCTGGCTCACCGACATCAACAATGCGATGCTCGGCGTCGGTCGCGATCGCCTGCTGGACGAAGGGGTCATGGCGCCGGTCGCCCAGTGCGATGCGGAAAAGCTGCCCTTTCCCGACAATCACTTCGATATCGTCACGGTAGCCTTCGGCCTGCGCAACATGACGCACAAGGACCGGGCGCTGGCCGAAATGCGCCGCGTGCTGCGCCCGGGCGGACGCCTGCTGGTGCTGGAGTTTTCCAAAGTGTGGAAGCCGCTGGAAAAAGCCTATGATGCCTACTCGTTCAAGCTGCTGCCTTGGCTGGGCCAGAAAATAGCCGGGGACGCCGAGTCCTACCGCTACCTGGCCGAATCGATCCGCATGCACCCGGACCAAGCCACGCTCAAGGCCATGATGGAACAAGCCGGGCTGGAACGGGTCGAAGTGTTCAATATGACAGCCGGCGTCGTCGCGCTGCATCGTGGTTACAAGTTCTAACGAGGAGAAAGAAACAATGAAAACGAAGTTTCAGAGCAGGCTAACGTCGGCTTTATCGACGTTAAGCGCAGCGGCCGGAGCTAAACGATTCGTGATTGCTGCCTTTGCGGCGGTGGTTGGACTGGGTTTGATGGTTCCCGATGCCGAAGCCAAGCGTCTGGGTGGCGGCAAGTCGGCAGGCATGCAGCGGCAGGCGACGCCCGCACCGGCGCCAGCAATGGCCGGCAAGCCGGCCGCCGCACCGGCAGCAGCAGCTCCCGCCGCCGCCGCAAAACCGGCCGGAATGAGCCGCTTCCTGGGGCCCTTGGCCGGCCTCGCCGCGGGTCTAGGCATCGCTGCCCTGCTGTCGCACTTCGGCCTGGGCGAAGGCATGGCCAACATGCTGCTGATCCTGGCGCTGGTCATGGTCGCCTTCTTCGTCGTGCGCTGGCTGATGAGCAAGCGCTCACCTCAGCCCGGCATGCAGTATGCCGGCGCCGGCCCGGGCAATGCCGCGCCGACGAACTTCAATCCGGCGCCTGCGCAGTTCGAGGCCGCAAAACTCGGCGCTGGCGGTACGGCGACAACCGCTGCCGCAGCGAGCATCCCCGCCGATTTCGATGTCGAAGGTTTCCTGCGCCAGGCCAAGCTCAGCTTCGTGCGCCTGCAGGCGGCGAACGATCGTGGCGACATGGACGACATCCGCGAATTCACCTCGCCCGAGATGTTCGCCGAGATCAAGATGCAGCATCAGGAACGCGGCGGCAAATCCCAGGAAACCGACGTCATGCAGCTGAATGCCGAGTTGCTCGAAGTCGTTACCGAAAGCGACCGCCACATTGCCAGCGTGCATTTCTCCGGCCAGCTGCGCGAAGATGCCAATGCCGCACCGGAAGCCTTTGCCGAAACCTGGCATCTGGTGAAACCGACCGATGGCAGCCGTGGCTGGAACGTGGCGGGTATTCAACAGGTCTGACCGTTCGTGCAAGCCCTGCCCGTGCCGCTGCTGGCGACGATCAATCACCTGCTCGGGCAGGCCGCTTGGGCGCGCGAAAAGCTGGTGCCGTTTGCCGGCCACGCCGCCCAGATCAAACTGCCGCCTTTCGAGGCGGCTTTTTTGATTGGCGCTGACGGCTTCCTTGCCGTCCCTGCGCCCGAAGCGGATCTGGAAGTAAGCATTTCGCTGCCGGCGGCCACACCCCTGCTGGCGCTGCAAGGCAAGGATGCCGTGATGCGCGCCGCCCGCATCGAGGGCTCCGCCGAATTTGCCGAGACCCTGGGTTTCGTGATTCGCAACCTGCGCTGGGATGCTGAAGAAGACCTGTCCAGGGTCTTTGGCGACATCGCCGCCCACCGCATCGTGGCCGGTACGCGTGAATTTGCGGGCTGGCAGCAGCAAGCCGCGCAAAACTTCGCCGAAAATCTTGCCGAATACTTCACCGAAGAACAGCCCATGATTGCGCGCCAGGCCGATATCGCCTCATTTTCAAGTGAGGTCGACCGTTTGCGTGACGACGCGGCACGGCTTGAGAAACGGTTACTGCGGCTGGACTGATCGCTGCCTCAATTTATTTTATTGGCCGGCTCTCGGCTGGCTGTGCACAATCGCCCTCTCTATCACCGGGAGGATGACAAAATGAAAACAGTTCTGCTTGCCGCTGCACTACTGACCGCTCCGTTCGCCACAACCCTGGCCCATGCCAACGACGAAGCCCTGCTGGGCGAAGCGCGCAAGGTGGCGACCACTCTGCCGCCCAAGCTGATCGTCGCCCTGCAGGAAGAAATCACCAAATCCGGGCCCGAAGGCGCCATTCCGGTGTGCAAGGACATGGCGCCCAGAATGGCCGGCGAGATCTCGCAGCAGACCGGATGGAAAATCAAGCGCGTCAGCCTCAAGGCCCGCAACGACGCGAGAGCCATTCCCGATGCCTGGGAAAAGGCCGCATTGGAGGACTTCGACAAACGCGCCGCGGCAGGGGAGGCGCCGGCCAAGCTGGAAAAAGGCGAGAAAATCGGCACCGAATACCGCTTTGTCAAAGCCTTGCCGGTACAGCCCCTGTGCCTCAGCTGTCATGGTCCCGCCGAGGCGCTCAGCCCGGCCATCAAGGCCGCGATTGGCCAGCATTACCCCAACGACAAGGCTACCGGTTACTCGGAAGGACAGATTCGCGGCGTGATCAGCGTGCGCAAGAGCCTCTGAAACAGCGCAAGCCCTCAGGAGGCGGCGAGGGCAATGCTGTAGCCGGGAGGATGGGCCGTCGCCAGCGCCAATAGCCGGTTGTAGATTTCTGCAGGCGGCGTTCCCCTGGCGCTCTCCAGTTCGTAAAGGGCTATTCGCGCCAGCCGGGATTTCTCAAGTTCGGACTGGGCGTTGGCAATGCTCGTCGCGTTGATCGCCGGCGAGCTGCCGCTGACATACAGCGAGGTCGCCAGGTTGGTGTAGGCGGCAGCGGGAACCACGATCACCTCGCGGCGATAGGCCAGCTCGTGCGCCATTTGGGCGGCGAGTTCGGCATCTTCGCTGATTGCCTTGAGCGTGGCCGCCTGTTGTTGCTCGAGCTCCGCTTCATGCTGCAACCGGCGAATGCCCTCGTCACTGATGCTGACATCGCTCGGCGCAGCAGTTTCTTCCGGCGCCTCGCGGGCGGACCGGGCAGGCGGCAAGGGTTCGGAAGATCTTGCCGGCGTGGCGGCAGATTGTGGTGCAAACGCATCAAGCGACCGCGCCAAATCCACCTGACTGATCATCGAACGCCTCGAAACAAGAGAGTGTCCGAGCTACAGCAAGCATCAGGCCAGCACTGCTACGCGAATGCTGTCGCCGGCGACGACGCCGGCCAATCGATGCAGCACCTGATCAGGACGCGGGCGTGGCCTCGTCCGCCACGCCACCGCCCAAGGCCTTGAAGAAGCCTGCCGTCGTTGCCAGCAGTTGTCGCCGCACCGCCAGCGCCGACTGTTGTGCGGAAAAGTGCTCGCGCTGGGCGTCGAGCAACTCGAGATGGCTGGCAACGCCCGCCTTGTAGCGCGCCTCGACGATCACCAGGCGTTGGTTCTGCGCCGTGACGTTGGCTTCCTGCGCCTGAAGCTGTTCAGTCAATTGGCTGCGCGCGGCCAGCAGGTCGGCGATTTCGCGGAATGCCTGCTGGATCGCCTTCTCGTACTCGGCCACCGCAATGTTCTTGCGCGCCTTGGCGAGATCGACGTTGTCGGCGCTACGCCCGGCATCGAACAGGGGCAGGCGCAGGGCCGGCGTGAAACTCCAGGCGCCGCTGCCGGCGTCGAATAATCCGGCGAGACCGCGACTGGCTGTTCCAAGAGCGGCGGTCAGCACGATCTTCGGCAGGAATGCGGCGCGTGCAGCGCCGATGTTGGCATTGGCGGCGATCAGCTTCTGTTCCGCGGCGAGGATATCCGGTCGCACCAGCAGCACTTCGGCTGGCAGGCCCACCGCAATATCGGCGATCAAGCCCTGCCGTGCCAGCTTGCCGCCATCGGCAAGCGGTGGCGAAGTACCGACCAGCAGACGCAAGGCATTTTCCGCTGCGGCGTGACTGCGCGCGAGGCTGGCGGTTTCGGCACGCGCGCTCTGGTAAGCGCCGTCGGCCTGCAGATAGTCGAGATCGCCGGCCAGCCCGACATCACGGCGGCGCGCCACCAACGCGCGGGTCTCCTCGCGGCTCCTGGTGGTGGCCCGGGCCAGTTCGACGCGCTCGCCCAATTCCAGCAGGCTGAGATACGCGTTGGCGACGTCGGCGATCAGCGACAGCCGGAAAGCCTGCCGCGCATAGTCGCTGGCAAGGAAATTGGCGCGGCCGGCATCGTCGAGGCTTTTCACTCGACCCCAGAAATCCAGCTCGAACGAGGCCACGGCCAGATTCACATCGTAGCGCTGGCTGTTGAGTTGGCGGCCGGTGCCGGACAGGTCGGCCGGCGTCAGCGAAGCAGCCCGCTGGGCGGCAAGATCCAGCGTCGGAAAACGATCGGCACGGGCGATGCCGGCCAGCGCGCGCGCCTCATCCACGCGTCCGACGGCAATGCGCAGGTCGCGGTTGTGTTCCAGAGCCGCGGCAATCAGGCCCTGCAAGCGCGTATCGGGGAAGAAGGTACGCCAGTCGGTGACAATTGCCGCGCCTTTCGCCGTATCGCCAGCGCCGACTTTTCCAGCCGGCCAGGCCGCGGGCACCGGAGCCTCGGGCCGCTGATAATCCGGCGTGAAAGAACAGCCAGCCAACGCCCAGGCGATCACCAGAGGAAGCGCCCTACTCATCACGCTTCTCCTCATGGTGGCGGGCATGCCCTGGGAAGATTCGTCGGACGACGACAAAGAACACCGGCACCAGAAAAACGGCCAGCACCGTCGCGGCAATCATGCCGCCCATGACACCGGTACCGATCGCATGGCGGCTGTTGGCGCCGGCACCGGTCGAGATCGCCAGCGGCAGCACGCCGAAGATGAAGGCGATCGAGGTCATCACGATCGGCCGGATGCGCAGGCGGCAGGCCTCCAGCGTCGCCTCGACCAGTTCCATGCCCTGTTCCTGCAGCTCGCGGGCGAACTCGATAATCAGGATCGCGTTCTTCGCCGACAGGCCGATGATGGCGATCAGGCCAACCTTGAAATAGACGTCGTTGGGCAGGCCGCGCAGGTGCACCGCCATCACCGCGCCGAAAATCCCCAGCGGCACTACCAGCATCACGGCGAAGGGAATCGACCAGCTCTCGTACAAGGCGGCGAGGCAGAGGAAGACCACGATCAGCGAGACGGCGAACAGGAAGGGCGCCTGGCTGCCCGACTGGCGTTCCTCGAAGGAGGTGCCCGACCACTCGAAGCCGATGCCGGGCGGCAGCTTGGCGGCGACTTCCTCCATCGCCAACATGGCTTCGCCGGTGGAACGGCCGGGCGCCGGACCGCCGGAAATCTTCATGGCCGGCAGGCCGTTGAAGCGGTCGAGCTTGGGCGATCCGGTGACCCAGGAAGCGCGCGCCAGTTCGGCCAACGGAATCATCTCGCCGCGCGCGTTCTTCACCGGCAGGCGCAGCAGGTCTTCCGGCGTGCGCCGGGCATTCGGCTCGGCCTGCATCTGCACCCGCAGCACGCGGCCCTGGCGCACGAAATCGTTGATGTAAGCCACGCCCAGCGCCGACTGCAGGGTGTCGTTGAGCTCGGCCAGATCGACGCCGAGCGCGCGCGCCTTGAGACGGTCCACATCGAGGAAGAGCTGCGGCCCGGCTTCCTGCCCTTCGGGGCGCACCCCGGCCAGGACAGGATTCTGCCCGGCCATTCCCAGCGCCTGGTTGCGCGCTTCGAGCAGACGCTCGCGGCCGAGGCCGGCACGATCCTGCAAACGAAAATCGAAACCGCCGACCGCCGCCAGTTCCGGGATCGGCGGCACATTGACGGCAAAGATCATGGCCTGCTTGATGCGGGAGAAAGCCCTGTTGGCGCGCTTCACCACCGCAGGCGCCTCGCTGTCCTGGTCCGGCCTTTCGTCCCATTCCTTGAGGCGGACGAAGGTGATCGCGGCGTTCTGGCCACGACCGAAGAAGGAAAAGCCGGCGACGCCAATCACGTGCTGCACTTCCTTCTGCTTCAGGTAGAAGTCCTCGGCCTGCTGCAGGACTTCCAGTGTGCGCTCGCGCGTGGCGCCCGAGGGCAACTGGATCACGCTGATGAAATAGCCCTGGTCTTCCTCGGGCAGAAAGCTGCCGGGCAGCTTGGCGAACAGCCAGCCGGTGGCGGCGAGGATCGCGGCATAGACCACCAGCCAGCGTCCCGGCCGGCCGAGGATGCGGCGCGTGCCGGCCAGGTAGCGCTTCACCGTGATGGCGAAGGTCCGGTTGAAAGCACCGAGCACGCCCTGCGTGGGCAGCAAGTCGTCGCTGCCCGGCTTGTGCTTGAGCAGCGTTGCGCAAAGGGCTGGCGTGAGGGATAGCGCGAGCAGCGCCGAGAAGCCCATGGTCAGCACCAGGGTCACGGCGAACTGGCGGTAGATGGCGCCGGTGGAACCGCCGAAGAAGGCCATCGGTACGAACACGGCGCACAGCACCAGGGTGATGGCGATGATGGCACCGACGATCTGGTCCATGGCCTTGCGCGTCGCGTCGCGCGGGGAAAGATTCTCCTCGCTCATGATGCGCTCGACGTTCTCGACCACGACGATGGCATCATCGACCACGATGCCGATCGCCAGCACCATGGCGAACAGGGTCAGGACATTGATCGAAAAGCCGGCGAGATACAGTCCCACCATCGCGCCGGTCAGCGCCACGGGAACCACGATGGCGGGAATGAAGGTTGCGCGCAGGTTGCCGAGGAACAGGTACATGACGATGAAAACCAGCACCATGGCTTCTGCCAGCGTCTTCAACACCTCGCGAATCGAGATGTCGACAAAGCGCGAGGTGTCGTAGGGCACCACCCAGTCGATGCCCTTGGGAAAATAGCGCGAAAGCTCGGTCATGCGGGCCTTGACCGCCCTGGCGGTGTCAAGGGCGTTGGCGCCCGGGGCCATGCGCACGGCAATCGCCGCCGAGGGCTGCTGGTCGGTGCGCGCGGCGATGCTGTAGTCCTGGGCGCCGAGCTCGACACGCGCGATGTCCTTGACCCGCACCGTGGCTCCGCCCGGACTGGCCTTGACGATGATGTCGCCGAACTCGGCCGTGGTCGCCAGCCGCGAACGCGTGACGATCACGGCATTGAGCTGCTGGCCCTCAGCGGCCGGCAACTGGCCGAGTTCGCCGGCGGCGAGTTGGGTGTTCTGCGCGCGCACCGCCTTGGCCACGTCGGCCGGCGTGAGGTTGTAGGCATGCAGGCGATCGAGCTTGAGCCACAGGCGCATCGAGTATTCGGTGCCGAACAGGATGGCTTCGCCGACACCCGGCGTGCGGCGGATGCTTTCCAGCACGTTGGCGGCGGCATAGCTGCCCAGATCGATGTTGCTGTGCTGCTTGTCCGGCGAGAACAGCGAGATGAACAGCAGGTAGTTGCGCGCCGCCTTGTTCACCGTGATGCCCAGGCGCCGCACTTCCTCGGGCAGGCGTGCCTCGGCGCGCTTGATGCGGTTCTGCGCCTCGACCGAGGCCAGATCGAGGTTGGTGCCGGCCTCGAAGGTCAGCGTCACCGTGCCGATGCCCTGCTCGGAGGCCGATTCCATGTAGAGCAGGCGCTCGATGCCGTTCATTTCCTGCTCGATCAGGGCCACCACGGATTCCTCGACCACCTGCGCCGAGGCGCCAGGATAGTTGAGCGTGATCGACAGCGCCGGCGGCGCCACCGCCGGATAGCTCGCCACCGGCAACTGACGCAGGGCCAGGCCGCCGGCGAGCAGGATGATGAGGGCGATCACCCAGGCAAAGATGGGCCGGTCGATAAAGAACTTGGCGAACATGGGCGCCTACTTCTTGTCTTCTGGCTTGGCGGCAGCGGGGACGGTGCCAGGGGCCGAAGGCGGTGCAGCAATCAACGCCGTCCCCGGAGTCCAGGGAACCGGCTTGACCACATTTCCCGGTCGCGCTTTTTGCAAGCCGTTGACGATGACCTGCTCACCGCCTTTGAGGCCATCGCTGATGACGAAATCCGGTCCGGCCATCGCGCCCGTTTTTACCGGCCGCGGCGCAACCTTGCCTTCGGCGTCGACGACCATGACCGATTGCCCTTGAGGCCCGCCCATCACGGCTCGCTGCGGGACGCGGATTGCATTGTCGATTTGCGCCTGGGGGAATCGCACGCGAACAAAGGTGCCCGGCAACAATTCACGGCGCGAATTGGGAAACTCGGCGCGCAGGGCAACCGCGCCAGTAGTGGGATCAACCGCCATATCCGTGAACTGCAGACGTCCCTTTTCAGGATAGATCGATCCGTCTTCGAGCATCAGTTCAACCTGTGCCGAATCCGCCCGCTTCTGCTTGCCGCTCTTGACCGCCTGTTGCAAACGCAGCAGATCCGAATACGATTGAGTGAATTCCACGCGAATCGGGTCAAGCTGCTCCACCGTCACCAGATGCGTTGCCTCGCCCTTGCCTACCAGCGCACCTTCTGTCACCAGCGCCCTACCGACGCGACCCGAAATCGGCGCCAGCGGCGCCGAGTTTTCCAGATCAAGTTTCGCCTTGGCCAGGGCCGCCTCAGCCTGCTTGAAACGGGCCTGGGCCTGGTCATATTCCTGCTGGCTGACAGCCTTGATGTCGAGCAGCGGCTTGTAACGCTCGAACACCGCCTTCGCCGCCGCCAGATCGGCCTCTGCGGCTGCCGCTGCGGCGGCATGGGTACGCGCGTCGATTTGGAACAGTGGCGCACCGGCGGCAACGTCGGTGCCTTCGGCAAAGAGTCGTTTCTCGACCACGCCTTCGACGCGCGCCCTGACTTGCGCCGACCGCACCGCGGACAAACGCCCCGGGAGATCTTGCGTAATGGTTGCGCTGCCCGGCTGAACGACAATCACGTCGACTTCGACGGGCGGCATTGCAGCTCCAGGGCCGGCCGGCGGCGACGCTTTCTTGTCGCCATCACCGCAAGCGGCTAGCAGAACGAGTACCGAGAGCGTGGCGGTCTTCTTCATTCGAAACTCCGATGAAAATCTGGGCAATGCGCAACGATGGTTCAAGGCGGATGACCGAGCGTCTTTGAAGCCGGGAAGTATTTCACACTTCAATCCCACCAGGGGATGCCGTCCCCGGCCAAGCACGGGGACATAACAAAAAAGGCAGCCGGAGCTGCCTTTTCTTGGGGAAAGACCTTGTCCTCAGTGACGCTGCTTGCGCAAACGATCAATGGCGGCTAGCTGGGCGATCGCCTCGGCGAGTTCCACCTGGGCACGGGCGTAGTCCATTTCGGAACCACGATTGACCATCGCCTCCTCGGCCATCTTCTTGGCTTCCGTTGCCTTGGCCTGATCAAGATCGGCGCCGCGGATAGCCGTGTCCGCCAATACGGTCACCAGACCTGGTTGCACCTCGAGCAAGCCGCCCGCGACGAAGATCAATTCCTCGCGGCCATCCTGTGTCTGAACACGCACGACACCCGGCTTGATGCGGGTCATCAGCGGCATGTGGCCCGGCATGATGCCGAGCTCACCTGCCTCGCCCGGCAATACGACGAACTGCGCCAAGCCGGAAAAAATAGACTCCTCGGCGCTAACGACGTCCACGTGAATAGTCATGGCCATAACCTTACTCCCTTATTGCAGCGCTCAATTGAGAGTCTTTGCCTTCTCGAATACTTCCTCGATCGCGCCGACCATGTAGAAGGCCTGCTCGGGAATGCTGTCGCACTCGCCGTCGACGATCATCTTGAAGCCCTTGATGGTGTCGGCCAGCGGTACGATCTTGCCCGGCGTGCCGGTGAACACTTCGGCAACGTTGAAGGGCTGCGACAGGAAGCGCTGGATCTTGCGGGCGCGGGTCACGGCCAGCTTGTCTTCCGGTGCCAGTTCGTCCATGCCCAGAATCGCGATGATGTCGCGCAATTCCT
>JAUXUK010000027.1 GCA_030680805.1 Sulfuritalea sp. | reverse complement strand
CTGCGGGCGTGAGCAGGTAGGCATAGGCGAGCTTGTGATCGCTGCGCTGGAAGTTTTCCGCCTTGACGAATCCCTTCTCGACCAAAGCCTTGAGGCAGTAGTTGGCCTTGCCCAGGCTGATCCCGAGCCTGCGCGCCAGATCACGCTGGGTGAGCTGCGAGTTTTCCTGAATCAGCCGCATGACGCGGAAATGGACTTCGTCGTTGCTCACAGGAGGAACCTATCGGTCTCGGATGGACGTGTTCAATCGATGAACGCAAGTATAAGCCAATCTGGCGCGGCCGCAAAATCAATGCCTTGGAGGGGAATTCCGCCATGGGCCAAGTTGCCGGTAGCGGAACCGCAACTACCGGGGGATCTCCGAAAATGGATCTCCCGATAACGTCGTTCAGTGGCCGGCTCGCGCCAGGAAATCCCTGTAGGCCAGTGCGAGGCCTTCGCGCAGGGGAGTGCTCGCCTTCCAGCCGAGATCACCTAAACGGCTCACATCGAGCAACTTGCGCGGCGTGCCGTCCGGCTTGGACGTGTCGAAGACTATCTTCCCCGAGAACCCGATGACGGACATGACCGTCTCGGCCAGTTCGCGAATGGTGACATCCGTGCCGGCGCCGATGTTGTAGAAGCTGTCCGCAACACCTTGTTCCATGAGAAAGACGCAGGCATCCGCCAGATCATCGACATAGAGAAACTCCCGCTTTGGTTTGCCGCTGCCCCAGACCACGAGTTCCTTTTCGCCGCGCTGCTGCGCTTCATGCGCTTTGCGAATCAACGCCGGCAGGACGTGGCTTTTGGCCAGATCGTAGTTGTCGTTGGGGCCATACAGGTTGGTCGGCATGGCCGAAAAGTATTGCGTGCCGTACTGGCGGTTATAGCTTTCGCACAGCTTGATTCCGGCGATCTTGGCTATCGCATAAGGCTCGTTGGTCGGTTCCAGCGGTCCGGTCAGCAGATACTCCTCCTTGATCGGCTGCGGGCAGTCACGCGGATAAATGCAGCTCGAGCCGAGGAAACAAAGGCGCTGAACGCCGGCGAGCCAGGCGCCGTGGATCAGGTTCGCTTCGACCATCAGGTTCTGGTAGATGAAGTCGGCGCGCAGGGTGTTGTTGGCATTGATGCCGCCGACGATGGCCGCCGCTATGAAAATGAAGTCGGGCTTTTCCCGCGCCAGAAAAGCGTGCGTCGCTGCCTGGTCCAGCAGGTCCAGTTCGGCATGCGTGCGGACCAGGATATTGGTGTAACCCGCCTTCTGCAGTCGGCGAACCAAGGCGGACCCCACCATGCCGCGATGGCCGGCGACGTAGATTTTCGCTTCAGGGTTCATTGTTGGCTATCGATCTTCCTGAAGAGCGTCTTCGGATGGAAGGTTTCGATCTTCGCTTCATGCAGCTGTCTCGAGCCGCTCTCCATGCTCAATCTGATTGCGGTAGAGATCAATCACCGGGAAGCAGAGATCGTAGTCGCCCCAAACAAGTTCGCCGTATTCGACCCGAAAAGATCCAAAGCGCACTGGATCCAGATAAGCCCGGATATCCGGATGAAGGGAATGGCTCAGGAACGGTTCAAAGTTCACTTCCTGTTCGGTACGGTCATCAAAACACAGCCGAATACGGTACTTTTCTGTTTGCGTTGCAGAGATCACGTTAATCCCGGCGGTAGTCATTTGAGCCTCCTGGTAATCCGTTCAGGCTTGATCGATTTGTGCAGAACGAAGAAGTCTATCCACTTCGACACAATTTCATTTGCTTTCACCGATACGATTTCCTGAAAAAATCGCAACTCGTTGGGCTCGAGCGAGGCACGCCCCAGTACTCCCGAATAGCGTATCTCGGTAACGATGCCGTTAACTACAACGATCTCGGCGCGCGACTCTCTGCCCTGAAACTTCCCGTGTACATGCACCGGCTCGTGTTCGTTGGCGTAGAACATCACGATCAATCCGAAATACTCGTAGAGTTTTGGCATTTTATTCGTGACGATCCATGGCCTTGAACCCATGCTTCTTGATCAGCTCGTCGCGCTCCGCCGCCTTGAGGTCTTCGCGCACCATTTCGGCGACGAGTTCGGCGAATGTGATTCTTGGCGTCCATCCCAGCTTTTCGCGCGCCTTGGTCGCGTCGCCGAGCAATGTTTCCACTTCGGTCGGCCTGAAGTAGCGCGGATCGACCTGGACGATGCATTTGCCCTGTGCGT
>JAUXUK010000092.1 GCA_030680805.1 Sulfuritalea sp. | reverse complement strand
GGATGTCGGCGGCGTCATGAGCCATGCGGCGATCGTCTGCCGCGAGTACGGCATGCCGGCGGTGGTCGGCACCGGCCACGCGACCAAGATCATCCAGACCGGCATGATGATCCGGGTCGACGGTTCCACCGGCGCCATTTCCATCTCACGCTGAGTGGAATGATGTCATCAGCAGCAAAAGCAACGCGTACCGACACGGCTTCCGGGGCCGAAGACAACTTTGCCCCGGAGCTGTGCTGGTTCGAGGAAGTGTGCAAGGAGGATGTCGCGCTGGTCGGCGGCAAGTGCTCGTCGCTGGGCGAGCTCATCAACGCCGGCGTGCGCGTGCCGCCGGGCTTCGCCCTGACCACCCACGGCTATGCGCGCTTCATGCGCGACGCCGGGGTGAGCGGGGAGATACCCGGCATGCTCAAGGGTGTCGGACATGACGACCTCGATCACCTCGAATCGACCAGCCGGTCGATCCGCGAGATGATCGAGGCGCATTCCTTCGCTTGGGAGCTGGAAGACACCATCGCCGAGTTCTATCGCAAGCTGTCGGTGCGCTGCATGGTGCCGGCGGTCCCGGTGGCGGTGCGCTCCAGCGCCACCGCCGAGGACCTTCCCGGCGCCAGTTTCGCCGGGCAGCAGGATACCTATCTGTGGATTCGCGGCGTGGACGATCTGCTGCTGCACGCCCGCCGCTGCATCTCCAGCCTGTTCACGGGGCGGGCCATCGCCTACCGCATCAAGATGGGCTTCCCGCACGAAGACGTCGCGCTTTCCGTCGGCTTCCAGAAGATGGCCAACTCCTACACCGCCGGGGTGATGTTCACCATTAACCCGACCAACGGCGACCGTTCCGTCATCGCCATCGACTCCAACTTCGGCTTCGGCGAGTCGGTCGTCTCGGGCGAAGTGACGCCCGATCACTTCGTGGTCAACAAGGTCGCCCTCGACATCCTCGAGCGCACCATCTGCAGCAAGGAGATCACCTACACGGTGGATGCGAAATCGCAGAAGTCGGTGAAGATCGAGACGCCCTTCGAGCGGCAGAACGTGCAGTCCCTCATCGACGAGGAAATCGTCGAACTGGCGCGCATGGGCAAGGCCATCGAGAAGCACTACGGCCGGCCGATGGACATCGAGTGGGCGGTGGACAAGGACCTGCCCGCCGGCGGCAACATCTTCATCCTGCAGGCGCGTCCCGAAACCGTCTGGAGCGCGAAGCGCGAGAAGGAAGACACCGAGCCCAGGGCCACTTCGGCGATGGACTACATCCTATCCAGCCTGCTGACCGGAAAGAAGGTGTCCTGATGATTGTCAGAAACTGGATGCAGCGCAATCCGACGCTGATCGACGGCGACACCCTGCTGTCGGAGGCCAAGCGGATTCTTTCCGAACACAACCTGCAGGCCCTGCCCGTCGTCGATGGCGGCCGCCTGCGCGGCATGATCACGCGTGCGCATTGCTTGCGCGCCGCGCACTTCGTCGCCCGCACGCAGAGCGCGGACGAATACAGCTTCTTCGCCAACCGACTCAAGGTGAAGGACATCATGGTGCGCAACCCGGCGACGGTGAGCGCCACCGACACCATGGAGGAATGCCTGCGCCGCGGCCAGGAGCTCGGCGTCGGCCAGTTCCCGGTGATGGACGGCGGCCAGGTCGTCGGCGTCATCTCCTCCAGGGAAATCTTTTCCCTCGCCGCGCATTTCCTCGGCGCCTGGGAGAAACGCTCCGGCGTCACCCTCGGCCCGCTGGAACTCAAACCCGGCACCATCGGCCGCATCGCCGAGGTACAAGCGGTCTATCCCATCGCCCGCAACGAGAACGGCGGTGAATGCCAGCCGCACCTGCGCAAGGTCATCGTCCGCTTTCATGCCGCCGACGTGAAGAAAGTGGTGGCCGTGCTGGAGGCTGCCGGCTTCCACGTCATCGAGTCGGTCGAGGCACATCGCGAAGAAACAACCCGTCACTGACCCACAGGAGCCCTAAAAAATGGATCTGCGATATTTCATCAACCAGTGCGAAGCCGCCGACGAACTGAAGCGGGTCAAGGCCGAAGTCGATTGGAATCTGGAGATCTCCCACGTCTCCAAGCTGACCGAGGAGAAGAAAGGCCCGGCACTGCTGTTCGAGAACATCAAGGGCTATTCCTCGCCTGTGTTTACCGGTGCGTTCGCCACCACCAAGCGCCTCGCCATCATGCTCGGGTTGCCGCACAACCTGACCATGTGCGAGTCGGCGCAGCAGTGGATGAAGAAGACCATCACTTCGGAGGGCCTTATCAAGGCCAGGGAAGTCAAGGACGGCCCGGTGCTGGAGAACATCCTCACCGGCGACAAGGTCGACCTCAACATGTTCCCGGTGCCCAAGTTCTTCCCGCTCGACGGCGGGCGCTATATCGGCACCATGGTGTTCCTGGTGCTGAAGGACCCGGAAACCGGCGAGACCAACCTCGGCACCTACCGCATGCAGATGCTCGACAACAAGACCTGCGGCGTGCAGATTCTGCCGGGCAAGCGCGGCGAGCGCATCATGAAAAAGTACGCCAAGCTGGGCAAGAAGATGCCGGCGGCGGCGGTGATCGGCTGCGATCCGCTGATCTTCATGGCCGGCACCTTGATGCACAAGGGCGCCAACGACTTCGACATCACCGGCACGGTGCGCGGCCAGCCGGCGGAATTCCTCATGGCGCCGCTCACCGGTTTGCCGATACCGGCCGGCGCCGAGATCGTGCTCGAAGGCGAGATCGATCCGAACAACTTCCGGCCGGAAGGTCCGTTCGCCGAATACACCGGCTACTACACCGACGAACTGCACAAGGTCATCAACAAGCCGGCGCTGGAAGTGAAGCAGATCCTCCATCGCAACAACCCGGTGCTGTGGGCCACCGGCCAGGGCCGCCCGGTGACCGATGTACACATGCTGCTCGCCTTCACCCGCACCGCCACCCTGTGGACGGAACTGGAGAAAATGAGGATTCCCGGCATCAGTTCGGTCTGCGTCATGCCGGAATCCGCCGGCCGCTTCTGGGCGGTGGTGTCGATCAAGCAGGCCTATCCTGGCCACTCGCGCCAGGTAGCCGACGCGGTGATCGGCAGCAACACCGGCTCCTACGGCATCAAGGGCGTCATCACGGTGGACGAAGACATCATGGCCGACGACCTGCAGCGTGTCATGTGGGCGCTGTCCTGCCGCTACGATCCGCTGCGCGGCACCGAGATCATCAAGCGCGGTCGCTCGACGCCGCTCGATCCCGCGCTCGATCCGGATTCCAGCAAGCTCATCACCTCGCGCATCCTGATGGACGCCTGCATTCCCTACGAGTGGAAGCAGAAGCCCGTCGAGGCGCGCATGGATGAGGCGATGCTGGAGAAGATCCGGGGTCGCTGGAGCGAGTACGGCATCGATTGACATCGTCATCCCCGCGAAAGCGGGAATCCATACAACGCCTGGATCCCCGCTTTCGCGGGGATGACGTGGCTAGATCAAGGAAGAGAACATGGAAAAAGCCAAAGACATCAAGCTGGTCATCCTCGACGTGGATGGCGTCATGACCGACGGGCGCATCATCATCGACGACAACGGTCTCGAGCAGCGCAACTTCGACATCAAGGACGGCTTCGGCGTGGTCGCGCTGCAGATGACCGGCGTCGACGTCGCCATCATCACCTCGAAGAAATCCGGCGCCGTGCGCCACCGCGCCGAGGAGCTGAAGATCAAGCACTTCCACGAGGGCATCAAGAAGAAGACCGAGCCCTACGAAGTCATGCTGAAGGAATTGAACATCACCGATGCGCAGGTGGCCTACGTCGGCGACGACCTGGTGGACCTGTCGATGATGAAGCGCGTCGGCCTGCCCATCGCCGTCGCCGATGCCGTGCAGGAGGTGAAGGACGCCGCCGAGTACGTGACGCAGGCACGCGGCGGCTACGGCGCCGTGCGCGAAGCGGCGGAGCTGATCCTCAAGACGCAGGGCAAGTGGGACAAGATTCTTTCGAAGATAGGTTAAGTGTTCAAGTTGCAATAGATATCAACTCATACAGG
>JAUXUK010000089.1 GCA_030680805.1 Sulfuritalea sp. | reverse complement strand
AAGACCTCCGGCAATACCGTGACATGGAAGATCGAATGCACCGGCGAGCAGAAGATGAGCGGCACCGGCTCGATGACCTACCAGGGCGAGGAAAGCTACAAGGGCGAATCCACGTTCACCATGCAGGACGCCAAGCGCGGCCCGACCACCATGAAGCAGGTCTATTCGGGCAAGTGGCTGGCCGCGGCCTGCGGCAAGTAAGCGTTCAAACTAAAGGCGAATTGAAGGCCCGCCCCTCCCATCCGCTTCGCGGCCCACGGCTGGCTTTGCACAGCCAGCCGGCTGCGGCGGCGCACCGCGTGCGGTGCGAAACCCCGCCTCGCCCCCTCGCGGGGAGGCTATTGATCGGCTCGCTTCGCTCGTCTATCACCCGGAACTCCGTTCCCGGCTGTTTGTCACGTTAACCCACGCCAATCAGGCGACGGAATTCCGCCGCCGGCATCGGCCGGCCGAAATGGTAGCCCTGCACCAGGTCGCAATGCATGGCTCTCAGTTCGGTTGCGACGGCTTCGGTCTCGACACCCTCGGCGACGACTTTCAGGTCCAGGCTCCCGGCCATCTGGATCACGGCGCGCACGATCGCGGCGTCGTCCCGGTCGGTCACGATGTCGCGCACGAAGGACTGGTCGATCTTCAGCTTGTCCACGGCGAAGCGCTTGAGATAGGCGAGGCTGGAATAGCCGGTGCCGAAATCGTCGATCGACAGCCGGACGCCCAGAGTCTGCAGCCGCCCGATGGTCGCCAGCACTTGCTCGGCGCCATCGATCAGGATGGACTCGGTAAGTTCAAGTTCCAGCGCGGCAGGCGACGCGCCGGAAGCGGCCAGCGCCCGCAGCACCATCTCTTCGACATCGCCACGACGAAACTGGATGGATGAGATATTGACCGACAGCGAAAGCTGCGTGCAGCCTTGCGCATGCCAGTGCGCAAGCTCGCGACAGGCCTCCTGCAGCACCCATTCGCCGAGCGGCACAATCAGGCCGCTGTGTTCCGCGGCGGGAATGAATTGCCCCGGCGCCACCAGCCCCCGCTCGGGACTGGCCCAGCGCACCAGGGCTTCGCCGCCGACGATGCTGCCGCTCTTCAGGTCGATCAGCGGCTGGTAGTACAGTACGAACTCTTCGCGTTCCAGCGCGCGGCGCAGGCGACCGTGCAGATCCAGCCGTTCCTGCGCATCGGCGTTCATGCGCTCGGTGTAGAAACGGAAGGCATTGCGGCCGGCTTCCTTGGCGTGATACATGGCCGTGTCGGCCTTCTGCAGCAACTCGTCGAAACCGGCGCCGTCTTCCGGATACACCGCAATTCCGACCGAAGCGGAAATCGTCGCTTCGTGATCGTCTATGTGAAATGGTGCGCACAGCACCGCCATGATCTTTGCCGCAATCTGGGCCGGCACCTCGGAACTTTGCAGATCGGTCAGGACCACCAGAAACTCATCGCCGCCGTGCCGGCTGATGGTGTCGGAATCCCGCACGCAGGCCAGCAGGCGTTGCGCCGCATCGCGCAGGAGCGCGTCACCCACCGGATGGCCGAAGGAATCGTTGACCGCCTTGAAGCGGTCAAGATCGACAAACAGCAGCGCCACCTTGTTGCCGGTACGCTCGGCATGAACGATCGCCTGCCCCATGCGGTCCTTCAGCAGCAGGCGATTCGGCAAACCGGTCAGCGGATCGTGATGGGCAAGGAACGCAATCTTGGCCTCGGCCGCCTTGCGTTCGCTGATGTCGGAGAAGATGCCGACAAAATGCGTGATCTTTCCTTCGGCATCGCGCACCGATGAAATCCCCAGCCATTCAGGAAATATCTCCCCATCCCGGCGCCGGTTCCAGATCTCGCCGTGCCAGTAACCTGTCTCCAGCATCTCGCGCCACATGTCGCTGAAAAACTCGCGGCTGTGCCTTCCCGACGCCAGCAGGCTGGCATTGCGCCCCACCGCTTGGTCCGCGCCATAGCCGGTTACTCTTGAAAACGCCTGGTTGACGGAAATCATGCAGCCTTCCGCGTCGGTAATCATGATCGCTTCGCCGCTGCTCTCGAACACCTTGGCCGCCAGCCGCAGTTCCTCTTCGGCCTTGCGCTGCCGCGTGTTGTCACGCGTGGTGCCCTCGACGCCGATGATGTTGCCCGCCGCATCCTTCATGAAGTGCGCCGTGGTGCGCACCCAGACCTCATGGCCATCCCGGTGGCGCAGGCGCGACTCGCCACCGACGATGTGGCCGCCATTGGCCCGCATGCGGGCGAGGAACTCCTCGCGTTCTTCCGGCGAGCAATAGGAATCGGCCAGCCGCCGGCCGACGAACTCTTCCACTTCATAGCCCAGCAGTTGCTTCACCGAGCGCGAGGCGCGCGTAATGATCCCCTTGATGTCGGTTCGGTAGTAGGTGTCCTGCAGATCGTCGAGAATGCCCCGCAAGTCGCGCTCGGATTCGGCCACGGCGCGCTGCGCCTCGACAATCGGCGTCAAGTCGGTGATGAAGCCGAAGGAACCCGCGACCTCGCCTTGCTCATTGCGGTGAGTCGAGTTGTTGAGCAGGATGGGGAAAGTCGTGCCATTCTTGCGCTGGGCGATGAGCTGATAACGGCGGCGATCGGTGGTGTCGATGCGCTGCATCTGCGCAATCAGCTCGGCTCGGCTCTCCTCGGTGATGAAATCGAGTGGCGTCCTGCCCAGAAACTCGTCCCGCGAATAGCCGAACAGAGTGCACAGCGTGTCATTGACTTCGATGAAACGGCGCTGGGGATCCATGGCGAAATAGCCGTCAACGGCACTGTCGATGACGTGACGGTAGTAGCGCTCACCTTCGCGCAAGGCGGCTTCTATCCTGCGCGTGGCCGTCGCGTCGCGGAAGATCGCCACCTGCAGCATGCGTTCGCCGTCACGCACCTGGTAGACGCGAACCTCGACCGGCAGCAGGCTGCCATCACCGCGGCGGAAATCGCTGTTGACCACGCGCACCTGATCGGTGAGGCACAAGCTCCAGGCGCGCCACGCGGCGGCGTCCGCAAAGCTGACGGACAGGTCCCACACGTGCCGGCCAAGAATTTCGGCGCGCGACAATCCCAGCAGCTCGCCAGCACGGTCGTTGGCTTCGACATAGGCACCGCTCGCACCGTCCGCGAGGACAACGCCATCACCGATGCGATCGAGCACCCCGCCGATAATCATGTTCCGGCCGAACCGGTTACTGGTCACCATGGCACATCCCCGCGGTCGAGGGATGGTGGCTGAGTCGGTATCGGAGAGGGTTCGGAAAGCACGTTCATCCGATCAAGGCGGGACGGGAATTGGCATCAGAATAGCAGTAAAAAAACGCAAGCTCCATGGCGCCACCCGGCGATCACGCGAGGATTGATGCCACGAGTGCTTGCCATTGCCGTGCGTCTGCCGTATTTTCGGCCCATCGCTTCAGGAGATGGCTCATGAACACTTCCACCGCACGCTACAACCAGATTGCCGACCGTGAACTGCTGGTCGAATTCCGTGATGCCCTGAACGATCAGGTCACCACCCTCGAACGCCAGGTGGCCAACCTGCGCCGCGATCCCGACGACCGCGAGTCTGTCGCGACACTGTTCCGCGCCTTGCACACCATCAAGGGCGATGCGTCGATCTGCCGCTTCGAGCTCGGGGTCAGAATCACCCACCCCATCGAGAGCCTGCTGGTGAGACTGCGCGAGGGGAAACTGGTCTTTTCGCCGCTGCTCGCCGAAGCGATCCTGTTGGCGCTTGATCGCCTGGAACTGGCGGTGGAGGCGCTCCTGTCCGGACGCTCGCTGGACTCCTTGCGTCTGCAGCCGCTGATCGACGGCCTCGACCAGTTGAGCACGCGCGAGAACGCCGGCCTGGATGCCGCCTCGGTCACCCTGATCGAAGCCGTCACCGGCTTTCGACCTGCCGGCACTGCCGCCAAGCTCACGCCCAAAGGGGCCGCAAGGGGGCATAGCAACGCCAGCGACCTGAAATTTTTCCAGCGCCTGGCATTGCAGCTGGAAACCTACTCGCCGCTGTTCAAGGGGCGCAGCGGCCGCCTGCTGCGATTGGCGCTCGAAACCAATCTGCGTGCCGGCAAGCCCGTCGACCCGGCGCAACTCGAGGCGGCAGTCTACCTGCATGATATCGGGATGATGTTCCTGCCGGAATCGATCTGGCTCAAGGTCGGCATGCTGACCGATGCCGAGCGGAAAGTGATGCACGAGCATCCTTCTTTCGCCGCCGGAATCGCCGAGCGCATGGTGGGCTGGCATGAGGCCGCGGAAATGATCGCCCAGCATCACGAAATGGTGGATGGCAGGGGTTATCCGCAAGGGCTCAAGGAAGACCGGATTGTCCCCGGCGCCAAGATACTCGCCATTGTCGATGCCTTCGAGTCGGTCACGCTGAAGCACAGCCATCGCGGCGAAGGCCGTTCGCTGTTGCGCGCAGTCGCCGAAATCAACGCCAGCGACAACCAGTTCTCCGCCGAGTGGATCGAGCATTTCAACCAGGTGATACGCGGCATGGTCGAGGTCTGAAGCTGTCCTTGCCCGCAGTGCCGCATAGTGGATCGGTATAATCAGCCAATTCCCTTTCCACCTGTTGCCGGCAACCATGCGCCCTGTCACCCTTTCCCGCTTCCTCATTGAAGAACAACGCGACAAGAACGTCATTTCCCCCGATCTGCGATTGCTGATCGAGGTGGTTTCGCGCGCCTGCAAGGCAATTTCCATCGCCATCGGCAAGGGCAGCCTGGCCGACGTGCTGGGCAGTGCCGGCAGCGACAACGTGCAGGGCGAGGTACAGAAGAAGCTCGACGTGATTTCCAACGAAATCCTGCTCGATGCCAACGAATGGGGCGGCCATCTGGCCGGCATGGCCTCCGAGGAAATGGAACTGCCGCACGCCATCCCCAACCGTTATCCGAAGGGCGAGTACCTGCTGCTGTTCGACCCGCTCGACGGCTCGTCGAACATCGACGTGAATGTCTCGGTCGGCACCATCTTCTCCGTGCTGCGCTGCCCGGAAGGCATGGACCCGAACGAGCAGGCCTTCCTCCAGCCCGGCACGCGGCAGGTCTGCGCCGGCTATGCCGTGTATGGACCGACGACGTTGCTGGTGCTGACGCTGGGTGACGGCGTCAATGTATTCACCCTCGACCGCGAGTTCGGCAGGTTCGTGCTGACGCAGGGCAATGTGAAAATTCCCGAGGAAACACGCGAGTTCGCCATCAACGCCTCCAATGCGCGCTATTGGGACGCGCCGGTCAAGCGCTACGTCGACGAACTGCTGGCCGGCAGCGACGGGCCGCGCGGGCAGGATTTCAACATGCGCTGGGTGGCGTCGATGGTCGCCGATGTGCATCGCATCCTCAGTCGCGGCGGCATTTTTCTGTACCCCATCGACAGCAAGACGCGGGCTCAGGGCGGCAAATTGCGCCTGATGTACGAGGCCAACCCGATGGCCATGATCGTCGAACAGGCCGGCGGTGCAGCCACCGACGGGCGGCACCGCATCCTCGACATACAGCCGCAGAAGCTCCACCAGCGCGTTCCGGTGATCCTGGGTTCCAAGCAGGAAGTCGAACGCGTTGCGCGCTACCACGTCCAGTGACAGGCTGATCGGAAGATGGACCTCTCCAAGTTCGGCGGATTGCTGATCGATGACGTTTCCGAGATGCGCTCCGCGTTGCGCATCCAGCTCGCCGACTGCGGTCTGGAACGCTGCGACACGGCCCGCAACATCAAGGAAGCGCTGGAACGGATTGCCGCCAATCGCTATGACCTGATCATTTGCGACTATAACCTCGGCCAGGGCGCCGACGGCCAGCAACTGCTGGAACTCGTGAGGCGCCGCAAGACCCTGCCGCTGACCACGGTGTTTCTGATGGTGACCGGCGAAACCAGTTACGAGCAGGTGTCCACCGCCGCCGAGTACTCGCCGGACGACTACCTGATCAAGCCGTTTACCTCGCAAACCCTGCAGACCCGGCTGGAGCGGATCATCGACAAGAAGCAGGCATTGCGGCCCGTCTATGCCCATCTCGGTGAGCGTGGCGACAAGCAAAAAGCCCTGGCCGAATGTGATGCCATGCTCGCGCAACAGTCGCGTTACTCGCTTGATGTCTTGCGCATCAAGGGTGATCTGCTGCAGGCCATGCAGCGCAACGACGAAGCGCTGGCCCTCTATCAAGGTGTCCTCGACCAGCGCGCCACCCCCTGGGCCTCGGTCGGCAAGGCGCGAGTGCTTGCTGCCAAGGGTGATGACGCGGCAGCCAGGGAACATCTGGGCCAGGCGCTTGAAGCCTACCCCAACTACCTTGCCGCCTACGATTCGCTGGCGCGCCTGCTGGAAAAAGGCGACCGCGCCGCCGCCCAGCAGGTGGTCGAACAGGCGCTGAAGGTCGCTCCCTCGACCCAGCGCCAGCGGCAACTCGGCGCCCTGGCCCTGGAAAACAAGGATTTCACCCGGGCCGAAGAGGCCTTCCAGAGGGCCGTGGAAAAGGATCGCACCGGATTCTTCAAGAGCCACGACGACTACTCCGGTCTGGCAAAAAGCCGGGTGGAGCAGGGCAAGGTGAAAGAGGCTCTGGCCGCCGTGAAGGACATGGGCCAGCACTTCAGTCGCACCCCCGAGTTGGCGGTGCACCAGGCGGCGGTAGAAAGCATTGTGCACGCCAAGTCGGGCGATTCCGCCGCAGCGAAGGCGGCGCTGGAACGTGCGCTTGCGGCGGCAGAACACGGCATGGATGTGACGGCCTCGCTCGAACTCGCCAACGCCTGCTTTGCCTCCGGCGATCAGGAGCAGGCCAAACGCATCCTGAAAGAAGTAGCCGAAGATCACCAGGAAAACGATGCCGTGCTGGAACGCGCGCAGAGCGTGTTTCGCTCGGCCGGCCTTGAAAGCGAAGGCGCGATCTTCCTTGAGGCCACCCGGCAACGCATGATCACGCTGAACAACGACGCGGTGGCCCTGGCCAAGGCGGGCGAGCTCGAGAAGGCCAGTGCCATGCTGGACGAAGCGGCCGACCGCTTGCCCAACAACGCCCAGGTGTCGATCAACGCATCGATTGCGGCGTTGATGCAGATACAGCGCCAGGGCGCGTCGGCGGATCTGGTCAACAAGGCACACCGCTATATTTCCCAGGCCGATCGCGCCAACCACGAGCACCCCCGTCTGAAGGAAGCCGTCCTGCTCTACCGCAAGTTCGCGCCGCAAGACGCCCCTGCCCTGAAGGTGGAGACATGAACCCGCTCATCGTCGGCTGCATCCATGACGCCAAAAACGGGCTCAATCTGCTCAACACGTGGCTCGAAGAAGCCCGGCGTGCCGCACCCTCGCCCGCCCTTGACGAGGCCCGCGCCGTCGCCGGACGAATCAGCGCGCAGCTCGTCGAACTGCTGGCGATCTACCGCGCGGGCGAAAACAGCCTGCGTCTGGTGATCGAAGATCACGACCTGATCGATTTTTGCGAAGATGTAACGGCGGAAATCATCCTGTCGCCCGGCAGCAAGCACCGGATTGAATCGGACCTGGGCGCGGCGGCCGTCCTTGGCGCATGGGCCTTCGACGCCTATCAGGTCAAGATGGTCCTGCAGGAAGCGCTGCGCAACGCCTTGCGCCACGGCAAGCAACACATCCGCTTTGCGGTTGCCGCGCAAGCGGGCGGCGGTCTGCGCTTCACGGTCAGCGACGACGGCGCGGGATTTCCGCAGGAAGTGCTTGCCGGCGAAGCACGTGCAATGGACAGCGGAAGCAGCGGCATCGGCCTTGTCTTTGCCCGCCTGATCGCTGAACGCCATGCGACGCCCGATGGTCATCACGGCCGCATCGAGCTGTCCAATGATGGCGGCGCCGTGTTTGCCCTGGTATTGCCCTGATCGGGCTGGCTATTTGTCCTGCTGCCCGTAAGTGGCAAATCTGGCCATCACGCGCGTCATTTCCTCGGCAGGCAGCAGCTTCGGCGCACCCAACTGCAATACCCGCCAATACTGTTCGCACAGTGTTTCCAACTCGATCGCCAGGGCCAGCGCATGGTCTGCATCGCGACCAAATACCACCATGCCGTGGTGCGCCATCAGGCAGGCACAGCGAGCATCCAGCGCGCCGATGATCGCATCGGACAATTCCTGGGTGCCGAAGGTGGCGTAGGCGGCGCAGCGCACATCTGCACCGCCGAAGCGCGCCACCATGTAATGAAATGGCGGAATGCCTTGTTCCTGGCAGGCCAGTGCCGTGGCGAAAGGCGAATGCGTGTGCACCACGGCGCCGGCTTCCGGTCGCGCGGCATAGATGTCGCGATGAAAACGCCACTCGGACGAGGGCTTGCGTGATGTCGCAGCGGCCACCGTACCGTCAGCGCCGACTTTGACCATGTCGGCCGCGGTGCAGGACTCGTAAGCCATGCCGGTCGGCGTGATCAGAAAGCCGCCTTCGCAGCGCACGCTGACATTGCCCGCGCTGCCGCGATTGATGCCCGAGGCGTTCATCGCCCTCGCCGTGGCGATAACTTTGGCGGCCAGCGCGGCGCTTGTCTCGTCTATGTTTTCCATTGGCCCAGTTCTCCCGCCCTGGCGATGCCGCGCTCGGAAACAATGCCGCCGATCAAGCCTGCCGGCGTCACGTCGAAGGCCGGATTGGCAACCGGCGTATCGCCGGCGCCGAGTTCTTCGGCGGCGCGCTCTTCAATCGGGATCGCCGCCCCCGAGGGGCAGGCGAAATCGATGGTCGACAGCGGCGCCGCAACGTAGAACGGCACACCATGCGCTTTCGCCGCGAGGGCCTTGAGATAGGTGCCGACCTTGTTCGCCGTGTCGCCGTTGGCGGCGATGCGATCGGCGCCGACGATCACCAGATCGACCTTGCCCTGCATCATCAGCAATCCGGCGGCGTTGTCGGCGATCAGGGTGTGCGGCACGCCGGCCTCGCGCAGTTCCCAGGCGGTGAGCAGGCCCTGGTTGCGCGGCCGCGTTTCGGAAACCCAGACATGCACCGGCAAGCCCGCGGCATGCGCGGCATAAATCGGCGAAATTGCCGTGCCGTTATCGACAGTGGCCAGTCGGCCCGCGTTGCAGTGGGTCATGATGTTGATAGGCTGACCGCTCTGCTGTCTTGCCTGCAGCAGCGCGAGTCCGTGTTGCCCGATCGCCGCATTGGCGGCTTTGTCTTCCGTCGCGATCGCGCGAGCCTCGCTCCAAGCCAGATCACGCCGTGTCGCCAGCGCCGAGTTTTGCAGCACGCGGCGCATGCGGTCCAGCGCCCAATGCAGATTGATCGCCGTCGGTCGCGTTGCGGCCAGGGTGTCGATCACATGGTCGAGGTGTGCATCACTGGTATCGCCGGCCAGGCCGAGCGCCACGCCGTAGGCTGCCGTCGCGCCGATCAGCGGCGCACCGCGCACCTGCATGACGCGGATGGCATGGGCCGCATCGTCGAGTGACGCCAAGCGCAGCATGACCGCCTCGCGTGGCAAGCGCGTCTGATCGAGGATCAAAACGCCGTTGCCATCCTCGATCAATGTTGGCCAGCGCGTCGACACCGGTGTCAGAGCTTGTGAAGAAATCGTAGCGAGCGGGCCGCAGCGGGGTGCGGCCGGAGCGCAGCTACCGGAATGTACGTCTCTGTACATGAGGGCGAGGCGGGGTTTCGCGAAGCATGCTTCGCGCCGCCGCAGCCGGCCGGCTGTGCAAAGCCGGCCGTGGAAGAGCACCGCCCAAGCCCCGATCCGGCACGCGCAGTAGATTTATTCACAAGCTCTCAACTCAGCTTGCCGTGGCAATGCTTGTACTTCTTGCCGCTGCCGCAAGGACAGGGATCGTTGCGCCCGACCTTGGGCGTGTGCCGCTCGACCGGCTGCGCCGGCTTGGGCGTCGCGGCGCCGAGCGCTTCGTCATAGTCGGCGTGGTGGTACTGGACGTTCTCGAGCTGTGGCGGGGCTTCCACCTCTTCAATCTGCTCCTCGCTGCGAACTTCAACGGTCAACAACAGTTTGGAGACTTCGCTGCGCACGGTTTGCAGCAAGCCCTCGAAGAGCTCGAATGCCTCGCGCTTGTATTCCTGCTTGGGATTTTTCTGCGCATAGCCGCGCAGATGAATGCCCTGACGCAGGTGATCGAGTGCCGAGAGGTGTTCGCGCCAGTGCGTGTCCAGGCTTTGCAGCATGACGTTGCGCTCGAAGCCGGCCCAGGCCGTAGCATCGACATTGCCGGTCTTTTCCGCATAAGCCGCGTCACCGGCATCCAGCAGGCGCTTCAGGATGTCGTCGTCGCCGAGCTGCGGGTCGGTCTTGATCCATTCGCCCACCGGAAGTTTGAGATGGAGTTCGGCCGCCAGCGCGGTTTCCAGACCGCTGACGTCCCACTGTTCCTCGACGCTTTCGGCCGGAATGTAGAGGCGGAAAGTATCGTGGATCTGGCCCTGGCGCATGGCCGTGATGGTCTCGGCTATGTCGTCGCTGTCGAGCAGTTCGTTGCGCTGCTGGTAGATCACCTTGCGCTGGTCGTTGGACACGTCGTCGTATTCGAGCAACTGCTTGCGAATATCGAAGTTGCGCTGCTCGACCTTGCGCTGCGCCGATTCGAGCGAACGGCTCACCAGCGGATGCTCGATGGCCTCGCCCTCGGGCATCTTGAGGCGCACCATGATCGCGTTGAGGCGTTCGCCGGCGAAAATTTTGAGCAGCGGGTCATCCAGCGCCAGATAGAAGCGCGAAGAACCCGGGTCGCCCTGGCGACCCGAACGACCGCGCAGCTGGTTGTCGATCCGGCGCGATTCGTGGCGTTCGGAACCGATGATATGCAGGCCGCCGGCGGCCAGCACCTGCTCATGCACCTTCTGCCATTCCGCCTTGAGTTCTGCAGTGCGCTTTGCCTTCTCGTCCGCGCTCAGGGATTCGTCGTCGCGGATGGCGCCGGTTGGCTTTTCGATATTGCCGCCGAGCACGATGTCGGTGCCGCGGCCGGCCATGTTGGTGGCGATGGTGATCATGCCGGGGCGTCCGGCCTCGGCCACGATCTCGGCCTCGCGCGCGTGCTGCTTGGCGTTGAGCACCTGATGCGGCAGCTTCTCCTTGTGCAGCAAGTCGGAGAGCAGTTCGGAATTTTCGATCGAGGTGGTGCCGACCAGCACCGGCTGCCCCCGTTGATGACAGGCGCGGATGTCGGCGATGATTGCGGCATGCTTTTCCGGCGCGGTGCGATAGATCTGGTCGTTCTCGTCCTTGCGGATCATCGGCTTGTTGGTGGGGATGACCACCGTTTCCAGGCCGTAGATCTGGTGGAACTCGTAGGCTTCGGTATCCGCCGTGCCGGTCATGCCGGCAAGCTTGCCGTACATGCGGAAATAGTTCTGGAAGGTGATCGAGGCGAGCGTCTGGTTCTCGGCCTGGATCGACACGCCTTCCTTGGCTTCGACGGCCTGGTGCAGGCCGTCCGACCAGCGCCGACCGGACATCAGCCGCCCGGTGAACTCGTCGACGATGACCACTTCGCCTTCCTGCACCACGTACTGCTGGTCGCGGAAGTACAGGTTGTTCGCGCGCAAGGCCGCATACAGATGGTGGATCAGCAGGATGTTGGCCGGCTCGTAGAGGCTGCTGCCCTCGGCCAGCATGCCCAGGCGGGCAAGAATCTCCTCGGCCTTTTCGTGCCCGGCTTCCGTCAGCAGCACCTGGTGCGATTTGAGATCGACCGTGAAATCGCCGGTATCCACCTCGCCCTCGCCCTTGGCTGCTTCGCCGCGAGTCAGCAACGGCGGCACGGCATTCATGCGCAGATACAGTTCGGTATGGTCTTCGGCCTGGCCCGAGATGATCAACGGCGTGCGCGCCTCATCGATCAGGATCGAATCCACTTCGTCGACGATGGCGTAGCTTAGCCCGCGCTGCACGCGCTCATTGGCCGCATACACCATGTTGTCGCGCAGGTAGTCGAAGCCGAATTCGTTGTTGGTGCCGTAGGTGATATCGGAGGCATAGGCAGCCTGCTTTTCATCATGCGGCATTTGCGAAAGATTGACGCCGACGCTCATCCCCAGAAAACGATAGATGCGCCCCATCCACTCCGCATCGCGCTTTGCCAGGTAGTCATTGACCGTGATCAGATGCACGCCCGTGCCGGGAATCGCATTCAGATACACGGCCAGCGTCGCCGTCAGCGTCTTGCCTTCGCCGGTGCGCATCTCGGCGATCTTGCCGTAATGCAGCACCATGCCGCCGACCATTTGCATGTCGAAATGGCGCATGCCGAGCACGCGACGGCTGGCCTCGCGCACCACGGCAAAGGCTTCGGGCAACAAGGCGTCGAGGGACTCGCCCTGGGCATGACGACTGCGAAACTCTTCGGTCTTTGCCTTCAGCGCGTCGTCGGACAGCGGCGAAATGGCCGCTTCGAGCGCATTGATGCGGGCGACCGCCTGAGAATACTGCTTGATCAGCCGGTCATTGCGGCTGCCAAAAATCTTTTTCAAAAAGCCGGAGATCATGGGGTACGCGGCCGGGAACCGACCGGGAAAAGCGAAACGGCGATTTTAGCATGCGAGGAGCCGCT
This sequence comes from Sulfuritalea sp., assembly GCA_030680805.1. Lineage (GTDB taxonomy): Bacteria > Pseudomonadota > Gammaproteobacteria > Burkholderiales > Rhodocyclaceae > Sulfuritalea. The sequence goes on along the minus strand of JAUXUK010000089.1, from coordinate 60,039 downwards.
GGCTCCCCGCAAGGCCATGCATCAATGCCTTGCAGCGAGCGGCGACTTGGCGAACGGCTTGGGTGAATTCTGCGCCATGCGCAGGAAGCGATCCGGATTCTGCGCCAGGCCGCGAATGCGTACTTCAAAATGCAGGTGCGGCCCGGTCGAACGCCCCGTCGAACCGACTTCTGCAATCTTCTGGCCGCGTTTCACCATCTGCCCCGCCTTCACCAGAATCTTCGACGCATGGGCGTAGCGTGTGGTCAGGTCCTTGCCGTGGTCCACTTCAACCATATTGCCGTATTGCGGGTGACGCTCCGCGCTGATTACCACGCCAGCCGCGGCGGCGCGGATACCGGTGCCGGAAATCGCGACAAAATCCACGCCTTCATGCATCGCCCGTTCGCCGGTGAAAGGATCGACGCGCCAGCCATAGGTTGAAGCGTTCCATTGCGCTTCGACCGGCAGGCTGGTCGGAAGCAGGCTCTTCCTGATCCGGTCTTCCAGCAACTGGGACTCGATCATGGAAATCGCATCGGATTTCGCTTCGACCTGATTCGCCAAAGCATCGACCGCGCGCTGCAGTTCCGTCGAAGACATGGAGGCGGGCAGTACCAGCGGGCCTCCGCGGCCACCGGTTTTCGTTTCGAAGGCCTTGAGATCCTGAGGCTTGACGCCCGCCATGCCGGCCAGTCGCTCGCCAATGGTGTCCAGGCGCATCAACTGCGCCTGCATCTCGCCCAGCTTGACCGCCATGGCGTTGAGGTTTTCGCGGACGAAATCCTTCGAGCGCTGGGTTTCTTCTGCATTTACGGCCCGAACCAGATCCTGCAGGAAGGGCAGCCGGATTTCCGCCGCGTGGCGGACGGTGACGTAGGAAAACAGCGAGGACAAGACAAGGACCGAGCCGAACAGGGCGCCCGCGAAGAGTGCTGCATGACGCCAGGTCAGCGTAATGCTTCTTGCAGTTGCCAGCCGGTCAGAGACGAGAATAATATGCATCCCTTCCCTCCCTTCAGGTTCGTTTGCGATGACATCGCGCAGTCTCCAGGAACATCTTGCCTCCGGTGACAGCATGGCGCGCCTTGCGGCCCACGCCCAACGTCTGCTCCAATTCCAGCGTCTTCTGGAAGCTGCACTGCCGGCGGCGCTGAGGCCTCATGCCCGGGTAGCCAACTTCCGTCTGGGGAAACTTTTTATCCACGCCGCCAACGGCGCGGTCGCGGCGAAGATCCGTCAATTCGGACCGCGTCTCGCCGACGATTTATCAAACAAGGAGGTAAAGGTTACCCAAATCGAGGTCCGAGTGCAAGCCCGGAACCCTTCTCCGGCGCTGCCTCCCCATGAGAGGCCCGTCCTGCCTGGATCTAAACAGAAGCAAGGACTCACTGAACTGGCGCATCAACTGCCAAAAGAATCGCCGCTCAAGGGTGCGCTGGAGCGCTTGCTCCGCAGCGTTAAAGAATGATCAGGCGCTCGGCCATCATCAGAACCAGGACCACCAGCGAGAAGATCAGCGCCGCCTTGGCGACGCGGCCCGACAGTACGAGGTAGCGCCGATCGCGGGTAAACAACCAGGCAACGAGACTGCCGCCAATGGTGATCGCGGTGAGTATGCCGACGATCCTGAGCAGAAGCATGGCGGAGCCGCTTACACCAGTTGTGGGTACAGCCGGGCGATGCTGCCGGGCGCTTCCTCGGCTCGCTGAAAACTGACCAGCTCCCAGGCCGAGGCGTCGGCCAGCAATGCGCGCAGCAGCATGTTGTTCAGCGCATGGCCCGACTTGTGGGCAGCAAACGCCCCCAGCAGGGGATGACCGGCGAGATACAGATCGCCGATGGCGTCGAGGATCTTGTGCTTGACGAACTCGTCGGCATAACGCAAGCCTTCGCTGTTCAACACCCGGTACTCGTCCATCACGATGGCGTTTTCCAGGCTGCCGCCCAATGCCAAGCCCTGGTCGCGCAGGGTTTCTACGTCCTGCATGAAACCAAAGGTGCGGGCGCGCGCCACTTCGCGCAAATACGACTGATCGGCAAAATCGATGCGGGCGCTGGAGGCGGAGCGATTTACCGCCGGGTGATTGAAAACAATCGAGAATTCCAGGCTGAAGCCATCGAAGGGCGACAGACGCGCCCATTTGTCGCCGTCCTTGACCTCGACAACTTTCTTCACCCGGAGGAATTTCTTGGCGGCCTTCTGCTCTTCGATTCCGGCCGACTGCAGGAGAAAGACAAACGGCGCCGCCGAGCCATCCATGATCGGCAGTTCGGCCGCGTCGACATCTATATAGATGTTGTCGATGCCAAGTCCGGCCAGCGCCGACATCAGGTGTTCGACGGTAGCGACCTTGACGCCATCCTTTTCCAGGCAGGACGCCAGTCGCGTATCGCCGACGCCGAAGGGGTCGGCCTTGAGGTCGACCGGCGGCGTCAGATCGACCCGACGGAAGACCACGCCGGTATTCGGCTGCGCCGGACGCAGGACGAGCGACACCTTGACGCCGGAGTGGAGACCCACGCCGGTAGCCTTGACGACTGATTTAAGGGTGCGCTGACGAAGCATCGGGCTGCGATGTAAATGGAATGATGCGGGGCAGCAAGTTTATCACGCAAGCCCGGTCGGGCGGGAGGAGGCGCCCGCCGGACCGGCTGCGTTGCCGACCCATCAGTCGGACTGGCGACGCAGGAAGGCCGGAATGTCGTACTTGTCCACGCCGGACGCCGCCATGGCATCCGCCTGCGCATTGCGCGGCGTGCTGCCGCGCGCGCTGCTGGTGACACTGGAAAGGTCAATCTGCGCCTGTCCGATCCCGCTGTCGTATACAGGCAGGTTGTCGGTGCCGGTGCGCAGGCCGACAGTCTCGACCACGGTCATCCTTGGCTTGACCGCCTCGCGCACCACCACGCCGCCGAGTCCGGTGGCGACCACGGTAACGCGCAACTGGTCTTCCATGCTCTCGTCGAACACCGCGCCGCAGATCACGGTCGCCTCGGGCGCCGTGTATTGACGAATGGTGTTCATCACCTCCTTGTACTCCTTGAGGCCGAGCGTGGTGCTGGCGGTAATGTTCACCAGTACGCCGCGCGCGCCGGAAAGCTCGATGCCTTCCAGCAGCGGGCTGGCCACCGCCTCTTCGGCGGCGACACGGGCGCGATCGACGCCGGCGGCGGCGGCCGAACCCATCATCGCCTTGCCCATTTCGCCCATCACGGTGCGCACGTCCTCAAAGTCGACGTTGACCAGGCCCGGCACATTGATGATTTCGGCAATACCGCCGACCGCATTGCGCAGTACGTTGTCCGCCGCCTGGAAGGCTTCGAGCATGCTGACGTCGTCGCCCAGCACCTCTTCGAGCTTCTCGTTGAGGATGATGATCAGCGAGTCGACGTGGCGGGCGAGTTCGGCCACGCCTTCTTCGGCGAGGCGCTTGCGCTTGCCTTCATATTCGAAGGGTTTGGTGACCACGGCGACGGTCAAGATGCCCAGCTCGCGCGCGACCTCGGCGACGATCGGGCCGGCACCGGTGCCGGTGCCGCCACCCATGCCGGCGGTAATGAACACCATGTGCGCTCCGGTCAGCGCCTCGGCGATCCGATGGCGATCAAGCACCGCCAACTCGCGAGCCTTTTCCGGCTTGCCCCCCGCACCCAGGCCGGGCCCGAGTTGCAGCTTGACGTGGGCCGTGCTTTTCTTCAGCGCCTGTGCATCGGTATTGCAGCAAATGAATTCGACGCCGCCAACGCCCTCGCGGATCATGTGCTCGACCGCATTGCCGCCTGCGCCGCCGACGCCGACCACCTTGATCACGGTCGAACCCATTTCCGGTTCCGGTGTCACTACTTCCTCTAGTTCAAACATTTTCGCCTCCTGAAAAGACCTACTGAATCAAAAATTCCTGGTGAACCACGCCCGCATCCGCGACAGCACCTGCCCAAAACTCCGGGGGCTCTGCGCTTTCATGCCGCGTTGACGCTGCGCCACCCCTTCCAGCAACAAACCCATGGCCGTGGAGTAGCGCGGATTGCGCACGTAGTCGCGCAAATTGCCGTCGTAGTGCGGCATTGCCAGCTTCACGGTGTTGTGAAAAACCTCTTCGCCCAGATCGGCCATGCCCGGCATTTGCGCGGCGCCTCCGGTGAGAACAATGCCCGCCCGTAGCAGGCGCTCCTTGCCGCTGCGATGCAGTTCTTCCTGCACCTTCTGGAAGATTTCCTCGACTCGCGGCTGGATGAAGCCCGCCAGCGTCTGGCGCGACAGCTGGGTGGCCGGACGGTCACCGACGCCCGGCACTTCGATCATGTCTTCGGGATTGGCCAATTGCTGCAGGGCCACTCCGTAGCGCATTTTGATGTCCTCGGCATCCTGGGTCGAGGTGCGCAGGGCGATCGCAATGTCGTTGGTCAACTGGTCGCCGGCGATCGGGATCACCGCGGTATGGCGGATCGCGCCCTGCACGAACACGGCGACATCGGTGGTGCCGCCACCGATATCCACCAGGCAGACGCCGACATCCTTTTCGTCCTCGGTCAGTACCGCGTAGCCTGAAGCCAGAGGCTGCAGTACCAGGTCGACCACTTCGAGGCCGCAGCGATGCACGCACTTGACGATGTTCTGCACCGCCGTGACGGCACCGGTGACCAGATGCACCTTGACGTCGAGCCGCTTGGCATCCATGCCGATCGGCTCCTTGACGCCGTCCTGGCCATCGACGATGAACTCCTGCACCAGCGTGTGCAGGATCTGGTCGTCGGCCGAAATCGAGGTGGCGTTGGCGGCCTCGATGGCGCGTTCGACATCGAACTGGGTGACTTCCTTCTCGCGCACCACGGCCATGCCCGAGGAATCCTTGCTCTTGATGTGGCTGCCGGCGATTCCGGTATACACCTCGCGCACCTTGCAGCCGGCCATCATTTCGACTTCGGCGATCGCCTTGGAAATCGAATTCACCGTGGCCTCGATATTGATCACCATGCCGCGCTTCAAGCCGCTGGATTCCTGCGTGCCCAGCCCGAGTATGCCCAGCCGGCCCTCGGCATCAAGCTCGCCGACAATCGCCACGATCTTTGAGGTGCCGATGTCGAGGCCGACGATCAGGTCACGTTTTGCTTCTTTGCTCATCAGCTTTTGCTCGCCCGCAGGGCGAATCCATTGGGGTAACGCATGTCCACTACGCCGATGGTCTGCAGGCGGTTCTTCGCCGAACTGCTGACGGCTGCATAGTGGGTGGTGAATCGGTTCAGCCGCTCTGCCAGCGGATGCTTGGCCTGGTCACGGCCGAGTTCGAGCAGCACGCCATCGTCCAGCTTGAGCTGCCAGGCCTCGCGTACCGAAAGATGAATCGCCACCGGCGTGCGCCCGATGGTCGTCAGGCTTTCGCTGAATTCCTGATAGCGGACCAGGACACGGGATGCGGAGCCTTCCGGGCCGGCGAAGGCGGGCAGCGACTCCCGCGTCGACGCCACGAACACCTCGCCGCGCGTGTTGACCAATCGCGCCTCGCCGTCCTGCGCGGTCCAGCGGGCCGCCGCGCGATGCTCTTCCAGTTCGAGTTCGATGCCGTCCGGCCAGAGCCGGCGCAGGGAGGCGACGCGCACCCAGGGCATGCGCGCGAAGGCCGCCTGTGCAGTTTCCAGGTTCACCGTGAAGAAATTACCGGACAAGGCAGTGCGCGCGGTGTGTTCGATCTGCGCTCTGGAAACCTGGTCCAGCGACGTCGACACCACCAACTGCTTGAGTGGAAACACCGGCAGGCGTTGCAACGCCATGGCACCCGCCCACGCCAGCAGTGCGCCGCCGGCCAGCAGCAGCAGGTCGGCCAGCAGATTGATCAGCATCGGCCGATCCCAGAAGCCATCATTGCTGCCCGGCTCGACCCGGGAGTTGCCCCGCGCCTTAGCCATGGCGGGCCTCTTCGAGCAGTTTCAGCACCAGTTGTGGAAATGGAATACCAGCGGCCTTCGCCGCCATCGGCACCAGCGAATGGTCGGTCATGCCGGGCGAGGTATTCGCCTCCAGGCAGTAGATGCGGCCTGCCGCATCGAGCATCAGATCCATTCGCCCCCAGCCGCGAACGCCGAGCACTTCGAAGGCACGCAAGGCCATATCGCGCATCTCGGCTTCGCGCTTCTCGCCCAGGCCGCTCGGGATGCGGTACTCGGTGTCGTCGCGCAGATACTTGGCGTCGTAGTCGTAGAACTCGGTCGCCGGCACGATGCGGATCACCGGCAGAGCCTGGCCGGCGAGGATGCCGACCGTAAACTCGCCGCCGGCCAGATATTTCTCGGCGATCACGCAGGAGTCGTAGCGCGCAGCCAGCTCATATGCAGTACGCAGTTCGCCCGCTTGCTTGACCTTGCTGATGCCGATGCTGGAACCCTCATTGGCCGGCTTGACGAACAGCGGCAGGCCCAGGCGCGCCTCGACGGCGGCAAAGTCGCTGGCGGCGTCGAGCACGACGAAATCCGGTACCGGCAAGCCGCTGGCCTGCCAGACCAGCTTGGAGCGCCACTTGTCCATGGCCAGGGCGGAGGCAAGCACGCCGCTGCCGGTATAGGGAATGGCCAGCAGGTCGAGTGCGCCCTGCAGCGTGCCGTCCTCGCCGCCGCGGCCATGCAGGGCGATGAAAACGCGCGTGAATCCCTCGGCATGCAGCGCCTCGAGCGCCTTGTCCTGCGGATCGAAGGGGTGGGCATCGACGCCGGACGAGCGCAGTGCGGCCAGCACCGCGGCCCCGCTTTTAAGCGAGACCTCGCGCTCGGCCGACTTGCCACCCATCATCACCGCCACCTTGCCGAAATCCATCAGACTCCTTCTCCGGACAACCCGGATTGACCACTCTTCGCGCCCAGAATGCGTACCTCGCGCACCAGCGAAACGCCAAACTTCTCCTCGACCACTGCCTGAACATGGCCGATTAGCATTTCTATCGCACTCGCGGTAGCCGCACCCTTGGGATTAACGATGAAATTCGCATGCTTTTCGGAAACCTGCGCGCCGTCGATCTGTGTGCCCTTGAGCCCGGCCGCTTCGATCAGGCGCGCGGCATGGTCACCGGGCGGGTTTCTGAACACCGATCCGGCGTTGGGCAATTGCAGCGGCTGGGTGGCGATGCGCCGCTCCAGCAGTTCGCGCAGACGCGCACGGGCCACTGCCGCATCCCCGGCCGGAAAGCGGAACCAGGCCGCGGCGAAGATTTCGTCGGTGGCGCTTCTGAGCCCGACGTGGCGGTAGCCGATGGCGAAATCTTCCGCCGTGCGAATGATCTGCTCGCCGTCGCGGTTGAGCATCAGCACCCGTTCCACATAGCGCCAGGTCTCGCCGCCGTGGCAGCCGGCGTTCATCGCCAGCGCGCCGCCCACGGTGCCGGGAATGCCGGCCAGGAACTCCGCCTCGGCACACGCCTGATTGCCGACGAAGCGCGCCAGCTTGGGCGAGGCGACGCCGGCCTCGGCGTAGAAGCTGCCGTCGGCCTCGCGGCGCAGGGTATCCAGCACGCCATGGGTGAAGATCGCCGTGCCGTCGAAGCCACCATCGCGGATCAGCAGGTTGCTGCCGAGGCCCACCATCAGCAGCGGCTCGTCGTGGCGCAGGCGATGCAGAAAGGCAGCGAGATCAGCCAGGTCGGCCGGGAAAAAGGCGCGCGCCACCTTGCCGCCGGCGCGCCACGACACGTGGCCCGCCATCGGCTCATTGCTGCGCAATGACCCTCTGAAGCCAAATGGCCCGCCCCCCACCCCCCCTCTCGGGGGGTTACTGATCGGCTCGCTGCGCTCGATTTTGTTTATCGGCTCAGCCATCGACCAGCTTCCCGGGCACGCCGCCGATCGAACCCGCGCCCATGGTGATTACCACGTCGCCGTCGCGCACCGCGGCCAGGATCGCCGCCGGCAGGGTCGCGATGTCTTCGACGAACACCGGCTCGATCTTGCCGGCGATGCGCAAGGCGCGCACCAGGGTGCGGCTGTCGGCGGCGACGATCGGCGCCTCGCCGGCGGCATACACCTCGCCCAGCAACAGGGCATCGACTCCGCACAGCACCTTGACGAAATCCTCGAAACAGTCCCGCGTCCGCGTGTAGCGATGCGGCTGGAAGGCCAGCACCAGGCGACGGCCGGGGAAAGCGCCGCGCGCCGCCGCGAGCGTCGCCGCCATCTCCACCGGATGATGGCCATAGTCGTCGACCAGGGTAAATGTGCCGCCTGCCGGACAGGCGATCTCGCCGTGGCGCTGGAAGCGTCGGCCGACACCGCGAAACTCGGCCAGCGCCTTGATGATCGCCGTATCGCCAACGCCGACTTCCGTTGCCACCGCGATGGCGGCCAGCGCATTCAGCACATTGTGACGCCCCGGCAGGTTGAGCACGATCGGCAGACGACTGATGTTGCCGTTGGTGCGCACACAGGTGAAGCGCATGGTGCCGCCGTCGGCCACCACGTCTTCGGCGCGGAAATTGACTTCGCTGTCGATGCCGTAGGTGACGATCTGCTTCGCCACGCGCGGCATGATCTCGCGCACGTTGGCATCGTCGCCGCAAACCACGGCGACGCCATAGAAGGGCAGGCGATGGAGGAAGTCGACGAAGGCCTGCTTGAGTCGGCCGAAATCGTGGCCGTAGGTTTCCATGTGGTCGGCGTCGATGTTGGTCACCACCGAAACCACCGGCGACAGGAACAGGAAGGAAGCATCGGACTCGTCGGCCTCGGCCACCAGGAATTCGCCGCTGCCCAGTTTCGCGTTCGCTCCCGCGGAATTCAGCCGGCCGCCGATGACGAAAGTCGGATCGAGGCCGCCCTCGGCCAGACAACTCGCGACGAGGCTGGTGGTCGTCGTCTTGCCGTGGGTGCCGGCGATCGCGATGCCCTGCTTGATGCGCATCAGCTCCGCCAGCATCTGCGCCCGCGGCACCACCGGCACCTGGCGCTCGCGCGCCATGACCACTTCCGGATTGTCCTCGCGCACGGCGGTCGACACCACGACCGCGTCCGCCGTCGCAGCGTTCTGCGCGCTGTGGCCGATCGCAATGCGGATGCCCTGCGCCGCCAGCCGCCGCGTCGTCGCGCTTTCGCTCAGATCGGAGCCGCTGACCTCGAAGCCCTGGTTCGCCAGCACCTCGGCAATGCCGGACATGCCCGAGCCGCCAATTCCGACGAAGTGGATGCGCTTGACTTTGTGTTTCATGAGCTGCCTTTCATTTGGCAAGTTCCACGCACGCCTGCGCAACGACGGCCGTGGCGTCGGGCCGCGCCAGCTCGCGGGCCTTCTCGGCCATTTGTGCAAGTTGGCTCCGCGACAGGTTCCTGATCTCGGCCAGCCGCGCCGGCGTCAGCTCGCCTTGAGGCAGCAGGATCGCCGCGCCGGCATTGCTGAGGAAGCGCGCATTCGACGTCTGGTGGTCATCCACCGCGTGCGGGAAAGGCACCAGCAGGCTGGCGACGCCGGCGGCGGCGAGTTCCGCCACGGTCAACGCGCCGGCGCGGCAGATCACCAGATCGGCCCAGTCGTAGGCGCCGGCCATGTCATTGACGAAGGCCACGCAATCGGCATTGACGCCAGCCGAAATGTAGAAACTTTTCAGCATCGGCAGATGCTTCTCGCCGGCCTGATGCACCACCAGCGGCCGCTCGTCTTCCGCAATCAGCGCCAGCGCTTTCGGCATGGCGGCGTTCAAGGCCTGCGCGCCGAGGCTGCCGCCCACCACCAGCACACGCAGCGGACCGCTGTGCTGTTCATAACGAAAAGTCGGCGCTGGCAACACGGCGATTTCCGGGCGTACCGGATTGCCCACCCAGTGGCCGTTCTTCAGTACCTCGGGGAAACCGGTAAGGATCCGATCAGCGACACCCGCCAGCACTTTGTTGGCCAGGCCCGCCACCGAATTCTGCTCGTGCAGCACCAGCGGAATGCCCTGCAGCGAGGCCATCATGCCGCCGGGAAAGCTGATGTAACCGCCCATGCCCAACACCACGTCGGGCCGGATGCGCTTGAGTTGCGACCACGCCTCGACGAAACCTCGCAGCAGATTGAAAGGCAGCATGAGCTTGCGCAGCAGGCCCTTGCCGCGCAATGCGGAAAAATGCACCCAGGCCATCTCGTAACCACGCCCCGCGGTCAGCCTGGCTTCCATGCCATCCGGATGGCCCATCCAGGCGATCTTCCAGCCCTGGGCCTTCAGGTGTTCGGCCACGGCGAGGCCCGGCATGATGTGCCCGCCCGTGCCGCCGGCCATGACGAGAAGGGTTTTCATTTGAAAAATCTTTCACCGCAGAGGCGCAGAGGCGCAGAGGAAGCGCAGAGGAAGGCAAGGGCGATCACTTGGCAAGGGTGTTCTCTGCGTCGCCTTTCTCCGCGCCTCTGCGTCTCTGCGGTATGTTTTTGCTTCATACCTGCTGTCCCCGCATCAACTGTCGATTCTCCCAATCGACGCGCAGCAGAATCCCCAACGCCAGGCAATTCGCCACGATGCCGGAACCGCCGAAGCTCATCAGCGGCAAGGTCAGGCCCTTGGTCGGCAGCAGGCCCATGTTCACGCCCATGTTGATGAAGCCCTGCACGCCGAGCCAGATGCCGATGCCTTGCGCGACCAGGCCGGAATGCACGCGGCCGAGTACCAGTGCCTGGCGCCCGATGACGAAGGAGCGCTGCACCAGCAGGGCAAACAGCCCGACCACCACGCAGACACCGACAAAGCCGAGTTCCTCGGCAATCACCGCCAGCAGGAAATCGGTGTGCGCCTCGGGCAGGTAGAACAGCTTCTCGACGCTGGCGCCGAGGCCGACGCCGAACCATTCGCCGCGGCCGAAAGCGATCAGCGCGTGCGAGAGCTGGTAGCCCTTGCCGAAGGCATCCTGCCACGGGTCCATGAAGCCGAAAATGCGTTCGCGCCGGTAGGGCGAGACCCAGATCATGATGACGAAACTGATCGCGAGAACCACCACCAGCACGCTGAACACCCGCACGTTGATGCCGCCGAGGAACAGGATGCCGGTGGCGATGCAGAGGATCACCACCAGAGCGCCGAAGTCCGGCTCCTTCAGTAACAAGAATCCGACCAGCACCATGACCAGCGCCATCGGCCCGAAGCCGCGCAGGAAACTGCCCATGTCGTCCAGCTTGCGCGTGGTGTAGTCGGCGGCGTAGAGCACCACGAACAGCTTCATCAGTTCCGAGGGTTGCAGGTTGATTGGGCCGAGGCTGATCCAGCGCTGCGCGCCGTTGACCGAACGCCCGACATGGGGAATCAGCACCAGCAGCAGCAATGCGACCCCGGCCAGAAACAGCCAGGGCGCCGCCTGCTGCCACAGGCGCAGCGGAATCTGGAACGCCATCACGCCCGCGACCAGGCCGATGGCGAGAAACACGGCATGGCGGAACAGGAAATACGTCGACTGGTTGCCGGTAAAGCGGCTGCCTTCCGCCATGGCGATCGACGACGAATACACCATCACCAGCCCCAGCAGCAGCAGGCCGACCGCAGGCCACAGCAGCAGGCCGTCGAGCTCGGCGGGCGCGTGCGGCGCCGGTGCGGCGTAGGTGCGGCTCATGATTTGCCTTCCCCCCCTCCCCCTTCCCGAGGAAGGGGGCGCTCCTGGTTCATTTCGCCGACGGCGAAATTCCGTGTATCTGGCTGCGCCTGCCTTGGGTCGGCCCGGCGGCCGGCGCCCTCCAGCGCATGGACGGCGGCAATGAAGACCTGCGCCCGATGCTCATAGTTGCGGAACATGTCGAAGCTGGCGCACGCCGGCGACAGCAGGACAGCATCACCCGGTTGCGCCAACGCGCGAGCGCGATGTACGGCATCGTCCATGTCGCTAGCGGTTTCGATCGCCACCCTTGAGGCGACGATGGCCTTTTCGATCAGCGGACCATCGCGCCCGATCAGCACCGCGGCACGGGCATGCTTCGCCACGGCCTTCCCGAGTGGAGAAAAGTCCTGTCCTTTTCCATCACCCCCAAGAATCACCACGATCTTGCGATCCTTCGGATCGCAAGACGTCAATGACGAACCCTCCCTCCCGACCTCCCTCCCCGGGGGAGGGAGGCGACTATTCAGGGCGGCCAGTTGGCCGCCAATACCATTCAGCGCGGCGACCGTGGCGCCGACATTGGTGCCCTTGGAATCGTCGTACCAGGTCACGCCGTCCAGCTCAGCGACTTTTTCCACGCGATGCGGCAAGCCGCGGAAGCTGCGCAAGGCCGGCAGCAAGGCATTTGCATCGAAGCCGAGGCTTACGCACAAAGCCAGCGCCGCCATCGCATTGGCCGCATTGTGCAAGCCGGCCAGCGGCAGTTCGGAGACCGGCAGCAGGAAGCGATCGCCCTGCACGATCCACGCCTCGCCCCGATTCATGCGCAGGCCGAAGTCCTCGCTGGCGGCGGGCGCATCAAGACCGAAGCTGATGATGTGGCGATCGGCCAGCGCCATCCGGCGCACGCGCGCGTCGGCACGATTGAGCACCTGCACGCCCGGCGCGCCCTCGGCACTTTGAAAAATTCGCGCCTTGGCTGACGCATACTCATTGAGATCGATGTAGCGATCGAGATGATCGTCGGAGATGTTGAGGACCGTCGCCGCGGCCGGATACAAGGTCTCGGTGGTCTCCAGCTGGAAACTCGACAGTTCCAGCACCCAGATCTGGGGCAGCGCATTGGCATCCTGCGCATCCATCAGGGCCGTCAAGGCTGCCGGCGAAATATTTCCCGCGACGCCGACAGTCTTGCCGGTGGCGCGCAGCAAGTGTCCGGCCAATGCGGTGGTGGTGGTCTTGCCGTTGGTGCCGGTGATGGCCAGTACCGGGGCCGGGGCTGCCATACCGGAGTTCAGGCTGCGCAGCGCCCGGGCAAACAATTCGATCTCGCCGACCACCGGAATGCCGGCGGCGCGCGCGTGAATCACCACCATCAATCCGCCCGAGAGCCCGGGCGACAGGACCAGCAGGTCGATGCCATCGAGCAAGGCCTTGTCGAACTCGCCCGAAAAAAACTCGGCGCTGGTGACACGGCGTTGCAGTTCGCCCAGATACGGCGGTGCCGCTCTGGTATCCGCCACGCGCACCCGCGCACCCTGCCGCACGCACCAGAGCGCGCTGGCCAGCCCCGATTCACCGAGGCCGAGGACGAGAACGTGCTTGCCGTCTAGTTTCACGGAAAATTCTCACCGCAGAGGCGCAGAGGCGCAGAGGAAGCGCAGAGAAAGGCAAAGGCATTTGCGCAGGATAGATTTTCTCTGCGGCGCCTTTCTCTGCGCCTCTGCGCCTCTGCGGTAAATGCCTTTTCGTTCATCGTATCTTCAGCGTCGACAGTCCGAACAGCACCAGCAATATCGTGATGATCCAGAAGCGCACCACCACCTGCGTTTCCTTCCATCCGGTTTGTTCGAAGTGATGGTGCAGCGGCGCCATGCGCAGGATTCGCCTTCCTTCGCCGTAGCGCTGCTTGGTGTACTTGAACCAGCCGACCTGCAGCATCACCGAAATGGTCTCGGCGACGAATACGCCGCCCATGATGAAGAGCACGATCTCCTGGCGCGCCACCACCGCCACCGCGCCCAGCGCAGCGCCCAGCGCCAGCGCGCCGACATCGCCCATGAACACCTCGGCCGGGTAGGCGTTGAACCACAGAAAGCCCAGGCCCGCGCCGGCCAGCGCGCCGCAGAACACCGTCAGTTCGCCGGCGCCCGGGATGTAGGGCATCAACAGGTACTTGGAAAACACCGAGTTGCCGGCAACGTAAGTGAAGATGCCCAGCGCGGCGCCGACCAGCACTGTCGGCATGATGGCCAGGCCATCGAGGCCGTCGGTCAGATTCACCGCGTTGCTGGTGCCGACGATCACCAGATAGGTCAGCAGGATGAAGCCGAACATGCCCAGCGGGTAGGTCACGCTCTTGAAGAAGGGCACGATGAGCGCCGTCTGCTGCGGCAGTTCCAGGGTGAAGCCGCTCGAAACCCACTGGAAGAACAACTGCACCACCTTTTCGTTGTTGGGTGCCGAAATCGAAAACGCCAGATAGATCGCGGCGATCAGACCCACCACCGACTGCCAGAAGAACTTCGTCCGCGCCGACAATCCATCCGGATTGCGATACACCACCTTGCGCCAGTCATCGACCCAGCCCACCGCACCGAAGCCGAAGGTGACGATCAGCACGATCCAGATGAAGCGATTCGACAGATCCGCCCACAGCAGCGTGGATATTCCCAGCGAAATCAGGATCAGCGCGCCGCCCATGGTCGGCGTGCCGGCCTTGACCAGGTGCGTCTGCGGGCCGTCGGTGCGCACCGACTGGCCGATCTTCTTTGCGGTCAGCCAGCGGATCACCGCCGGGCCGAAGACGAAGGAAATGGTCAGCGCGGTCATCGTCGCCAGCACCGCGCGCAAGGTGATGTAACCAAAGACATTGAAGCCGCGCAGATCCTTGGCCAGCCATTGGGCGAGTTCAAGCAGCATTGTGGAACCCTTTCACCGCAGAGGCGCAGAGGCGCAGAGACAGCGCAGAGAAATTCATGCAGAAAGCATTTCCTGAATTGCCTTTCCTCAGCGTTTCCTCTGCGCCTCTGCGCCTCTGCGGTAAGGTTCTGGTTGCATTCATTTGTCTTCCTCCACGATCGCGTCCACGACGCGCTCCATGCGCATGAAGCGCGAACCCTTGACCAGCACCGTGGTCTGCGGGTCGAGTTCGCTCTGCAGCGTTCTTACCAACTCGTCGAGGCGGGAAAAGTGCTGTCCGCCCTCGCCAAAATTGCGCGCGGCCGCCACCGACATTTCACCCAGACAAAACAAGCGATCGATGCCGTGGCTCTTGGCGTAGCCACCGACCTCGTCGTGGAACTGCCCGGCGGCGGCACCCGCTTCGCCCATGTCGCCCATGACGAAAATGCGTTTGCCGGGCACGGAAGCCAGCACATCGATCGCGGCGCGTATCGAATCCGGATTGGCGTTGTAGCTGTCATCCACCACCAGCGCGCCCTTGCGCCCGTCGCGGCGCTGCAGGCGACCCTTGACGCCGGCAAACCCCGCCAGGCCATCCCGGACGGCCGCAACCGACGCTCCGGCTGCCAGTGTCGCCGCAGCAGCCGCGCAAGCATTGCGGGCATTGTGGAGTCCCGGCACGGCGAGCGTCGCCTTGAATGCGCCCCAGGGAGTCGCCAGCTCCAGCTCGCTGCCCAAGCCGTGGCCGGCAAACTGTCCGCGCACGTCGGCCGGCTGATCGATGCCAAACGTCACCCGGCGACGATCGCGCGCCAGTTCGCGCCAGATGTCGACCTGCGCGTCGTCGGCATTGAATACGGCAATGCCGTCGGTAGCCAGCCCGACAAATATTTCGCCCTTGGCCAGCGCGACATTCTGCACCGTGCCGAGGCCCTCGAGGTGTGCGCGCTGGGCATTGTTCACCAGTGCGACGGTCGGTACCGCCAGCCGCGTCAGGTAGTCGATTTCTCCCGCATGATTCATGCCCATTTCGATCACCGCCGCGCGATGCGATGCGCGCAACTTCAGCAGCGTCAGCGGCACGCCGATGTCGTTGTTGAGATTGCCGACCGTGGCCAGCACGCTGTCGGCGGCGCCGTACTGCGCGCGCAAAATCGCCGCGCACATTTCCTTGACCGTGGTTTTGCCGTTGCTGCCGGTGATGCCCAGCAGCGGAATCGCGAAGCGGCCGCGCCACTCCGCCGCCAGGGCGCCAAGCGCGAGGCGCGTGTCGCTGACGCCGATCAGCGGCAGATCGGGATGGGCGTCAGCGAATTCCTGGCTGACCAGTGCGCCTGCCGCACCGCGCGCCAGAACCTCGCTGACATAAGCGTGGCCATCGAAGTTTTCGCCCTTGAGGGCGACGAACAGCTCGCCCGCGGCAATGCTCCGCGAATCGGTGGAGACGCCGCTGAAGCCGGCATCGGCGCCCTGGACCCGGGCGGCGATGGCGTGAGCGGCCTCGTGCAGGGTCATCATCATGATCGCCGCGATCCTCGCCGTGTCGGACTCTGTCTGCCGGGGTTTCGGCTTCGCCGGCCGGCAAGCGCCGACTTTGCGACGGCGAGGTCGGAGAAGGGATGCCGCACGCCGGCGATCTCCTGATAGGGCTCGTGGCCCTTGCCGGCGAGCAGGATCACGTCGCGCGGATCGGCATCCGCCACTGCGCCGGCGATGGCCAGGCTGCGGTCGATCTGGACGGTCGGCGGCCTTTTCATGCCGGTGAGCACGCCGTCAATGATGCTTTGCGGGTTTTCATTGCGCGGGTTGTCGCTGGTCAGCACAAGCTGATCTGCCAGACGCTCGGCAATCGCCCCCATCTGCGGCCGCTTGCCGGGATCGCGATCGCCGCCGCAACCGAAGACGCAGACCAACCGCCCGCCGCGCGCAGTCGCGGTTTCGCGCAGCACGCCGAGCGCCTTTTCCAGTGCGTCCGGCGTATGGGCGTAGTCCACCACGACCAGCGGTTCATTCACACCGCCCAGCGCCTGCATCCGCCCCGGCGGCGGCTGGATGCCGCGCAAGGCGACCGCGATGTCCTCAAGGCGTTCATTGCGCGCCAGCAGGGCGCCGATCACCGCGAGCAGGTTGGAAACATTGAAGCGGCCCACCACGGGCGCGGTGAAATGCACGCCACGCAGATCGAACTCGACGCCGGCGGCACTCATGCCCAGGCTTTCCGCGCGCAGCACGTCCTCGCCGCCGCCGGCCGCACCGAGCGTGTAGCCGATGACGTGCAGACGGCCTCCGAGCCTGACGGCAAGTTCGGCGCCAAAGGGATCGTCCAGATTCAGCACCGCCGCAGAGAGACCGGGGGCGAAGAACAACTTTTCCTTGGCCGCCGCGTAAGCCGCCATGCTGCCGTGATACTCGAGGTGATCGCGCGTCAGGTTGGTGAAGATGGCGACATCGAAGGCCGCACCGTTGGCGCGCCCCTGATCGAGCCCGATGGATGACACTTCCATCGCGCAGGCCTCCGCACCCTGCGCGACGTAGGCGGCCAATTCAGCATGCAGGGTCAGGGCATCCGGCGTGGTGTTGGGACTTTCGTTCAGCGACTCAAGGAAACCATTGCCCAGCGTTCCGATCACGGCACACCGGTGCTGCAACGCGTTCATTGCCTGCGCGATCCATTGCGATACGGAGGTCTTGCCATTGGTGCCGGTGACGCCGGCAAGCCAGAGTTTTTCCGAGGGGCGGCCATGGACGAGGTGAGCGATTTCCCCGGAGAGCGCCGCCAATCCTTCCACTTCGACAATCGCCGTATCGCCAGCGCCGACTTTTCTTCCCGCCTCGGCGATTACCGCTACCGCACCGTTTGCCACCGCCTGCGCGATGAAGTCGCGACCGTCAAGCTGCGCGCCGGGGAAGGCAACGAAGACGTCGCCCGGCTGCACGCGGCGCGAGTCGGCGGTCAGGCGCTTGGCCACAACGCCCTTTCGTTCGAGCTGTTCGAGGAGGGTCATCGCGCCTCCGCCGGGCCGCCCCAAGGAGGCGCAGCCAACAAGCTGCGAGCGCAGCGAGCCATGGTCACCCCCTTCCTCGGGAAGGGGGCTGGGGGGATAGCTGGACATGGTAGTCACATCTCTTCCCGAACCGGCTCGACGCTCGCCGTGATCAGCGGCTTCAGCGGCGCATCCGGTGCCACGCCGAGCGTGCGCAGGCTGCCGGCCATCACCTGGGCGAACACCGGTGCCGCCACGTCGCCGCCGAAATGCTTGCCGTTGGAGGGTTCGTCGATCATCACCGCAACGATCAGACGCGGATCGGAGGCCGGGGCAAAGCCGACAAACGACGCGACATATTTGTTGGCGTAGGCGCCGCCTTCGATCTTGTGCGCCGTGCCCGTCTTGCCCGCCACGCGATAGCCGGCGATCTGCGCCTTGGGCGCCGTGCCGCCGGGCAGCACCGCCATTTCCAGCATGGCACGGACCTCGCGCGCGGTCTGCGCCGAAAACACCTGCTTGCCGCCCAGCGGAGGTGTATCCAGCCGCGACAGCGAGATCGGCACCAGATCGCCATCGCGGGCAAAGGCCTGATAGGCGCGCGCCAGCTGGATCAGCGTCACCGAAATGCCGTGGCCATAAGACATGGTGGCCTGCTCGATCGGCTTCCAGCTCTTGGCCGGACGCAGACGGCCGCCGACCTCGCCGGGAAAGCCGAGCTTCAGCGGTGCGCCGAAACCCAGGCTGTCGAACATGGTCCACATCTCGTCCGGCGTCATCGACAGGGCCAACTTGGCGGCGCCGATATTGGACGACTTCTGGATCACTTGCGCGACGGTCAACACACCATGCGTGTGTGCGTCCGAGATCGTCGCCGTGCCGATGGTCATCTTGCCCGGCGCGGTCTGGATCGGCGTATTGAAGCGCACCTTGCCCTTCTCCAGCGCCAGCGCGGCAGTGAATGGCTTCAGCGTCGAACCGGGCTCGAAGGTGTCGGTCAACGCGCGGTTGCGCAGCTGCGCGCCGACCAGCTTGACGCGATTGTTCGGGTTGTAGGTGGGCAGATTGGCCAGGGCGAGGATTTCGCCGCTGCGCGCATCGAGCACCACCACGCCGCCGGCCTTGGCGCGGTTTTCCTCGAGCGCCTGCTTGAGATGGCTGTACGCGAGGTACTGCACCTTCGAATCCATGGCGAGGACGATGTCCTTGCCTTCCAGCGGCGGGTGGATGCTTTCGACATCTTCCACCACATTGCCGCGCCTATCCTTGATCACGCGACGGCTGCCTGCCTTGCCCGACAACTGGCTGTTGAAGGCCAGCTCGATGCCTTCCTGACCGGCATCCTCGACCCCGGTGAAGCCGAGCATGTGCGCCATCACTTCGCCCGCCGGGTAATAGCGCCGGAACTCGTTCTTCTGGTGGATGCCGGGCAATTGCAGCGCCGTGACCCGGTCCGCCAACTCGGGCGGCAACTGGCGCTTGACATAGACGAACTCGCGTTCGGAGGCCAGCTTGCGATTGATCTCGCGCACGTCCATGTCGAGCAGCGTGGCCAGGTTGCGCGCCTGCGCCGGCGCCAGTTGCGCGTCTTCGGGAATCGCCCAGATCGAGCGCACCGGGGTGGACACCGCCAGCACATCGCCGTGGCGATCGGTAATGCGGCCGCGCGTGGCGGAAATGTCGATCACGCGCTCGAAGCGGGCGCGCCCCTTGTCGCCGAGGAACTCGTTGTTGAAGCCCTGCAGGTAGAGCGAGCGCGCAATCAGCGTGACGAAGGCGCCGAGCAACACCACCAGCACCAGGCGCTGGCGCCACGGCGGCAGGCGCTCGGAAAGCAACGGGCTTTTGGAGAACTTGATCGACCTCATGGCGGCGTCATTTCTCCGGAACCGGCTCGACGGAAATGATCCGTCCCGGCACCGGCGGTTTCATGCCCAGCTTTTCGCGCGCGACCTTCTCGACCCGGACATGCGCGGCCAGGGTACTTTGTTCAAGCTGCAACTGCCCCCATTCGACCTCGAGATCGCGCATGCGTTTTTGCGTGGCCTCCAGTTCGGTGAACAGTTTGCGCGCACGATGATTGGCGCTCACGGCAGACAGGGCGCAGGCCAGTGCGATCAGGATCAGGATGAGGTTGAAGCGTGCCATGCTCACGGGCCACCAAAGAAACCGTGAGAACCTACCGCAGAGGCGCAGAGGCGCAGAGAAGGCGCGGAGGAGTTCAAAAGAAGCAAGGGACAGGTGTTCTCTGCGTTACCTCCGCGCCTCTGCGCCTCTGCGGTGGATTTTGAATTCTTCATCTAAGCTCTCAGACCTTCTCCGCCACGCGCAGCACCGCGCTGCGGCAGCGCGGGTTGGCGGCGATTTCAGCGTCCGACGGAAACATCGCCTTGCCCACCAGATGCATCACCGGTTGCGGCAGATCGACCGCGCGTACCGGCACGCTCTTGTGTGGCTGCGGCGGATGTGCCGCATCGCGCAGGAAGCGTTTGACGATGCGATCCTCCAGCGAATGGAAGCAGATCACGGCGAGGCGTCCACCCGGTGCCAGTCTTTCCACGGCCCGCGGCAGGGTTAACGACAGCTCCTCAAGCTCCCGATTGACGTGAATCCGTAGAGCCTGAAAGGTGCGCGTCGCCGGATGCTGGCCCGGTTCACGCGTGCGGACGACTTGCGCCACGAGCGTGGCA
Organism: Sulfuritalea sp.; assembly: GCA_030680805.1. GTDB lineage: Bacteria > Pseudomonadota > Gammaproteobacteria > Burkholderiales > Rhodocyclaceae > Sulfuritalea. Next base: position 39,953 of record JAUXUK010000089.1, on the reverse strand, counting down.
AGCTGTCCTGTCCTTGAAATACCGTGCTCGCCCCGAGCAGCAACAAGCGCCTTTGCAATCGCATGAGCAAACCGTTCTTCGCCATAGTCTCTGATCACCTTTTCTAGTTCTGATTGCGATGCCCGCGCCAGGAATTCGGCGGCGGTCTCCCCCTGCGTCGTATCCATGCGCATGTCCAGCGGCGCATCGAAACGAAAACTCATGCCCCGTTCGGGCGTATTCAGTTGTGGCGACGACACGCCGATATCCATCAGGATTCCATCCACTTGCGTCACGGCGAGCCTGTCCAGCACCACGTCGAAGTCGCTGAACGCCGCGTGCACCAAGGTGAAGCGCGGATCGGAAATGGCGGCGCCGGCGGCTATCGCGGCCGGGTCGCGATCCAGCGCGATCAGGCGCCCCGTCGGCCCCAGCGCTTCGAGAATCGCCCGGCTGTGGCCGCCGCGGCCGAAGGTTGCATCCACATAGATTCCTGCCGGCTTGATCGCCAGCGCTGCGACCGCCTCGGCCAGCAGCACACTGACGTGGGTGTCGACACTCACAGCGCAAGATTTTCCAGGCCCGGGGGCAAGAGCTTGTCGCCCACTGCAAAGATCGCGTCTTGCTGTGCCTGCCAGCCGGCCGCCGACCAGATTTCGAAATGACGGCCCTGTCCGACCAGCCATATTTCCTTTTCCAGTCCGGCGTACTGGCGCAACGATGGCGAAATCAGCAGGCGCCCGGCACCGTCCAGTTCCACGTCCTCGGCAAAGCCCACCAGCAGGCGCCGCACCATCGCGGATTCAACCTGCAGGCTGGGTGCCGCCAGGATCTGGGCGCGAATCGGTTCCCACGCGGGTTGGGGGTAGAGCAGCAGGCAACGATGGGGGTGGGCGGTAACCACCAGACGTCCTTCGCCCAAAGCCACCAGAGCGTCACGGTGCCGCGCCGGAACTGCCATCCGGCCCTTGGCATCGAGATTGAGCGCCGCCGCACCTTGGAACATCGGATCTCCCCTGGACGAGAAATCAGCCGCTACGCAGCCAATATTTCCCACAAACCCCCACAAGATCCCACTTTATGACACTTTTTGACAAGGGTCAAGAAATAGCCACAATTTTTTCAAGTGCAACAAGGGCTTAGGCGCGAAACCGGAGGAATTTCGCGATTAAAATATCAAATAAAATCAATAGAGATACAAAGCAAATCGAATGTGCTTTGTGAGGAGTTGCGGAGGGGAATTATCGCGGATCGAGCGGCCGGTATAAAAAGTCGGCGCTAGTGAGACGGCGATTCAAAAACCTGTGCGGCGAAATGACGAATGCCGCGGAAGATTGCGAGTCATTCGGAAGCACATTGTCAGGTCAGAGTAGCCATATTCAGGCATTTCTTGGCCCTTCCCTTTGCATTTATGGCAAATGCAATTTCCCGGCAGCATAGTCTTCGTGCGAAGACTTGTCGATGACGTGCCTTCTGCGCGCGGGTGATCAAGCGCTTGTGCGTACCACCCATCCCGTCATTTACGCGGCCCTGACCTCGTCCAGCAGATCGGGATGGCGATCCAACACCTTGAGCAGCTTCACCAGAGCCAGGGGCGGCTTGGTCTTGCCGTTCTCGTAGCGCGAGAAGGCATTGACGCCGCCGCCGAAAATCTCGGCGGCTTCGCGCTGGTCAAGATCGAGCTTCTTGCGCACACCGATGATGAACGCCGGGTCGACAATCGACGCATTGACCTGTTTGCTGAACTCGCGCATCAACGCGCTGACGCGGCGCGACTGCGCGGCGTCAAACACGCCTTCGCCGCAGGCCGGGCAGAAATCGCCAGTTACCCGGGGTAGTACGCTCGCCTCGCCTTTGTAGATGTAGGGCACATCGCGGGTGTCATGCACCAGCCTGGCCGCTCCGCAGCTTGGGCACTTCATGGTCATAGCTCCTTGAAAGACACGATCAGCACGTCATCAATTACCGTCAGCTTCAGATACACCTCGCCGACCGGTGTCGTCGGGCGGTACACGTCCTGCCAGATCCGGTGATCCGCATGGGTCGTCATGCTCTTGTGGAAGTCCGACGCGGCCAGCGCCATGATGACAGCGAGCATGCCGTCGAAGTCGAATCCCATTGCGCCCGCACCACCGAGCGCGCTCATCGTGGCGCGAACGCGCCCTTGCTCGACCAATGCCTTGACGACCGCCAGCTTGCAGTGAGGCGTGACCTTCTCCATGGGAACAGATTAACCTAGTTGGTTATCCGCGGCAAGGGGATTCGGGCAAACAGGCCATCGAGAATTCGACAGAATCAGGGGCAAACCCTGGTAAGGGTTAAATGGGCCTCTCACCCATCTTCTCGCCGAGCCGGATCGGCCGCTGCGGCGACCAATCTCCATTGAACTTCATCACACCGCGCGGGAACAGCATGACCACGGTCGAGCCGAGCAGGAAGCGGCCCATTTCGTCGCCTTGCCTGAACGGCAGTTGCTGATCCTCATAGTGCCATTCGCGCAAATGACCGGGGCGTGGCGGATTCACCACGCCATGCCACACCGTCGCCATGCTGCCGACGATGGTGGCGCCGACCAGCACCAGCACGAAGGGGCGAGGTTGACCATGCGCCGAGTCGAAAACGCAGACCACGCGCTCGTTGCGCGCGAAGAGACCGGGCACGCCGCGCGCGGTTACGGGATTGACCGAGAACAAATCCCCCGGCACATGAATCATGCGCAGCAAGCGGCCGTCGCATGGCATGTGGATGCGGTGGTAATCCTTCGGGCTGAGATAGAGCGTGGCGAAACTGCCATCCTGAAACTGCGCCGCCAGTTCGCCATCGCCGCCGACCAGGGCGGTCGTTGAGTACTGGTGGCCCTTGGCCTGGAAGATCTGGTCGCGCGCTATGGCGCCGAACTGGCTGATCGCGCCGTCGACCGGACAGATGAAATCGGCTTTGGCCAGCGGCCGCGCATCCGGCTGCAGCGGCCGCGTAAAGAACTCGTTGAAGCTGGCGTAACTCGAAATGTCCGGATTGGCCGCCTCGCTCATGTTGACGCCGTAGCGGCCGACGAACCAGCGGATCACGGCGGTGGTCAGGCCACCGGCGCGGGCCGCGGCGAACTTGCCGGCAAGCGCGGTGAGCGCCTGCTTGGGCAACAGATACTGGGCAAGGACGGCAAGGCGCTCGGACACGATCAGCTTCAGCGGACGAAGCGGCGAATTATAGCGGCCTCGCCCTACCCGGCCGCCGGCCTACTGCCGCTTGAGCAGCCAGGTCAGCACCGGCGGCGTGATCAGCGTGGTCAGGATCACCATCATCACGATGACGGAGAACATCGCCTCGTTCACGACACCGAGTTGCTTGCCGACCATGGCGAAGATCAGGCCGACTTCGCCGCGCGGCACCATGCCCCAGCCCACCAGCCATTTGCCGGAAGGTCCGGCGGCCAGCCCGGCGACCAGCTTGCCGGCGATGGCGGCGGCGGTGACGCCCAGCCCGATGCCGAGAATTTTCGGATCGGACAGGGTCTGCAAATCGACCTGCATGCCGGTGAGGACGAAAAACACCGGGACGAAGAAGTAGCCGATGGGCTCGATCATGTGTTCGTGCTGGTGGCCGCCGTGCTTCTTCAGGATCGGGCGCAGGCGCTCGGCCAGGCCGGTATCGCCCGCCGGCAACAGGGGCTCGATCTCGCGCACGATGGACGGACGATCGAAATCGCGCAGAAACATCGGCTCGAACAACAGGCCGGCAGCGAAGGCGCCGATGATCGGCGCCAGGCCGATGGCATGCGCCAGCCATGCGAGGAAAAGCCCGGTGGCCAGCACCTGGGCGAACAGCATCGAGGGGCCGGCATCGAGCTGTGCCAGCCAGCGGCTGGAATGCGGCGCAATCAGGCGGCCGATCCAGATCGAGCCGGCGAGGAAAATCACCGCTTCGGCGATGATGCCGCCGACCTGGCCGACACTGACCGAGCCGGCCTGCACCAGGCTCGATACCACGGCGAGAATCACCAGCCCGAGCACGTCATCGATCACTGCGGCGCCGAGCACGATGCGCGCCGCCGGCGTATCCAGCTTGCCCAGGTCGCGAAAGACGCGGCCGGTGATGCCGACCGAGGTGGCCGACAGCGTGGCGCCGAGAAACAGGTAGGTATTGCCGGACAGTCCCGGCAGCAGCCACGGCCCCACCACGTAGGCGCCCAGCACGAAGGGCACGGCAATGCCGACGATGCCGACGGCGAGGGCGCGCGGACCGACCTTGATCAGGTCGGCGAGCCGAGTTTCAAGGCCGATCTGCAGCAACAGCACGATGACGCCAAGCTCGGCAATGAACATCACCGCCGGATCGTCCTTGATGGAGTCGAAGCCGTTGATACCCAGCAGCGCCAGGTTGCCCAGCACCACGCCAAGCAGCAATTCGCCCAGCACCGCCGGGAAGCCGAGTTTTTGCGCCAGCGGAGCGAACAGGCGGGCGGACATCAGGATCAGCGCCAGCCACAGCAGGTTGGCACCGACCACGGCAGAACCCGCCGCCCAGGCGGGAGCTGCCGCGAACAGCAAAGCAAAGGCCCCCGCGACGAGCGGGGGCCTGCCGTAACGCTGCCGCAGACTAACGCTCATGGCACCGAGCGCCACCCGCCGAAGATGAAACACGCGAAAAGCGAATTGGTTCCCCGCCCCCCTTCCCCCCTCGCGGGGGGTTTCCAATCGGCGCGCTGCGCGCGTCCATTACTGGAGACTTCGAACAAGGTGTTTCACGTTAAAACTCACCGGCCTTGTGCAGACAGCGCGGCGATGCGCTCTTCCATGCTCGGGTGGCTGGAGAACAGCGCCATGAAGCCAGGGCCGCCGGCGATGCCGGAACTCGCCAGGCTCTTCGGCAGCGGCTCGACCGCCATGCCACCGAGGCGCTGCAGAGCCGAGATCATCGGCCGCGGCGAACCCATCAGGCCGGCGGCGCCGGCGTCGGCGCGGAACTCGCGCTGGCGCGAGAACCAGGCGACGATGATGCTGGCGAGAATGCCGAACAGGATGTCGCAGACGATCACGGTAATCGTGTAGCCGATGCCGGGGCCCGATGACTGGCTGTCGCCGCGGCGCAGGAAACTATCGACCAGATAACCGACGATGCGCGACAGGAAGATGACAAAAGTATTGACCACGCCCTGGATCAGCGTCAGCGTCACCATGTCGCCATTGGCAACGTGGCTGACTTCGTGCGCCAGAACCGCCTCGACTTCCTCCTTGCTCATGTTCTGCAAGAGGCCGGTGGACACCGCGACCAGTGAATTGTTCTTGCTCGGCCCGGTGGCGAAGGCATTCGGCTCGCCTTCGTAGATGGCGACTTCAGGCATCGCGATGCCGGCCTTCTGCGCCTGCTTGCGCACGGTTTCGACCAGCCAGAACTCGGTCGAGGTCGACGGGCTGTCGATGATACGCGCGCCGGTGGACCACTTCGCCACCATCTTCGATATGGCCAGCGAAACGAAGGCGCCGCCAAAACCGATGAGCGCGGCGAAACCCAGCAGCATGCCCAGATCGAGGCCGTTGGCGGTCAGGTAGCGGTTCACCCCGAGCACGCTGGCGGCGATCGACAGCACCAGCATCACGGCAAGGTTGGTGACCAAAAACAGCACGATGCGTTTCATTGCGATTCTCCCGAAAAAGACGGTGTTACCGGTTTTGCACTTGGGTCGACAACAGGCGGCAGCGCCCATTGTCCTCCGTGCAGCAACCAAGATGCGGCGATTCTACGAAAAATCAAGATTCCGAGAAACCGAATAAATCATCAGTATTTGTTCGTAAAATACGAAACATGAAATCCACCGCACTCAACTACCACCACCTCCGCTACTTCTGGGTCGTCGCCCAGGAAGGCAGCGTGACGCGCGCGGCGCGGCGGCTCGGCGTTGCGGTGCAGACCATCAGCGTGCAGATCGCCCAGCTCGAACAGGCGCTGGGCAAGGCGCTGCTCGCGCCCCAGGGCCGCCGCCTGGTGCCGACCGAAGCCGGACGCCTGGCCCTGACCTACGCCGACCAGATTTTCCAGTTGGGCGAACACATGGGCGCCGCACTGCGCGAAACGGATGCCGGCAACACGCTGCGGCTCGCCGTCGGGATCTCGGATGCCCTGCCCAAGCTGATCGCCTTCCGTCTCATGGAAGTCGTGTTCCACCTGCCGCAGCAAGTGCGGCTGGTCTGCCGCGAAGGCGAGTTCGACACCCTGCTGGCGGAACTGGCGCTGCATCGGCTGGATGTGGTGCTCACCGACCGGCCGGCACCGCATGGCGGCAACCTCAAGGTCTTCAGCCACCCGCTGGGCGAGTTCGAGATCACGCTGTTCGCCACGCCGGACCTGGCGAAACGTTATCGCAAAGGATTTCCCGGCAATCTCGATGACGCCCCGATGCTGCTGCCGACCCGCGGCAACGCGCTGCGCGGGCAGATCGAACGCTGGCTGGAAAGCCACGACGTGGCGCCGCTGGTCGTCGGTGAATTCGAGGACAGCGCGCTGCTCACCACCTTCGGCCGCGCCGGACGGGGGTTGTTCCCGGCGCCCTCGGTGCTGGGCGGCGAGATTGCCGCGCAACTCAGCGCCGAACCGGTCGGCGTGATGATTGACGTGCGGGAGCAGTACTACGCCATTTCCAATGAGCGGCGCATCCGCCACCCCGCGGTGGAAGCCATCCGCAAGGCGCCGGTCAGCTGGAGCCAGCCCGAAGCCTGACGGCGCTTACTGGTAGCCCGGTGCGCCGACCGCGGGAGAAGTCGGCGCTGGCGGAACGGCGGCGGCCGGTTTCGCAGACTGAACCTGGACCGTCGATGGCGCGGCGTCCTTGTGCTTTTCCTGCGGGTGCCAGCCGAGAAGCGCCAGCAGTGCGAAAAAGCCGACGACATAGCCGATGGGAATGAACCAGCCGTGGCGCAGCCACTGGCCGACCGACTTGGCTTCCGGAAACAGGTTGGCCACCGCGACGCCGGCCGAGGAACCGAACCACAGCATCGAGCCGCCGAAGCCGACCGCATAAGCGAGGAAGCCCCAGTCGTAGCCGCCCTGCTTCAGCGCCAGCGCGGTCAGCGGAATGTTGTCGAACACCGCCGAGATGAAGCCCAGCGCCAGCGCCGATGGCCAGGAGGCGGGCGGCAGCGACTCGACCGGCATCATCGAAGCGCAGGTAACCAGCGACAGCAGGAACACCGAGCCCTTGAAGGCGCCCGGAATCAGGCTCCATTCCGGCTTGCGCAGCGGCACCGCCACCAGCAGCGCGACCCAGATCGCGGCGCCGAGGAAGGGGAAGTGCGCGGCGGCAGAAGCGAACTTCAGGTTCACCGTGACATTGGTGATGATGGCGCAGACGAGAATGAAAACCACGATGCCGACCCGAGCCCAGTCGATATGGTGCGCGGCCTGGAAGTCGCGGCTGATCGCCATGTGCTTGTGCTGCAGCAACGCCGCCGGGATGCCGAATACCACCAGCGCCACGGCGGACGCGATATAGGCCTCGACCACGTCGAGCGGGCTGACGCCGTCCAGCCACATCATCGTGGTCGTCGTATCGCCCACCACCGAGCCGGCGCCGCCGCCATTCGACGCGGCGACGATGGCGGCCAGGTAGCCGATATGCACCTTGCGCTTGAACACGCTGGCCGCCACCGTGGCGCCGATCAGCGCCGCGGCGATGTTGTCGAGAAAGCCGGAGAGGACGAAGATGATCACCAGCAGCATGAAGGGCCCCAGCCAGCCTTCGGGCAGCAGCCTGGGTAGCACTTCGGGCACGCCGCTGTCCTCGAAATGCCGCGCCAGCAGGGCGAAGCCGACCAGCAGGCCGAGCAGGTTGGCCAGCAGCACCCATTCGTGCGCCATGTGCACGCCGAATCCGGCGATGCCGGCGCCGGTCTTGAAACCGGTGAACAAAACCTTGTAGGCCGTGATCGTCACAAGGCCGGTCAGCGCCACCTGCAACACGTAGTGATGGAACAGCGCGACGCCGAGCAGGGTCGCGCCGAACAGGATGAAATCGACCGGAATACCGAACAGTGCGGGCGAGGTGACCGTCGCATCGGCCGCCTGGGCCAGCGGCGCAGCCAGCAACATGCCCGCTGCCGCCAGCAAACTCCCTGCCTGGCCCCAAGACGCATTGCTTCGATGCGAAGACATCATCTGCCACTCCAGTCGATTTTTTGTCGGCGAATTGTATCAGTCCGTTGCGCGCCGACGGCACCCAGGAGCCAGTCAAGAATAATGCGATAGACTTGCCTGTCCCGAGAAATGAAAGTCCTGCCATGAAAATATTGCTAGCGGTTGACGGCTCCGATCATTCGAACCGCGTCGCCAAACATGTCATCCGCCTGGTGCAAGGCTGCGCCGACTACCAGATAATCCTGCTCAATGTCCAGGCTCCAATCGACGCCCCCGAAGTCCTCGGCCACATGCCCCTGCGCGAGATCGAAGCGATGCAGGAAACCCGCGGCGGCGATGCTCTGGCCGCGGCGCGCTCGGTGCTCGAAAATGCCGGCGTTGCCTATGTGCCGGAGGTGGCGCTCGGACCCGTGGCCGAAACCATCGCCCGCCATGCCGCCGAAAGCAACTGCGACACGATCGTGATCGGCACGCATGGCGCCGGGGCGCTCAGAAGCGCGCTCATGGGATCTGTCGCAGCGGACGTGATCCGCCTGGCGGGCTGCCCCGTCACTGTCGTCAAATAGCCCCAGGGGTTCGCCCCGCCATTCCCGCCTGCGGCTAAAACCGATCCATCCTGCCGTCAACGCCAGAGGCTGACAGGCGGCTCCGCGATGACGGCATGCAGGATGTCGCTGCGCGAAATGAATCCCGCCAGCACATGATCCGCGTCGACCACCGGCACACCATCGACGCCATAGTCGAGCATGACGCGGGCGATGCGACGGATATCCGTGGCCGGATGGGCACTCACCACCGGCGAACTCATCACGTCACTGACCCGTCGTGCCAAAACATCCCGCAGGACGCCATCCTCGACGTTGAGCGCGGTCAGCAGGTTTCTTTCGCTGACGAGGCCCGCCAGCCGACCGGCGGCATCGAGTACCGGGGACTGGTGAATCCGGTTGTTGCTCAAGGTGCGCCAGGCCTGGGCCACATCATCATCCGCACGCAGGACAATCACCGGGCGCTGCATGATCTGTTCCGCCCGATACAGCGGGCCGCGTTCGAGGTCGGCCCTTGATGCCGTCGCGTATTCGCGAACGGCCTCCGCACCAGGTCCGGGTCCGTAGCGGCTGTGGCCGGCACCCGCCGGCACAGGCGATGCCCACTCCCGGCCATCCTCGTCGATCGCACGAACCCGCCGCACAGGCACCGCTGCGCGCACCTGGCCAAGCTGCTCCAGCGTGCCGCTGAAGATTTGCCCGGTCAGTCCGTAGATCGAGAACATCCGCGCTCTCCCTTGTAACTTTCCTTGGGAACTACTGATCAAGTGTCGAATTGTCATTCCGGCGGAAGCCGGAATCCAGAAGAATCAAGGCACTGGACACCGGCTTTCGCCGGTGTGACGACTTATTCAGCGTTTCCCTTGTCCTCACAAAGACAAAGAACCGCTTCACTCATGGCAAACGCAAGGCGCCTATTGAATATCTTCCGGCAACGCCTCCACCGTCCCCATGCCCGCCGCGCGGAAGGCGTGGCCCATCATCACCATGCCGGCGTGCGGCGAATTGATTCCGGCCGCGAAGTAGATCAAGTCGAATACCGCGTCGCCCTGGTCGGCGGCGACCACGGCGGTCAGAACCTGCTTCTCGTCGGAGTACACCCGATGGCGCAGGCTCTGCGTGCCGATCCCGCGCGCGTGATGAATGCTGGCGCTGACCACGCCCAGCTCGCGGCGCAGGGCGTCGAGCACTTCGGCGCCGCGACCGGCCGGCATGACGCAGGTGATGATGCGATAGTCGCCGTGCAGCGGCGGCAGGCAGGCGGTATCAGTCATGATGGCCGAAGCGCGCCGCCACTTCCGGCGGCACGTAGGTCGCCATTTTTTCCAGCGGCGACATGTAGATCATGCCCATGCCGGGCGTGTCGAGCTTGGCCGCCACATACACCCGCTCGAAAATATGGTCGGCGTGGTCCGACGGCGAAACGATGTAGATGACTTCCTTCTCGGCATTGACTGTTATGCCGAGCACGCCCAGGTGCTTTTGCCGCACGCCGGTGCCACGCGCATAGAAGATCGTCGCACCCTGCGCGCCCGCTTCGGTCGCCGCATCGACCACGGTATCCGCCACGCCGCGCTGCACGATGCAGGTGATCAGCACGGCATCGGTCAACACCACAATTTCGTCACGCTGTTTCATTCCACTACCCCTGTTCGCTCGCGGCGATCGCCGCGCGGCTGCGTATCCAGACACCCACCAGCAATACCGAGATGATCGGCCCTAAGGACGCCATGGCGAGGATGCCGAAGCCTTCCGCCGCACCCACTGCCTGCCCCAAGCCAAGGCCGAGCGCCAGCACCAGCGGTACCGTCACCGGCCCGGTGGTGACCCCGGCGCTGTCCCACGCCAGCGCCACATACTCTTCGCTGGACCACAGCGTGCCCGCCAATGCCAAGGCATAGCCGCCCAGCAGCAAGGGCAGCATCGACCAGCCGAATACGATCTTCGCCACGCCCAGCGCGATGCCCAGGGCCACGCCCACGGCCACGGCCTGGATCAGCAACTGCTTGGGAAATGCGCCGTCGGTGAGATTCTCCACCGTCACGCCCATGGCATTCAGCGCCGGCTCGGCCACCGTTGCCCCGTACCCCAGGATGATCGCAAAAACCAGCGCCAAGCCGATGCCGACCGGGTAGGAATAGAGCGCGGCACCGTCAGCGCCCGTGCTGAACGCCACCGGCACGGTGGCGCCGGCCTGGTTGCCGAGGGGAATCAGGCCGACGCTGAGGCCGAGATTGAACAGCGCCATGCCCAGTACCGCTACCACCACTCCGTAGCCAATGATGTTGCGCTGCTTGACGGCCTCGCCCACCACGAAGCGCTGCACCAGCCAGAGCAGCAGAATCAGCGGGCCGATGGCGCGCACGGCCGCGACAAATTCGGCGACAGGCGTCTGCTCCCACCACGCCGCCGTGTCGCCAGCGCCGACTATTTGCGGCAGGGCGGCCGGATCGGGCACCTCGGCGACCAGGCCGATGCCGACCAGGATCACCGCAAAGGCGGGGAAGAGCGAGGCCAGGGTGACGATACCGAAGCCGGCCAGCGGGTTGTCCTCCTGGCCGGCGGCGGCGGCAACGCCGATGCCCAGCGCCAGCACCAGCGGCACCGTCACCGGCCCGGTGGTAATGGCGCCGCAATCCCAGGCCAGGCCGATGATTGGCGCCAGGCGCGGATCGAAGCCGGCATAGGCGGTCAGCGCCAGGCAGGGAATCAGGGTCGCGATCACCAGGGTCTTCATGCGCCAGCCGAAGAAATAGCGCAGCATGCCGACCACCACGGCAAGGCCGACGCCGATGCCGACCGCCAATACCAGCCGGTCGGGGTAGCGGGTCAGCAGCAGGTGCAGCCAGGGCGCGCGCAACGGATCGACACCGCTGCCCGCCGCCCGCAACGCGCCGATGGCCGGCTCGGCGAAGGTCGCGATGCCGCCGAGAAGGAATGCAAAACCGAGCACCACGGCCGGTGTCCCGCGGTTGGGCAGATTGAAGCCGATGCTCTCCGAAAATGGCATCAGCCCATACCTGACGCCATCCATGAACAGCATCAGCCCCACCATCACCGCGATCATGCCGAAGGCGATCAGTTCGCCTTCCTGAACGTCGGCGCGCAGCGCGACGATCTGGAACAGGGCGAGGAACACGGCCAGCGGCACCACCGCGCGCAACTGGTCCAGGAAGCGCACGCTGACATAGGGTGTCAGCAGCCGGTGCACGTCGATCAGGCGCAGGCTGCCGGGACGGGGTTTGCGCCCCGCGTCGGCATGCACGTCCTTGTAGCTGACGCGGCGCTGCTTGACGCGCACGGCGCTGAGGAATTCGCCATAGCGCAGGCGGTGTTGCGAAGGCTTGTCGGTCATGGACGGTAAGGCGGCAATCCGGAGCGTGGCATTGTACCCATGACGCCGGCCTGATCGTTGTCGCGCGGTATGATCATGTCGTGCACCCCAACCTGCTCTCCGTCCTGCTGCTGCTCTCCGCCGCCGTCGTTGCCGTCGCCGTCGCGCGCCGCTTCAGGCTGCCCTCGATGCTGGCCTACCTGGCGATCGGCATTGCCCTGGGACCGCACGGGCTGGCTTTACTGTCCGAGAGCGCCGACGTGCATATCTTCGCCGAATTCGGCGTTGTCTTCCTGATGTTTTCGATCGGCCTGGAGTTCAGCCTCAAGCGCCTGCAGGCGATGCGCAGCCTGGTGTTCGGCTTCGGCTCGGCGCAGATGGCACTGACCGCGCTGGGCACCGGTCTGGTGACCGTGCTGGCTTACGGCCAGGACTGGAAAAGCGGCATCGCCGTGGGGCTGGCGGTGGCGATGTCGTCCACCGCAATCGTCGCCCGGATGCTTTCGGAGCGCTTCGACCTGCACTCACGTTCGGGGCGGCAGACCATGGGGGTGCTGCTGTTCCAGGACCTCGCCGTGGCGCCCTGCCTGATCCTGCTGCCGGCGCTGGCGGCCTCCGGCGACGAGCTTTGGCGCTCTCTTGCAGTGGCCGCCGCGCAGGCAATTGCGGTGCTGGCGCTGCTGATCTGGCTGGGGAAAAAGCTGATGGCGCGCATCTTCGACGCCGCAGCGAAGATCCGCTCCAACGAAGTGCTGGTGCTGACCACGCTGTGGATCGTCGTCGGCTTGTCCTTTCTCACCGCGCAAAACGGCTTGTCGCTGGCGCTGGGCGCCTTCGTCGGCGGCATGCTGATATCGGAAACGGTGTATCGCCACCATGTCGAGGCCGACATCCGGCCGTTCCGCGACATCCTGCTCGGCCTCTTCTTCGTTACCGTCGGCATGATGCTCGACCTGCAGTACGTGCTTGCGAATGCGCACAAGCTGCTGCTTGCAGTCGTCCTTCTGATCGGCGGCAAGGCGTTGGTAATGCTGCTCATCACGCGGGTGGCAAGAACGCCGCTGGTCGCCAGCCTGCGCACCTCGGCGCAACTGGCGCAGGGCGGCGAGTTCGGCCTGGTGCTGATCGAGCTGGCGCGGCAATTGCAACTGATCAGCGTCAACGTGTTTCAAATGACGCTGTCGGCCATGCTGCTGTCGATGTTCATCGCGCCCTTCCTGATCGCCCGCGCCGCGCGGCTGTCCGGCGACCTGGGACGCGGCGACTGGGCGCACAAGGCCACCGTCATCCACACCATTGCCGTGCATAGCCTCGATCTCGGGCAGCACGTGGTGATCTGCGGCTATGGCCGCACCGGACAGCGCATTGCCGAGTTCCTTGGCATCGAAAACATCCCCTTCATCGCCCTCGACGTCGATCCGCAACGCATCGCCGACGCGCGCGCACAGGGCATCAACGTCGTCTTCGGCAATGCCGACCGGCCCGAGGTCTTGCAGGCGGCAGGCATCAGCCGGGCCCGCGCCGTAGTCGTCAGCTATCCCGATGCGCACTCGGCGGAGCGCGTGCTGCGCATCGTGCGCGGCACGCGGCCGGACATTGCCATCGTGGTGCGCACTGCCGACGACAAGGATGTCGCCCGGCTCAAGGCAGCCGGCGCCACCGAGGTGATCCCCGAGGTGCTCGAAAGCAGCCTGCTGATCGCCGCCGAAACGCTGGTGCACGCCGGTATCCCGATGAAGAAGGCTATCCAGCACGTGCGCGCGGCGCGGGCCGAGCGCTATGCCTCGCTGCGGGATTACTACGCGCCGGCGAAAAAATAGAATTTGCGCCTGCGTCCAAACATGATCTTACAATTCTCGACGGCCTCATTCGGCTCTCGATTACAAGCATCCTGCTTCTCGCCTTGGCGGGAACAACCTATTGCAACTTAACATCTAGCGAGCAAGCAAAACCTATTCTTTCGTGGCTCGTTCAGTCGATTTCTGGACGCAGAACTGGTACATATCAATAAATGTATCGGGGTTCTCTTGCTCGAACGCTTCCCAGTTCTGGAGGTTTGTCGCCGCCGCATCTTCGGGAAAGCGCTGTCTATATGTGTGAAGAACCCTGTCATCGATTTCGAAGCCAAGGAACTGAAGATCGTTGTCGTGAAGAAAGGCATCGATCTCGCCGAGACTCATTCGGTGCTCCTCCACGTGAAAGAGCAAATCGCGACACGAACTGGTACTAAAAAAATCTGCCGCGCCAAATATGGACGCCCAGCGCGAACGCTCTTCCATACTCATCATTCGTTGCCGAAAACGCCGGATATCTTCGACGTCCGAACCTATGCTCTCCGCCGCTATCAAGTTCCTTGCCTTGACTATGCTCCTTCTTGCCACATCGCTGTAGAAGCCCAACTGCATTACCCCTCCCGGACGAAGCAACGACAGCAACACCCGCCATCCTGCAATCGGGTCCGCAAGATGGTGCAGTACCCCGCTCGATTCTATAAGGTCAAACCGGCGGTCGAGAGTTCCCAAATTCAAAATGTCGGCTTGCGCATACTCAATTGAATCGAGCCCGATGGCTTTCGTCATTCTCTTGGCGTAGCCAAGGCTGGCAAGGCTAAGATCAATGGCGAGTATTCGCGCCCCCTGAAACCGCTGCGCTGTCTGAATTGGATGCTGGCCAGTGCCGCAGCCGGCAATCAGAATGACAATATCATTACCCTTGCCCATCGGTTGAAAAGCGCTGCTGCGAAATCGGCGACTCAGATAGCCGTCGATCGTCAGGGGCGCCCTGGCCGGCTCCGGCTTTATCCAGCGCGGATACGGACTTTCCTCATATTGCTGCTGGACCCGGAGTGATACGCCGTCCTCGACCGGCGTCAAGTTGGAGATCGTTGCGCGATTCGCCAGCTCCTCGGCGGGCTCTCTCACCTGCTGCGTCAGCACAGCTGCTACCGACTCAGGCCACTCCCTATCAAAAAGCCGATGACTATTGGGCAGCGAGCAAAGCGGGAAGTAGGCTCCCACCGCGATCGGCCAGATGGCGGGGATCGGCGCACCAGTAGTCAAGGCATCGACCAGTGCGTCGCGCAACCCCTTCGCTTGCTCTATCTCTTCATCGGTCGAATCGAACACATATTCATTGATGAAACATTGCCTCGACAACGAGCTGAAAAACCCGTCAAGAGCATCGCCCTCTGCAATAGGGGCAACGCCGTCGACAACGCTGCTGAGTAGCTTCGATCGAACCGTGGTCAAGAACCGCTCCAAATCGATATCGCAAATCGGTGCCGTTTCGAGCAAGGCTATCAGCAGGTCGTCGGTTGCTGCCGCGACAAGCCCGTTAGACTCCAATAGCTCACCTGCCGACAGCCTCCGCGGCCATGCCTGGGACGCTCGCGACACAACATCGCCCACGCTCTGGTTCAGCTTGACTAGGCCGGCGCCGATCCGCGCCAGGGAAACTGGTCTGCTCCAAGGCTCGGTGAGAGCGCAAATGACCGCAACGCGAACGTCGTCGCTTACGTTGGTCAGATGCAGGCGCCGTACGCAGTCAACAAAGAGGTACTTGGCTTCCGATGTCTCCTTCACCTGCAATGACTTCTGAATGAGTTCCAGTGCCGTCGCCGGCTTGCCATTTGCAATCAGAACGGCCGCTAGGTTATTGAGCGCGGCTGAAAATTCGGGCTTGATCTCCAGTGCTTTTCGATAACATGCTTCAGCCTCGGCAAGCATACCTTCCCGCTTGAGGATATTGCCAACATTGTTGTGGCCTTCAGCAAGTTCCGGATGCATCTCCAGCGTCTGGCGAAAAATGACATCTGCCTCTGCGACACGCCCTTGCTGCTCGAGCACGTCACCCAGGTTGCTATGCGCTTCCATCGATCCGGGGGCGATCTCGAGCGTCTTTCGGTAGCACACTTCCGCCGCAACCAGTCGGCCCTGCTTCCTGAATGTATTGCCAAGGTTGTAACGCGCCAAGGCATTTCCAGGCTGGAGTTCCAACGCGTTTCCATAGCTCGCTTCAGCTTCGGCAAGCCGTCCTTGCTCTTCCAAGGCAATACCCAAATTGGCATGCCCCTCGGCAAACTCCGGCCTGATCTCCAGAGTCCTCCGATAACAGGCCTCACCTTCAGAATATCGCG
The DNA here is from genome assembly GCA_030680805.1 of Sulfuritalea sp. GTDB lineage: Bacteria > Pseudomonadota > Gammaproteobacteria > Burkholderiales > Rhodocyclaceae > Sulfuritalea. The sequence goes on along the minus strand of JAUXUK010000089.1, from coordinate 23,833 downwards.
CCTGTTCCAATAGCGCATTCCCGAGGTTGTAGTGCGCCGCGACAAACTCCGGCTGAATCTTCAGAGCACGCCGGTAGCAGGCCTCTCCTTCCTGGTATCGACCTTGCTGCTGAAGTATGTTGCCCAAATTGCAGTGCGCAACTGCAAGATCGGGCTGCAACGCCAGCGTCCGCCGATAAGTCTCTTCGGCCGCTTCCACTCGACCCTGGTTCTGAAGTGCCACAGCAAGGTTGTAATGAGCCTCTGCATCGTTGGGCGACAGCCCCGTAGCTTGCTGCAAAGCCACCACTGCCTCAGCGCCGCGCCCCAAGTTCTGGAGGACGGCCCCGAGCACTTTCCAGCCAAACGAATACGTCGGGCACCGATCGGTGAGGGACCTCGCGAGCATTCCTGCCTCCGCGAAACGCTGCTGATTGAACAGCTCGGCCAACACGGCCGTATCCCCGGGCGTACAGATTGCTGTCTTGCGGGCCTTCATGAAGCCTCCGGTGCATGTGCCATCGCTATCATCCCATCTGATCGCCGGATTGGACCGGAACTGTCAGTCGCCCACCCGCTCCACCCGACCCGTTTCGCTGCTAACTAATTGTCGCGCTGCTCAGGTGTCCCCCGCAAGTAGAACGAAGGGCGTTCTGGAACGATCCATGGTTGCGATTCTAAATGCATTCCTCGGTAGCCTAGCCATAGGACGAATTCGCCCGTTGGCTGGTTATCCGCTCGCGGGCCGCGATAACTCGCATGTACTTTTGAGACGACTCAGTCCGGCCGCCGGTCCAGCCCCTGATCCACCATGGAAACGGGGTCTTCGATCGGTTCCAGGTGGGTCGTGACATGGGCATGCGGCAAGGCCTTGCGGATATCCGCCTCGATGCGCTCCGACCAGTCGTGGCCCTGCTGCACGGTCCAGGAACCGGGCACCAGGACATGCAGGGTGACAAACACGCGGCTGCCCGCCTGGCGGGTACGCAGGGCATGAAAATCCAGTCCCTGCCCGCGATAGCCGGCCAATAGCGTCTCCACCTGCTCGATCTGTTCCGCGGGCAACGAGACATCCATGAGGCCGGCCGCCGAACGCTGCATCAGCTGCCACCCGGTCCAGACAATATTCGCTGCCACCAGGAGGGCGATCGCGGGGTCAAGCCAGAGCCACCCCGTGAGCCAGACCAGGCCGACACCGCCGATTACGCCGACCGAGGTCCACACGTCGGTCATCAGGTGATGGGCATCGGCTTCCAGGGTAATCGAGCGGTGCGTGCGCCCGACGCGCATCAAGGTGCGCGCCGTGGCGAAATTGATTGCCGAGGCCACCACCGAAACCAGCAGGCCGACCGCTACGGCCTCGAGCGCCTGGGGATGCAGCAGGCGGTCGACCGCGGTATAGCCGATGCTGACCGCCGCCAGCAGGATCAGGAAGCCCTCGAAGGCGCTGGAAAAATATTCCGCCTTGCCGTGTCCGTGCGCGTGATCGTCGTCCGCCGGCTGTGCCGCCACGGTCAGCATCCACAACGCCATTACCGCCCCGGCGAGATTGACGAAGGATTCGATGGCGTCGGACAACAGCCCGACCGAGCCGGTCAGCCACCACGCCACGCCCTTGAGCAGGATGGTGGCGATGGCCGCTGCGATGGAAAGCCAGGCGTAGCGGGTCAAGGAAGGTGGTGACATTGTTGTCTTGTCTGGTCCGGGGTGACCGCCAATAGCATACGGGATATGGGCGCAGACCGCCGCCACGATGGCCGGGGCCGCCGACCCTTAAGCGCCATTTAAGCAGCGCCCTCCATGATCCGCTTCACACAACACTCATGGAGATTCCCATGCGACACATCCTCATCCTTGCCGCAACACTCTTTGCCACAAGCGCCCAGGCCGAAACCCCGCGCGACTTTCTCACGCGCTTCGAAAAGGAAGCCGGCACGGCCGCTTCCGCCGAGCGCGGCGCGCGCTTCTTCAGCGCCAAACAGGGCGGCGAATGGAGTTGCGCTTCCTGCCACACCGAAAAGCCGACCCAGGCCGGCCGCCATGCCAAGACCGACAAGGCCATCACGCCACTGGCGCCCGCGGCCAACGCCGAACGCTTCACCGATGCCGCCAAAGTGGACAAGTGGTTCCGCCGCAACTGCAACGACACCCTTAACCGCGTCTGCAGCCCCCAGGAAAAAGCCGATGTGATGGCCTGGTTGCTGGCCCTCAAGTAAAAGAGAGAACACCATGAAACTTCGCATCGCCCTGCCCGTTCTGCTTGCCACCCTTGCCCTGCCAGCCCACGCCGACAACTACAGCCTGCCGAAGAACGCCGCCTTCGAGGAGGAATGCGCCTCCTGCCACATGGCCTATCCGCCGCAGATGCTCGACGCCAATTCATGGCGCGCCGTGATGAGCGGCTTGTCGAAGCATTTCGGCTCCGATGCCAGCATCGATGAAAAACGCCGTATCGCCATCGCCGACTTTTTGGTCGCCCATTCCGGCGGCCGCAAGACGGGGGACACGCGCGACGCCCAAGGCAAGCCGCTGCTGCGCATCACCGAAACCGCGCGCTTCGAGAAGAAACATCGCGAGGTCGCCACGGCAACCTGGCAGCGCGCCTCGATCAAGAGCCCGGCCAACTGCACCGCCTGCCATACGCAGGCGGCGGCAGGCGACTACAACGAACGTTCAATCAAGATTCCCAAGTGAGGCCCCTCATGCATACCGAACCCAAATCCGTCCGTGTCTGGGACCTGCCGACACGCCTGTTCCACTGGTCGCTGGTGGCGAGTTTCGCCATCGCCTTCCTCACCGCGGAATCCGAAAAACTGCGCGACATCCACGTGCTCGCCGGCTACACGCTGGCCGGGCTGATTGCCTTCCGGCTGTTGTGGGGCTTTGTCGGCGGCGGCTATTCTCGCTTTGCCGAATTCCTGCCGACGCCGCGCAAGGTCGTCGACTACATCAGGTCCCTGATGAACGGCAAGCCACGGCATTACGTCGGCCACAATCCCGCCGGGGCCGTGGCCATCTTTCTGCTGCTCGGTTTTGGCGTCGTCGCCGCCGTCAGTGGCTGGGCCGTGTATGAAGACATGGGCGGACACTTCATGGAGGAACTGCACGAAGGCGCCTCCAATGGCATGATGGCGATTGTTGTCATCCACATTGCCGGCGTCATTGTCAGCAGCTGGCTGCACCGCGAAAACCTGATCCTCGCCATGATTACCGGCTGGAAAAAAATGCGCACTCCGACTCATGAGAATTCTGCTGGTTGAAGACGACGCCCTGCTCGGCGACGCGTTGCAGGTCGGCCTGCGTCAGGCCGACTACGCGGTCGACTGGGTCAGGGACGGCATCAGCGCCGAGACGGCATTGCGGGCCGGGGACTACGCCGCCGTAGTCCTCGATCTCGGCCTGCCGCGACTGGATGGCCTGGACGTGCTGCGCCACCTGCGGGCGAAGAAGAAGACCCTGCCGGTGTTGATCCTCACCGCACGCGACACCGTCGATGACCGCATCCGCGGCCTCGACGCCGGAGCCGACGATTACCTGGTCAAGCCGTTCGACCTGGGTGAGCTGACCGCCCGGCTGCGCGCCCTGTTGCGCCGTGCCGGAGGACAGTCGTCGCCCGTGCTCTCCGCCGCCGGCGTCACGCTCGACCCCGCTACGCGGCGCGTGGAATGCGACGGCAAGCAAGTCGAGCTGTCGGCCAAGGAGTACGCCCTGTTGCACGCCCTGATGCAGCAACCCGGGCGCGCGCTTTCCCGCGCCCAACTGGAACAGCATCTCTACGCCTGGGGCGATGAAATCGGCAGCAATACGGTCGAGGTCTACATCCATCACTTGCGGCGCAAGCTGGGCACGGACGTGATCCGCACCCTGCGCGGCATCGGCTACGTCGTAGCCAAGACAGGAAATCCGCCATGAAGCCTCCGCTCTCGCTGCGCACCCGCTTGGTCGGGCTGACCTTGCTGGCGGTCGCCCTGGTCTGGTTGTTGACGGCCTTCGTCACCTGGCGCGAGGCCCGCCACGAACTGGAAGAACTCCTGGCCCACCCGCCGAGCACCACGGCTGCCCACATGGCCAAGGAACGCAACGAGGTGGCCGGAGAGATCGCCGAGCACCTGCTCAAGCCGATGCTCTATGCACTGCCCGCGCTGGCGCTGCTGCTGGTCGTTGCCATCGGCTTTGCGCTGGGCCCCTTGCGCCAACTCGCGCGCGATGTCGCCGAACGGGCACCGGACCGGCTCGACCCGCTGCCCGTCGAAACCCTGCCCGCCGAAGTCCGACCACTGGTGGCCAGGCTCAACAGCCTGTTCGCCGACATCATGCGCGCCCTCGAAAACGAGCGCCGCTTCACCGCCGATGCCGCCCATGAACTGCGCACGCCGCTGGCCGCGCTGAAGGCGCAGGCACAGGTGGCGCTGGCCTCGATCGACGCCGCGGAACGACAGCATGCGCTGACTCAAATCCTCGTCGGCTGCGACCGCGCCACGCATCTGGTGGCGCAGCTGCTGACCCTGGCGCGGCTGGATGCCGACACGGCGCACCCGATGCAGGTCGTGGCGCTGCGGCCGATTGCCGAAGAGGTGCTGGCCATGAGCGCCGGGGACGCCATCGAGCGTCACTGCGAACTCGTGCTCGCCGACGGCGATGCGCGGGTGCGCGGCGATGACGCGCTGCTGCAGGCAATGCTGCGCAACCTGGTGGACAACGCCCTGCGCCACTCCGGAGCATCGCAAATCGAAGTCGGCATCCTGCGGCACGGCCAGCAGGCGGTGCTCACGGTCAACGATGACGGCAGGGGCATTCCCGCGACCGAACTCGATGCCGTACAGCAGCGCTTTCGCCGTGGCGCCAGCGCCGACTTTTCATCCGCTTCGGGCAGCGGGCTGGGCCTTTCCATCGTCAAGCGCATTGTCGAACTGCACGGCGGCTCGCTGGACATCTCCAGTCCGGAATCCGGCGGCGGCGTTTCACTGCGGGTAACCCTGCCGCTCGCCTTGGCCGGGAGGGTCGATAGCGTCGGGAGCTAGCCGAAGGCGTCTGGCCGCGGAGACTCCGAGGCATAATCGGGCGATGACAACGCCGCATTCCCCCACCGCTGAAACCGCCATACCGGCATGGCACGCCCTGCCGGTTGACGACGCACTGGCCCGCCATGAGGTCGACGCCAGTAATGGGCTAACGGAAGAGCAAGCGGCGGCGCGACTGCTGCGCCATGGCCCCAACCAACTCCGCGAACACCCCGGGCGCAGTGCGCTGGCGCGCTTTCTGAGCCAGTTGAAAGAACCGCTGGTGCTGGTACTGATCGGTGCCGGGATCGTCACCTCGGCCTTGGGCGAATGGGTCGACAGCTCGGTTATCTTCGGCGTCGTGATGGTGAACGCGGTGATCGGCTACCTGCAGGAAGGCAAGGCCGAGGCGGCGCTGGCGGCGCTGGCGCGGGCCATCGCCACCGAGGTCACCGTGCTGCGCGGCGGCCGCCGCCGACGCATGGACGCGGTGCATCTGGTGCCGGGTGATGTGGTCTGGCTCAGCCCCGGCGACAAGGTGCCGGCCGATCTGCGCATCGTCTCCGGCAAGCAGTTGCGCACGATCGAAGCCGCGCTCACCGGCGAGGCGGCGCCGATTGACAAGCACCCCGAGGATTTGTCGGCCGACACCCCGCTGGCCGACCGCCGCAACATGGCCTATGCCGGCACCACGGTGGTGGCCGGCCAGGGTCACGGCCTCGTCATCGCCACGGCGGACGCCACCGAAACCGGCCGCATTTCCGGCCTGATCGCCGGCGCGCCGGAAATCGCCACGCCACTGACGAAGAAGATGGGCGAATTTGCCGGCCTGCTGCTGTGGGTGATTCTCTGTCTGGCCGCCCTCACCTTCGTCATCGGCGTGCTGCGCGGCGAAGCGATGGCGGACATGCTGGTGGCGGCGGTGGCGCTGGCCGTCGGCGCCATCCCCGAAGGGCTGCCGGCGGCGATGAGCATCACGCTGGCCATCGGCGTCAGCCGCATGGCCAAGCGCCGCGCCATCATCCGCCACCTGCCGGCGGTCGAAGCACTGGGCAGCACCACGGTGATCTGCTCCGACAAGACCGGCACGCTGACCGAGAACGCGATGACTGTCACCGAGCTGTGGGCCGGCGGCGAAGCCTTCACGGTCGAAGGCCAGGGCTACAAGCCGGAAGGCGCGCTAAGCAGCGACGAACCCGGTCCCGCGCTGCGCGAAGTGCTGATCGCCGGCGCCCTGTGCAACGACTCCGCGCTTTCCCACGAAAACCGGCAATGGCAGATCACCGGCGACCCCACCGAGGCGGCACTGCTGGTGGTCGCGCGCAAGGCCGGCATGGATGAAGGCACCTTGCGCCACCTGTTCCCGCGCCGCGACGAACTGCCCTTCGACTCCGCGCGCCAGACCATGGCCACGCTGCACGACATCGAAGGGCAGCCGACCCTTTACGCCAAGGGTGCCATCGAGAAAATCCTGCCGGCCTGCACCCGGCTGCTCACCGCCGGCGGCCACGAGCTCGCGCTCGATGACGGCGGCCGCGAGCTGATCGCCGCGGCGGCCGCGGGCATGGCTGCGCGCGGCCTGCGCGTGCTGGCCATGGCGCGGCGACAGGTCGCTGCGGGCAGCGAGCTCACGGAACAGTCGCTGGACACCGGCCTCGTCTTCCTCGGCCTCGCTGCCATGATGGATCCACCGCGCAAGCAGGCGATCGCCGCGGTGCGCACCTGCCATGCCGCGGGCATCCGCGTAAAAATGATTACCGGCGACCACGCGGAAACGGCACGGGCGATTGCCGGGCAGATCGGCATCGTCAAGGATGCCGCGGCGGCCGAGGTGCTGACCGGTCGCGATCTGGCGCGACTCGACGACCAGGCGCTCATGACCGCCGCCGGCCAGGTGAACGTGTTCGCCCGCGTCGAACCGGAACAGAAGCTGCGCCTGGTGCGCGCCCTGCAGGCGCAAGGCTAGGTGGTGGCGATGACCGGCGACGGCGTGAACGACGCGCCGGCATTGAAGCAGGCCGACATCGGCATCGCCATGGGGCTCACGGGCACCGACGTCGCCAAGGAAGCGGCGGCGATGGTGCTCACCGACGACAACTTCGCCACCATCGAAGCGGCGGTCGAAGAGGGGCGCGGCATCTACGACAACCTGGTGAAGTTCATCACCTGGACCCTGCCCACCAACTTCGGCGAAGGGCTCGTCATCCTCGCCGCCGTCGTCGCCGGCGTCACGCTGCCGATCACGCCGCTGCAAATCCTCTGGATCAACATGACCACCGCGGTACTGCTCGGCCTGCCGCTGGCCTTCGAGCCGGCCGAGCGCGGCATCATGCACCGTCCGCCACGCCCGCCGGGGGCGCCGGTACTCGATGCCGTGCTGATCGAGCGCGTGGTGCTGGTCGGCATCCTGATGCTGGCCGGCGCCTTCGGCATGTTCCTGCTGGCGCTCGAGCGCGGCCAGGCCATGGCCGAAGCGCGCACCATCGCGATGAACGTCTTCGTCGCCATCGAAATCGTCTACCTGTTCAACTGCCGCTCGTTGCGCCTGCCGGTCACGGCCGTGGCGGCGTTCTCGAACCCGTGGGTGTGGGCCGGCGCCGGCCTGCAACTGGTGCTGCAGATGGCGATCACCTACTGGCCGCCGCTCAATCGCGCGTTTGCCACCGCGCCGATCGACGCCCGGGCATGGGGAGAAATCGCCGTCATTGCGCTGGTGGCGATGGGCATCATCGAGCTGGAAAAGCGCTGGCGCGCCTGAACTTCCTGCGCGCCTGAACTTCCTGCGCGCCCGGCATTCTTGCGGGGAGGCGGATTTGCCAGCGCGGGGAAGGCGTTGCACAATGCGGCCATGAGTCCTGTACCGTCCCTTGCCGCCGATCGCACGCACCGCAGGAAACTGATCGCCGTGCTGGCCGTGGTCGTGCTCGGCGTGATGCTGATATTGAGTACCATGATCTGGATGGCGCGCCAGGAAGCACTGCGCGAAGCCGCAATCACGACACGCAACTATGCCTCGATGGTCGAAGCGCGACTGGAGGCCACGCTTCGCCGCTGCGATGCGGTCTTGCTGCATCTGGCGCACACAGTGCCGAAAGCCGCGCTGAGCCAGCCGGCGGTCGCGGGTTATGCCGAAGAGATCAACGCCGAACTGAATGCCGGCGCGGTGAATTTCGAGGAGATCGCCGCCTTGCGCGTGTTCGATGCAGACGGTGACCTGCTCTACACCTCGGGTCCGACAGACGTGCCGCGCGCAAACATCTCCGACCGCGGTTATTTCCGTCGACTGCGCGACGACCCGCAGGCCGGCCTGGTGTTCTCCGATGTTCTGGTGTCCCGTGTCACGGGGAAGCAAACCCTGGTGGCGTCGCGCGCCTTGCGCGACGGACGCGGCCACTTTCGCGGCATGATTCTCGCCGGCATTGAACTTGACCATTTCAAGAAACTGTTTCAGTCGCTCGACATCGGCCCCAAGGGGCTGATATCCATCCGCCGCAGCGACGATTTCACCCAGGTGGTGCGCTGGCCGCCGCGCGAAAGCGAAATAAACAAGGCGCTGCCGCCGGGCAGTCCGACACGTGACGCCATCAGCGCCGGAAAATTGGTATCGACCAGCGAATTCCTCGGGTCGGTCGATGGCGTGATGCGCACCTTGAGCTTCCGCAAGCTGGAGCGCTATCCCTTCTTTGTGGCCGCCGCCCTGGCGCACGAAGATGTGCTGGCCGGCTGGAAGCTGAGAGCCACCGCCGTCGGCGCGTCCGGCGCGCTGCTGCTGGGCCTGCTGAGTTGGCTGCTGCTGCGCCTCGGAAGCTTGCAAATTCGGGAGCAGCATCTGGTCGCGGAGAAGACGGAAAGCGTCGAAGTATTCCGGCACCTGTTCGAAGACATGAACGACCCGATCCTGCTGATCAGGGATGGCAGCTTCGTCGACTGCAACGCGGCCACCGTGACGCTGCTCCGCTACGACAGCAAGGAAAGTTTCCTCAACCGCCAGCCCGCCGAGATCTCGCCGGAGCGCCAGCCGGACGGCCGCGCATCCGCCGACAAGGCGGCGGAAATGATCGCCACGGCCTTGCGGGTCGGCTACCACCGGTTTGACTGGATGCACCGGCGCGCCGACGGCTCGGACGTTCCGGTGGAAGTGACGCTGACACCCATCACCATGGGCGGCGAAGTGATCCTGCACACCCTCTGGCGCGACATTACCGGGCGCCGGGAAGCCGAGCACAAGCTGCGCCTGCTGGCCAGCGTGTTCGAGCGCAGCGGCGAGGCGATCGTGATCAGCGACCGCGACAACCGCATCCTCGAAGTGAATCAGGCCTTCACCCGCCTCACCGGCTACAGCGCCGACGACGTGCTCGGACAGAACCCGCGCATCCTCGCCTCGGGGCGCACCACGGCCGATGAATTCAAGGCCATGTGGCAGGCCATCAATGACGAAAGTTTCTGGCAGGGCGAGGTATGGGACAAGCGCAAGGACGGCAGCTTCTATCCCAAGTGGCTGACGATCTCGGCCGTCAGGAATGGCGACGGCGAAATCGAGTACTACATCGGCAGCTTCACCGACATGACCGAGCGCAAGACGGCACAGGAGCGCATCAGCCACCTCGCGCTGCACGACCCGCTGACCGGCCTGCCCAACCGCTACAACCTGCAGGGGCGGCTCGATCAGGCGCTGGCCACGGCACGCCGGGATAACGCCCACCTGGCGCTGATGTTCATCGACATGGATCGCTTCAAGAACATCAACGACACCCTCGGCCACCATGTCGGCGACGGATTGCTGCAGGAGGTCGCAAGCCGCCTGACGGCGAGCGTGCGCGACAGCGACGTGGTCGCCCGCCTCGGCGGCGACGAGTTCGTGGTGGTGCTGACCGGAGTCGAGGCGACCGCCGCCGGCAGCGTCGCCGACAAGATACTCAAGACCCTGGGAATGGCTTATCGCGTCGAATCGCACGAGTTGCACACCACCCCCAGCATCGGCATCGCGGTCTTTCCGGATGACGGCGATAACGCGGATGTACTGATGCAGAACGCCGATACCGCGATGTATCACGCCAAGTCGGCGGGGCGCAACAACGTGCAGTTCTTCACGGCGGCGATGAACCAGGCCGCCAGGGACCGGCACGAACTCGAAGGCGGTCTGCATCTGGCGCTGGAGCGCGAGGAACTCTCGCTGCATTTTCAGCCGCAGGTTGACGGCCAGGGCCGCGTCATCGGCGCCGAGGCCTTGCTGCGCTGGCAGAGCCCGGAGCACGGCCCCGTCTCGCCGCTCAGCTTCATCCCGCTGGCGGAAGAAACCGGGCTGATCCTGCCGATCGGCCGCTGGGTACTGGAAACGGCCTGCGCCCGACTCAAGGCGTGGTCAGGCGATACGCGCACCCGCGATCTCCAGCTGGCCGTGAACGTCAGTCCGCGCGAGTTCCGTCAGGCTGAGTTTCTCGATCAGATACGCCAAACTCTCGAAGTCAGCGGCGCCAACCCGAAGCGGCTGAAACTGGAGCTGACCGAGAGCCTGGTGCTGGACAATGTCGAGGACACCATCCGCAAAATGCAGGCCATCAAGAAGCTTGGCATCGCCTTTTCGCTCGACGACTTCGGCACCGGCTACTCATCGCTGTCCTACCTGACCCGGCTGCCGCTGGACCAGCTCAAGATCGACCGCGCCTTCGTGCTCAAGCTTCCCGACAACACCAGCGACGGCATCATCGCGCAAACCATCATCACCATGGCCGCGGGGCTGGGCTTGAGTGCCCTCGCCGAGGGCGTAGAAACCGAAGCGCAGCGCGAGTTCCTCGAGCGGCACGGCTGTCATGCCTATCAGGGCTACCTGTTCAGCCGGCCACTACCGCTGGCGGAGTTCGAGCAATTCCTCGCCGCGAACTAAAGCTTAATTCCGGTTTCAGATCATTTGTGACGCGAAGACGAGCCGCAGACAGTGCCAACTGCACGGCAAGGCGAAGTCGACAAAGTCACGGATGATCTGAAAATGGAATTATTTCCAGAGTTCCAGTTTCTCGCCGGTGTCTTTCATGTGCTCGGCCTTGTTCTGCAGGAAGCGCTGGAATTCCGGCTCCTTGCGATAGGCGCCGCTGGCGACGTACTCGAAGGACGACGTGAAGTGGAACGGGCGCACGTAGGCCTCGAGGCGGAATACCTCCTTGCCCTGGTCATCGAAGAACACCACGCTCGGCGTGTAGCTGATCCCCAGTTGCTTGCTCCAGGCTTCGGCATTGCTGCTGCGCCCGTCCGGCGTGGTCAGGACATCGCGGCCCGACAGCGAAAGGCGCGCGACATCCAGCCTGGAAATCGCCGCCAGCGTCTTGTCGCGCTTGAAGCCTTCCTGGTGCAACTCGTCGCAGGGCGCGCAGTGGCGCGACTCGAACAGCACGGCCAGCGGCTTGTCGCCCCGCTTGCGGGCAAGGTTCAAGGGCGGCTTCATGAAAAAGGGCTGCTCGTGAAGCGTGGCGCTGGCGCCGGTTTGCGGCACGGCTTTCATGTGCTCGGCAAACGGCAGCTTGTTTTCCAGCCGCTTCACCGAATAGTCCAGTGCCGCCGAAAATCGATGTGGCGGGTAATAGCCGTTGATGCGCGCGATGATGGCGCCCTTCTCGTCGAGCAACAACAGCGTGGGCGTGAACTGCACCTTGAGAAATTTGGCGAATTCCTTTTCGCTGCGTACCTTGCCGTCGAACCAGGTGACTTCGCGGTCGCCGAACAGGTTGAAGGCGATCGGCAGGAAATGCTTTGCGGTCTTGTCGACGATGGTCTTCTGCGTGAAGCTGGTCTGCATCAGTTCCTTGCAGTAGGGGCAACCCACCTGGCCGAAATACAGCAGCAGGCGCTTGCCCGACTTGGCCGCCTGCGCCGCATCGTCGGGCAATTCGAGCAGGGTTTCGACAAACACCGGCGGCAGGACTTCTTCGCCGATCTGGGCAAAAGTCGGCGCTGGCGATACGGCGATGAATAGGGCAAGCAGCAGCCAGCGCATTCCCCCGTCATTCCGGCGAAAGCCGGAATCCAGTGTGTACCGCTGAGCCCCATGAAACCAATCGGATAGACGAACTGGACCCCGGCCTTCGCCGGGGTGACGAGTACGAAAATCAAGACAGAATAGAAATTTCACAAGCTCTCAGCCTTCGACAATCACCAGATGCACACGGTAGGGCCCATGGGCGCCGAGGACGATGGTCTGCTCGATGTCGCCGGTGCGCGACGGGCCGGAGATGAAATTGACGGCGCGCGGCAGGGTGCCGAGTTCCTTGCGCGCCAGATCCCAGGCGTCCTCCATGTAGGGCACGATGCGCGAGGCACGGACAATCGCGATGTGCGTTTCGGGCAACAGGCTGACGGTCGCCGGCGTATCGGGCGAAGAACACACCATCAGCGTGCCGGTTTCGGCGACGGCGCAGAAGCAGCCGGTGATGCCGACCAGGTCGGCGTCGCGCGCGCCGCGCCCTTCGACGGCAAGGCCGGCCGCGGCCCAATCGAGCGCCCCCAGCGAGGGCCAGGCAACCGCCGATTTCGACAGATTCATGCTCATCAGGTAGCGCGCGACCGCAGCCGGCACGCCGGATTCCTGCGCCACGATATCGACCGTGCTCGACTGCGCTTCCGACTTGGCTTGAAAGCGCTCCAGCAGGGCCTTCGGATCGGCACTGATGGCCGGTTTCGGGCCGTGGCTGCGGGTCGACAGGGCGGCCAGCATCACCTCGCGACCCGCGGCCGCATTGGTCGCGTTGCGCTGGAGGCCGGCGCGGACGCGGCCGAGGATGTCTTCACGGGAACTCATGCTGCCTCCGCCGGGCCGCCCCAAGGAGGCAGCAATTCAGCAACCGGAAGCCGCGACCGCGGCTGAACCGTCGTCGCCCCCTTTCCTGGAAAGGGGGTCGGGGGGAATGTCGTAATCATGCTGCCTCCTTATTCTTCTGCGCCGCATACAGTTCGCGGAAGGTCTTGCCCTGCGGCGCCGGAAAGTCTCGGCCCAGCGTCCACTCGGGCGCCGTCGGCAGCACGCGGATGCGATTCGTGTCGCCGGCCAGCCACTTCAGGTAGCGCGCACCGAAACTCGCGCCCAGCGCATAGAGCCTCGGCTGCTGCGCCACCCAGGCCCACAGGCGCAAGCCGATGCGTTCGGTGAGCGGCCGCAAGCCGCGCTCGGTCTGCTTCTCACGCAACTTGCGCAGCAGGTCGGGCAACGGAATCTTTACCGGGCAGACGATGCCGCACTGGTTGCACAAAGTGGCCGCGTGCGGCAGGTCGATCGAGTTCTCCATGCCCGCATACAAGGGCGTCAGCACCGACCCCATCGGACCCGGATAGACCCAGCCGTAGGCATGGCCGCCGATGGTCTGATACACCGGGCAGTGGTTCATGCAGGCGCCGCAGCGGATACAGCGCAGCATTGCATGAAAGTCGCTGCCGACCACGTCGGCACGGCCACTATCGACCAGCACGAAGTAGAGGTGCTCGGGGCCGTCGTGTTCCTCCGGCTTCTTCACGCCGGTGAGGATCGAAAAGTAATTCGAGATCGACTGCCCGGTGGCCGAGCGCGGCAGCAATCGCATCAGGGTCGACAGGTCTTCGAGAGTCGGGATCACTTTCTCGATGCCGGTGATGACCACATGCACCTTGGGCATGGTCGTCACCATGCGGCCGTTGCCCTCGTTGGTGACCAGCGCCACCGATCCGGTTTCGGCGACCAGGAAATTGCCGCCGGAAAGTCCCATCCCGGCCGAGAGGAAATGCGTCCGCAATACTTCGCGGGCTTCCCGCGTCAGCGCCTGGATGTCGGTCTTGCGCGGCGTGCCATGCACCTTGTGGAACAGGTCGGCAACCTCGTCCAGGCTCTTGTGCACCGCCGGCGCAATGATGTGGCTGGGCGGTTCGTTGTTGTCCACCTGCAGGATGTATTCGCCGAGGTCGGTTTCCACCGGCTGGATGCCGGCGGCTTCCAGCGCCTGGTTGAGCCCGGCCTCTTCGGAAAGCATCGATTTCGACTTGGTGACCTTGGTCACGCCGTGCTTCTTCGCGATCTCCGTCACCAGGCGGCAGACCTCCACGCCGTCCTTGGCCCAGAGCACCGTGGCGCCGGTATCCAGCGCCTTCTGCTCGAAGCGTTCCAGCCACAGGTCGAGGTTGTCGATGACCTTGTTGCGGATCGCCTCGGCCGCATCGCGCGTGCCCTCGAAGTCATCGAGGTCCTTGATCGCCACGGCGCGCCGGGTGACAAACTTGCCCTTGGCGTTCTTGAGGTTGCCCTGCAGCACCACGTCCGCCAGCTTGGCGTGGACGTTGGCCTTGAAGTGCATGGATTTGATTTCCATGATTCAGACCCTCCCGGCCAGCACTTCGGCGACGTGCAGCACTTGCGTCGTCTCGTCACCCATGCGCCGCAGCTTGCCTTCGATGTTCAACAGGCAGCCGAGGTCGCCGCCGACCACGGCCTGCGCGCCGCTGGCCAGCACGTTGTCGCACTTGCGTTCGGCAATCGCCGCCGACACCTCGCCAAACTTGACCGAAAAGGTGCCGCCGAAACCGCAGCATTCCTCGCAGCCGCTCATCTCTTTCAGGGTGACGCCCTTGAGCTTCGCCAGCAGCGCGCGCGGCTGTTCCTTGATGCCGAGGCTGCGCAGACCGCTGCAGGAATCGTGATAGGTCACGGTGCCTTCATAGTCGCCCGGCACGCTATCGACCTTGAGCACCGTCACCAGAAAATCCGTCAGTTCGTAGGTACGGCTGGCCAGTGCCGTGGCGCGGTCGCGCCAATTTGGCTCTTCGGCAAACATGCCGGGATACTCGGTACGAATATGGTCGCCGCAGGAGCCGGACGGCGTCACGATGTAGTCGAAGCCCTCGAACTCGGCGATGGTCTTTTTCGCCAGCGCCACGGCGCTTGGGGCATCGCCCGAATTCCACGCCGGCTGGCCGCAACAGGTCTGGGTGTCCGGCACGATCACCTCGCAACCGGCGGTTTCAAGCAATTTCAGGGCGGCAAAGCCGATGCGCGGGCGCATCAAATCCACCAGACAGGTCACAAACAGCGCTACGCGTACCCTTGCCATGGCCACACTCCGTATTTGGTTGCCTGCCCCGAAGGGGGATCTCCGGCATGCAAAGCAATTGATTGCCGCTGGCCGGCGAAGGCTTTTGCGGGTTTTGCTATAGTATCCGAAGTCCCCTTGCCACGAAGAGATTGCCGTGCCGTCACCCCGCACGGATGCCGCGCCGGAAGCCCGCAGCGGCATCCAGGTCATTGAGCGCATGATGAAACTGCTCGATGTCCTTTCCTATCACCCCGACCCGGTCAGCCTCAAGCAATTGGCGCTGGAAACGGGCCTGCATCCGTCGACCGCGCATCGCATTCTGGCGGCGATGGCCACCTCCGGTTTCGTCGAGCGCGCCGAGCCGGGCACCTATCGGCTGGGCATCCGCCTGCTGGAACTGGGCAACGTGGTCAAGTCGCGCATCAGCATCGGCCAGGCCGCCATGCCGCTGATGCAGCGCCTGCACCAGCAACTGGGCGAAAGCGTGAATCTGGGCGTGCGCCAGGGCGACGAAATTGTCTATGTCGAACGCACCTCCAGCGGCCGCTCCTCGGTGCGCGTGGTGCATCTGGTCGGCGCCCGCGCGCCGCTGCATGTCACCGCGGTGGGCAAGCTGTATCTCGCCGAAGACGGCCCGCAAAAACTCCGTGAATACGCCAAGCGAACCGGACTGCCCGGCTATACGCCGACCTCGCTGACCACCCTGGCCGCGCTGGAACGGGAGGTAGACCGCGCCCGGCGCCACGGCGTAGCCTTCGACAACGAGGAAATCGAGCAGGGTTTGCGCTGCATCGCCGCAGCGGTGCGTGACGATACCGGCGCGCTGGTCGCCGGCCTGTCGGTTTCCGCCCCCGCCGAGCGCCACAGTCCGGACTGGGCCGCCCTGGTCAAGCAAACCGCCGACGCCATTTCGCTGGCCATCGGCTACACGCCACCGACAACCGGGCGTCCGGCATGAATTCAAGTATTTGACCTGCAGCCGGGCACTCTGTATACTGCGCGGTTCTTTGCGTCATCCTATTGGAGTCTCCATCATGTATGCGGTCATAAAAACCGGTGGCAAGCAGTATCGCGTTGCCGCTGGCGAAAAACTCAAAATAGAACAGATACCGGCTGATGTAGGCACTGAAATCACTATCGACCAGGTACTCATGGTCGGCGAAGGCGAATCGGTCAAGATCGGTTCTCCCATGCTCGCCGGTGCCAAAGTCACCGCGAAAGTGATCGCTCAGGGCCGTCATCCCAAGGTCACCATTTTCAAGATGCGCCGTCGCAAGCACTACCAGAAGCACCAGGGCCATCGCCAAAACTTCACCGAAATCGAGATCAGCGGCATCGCCGCCTGAGCCCGACGAGAGAATCAGGAGCTAAAACATGGCACACAAAAAAGCAGGCGGCAGTTCCCGTAACGGCCGCGACTCGGAATCGAAGCGCCTTGGCGTAAAGAGCTACGGCGGTGAGCTGATTTCCGCCGGCAGCATCATCGTGCGGCAGCGTGGCACCGAATTCCATCCCGGCGACAATGTCGGCATGGGCAAGGACCACACGCTGTTCGCCAAGATCGAAGGCACGGTGCTATTCGCCGTCAAGGGTCCGGCCAAACGTCGCGTCGTCAGCATCGTTCCGGCGGCAGCCTAAGTCTCATCTTTTCGCGACGAAAGCCCTATCGTCGAGATAGGGCTTTCGCGTTTCTAGGCCTATGAAATTCTTTGACGAAGCGCGCATAGAAGTCCTCGCCGGCGATGGTGGCAACGGCGCGGTGTCGTTTCGTCGCGAAAAGTACATTCCACTGGGCGGCCCGGACGGCGGCGACGGCGGCAAGGGGGCGAGCATCTGGGCCATTGCCGATCGCAACCTCAACACCCTGATCGACTTTCGCTACACCCGCGTGTTTCGCGGCCAGAAGGGCGAAAACGGCCACGGCTCCGACCGCTATGGCAAGGGCGGGGAAGACTTGGAAATGCGCATGCCGGTGGGCACCGTAATCACCGACAACGAAACCGGTGAATTGATTGCCGACCTCGATACCGACGGCAAGCGCTGGCTGATTGCCAAGGGCGGCATCGGCGGCCTCGGCAATTCGCACTTCAAATCCAGCACCAACCGCGCGCCGCGCCAGAACACGCCGGGGCAGGAGGGGGAAAAGCGCGAGTTGAAACTGGAACTCAAGGTACTGGCGGACATCGGCCTGCTGGGCCTGCCCAATGCCGGCAAATCGACCTTCATCCGGGCGGTTTCCGCTGCGAAACCCAAGGTGGCCGACTATCCCTTCACCACCCTGCACCCGAATCTGGGCGTGGTGCGAGTCGACGACAACCGCAGCTTCGTCATCGCCGACATTCCCGGCCTGATCGAAGGCGCGGCGGAGGGCGCCGGCCTCGGCCATCGCTTCCTCAAGCATTTGCAGCGCACCGGCCTGCTGCTGCATCTCGTCGATATTTCGCCCTTCGATCCGGACGCCGATCCGGCCAAGGACGCCAAGGCCATCCTCAAGGAACTCAAGAAATACGACGAGGCGCTGTACAAGAAGCCGCGCTGGCTGCTGATCAACAAGATCGACCTGGTGCCCGAGGACGAGCGCGAGGCGCGTGTCGCCGCGCTGGTGAAAAGCTACAAGCCGAAGAAGCATTTCGTCGTTTCTGCAATTTCGGGCGCAGGCTGCCGCGAGGTCACATTTGCCGTGATGGATTATCTTGAGCAGCATCGAAAACATGAGACAGCGGATAGCTGAAGCGCGGCGCATCGTCGTCAAGGTGGGCAGCGCGCTGGTCACCAACAACGGTCAAGGCCTCGACCACGCCTTCATCGCCGAATGCGCACGCCAGATCGCGGCGCTGCACGCCGACGGGCGGCAGGTGTTGCTGGTGTCTTCCGGCGCGATTGCCGCCGGCATGCAGCGCCTGGGCTGGACCGCAAGGCCCCACGCCATGCACGACCTGCAGGCCGCCGCCGCCGTGGGGCAGATGGGCCTGGCGCAGGCCTATGAGAGCACCTTCCTCAGCCACGGCCTGAAAGCCGCGCAGATCCTGCTGACCCACGAAGATTTGGCCGACCGTACGCGTTACCTCAACGCCCGCTCGACCCTGCAAACCCTGCTCGACCTTGCCGTGGTGCCCATCATCAACGAGAACGACACGGTGGTCACCGACGAAATCAAGTTCGGCGACAACGACACGCTGGGCGCGCTGGTGGCGAACCTCGTCGAAGCCGAGGCGCTGATCATCCTCACCGACCAGAAGGGCCTCTACAGCGCCGATCCGCGCCTCGATGCCGCCGCCACACTGGTTACCGAAGGCCGCGCCGACGATCGCCGCTTCGAAGCCATGGCCGGCGGCGCCGGCTCCGGCATCAGTAAAGGCGGCATGATCACCAAGGTACGCGCCGCCCGGCGCGCCGCCAAGAGCGGTGCGCATACCCTGATCGTCAGCGGCCGCGAGCCCGATTCCCTGCTGGCCGCTGCGCGCGGCGAAGCCATCGGCACCCTGCTCTATGCCGCCGAATCACCGCTGGCCGCGCGCAAGCAATGGCTGGCCGACCATCTGCAATTGGCCGGCGCGCTGACGCTCGATGCCGGCGCACACGCCGCGCTGGCCGGCGGCCGCAGCCTGCTGGCAGTCGGCGTGCTACGCGTCGACGGCGACTTCGAGCGCGGCGCGGCGGTCGCCTGTCGCGCCCCCGATGGCCGCGAAATCGCCCGCGGCCTGATCAACTATTCAAGCTCCGAAGCCCGCCGCATTGCCGGCCACGGCACGCAGGACATCGAAGCCCTGCTCGGCTACATCGATAGCGCAGAACTGATCCACCGGGACAATCTGGTTCTGCTTTGATGAAGCCCCTGCGTAGCAGGCGGGCCAGCAAAAGACGCTGACCTCGCCGCTACGGATGACGGCGTTGCGCCTTATTCGAGATCAGCCAATTAACCGCATGCCGCAGTGTTTGGCGGCATCGCGATCAAATGTTGCCGTGTGCTCGCATCCTGCCGCACTCGCAAACCGCTCGATCAGGCAGTCTGCAAAATCAGCCTTGCCTTCCTTGAACAGCCGCAAAGCTTGCCACACCGTATCGGCGTGCGCCACGACGATCTCCTTGGTCCGCAGCAGGGTTCCCAGGACTTCGCAGAGTTCGCCTTTCGGCAGCGCGTAGCAGTCCGTCAGCACCCATACGAACTCCACCACCGAAACGACGCTGACATACCCCTGCGCCTCTGCCGTAAGCGACTCGATCAAACGAGTCGCTACGGGTGACTGCTTTGGATCATCCTGTGCAACATAGCGGACAAGGACGTTGGTATCCAAACCAATCATCGCGCCTTTGCCCCACGTGCGGCGATAGCCTCGTTCATGGCCGAAATACTGACAGGCGATGCCGGCTTGCGCACCAAGCCCTTCAAGGCCGTTACCGACTGAGTGGCGGCCACCAGCTCATAACGTCCCGGTTCGACCAGGACGAATTCCACCCGGTCGCCCGTTTCAACGCCAAGGGCAGCCCGGACTACGGCGGGTATGGTGATCTGACCTTTGCTGGTCATGGTTGCTGTCGACATTGGCTTACTCCTTTTTACGTTCCTTACTTTACCGCAAGGAACATCGAAGTTCAAGCCTTGAAAGCAACGGAAAAGCGGAAAAGGGGCTCGGAAAAGGGGCCAGGCTCAGATTTCTAGCGGAAGTTGCTGCTTCTCCACCACTAACGCCGCAGCCTGCTTTCGTGGTCGGCCACGCAGCTTGACTTCGCGCCGCTGCCCCGTCGCCCGTTCGATGCTGGCGAGGAATCGCGAATCGCCCAGCGGTTGCCCCTGATCCAAGGCTATGCGGATATCACTGATCGCATCGGCGTCCAGTTCCGGCCGGAACAGGGCGCGATAGGCGGCCAAGCGCAGCGCCTCGGTGCCGCCCAGCGCGGAATACACCGGATGGGGTGTAAGCAGAGGGTCAGTCTGCCCCAGCCCGTTTGCCCGATAGCTGCTCCAGCGGTAGTGGGCGGGGTCATCCACCATCGCGGCGCGCACCGGGTTGAGTTCGATGTAACGCTGGCACAGCAACAGATAGTTATTTTCCTGGACCAGCGACGACTTGTAGCGACTGTCCCACAATGTGCCGGTGCGACGATAGGTCTTGTTGATGTACTGCACGTAACGTCGGCCCAGCGACATGACCAACTGGGAAACGGCTTCGGGGGCGGGCGGCGTCAGCAGCAGATGTACATGATTGGTCATCTGCACATAAGCATGCAGCGCGCAAGCACTGGCCGTGAGGGCTTCGCCCAGCCAGTGGCGATACGTGTGATAGTCGTCCTCCCCAAAGAAACAAGCCTCGCGGTTGTGGCCGCGCTGGACGATATGCAATGGAAGTCCGGCAAGATGGATGCGGGGGCGACGGGGCATGAGCAGGAGTCTAGCGAATTAACCGAGCTTCGCCCAAAGGATGGGGGAGGTTCTTTGCTTCTACCTGCACCCTGTCGCCGTGTCGCCAGCGCCGACTTTCGGCAGTCGCACGAAGTTAATTCGACCCTGGCCCCTTTGATTCTGTCGCCGTGTCGCCAGCGCCGACTTTCGGCAGTCGCACGAAGTTAATTCGACCCTGGCCCCTTTGATTCGAGAACATGAAACACCAGACGTAAAAAAGCCACCCCGAAGGGTGGCTTTGATTTTCCAACATCATGCCGACACGAGGTCGGCGCGATATCAGAAGGAGTGACGCAGGCCGACCTGGTAGCGGGTGAACTTGCCCGTCGCGCCATTGGACTTGTCGTTGTCGCCATTCTCGTAACGACCGTAAGCCGTGGTGCGCTTGCTCATGGCGTAGTCAAGACCCAGACCCGTCAGGCTACGGTCCTGATTGAGGGTCAGCTTGTCATCAACCCTGACGACGTTGATGCCGCCGGTCAGTGCGCCAGTGAAGGCATACTTCAGAGCCAGGTTCCAGGAGCGGGAGTCAGCCGTGGCGGCTACGCTGCTCTTGGAGCTGGTCCAGCCAGCGTAAACAGTCGCCGGGCCGAAGGTGTAGTTGCCGGTGAGCTGGTTATGCGTAACCTTCTCGTTGGCGTTCAGCGGGGCAACACCATCGACACCAGCCGACATCTGGGTGTTGGTGAACCAGACGTTGATCGGGCCGTTGTTGTAAGCCAGGCCGAGTTCCTGCAGGCCAATCGTATCACCGGCAGCAGCTGCGTCGGCGTTCTTGGCAGCCCACTGGTAGGAAGCGCTGAAGCCGCTGAAGCTCGGCGTCGAGTACATCATGGAATTGTTGGTACGAACCATGCGAGCACCGGATGTAGGTGCGCCGGTAGCGCCAACGGTTTCGCCTTCGTTTACAACAGCACCGAAAGCACCGTTGTTGCCAGCACGCGACAGACGCGAGAAGTTGCCGGAGTTGGCGGAGCCGATCGCCGTGCCGTAAGGCTGCGAGCCCATGTTGGCAATCAGAGCGGCGTTGTTGATGTTGCCGAGCTTCAGGGAGCCCCAGTTGCCGGCGAGTTCCAGGAAGTTCTGGCTATTGAGGAAATTGGTCGCATTGCCGCCGGCCGTGTAGTCAGTGCTCATCACGAAACCGGCCTTCATGCCGCCGCCGAGAGCTTCGCTGCCGGAGAAAGTCAGCGACGAGGTCGAGGAACCGTTGGCGGCAGCAGCCGTCTTGTTATCCATTGCGGTAGTGGTCTGGAAGGAACCCGAGTAGTAACCCAAGTCCATGTTGCCAGAAATGGTGACGTTCGACTGAGCGAAAGCAGCGCTGGACAGGCCAGCAATTGCCAGAGCGATTAGTTTCTTTTGCATTTAGATTTCTCCAATAAGAGAGTTGGTTTGAACAGTTTGCAATGACACCACGTGGTCGGTCACTACTCGCTGCCACTACCCGAATCCGGGAAGCTGGGAGCATTCTCGCCTGACAGCGGGGTAGCAGACAATCGCCGCTGGGCGTTTGGCAGGTCGAAAGACATATTTTGTGGTTTTCGTACAACAGGCGGCCAGTCAAACCAGCAAGAGAAGCTGGGCTCTCCCTGTAAATCCTGCGGAGAAACACCGGTTTTTGCCAGGAAAGAGCTTGCGATTTGGATTGAGTAAAGTTATATTTGCGTATAATTTGTCGATAAGGATACATCATGCACACAACCAATCTGCGCAAGGTTGGCGGCTCGATCATGTTGGCCGTTCCACCTGCGTTCCTCGATCAACTGCACCTGCACGCAGGAGCGACCGTCGGTGTGACCGTCTCCGGCGGTCACTTGGTGATTGATCCCAAGCCAAGGCCGCGTTACACGCTCGCGGAATTGCTGGCTGCCTCGGACTATTCACAACCACAACCGGCTGAAGAACGCGAATGGGTCGATGCGCCTGCCGTGGGTGGCGAACTGATATGAAGCGAGGCGACATTTACCTTGTCTCGCTTGACCCGACCGAAGGGCGTGAGCAACGCGGGAGCCGTCCTGTTCTGGTCGTATCCCCAACCGAGTTCAATGAAGCAACAAAATTGCCGGTGATCTGCCCGATCACGAGCGGGGGCGACTTCGCCCGCCGCATCGGATTCGCCGTTCCCGTGACCGGCATCAAGACAACCGGGGTTGTTCGCTGCGATCAGCCGCGCGTGCTCGATCTTGGCGCGCGCAATGCGCGCAGGGTGGACACTTTGCCAGCATCCATCATGGACGAAGTTCTGGCAAAACTCGCCCCGATTTTCGAGTGAATAGGCGCAAGACCACGGTTTCCAGCGCGGTGGGGATTCCAAAATAGTTACCCGATCATATCAATGACATCCGTATCCCGTGTAACGTCAAAATTTCAGGCGACGATTCCATTGGCGGTACGCACTACGCTTGGCATCAAGCAGGGTGACGTGCTTGCCTTCGAGATTGAAAATGGCCTGGTTCGCCTCACCCGCGCGAACCCCCGCGACATAGCGTTCGCCCAAGCGGTGGAAGGTACGCTGTGCGAATGGGATTCCGCCGCGGATGACGAGGCCTATCGTGGGCTATGAGCCGCCGACCGCAAGGCGGTAGCGGCATCGCTGAAAACTCTTTTGACATAGTCGGCGCCGGCGGGACGGCGCGGGGAGTTGATTACTCTTTCGGGAAGACTGTTCGCCGCCTCGATTGCGCAAGCTCGTAGACTTTTTGCCTGTCCCGTTTTCCGACACCGATCACAGTAACAAACACTACGTCGTCATCGACACGGTAAACCAGTCGATAGCCGATCCGCCTAAGCTTGATCTTGTAGCAATCAGCCATGCCAGACAGCGCGGCGGAAGGCACGCGAGGGTTGTCCAGTCGCTCTTCCAGCTTTTTCTTGAGTGGCTCGCGCACGCTGCCATCGAGTCGTTTCCACTCTGCCAGTGCCAGTTCGTGGAAGCGCAGCTTAGAGCTCATCCACTCTCACCTCGACGAAGGGACCGTTGGCGCGCTCATGCACCAGTTGCGCATCTTCCAGGTCTTCCAGGTAAGCCATGAGCCGCTCGTAGTGAGCCGCCGGCAAGAGATACGCCTCGGGTCGATTGTGGTTGAGTATTGCTACCGGGTTTTCCTCGGCCTGTTTGATAATGCCCGCGAAATTACGCTTCAACTCGGTGACGCTGACCGTCATATTGGTAAAGATGGTATCCATGGTATCTCCGCCAGAAGCTATCTGATGTATTTAATGATGCTATTTAACGCACACATAATAGCATCGAATAAACCACCGCAGTGTCGCCATCGCCGACTTTTTGTTGGCGTAAAAGACAAACCCCTCCCCCGGGTAAGCGGAGGAGGGGTTTCAAGGGGGAGTCTGGCGCTGACCTACTTTCTCACACGGTGAAGTGCAATATCATCGGCGCGGTCCCGTTT